>SVGS01000013.1 GCA_015056205.1 Clostridiales bacterium | reverse complement strand
GAATGTCCATGCTCATGAAAAGCCTCATGGATTTTGACGCGCTTCTCGTCGTTTTCCATGAGGTGTGAAGTACATTGAATTTGACGATTTCGGCTCGTTTTCGCCGCATACAGTGTGCGGAATAACACTTTATCAGCTTTTCCTCACACTCACCTTCGGTCAGATAGATGCACTTTTTCATATCGCATCCACCTCCGGAGCGGTTTCCAGATCATCCAGAAGACTCTCATCCGGCAAGGAATCGAACACATCATTTTCCATGGCACATTTTACGGAATCCGTTCTGCGCCGGAGATGATCAGACGCAAAGGTGACGGAAACCTGCCAGATGCCGTCCTCAATGCTTTTCCGCATGAAGGCAAAGGTGTGATTGGGCAGATTCAGATTCAGCATATCTGTATTGTGAGTTGTGAAGATAAGTTGTCCGCCTTGGCCCAAACGCTCAACCATCAGACCGAAGATGCGCTTTTCAATGTCGCTCTGAATATAGGAAAAGTGTTCATCACAGTAATAGAAGCAGTTTCCGCCGGACATCATGGATGCGAGGAAGACAGCGACGTCAATACCTTCTGCCGTGCCGCTGGACAAAAGCTCTCGGTTCAGCAGTTTGCCATCCTGAATGATAATATCCTGATCCCGGCGTCGAATCACAAAGGAATCCTTCAGTTCCCTGGAAATGGAAACATCGGACAGTGTTGGATCAAGCGTACCAATCACGGCCCGCAGTGTTTTCAGGAGAACGCGCTGATTAACCTCCTTCATGCGTAGGGACGTTTCAATCTCAGGATAGGCGAAACGGAAATGGAGTGGACCAATCAGCTCCTTCAGCCTTTTGAAGCTGCCGCCGATCTCATCTGTTCTGTCCGATAGCCGCTGTACCACCATCTCATAAGAATCCATTTCGCCGATTTCAGCGGAATAGTAGCGGACATTTACGTTCTCGCCTGAAATAGTCCCGGCAAAGCGATGCAGCGTATAACCCTCATTGACAAAATCCACCTGGAATTCAGCCGGATGTCTGGTGCCATCCAGATCGCGGAGAATTGCCTCATTGGACTCCTGAATGGAACTGAAGATCTTCAGCAACGCTTTCCCCAGACTGGTTTTGCCGGTAGCGTTTGCACCCATCAGAATCAGCGCTTTCTTGTACCGGAAGCGCTCACGTCCCGCCAGAGCTTCGAGGCCAAGAACGGAGACATTCAGCTTGCGAGGATAGGTCAGATTGAGTTCAAAGTCATCGAAGCCATAAACATGGTTCAACCTAACGTACATAAGGATCATACGCTCACCTCACAAATACGGAATTTGCGTATTTATAATACATCCAATAGCAATTTGCGTCAAGATTGAAGGAAAGATTCATGGTAAATACGCAGACTTGCAAAAACAGCAAAGGAGTTTCGATGGCAGTCCGACCATCTGCCATCTTTGGCATCGTCGTCCACCAAAATTTGCAGTGATGTTGGCAGCTAATGGCTCTGACAATTAGAAATCTAACAAAACTCACGTTATCCATATCATGCTTGTATCAAGAAATAAATAGCGAGAAGTCGAAAGAAATTGCACGGTCCATATATTTGCTTTCTTAACAAAACTTTCTCATTGCTTGTTTTGCTTAGTGGTGGCTTTCTGTACGCCGGTGCAGGGCTTTTCCTATCCATCTTTTTGGGGTTTCAGTTCACCTTCCGCCTGAAAGGCGGCAGGCAGCATGGCGTTAGTTGGCTGTTGGCATTGCAAACAACGGCGGTGTGTTCGACTTTCACGTCTACCGCCAATTTGTTAGAAAACACAATATGCAGTATAAACAGCAAAAACTCGCTACAATATATAGCGAGTTTTGGTGATCCCGGCGGGATTCGAACCCACGGCCTGTCGCTTAGGAGGCGACCGCTCTATCCTGCTGAGCTACGGGACCATATTCTTCAGGACTCCCGGGGAGCTGCGGCGAAATATCGCTGCGGGTGAAAACGGGGGAGAGAATCGATGGGATTCTCTCCCCCAACAGGGAGTGATTTTACAGGTTTTTACGTCCTTTGTCAATGGCTTCCCAGAGACCGTTGAGATAGGCGGCGCCCAGCGCGCGGTCATAGAGGCCGTAGCCCGGACGGCCTTGCTCATCCCAGATCATCCGGCCGTGGTCCGGACGGATATAGGTATCCGGGCAGGTGTCATAGATGGCTTTCATGATTTCATACAGATCCAGGTCGCCGGTGCAGGAAAGATGGGCCGCTTCGCGGAAATGATGATATCCGAGGTACTTCACGTTCCGAACGTGCATGGCGCCGATCCGGTTCATTTCACCGAAATGACGGATGATGGAGGGGATATCATTATCCGGGTTGCTTCCCAGGGAGCCGGTGCACAGGCACAGCGTGTTGGCGGGGCTGTCGTGCAGCTGAACCATCTTGTCAAAGTCTTCCTGGCTGTGGGTGATGCGGGGGAGACCGAAAATGGGCCAGGCGGGATCATCCGGGTGGCAGGCCATCCGGACGCCGACTTCCTCACAGACCGGGATGACCGCATCCAGGAAATACTTGAAATTCTTCCGCAGATCGTCCGGGCCGATGTTTTCATACTGCTTCAGCGTCGTTTCCAGCAGGGCCAGACGCTCCGGCTCCCAGCCGGGCAGGGTGAAGCCCTTGCTGTCCTCCGCGGTTTTGCGGACGATTTCCAGGGGGCCCATCGCGCCGAGATCCTTTTCGTCAAAATACAGGCTGTTGCTGCCGTCCTCCGGGATGACGCGCGCCAGATCGGTGCGCAGCCAGTCAAACACCGGCATGAAGTTGTAGATGATGACCTTCACGCCGTGCTTTGCCAGCATCCGGATGGTGGAGATGTAGTTGGCGATGTATTCCTCCCGGGAGGGGAGACCCATCTTGATGTCCTCATGAACATTGACGGATTCGATGACCTCGATCTCCAGACCGGCTTCATTGACCTCTTTTTTCAGGGCGGCAAATTCCTCCTCCGGCCAGTCGACACCGGCGGCCTTATCGAGCAGGCCCATCAGACCGGTCATGCCGGGAATCTGCTTAATATATTTCAGGGGGATCGGGTCGGTCTGACTGCCGTACCAGCGGAATGTCATTTTCATTGGCGGATAGCCTCCTTTGATCTTGTGTTGATAATACAAGTTTATCCCAGAAGCCCCGTTTTGACAAGCCCGGAAGGCGGTTTTCTTTCAAGAATCCGGGGCCTTTTTCCGGCTGACCTCCGGCCGGTTATGACGCGAACTGACTGTTGTAGAGGGTGGCATAGAATCCGTTCCGGGCCAGCAGGGATTCATGGGTTCCCTGTTCCACGATATGGCCGTCCCGCATGACCAGGATCAGATCCGCTTCCCGGATGGTGCTGAGCCGGTGCGCCACGATAAAGGAGGTACGGCCGGCCATCATGGCGGCGAAGGCCTTCTGAATCCGGATCTCCGTCCGGGTATCGATGGAGGAGGTCGCCTCATCCAGAATCAGCATGGGGGGAAGACAGAGCATGATCCGGGCAATGCACAGGAGCTGTTTCTGCCCCTGGGAGAGGGAACCGCCGTCCTCGCCGATCACGGTATCATAGCCTTCGGGCAGGCGGCTGATAAAGCTGTGCGCGTGGGCGGCCTTGCAGGCGGCGGTCAGTTCCTCCATGGAAGCGTCCGGCCGGCCCAGCGTCAGGTTTTCCCGGATGGTTCCGGCCTTCAGCCAGGTTTCCTGCAGAACCATGCCGTACTGCGCGCGGAGGCTGCGGCGGGTGATCCGGCGGATATCCGTCTGCTCCACGGAGACGGAGCCGGAGCGGACATCATAAAAGCGCATCAGCAGATTGATCAGCGTCGTTTTGCCGCAGCCTGTCGGGCCGACAATGGCGATATGCTGCCCGGGGGAGACCTGCAGATTCAGATGCTCGATCAGCGGCTTATCCGGAACATAGGAGAAGGCAACCTCCCGCAGATCCACCTGTCCCTTCGCGCCGCTCAGGACGCGCGCTTCCGGACTGTCCGGGGTTTCCGACGGCTCGTCGATCAGGGCGAAGATCCGGGAGGCGCAGGCCAGCGCGTTCTGGAGTTCCGTGATCACACCGCTGATTTCGTTAAATGGCTTCGTGTACTGATTCGCGTAGGCCAGCAGAGCGGAGAGACCGCCCACCGTAAACACCGAGGCGGTTCCGGCCGTCGCGACGCAGACCAGGGCGCCGCTCAGGGCGACCGCCGCGTAAACCACATTATTGACGAACCGGGTACAGGGATTCGTCAGGGAAGAATAGAAGATCGCCTTCAGGGAACAGCCGGCCAGCCGGCCGTTGATCTCATCAAAGCGCTCCACGCAATTCCGCTCCTGACCGAAGGCCTTGACCACCTTCTGGTTTCCCAGCATTTCATCAATAAAGGCGGTCTGCTCCGCCCGGGTTTCGCTTTGCTGCCGGAAGAAACTGTAGGTATGGGTCGCGATATACCGGGCGACCAGGAAGCTGAGGGGCGTCAGCAGCACCACAACAGCGGCGATGCCCGGACGGATGGAAATCATGAAGCCCAGGGTTCCCAGAATCGTGACCGCGCCGGTAAACAGCTGGGTGAACCCCAGCAGGAGACCGTCCGCGAACTGATCCACATCCGCGATGATCCGGCTGACGATGCTGCCGGTCGGATGAGCGTCCAGATAGCTCAGGGGAAGCGTCTGAAGATGGCTGAAGGCCTGATCCCGGATATCCCGCACCACATGATAGGTAATCCGGTTGTTGATGGTGTTGACGATCCACTGGACCGCGGCGGTGATGAGGACGATGATGCCGATGCGCACCAGCAGCGAGGCGACCTGCTGAAAAAGGACCCGGCCGGGACCGATGATCTGATCCACCACCCGGCCGATGAGGACCGGTACATACAGGGTCAGGGCGACGGTCACCGCGGACAGCGCGATGGAAAGAAGAATCAGCGCCCAATAGGGCTTCAGATAGCGCAGCACCTTCAGCCAGGTGCCCCGGTCCGCTTTCTGTTTCGCGCTCATGCGGTCACCGCCTCCTTCCGGAACTGGGAATCATAGATTTCCTGATAGACAGGGCAGGTTTTCAGCAGATCGTCATGGCGTCCGATTCCGGCCACATGCCCGTCATCCAGCACGATGATCTGATCCGCGTGGCGGATGGAAGAGGTGCGCTGGGAGACAATAAAGACCGCGGGCCGGGAGGGGAGCTCCCGCAGGGACCGGCGGAGGGCGGCGTCCGTGGCAAAATCCAGCGCGGAGGAGCTGTCGTCCAGAATCAGGATATCCGGCTGACGGACCAGCGCCCGCGCAATGGTCAGCCGCTGCCGCTGACCGCCGGACAGGTTCCGGCCGCCCTGCTCGATCATTCCGTCCAGCCCGCCCTTGGCGGCGAGAACATCCATCGCCTGGGCGGCTTCGGCGGCGGCCAGCAGCTCCCGGTCGGACGCGTTTTCCCGTCCCCAGCGAAGATTGTCGCGAATCGTTCCGTGAAAGAGAACCGCCTTCTGCGGAACCAGGCCGATCCGGCCGCGCAGCGCGGAGGGATCGAGGGAACGGACATCCTTTCCGTCCACCAGCACCCGGCCTTCCGTCGCTTCATAAAACCGGGGAATCAGATGAACCAGGGTGGACTTGCCGCTGCCCGTGCCGCCGATGACGCCGACGGTTTCGCCGGGCAGCACGGAGAGACTGACATCGGACAGGGATTCACCCATGGCGCCGGCATATTTCAGGCCGGCATGACAGAACTGCACGCGGAACCGGGCGTCGCCGGCCGGGGCTTCGGCCTGAACCGGCTCGCCGGCCGGCAGATCCAGGACGGTCTGAATCCGTTTGCCGCTGGCGACCGATTTGGTGATATTGATAATCAGGTTGGCCAGCTTGATCAGCTCCACCAGGATCTGGCTCATATAATTATACAGCGCGATGACCGCGCCCTGGGAAATCAGACCGGCATCCACCCGGAGAGAGCCTGTATGCATCAGCAGCAGGATGGCCAGGTTAATCAGCACATAGGTGACGGGGTTCAAAAGCGCGCTGATCCTTCCGACCCGTTTCTGCAGGGCGGTCAGGTTTTCATTCTGATCGCGAAAGTGTTCGGTTTCACTGTCCTCCCGGCCAAAAGCCCGCAGCACCCGGACGCCGGTCAGATTCTCCCGGGTGATGCCGAGCACCCGATCCAGCTTTTCCTGCACCTTCCGGTACAGCGGCAGGCTGATCAGCATAATGCCGAAAATGACCGCGGACAGTACCGGGATCGCCGCGACGAACCAGAGGGCGGAGGGAACATCGATCGTGAAAGCCATGATCATGGCGCCGAAAACGACAAAGGGAGAGCGAAGCAGGAGGCGCAGCGTCAGGTTCAGGCCGGTCTGAACCTGATTCATATCGCTGGTCATCCGGGTGATCAGGGTGGAGATGCCCACCTGATCCAGCGCGCTGTAGGAAAAATCCTGAATGTGGACATACAGGGCATGGCGCAGCCGGGTCACAAAGCCCACGGAGGCTTTGGCCGCGAAATACTGGGCGGTGACGGAACAAACCAGACCGACGATCCCCAGCGCCACCAGCACCAGACACATCCGGAGGATATAGCCCTGATCCCGCTGCGCGATTCCCCGGTCGATGATGGCGGCGACCACCAGGGGCACGATCAGCTCAAAGCCCGCTTCCAGCAGCTTGAACAGGGGCCCCAGCAGGGCTTCCTTTCTGTAATCCTTCAGATAAACCAGCAGTTTCTTCATGAAAGCAAACTTCCTTCCAAAGCAAACTTCCTTCCAAAGCGAACGATTTTCAGGACGCGGACGGCTTCCCGGCGCGGGCTTTCTCCCGGACGCCGGAGCGGCCGCGGTTTCTCTTTTCCATTATATGCGAAAGGAAAAGCGGGTTGCAAGGCTGAGTTGGATTGTCAACCATATTTGCGGTTTTGAAGGTTGACAAAAGGAGAGGGAATGTGCTATGCTGACCGGCACAGAGAAAACAGCCGGAAGGATCTGAGACGGGAGGCGCGGGATGACAGTCAGGGAGCATGTGCTGAAGAGCCTGACGGCGGGCGGGGAGCGCTCCGGATCGGAGCTGGCGCGGGAGATCGGGGTATCCAGGAACGCCGTATGGAAGGCGGTGGAAGCCCTTCGGAAAGAGGGATACAGAATCGAAGGCGGTACCCGCCGGGGATACCGGCTGCTGACGGAGCCGGACCGGTTATCGGAAGAGGCCATCCGGGGATGGCTGACGACGGAATCCATCGGCCGGGAGATTGAGCTGCACGATCAGATCGATTCCACGAACCGGAGGGCGAGGGCGCTTGCCGCGGATGGCGCGCCCCACGGCTTCGCGGTCGTGGCGGACAGCCAGACCGGGGGCCGGGGACGGCGGGGACGCTCCTTTTTTTCGCCGCGGGGCAGCGGAATCTATCTTTCCCTGATTCTCCGGCCGGACTGCGCGCCGGATCTGGCGGGGATGATTACCTCCATGACGGCGGTGGCGGCCGCCCGGGCCATCGAGGCCGTCGCGGATACGGACGTCCGGATCAAATGGGTGAATGATCTGTATCTGGGATCCCGGAAATGCTGCGGCATCCTCTGCGAGGCGGGGATCAGCCTGGAAACCGGCCGGATGGACTACGCGGTGGCCGGAATCGGCATCAATGTACAGCCGATGGATTTCCCCCCGGAACTGGCGGAGATCGCGACTTCCATAGGCAACGAAACCGGCAGGAGCTATGACCGGAACCGGCTGATCGCTGAAATCTGCAACCAGGCGGAACGGGTCTGGGGGCAGCTGGAAACCGGGGAGTTTCTGGCGGAAAGCCGAAGCCGCTCCAACGTGATCGGCCATCGGGTGACGGTGATGGAAGGCGAAAAGCAATACACGGCCACGGCGCTGGATCTGGACGACCGGGGAAGGCTCGCGGTCCGGCGGGGAAACGAAGTGATTCTGCTGGACTACGGAGAGGTCAGCTTAAGGCGGGAGGAGTAATTATGAAAACAAGGGATATGACCATGACGGCCGTTTCGGCGGCGCTGCTCTGCATTCTCGGGCCCCTGAGCATCGCGATCGGTCCGGTTCCGCTGAGCCTGGCGACCTTTGGCGTCTATCTGGCGGGCGCGCTGCTGGGACCGAAAAAAGGAACCCTGGCCGTCGGATTGTACCTGCTGATCGGAATTGCCGGCGTTCCGGTTTTTTCCGGCTTCTCCGGAGGATTTCAGAAGCTGGCGGGCGTCACCGGCGGGTATCTGGCCGGATATCTTCCCTGCGCCTTTCTGACCGGGCTGGGCGCCCTCCGGCAGGAAAAGCATTTCGCCGTTCTTCCGGCGATGATGGCTGCCGGAACCGCGGTGCTTTATCTGATCGGAACCCTGTGGTTCATGGCTCAGACCGGAAACGGCCTGGGATCGGCCCTGAGCCTTTGCGTCGTTCCGTTTCTGCCGGGAGACGCGATGAAAATCGCGGCGGCTTCGCTGATCAGCGTTCCCGTAAAAAAGACACTGCGCATAGCCAAGATTTAATATATTTGCAACAGCATAGCAATATAACGAAGCACAGACTTAATTGACAAGCGCCGGAAATATCGTACAATAAAAAACGAACAGAATTTCGAATAGTGAAGCGCAGGATGGTTTATCCGCGCTTTTGCCGTTCGATACAGGAAGGATGATGGGGACATGACAGGATCGAAGAGAATCATGCGCATTACGGCCGGGCTTCTTTGTCTGCTGATGATTTTCAGCGCGGTATCCGCACTGGCGGAGACAAAGACGATCCGGAACGGATATATGGTCCGCCTGCGCGCGACCCCTTCCTCCAAGGGAAAGGTGCTGGACGCTTTCCCGGTCGGCACCCGGGTGAACGTGCTGAGCAAGGGGGACACCTGGTGCAAGGTCCGGGTAAGCGGGAAGACCGGATACATGATGACCAAGTATCTGTATTCCGGGTCGGGTTCCTCCGGCGGCGGAAGCGGTACAACCAAGTATGTCTGGACCCCGACCGGAACCACGCTGAACCTCCGGTCCGAGCCGAACTCCTGGAGCGCCATCCTGGGATCCTACCGGGTGGGAACGCGGGTGACCGTGCTGAAGAGCGGAAGGATGTGGTCCAGGGTCTCGGTGAACGGCAAAATCGGATACATGTATTCCTATTACCTGGTCAACAGCCGGTAAGCCCCGGGGCATCCCCTGACAGAGCGAACAAAAACGAACCGCCGGACAGGCGGTTCGTTTTTTTACGGGAGCATCCGGCACGGAAGGAATCAGGCTTCCTTCTCTCCGGCGCAGAGGGAATCATACAGGTCGAGATACTGCCGGGCGGATTTCAGCCAGGACACGTCCTTCTGCATGTTCCGGCGGACCATCTCGTCCCAGTGCCAGCGGTCGGTGAAATAGAGCGTTTTGGCATGGTTGACCGCGTCCAGCAGACGGCCGGGCAGGTACTGCGTGAAGGTGAAGCCGTTTCCTTCGTTGGATTCCGCGTTCCAGGGGGCCACGGTATCCTTCAGGCCGCCGGTTTCCCGGACGATGGGCACGGTACCGTAACGCATGGCGATCAGCTGGGTCAGGCCGCAGGGCTCGAAAAGGCTGGGAACCAGGAAAGCGTCCGCGCCGGCATAGATCCGGTGAGCGATCCCTTCGTTATAGGTGATATTGGCGCTGACGAAGCCGGGATACTTGTTTTCGTAATATTTGAAGGCGTTTTCATAGCGCTGATCCCCGGTGCCCAGGACGACGACCTGGGTGTTGGTATCCATCAGGCTGGGGAAGATGGCGTCAATCAGATCCAGCCCCTTCTGATCGGTCAGGCGGGAAACCAGACCCAGAATCATATGCCCGTCCTTCTGTTCCAGGTTCATCGACTCCTGCAGCGCCCGCTTGTTCAGGATTTTCCGCTCCAGGAAGGTCTCCGCGCTGTAGGGCGCGGCCAGCAGCTGATCCGTATCCGGATTCCAGATCTCCGTGTCGATGCCGTTGACGATACCGCTCAGCTTCGTAGCGTGATACCGGAGATGGCTGTCCAGTCCTTCGCCGAAGGCCGGCGTCTGAATCTCCTCGGCATAGGTTTCGCTGACGGTGGTGATCCAGTCGGTCAGCGCCAGGCCGCCCTTGAACATGTTGCATTCCTGATCGTTGATCTTCAGCTCCGGATAATTGAACAGATAATCCGGCAGGCCGGACCAGTATTTCAGGTGATCAATGCTGCAGATGCCCTGGAAACGGAGGTTATGGATCGTCAGCACAGTTTTGGCGGAGGCGACAGGCGTCCCCCAGAAGCGGGTCTTCTGATACAGGGGAACCAGGCTGGCCTGCCAGTCATGACAGTGAATGATATCCGGCGTCCATTCCAGATAATTCAGGGCGGCGAGGGAGGCCTTGGAGAAATAGCAGTATTTCGGAATGTCCTCCCAGAGGCCGGTATAGGGATTGCCCCAGTCGAAGAACTCCTTATTGTCGATCAGGTCATAAATCACCCCGTCGATCTCCGTCTCCATGATGCCGACGAAGAAGGTGCGCCCTTCCAGGGTCAGGTCCATCATGAAGGAGCCCTTCCAGGTCAGATTTTTGGTAAACTTCTGCGGGATGCACTGATACAGGGGCAGAATCACCCGAACTTCACAGCCCTCCCGGAGCAGCGCCCGGGGCAGGGCATACATCACATCTCCAAGACCGCCGGTTTTCACAAAGGGGTAGCATTCGGACCCGACGAAAGCAATCTTCCGACGGGATTCCGCTGAACTTTCATGGGGCAGAGCCACTGCGACTTCTGACATGCCTGATTCCTCCTGTTTCTGTTTTACTGAGTATGCAACGATCCCGATCCGGCCGCGGACCGGCTTCTGCAATCAGTATACCAGAAACGGCGGAGAAAAGCGACTTTTTTCTTTGACTTTATTCCTGAATCTCTGTATGATGTTTCTGTTCCGGAAAACGGGACGGACGGGGGGAAAGACGATGGCTGAGTTTCAGAACATTGAGGAAGCGAGGGCTTTTTTCAGAAAGGACCGCTACGCGCTGGAGAGCGGCGTCACCCTGGAAGAGCTGGGGGAAGGCACCTCCGTATGCCGGTGCGCGCTGACGGAGCATCACCGGAACGCGGAGGGCGGCGTGATGGGAGGCGCCATCTTTACGCTGATGGATTTTGCCTTTGCCACGGCCTCCTCCAATCTGCACCGGCCGACGGTGGCGCAGCAGGTCAGCCTCAACTATCTCAGCGCTCCCCGGGGGGAGACGCTGACGGCCCGGGCGAAATGCCGGAAAAACGGACATACGAGCTGCGTTTATCAGGTGGATGTGACGGATGATCAGGGCCGGGACGTGGCCCAGGCCGTGTTTACGGGATTCAAGCTGTGAGGAGTCCGCCGCGGCGGGAGCCGGGCGGAAGCGAAATAAAGGAGATGATCGGGCATGAAGAAACTGCTGTCGGTGCTGCTGGGCCTGGTGCTGTGCCTCGGGCTGATGCCGGGCGCCGCCGGGGCGGAGGACGCGCTGCGGGGGTATGATCCGGAGAACGGATATGTGTATGTGACGCTGGGACAGTATCCGCAGACGGCGGAAGGGGAAGTGCGGCCGATTCTCTGGCGGGTGCTGAGCGTTGAGGACGGACATGCCTATCTGCTGAGCGAGTATATTCTTTTTGCCCGGTGCATGAACGCCAGCCTGAAAGCTTACCGGGATGAGCTGAAGGGCGATTTCGGACAGACGGAACTGTGCCAGTACCTGAACACCACCTTCGCGGCGGAAGCTTTTCCCGGCGGGGAGCTGGCCATGCTCGAGGAGATGAGCGGCGTTGGAAAGATCTTTCTTCCGAGCGCGGACGACCTGAAGAACAAGGCCTACGGGCTGGGAATCACGCTGGAGGGCTCCTCCAACGTGGAGAAGATCCTGGCCAATCCCGGGCTGCGGGCCTGGGGCACGGAATGGGCGATCGAGAACAACGGATTCGATCCGAAGGAATATCCGGACGTCAAGGTCAAGTACGAAGGTTCCTCCCGGAAGCCCATGCCCCTGAAGGAGCTGCGCCTTTTCGTCTACAGCAACGGGCGGGGCGGCCACAGCCCTTACTGGGCGCGGGACAATTCCACGGCGGACGCCCGGCATGCCCGCTGCATCAAAGCGGACGGCAGCATCGGGCATATCGAGGTCGGGCGGGACAACGAGGGCGTCCGGCCCGGCGTATGGCTGAAAACGGATGCCTGGGTTCTCCTGGGCGGCAGCGGAAGCCGGACCGATCCCTATGTGCTGGGAAGCCGGTAAACGCGGAAAGGGAGCCTGATGAAGATGAAGCGGAAAACGATGAGGAGCATCCTGGCCCTTCTCCTGCTGCTGATTCCGGTTCTGGCGGCCGGCAGGGCGGAGCAGGCGGAGCCGGTTACGCAGACGGTTCAGCTTCCGGGATCCCCCTGGGCGGTTTCCATTCCGAAGGAAATGCGCTACGACGGGCCCCGGAACGGGGACGGCAGCTGTGTGTTCGCTTACTGGCTGCCGGACGGGACGGGAAACGGGGCGCGCATGGAGATCGATTTCTTCTTCTACGCCTCGGAGGGGATGAACCTGCCGGAGGCCGCCCGGGCGATGGCGGAGGCGGGGATGGATGTGGAGATCCGCGAGGTGAACGGGATTGAAATGATCTGCGGAACCGGCGAGGATCCCGCGGACGGAGCGCCCTGCATCAGCTACGGCATGCTGACGGGCGACCGGATTGTGGAGGTTGTTTTCTGGTGCTCCGATCAGGAGACGGCGGATCTGAGCAAGCGGATCATGGAGAGCATCCGGCCGATCTGACCCGGTTTTGATTCACCGGGAAATGTGATATAATGAGCTGTCGCGGGGAGCGCGAGGGAAGGAGCGGCGGCAGCGCATGAGTTTTACCCATCTGCATTTACATACGGAATACAGCCTGCTGGACGGCGCCTGCCGGATTCCGGCGCTGGTGAAAAAGCTGAAAGAGCTGGGAATGGATTCGTGCGCTGTGACGGACCACGGCGTTTTATACGGCGCCATTGACTTCTATACCGCGATGACGGAGGCCGGGCTGAAGCCGATTATCGGGTGCGAGGCCTATGTCTGCCGGAACCGGCTGGACAAGAGCCTGTCCGGACGGGAAAACAGCCATCTGATTCTTCTGTGCGAAAACAATACGGGATATCAGAATCTGATGTACCTGATCAGCGAAGGGTTTCTGACGGGGTATTACTATAAACCCCGGATTGATTACGATCTGATCCGGCAGCATCACGAGGGGCTGATCTGCCTGAGCGCCTGCCTGAGCGGGGACCTGCCGAAGCTGCTGCTGAACGGACAGGAGGAAAGCGCCCGGGCTTATGTGCGCGAGATGCAGGAGATCTTCGGCGAGGATCATTTTTATATTGAGCTGATGGATCATCATCTGCGGGATGAGAAGACGGTGCTGCCGAGGCTGATCGCCCTGGGACGGGAGATGAACGTGCCGCTGGCGGCCACCAACGACTGCCACTATCTGGAAAAGAAAGACGCGGCGGCCCAGGAAGTGCTGATGTGCATCCAGACCGGAAAGACCCTGTCGGATGACCAGCGGATGCGCATGGAAACCAGCGAGCTGTATGTCAAGAGCGAGGAGGAAATGCGCGAGCTGTTCCGCCAGGTGCCGGACGCGCTGGAAAACACGGTCCGGATCGCGGAGCGGTGCAACGTGACCTTCGAATTCGGCGTGACGCGGCTGCCGCACTATCCGGTGCCGGAGGGCGAGACGCCGGACAGCATGCTGCGCAGGCTCTGCGCCGAGGGGATGGCCCGGCTGTACCCGGACGCGGGACCGGAGGACGAGCCGTGGCACCGGCTGAACTATGAGCTGGAAACCATCGAGCACATGGGATATGTGGATTATTTCCTGATCGTATGGGATTTTATTCACTACGCCAAATCCCAGGGAATCATGGTCGGGCCCGGGCGGGGAAGCGGCGCCGGATCCATCGTGGCCTATACGCTGGGGATTACCATGCTGGATCCGCTGAAGTATCAGCTGCTTTTTGAACGCTTTCTGAATCCCGAGCGGGTGACCATGCCGGATATCGACGTGGACTTCTGCTATGAACGGCGCCAGGAGGTTATCGACTATGTGGCCCGGAAGTACGGATCGGACCACGTGAGCCAGATTATCACCTTCGGCACCATGGCCGCCCGCGGCGTAATCCGGGATGTCGGCCGGGTGCTGGGCATGAGCTATCAGGAGACGGACGCGGTGGCCAAGGCGGTGCCCATGGATCTGGGCATCACGCTGGAAAAGGCGCTGTCCCTGAGCCCGATGCTGAAGGAAATGGTCGCGGAAAAGCCGCAGGTGCGCCAGCTGATCGATACGGCCATGGCTCTGGAGGGAATGCCGCGCCATGCCTCGACGCACGCGGCGGGCGTGCTGATCACGGGACAGCCCGTGATCGAGCTGGTTCCCCTGCAGCGGAACGACGAGGTGATCACCACCCAGTATCCCATGGGAACCATCGAACGGCTGGGCCTCCTGAAGATGGATTTTCTCGGACTCCGCACCCTGACGGTCATCCGGGACACCCTGGACATGATGCGGGAGACCGGGGCGGAGATGACGCCGGAGGCCATTCCGCTGGATGATCCCAGCGTTTACGAGATGATCAGCCGGGGCGATACCGAAGGCGTCTTTCAGATGGAAGGCGCGGGAATGACGGGCTTTCTGACCAATATGAAGCCCGCCTGCTTTGAGGATATTATCGCGGCCATCAGCCTGTACCGGCCGGGCCCCATGGACTCCATTCCCCGGTATATCGCCGGAAAGGTGAATCCGGCGAGCGTCACCTACAAGACGGAAAAACTGCGGCCGATTCTGGATGTGACCTACGGATGCATGGTTTACCAGGAACAGGTGATGCAGATTGTGCGGGATCTGGCCGGATACAGCTACGGCCGGAGCGACCTGGTGCGCCGGGCGATGGCGAAAAAGAAAAAGAAGGTTATGGACGAGGAGCGGGAGATCTTCGTGCACGGCCTGACGGACGCGGAAGGCCGGGTGCAGGTGCCGGGATGCGTGCGGAACGGGGTGCCGGAACAGGTGGCCAACGAGATCTATGACGAGATGATCTCCTTCGCCAGCTATGCCTTCAACAAATCCCACGCGGCCGCCTACGGCGTGGTGGCCATGCAGACAGCCTGGCTGAAGCGGTATTATCCGGTTCAGTTCATGGCGGCCATGCTGAACAGCGTCTACGGCCATGCCGGGAAAATCGCGGGCTATATTCAGTACTGCCGGGGCCGGAATATTCCGGTCATGCCGCCGGATGTGAACCGGAGCCGGTGGAAATTCACGGTCAGCCGGGATGAACAGGGCCGGGAAGGCATTCTGTTCGGCCTGGGCGCCCTGAAGAGCGTCGGGGAAAATGCGGTGGCGGCCATCCTGCGGGAGCGGCAGACCGGGGGACCCTACCGGGATATCTTTGACTTCTGCCGCCGGATCGATCCGGCGGAGTGCAATAAGCGGGTGACGGAGAGCCTGATCCGGGCGGGCGCGTTTGACGGCACCGGGGCCAACCGGCCCCAGATGCTGGCCGTTTACGAGGCGGCCATGGACGCGAATCAGCAGAGCCGGCGAAAGAACGTGGCCGGGCAGATGAGCCTGTTCGACCTGTTCGGGGAGGATGCGGCGGAGCCGGCGCTGGGAGCCGCGCAGCAGCTGCCGCCTCTGCCGGACTGTCCGCAGCGGGTGAAGCTGCAGATGGAGAAGGAAGCGGCGGGCGTCTATATGAGCGGCCATCCGCTGGACGAATACCGGTCTGTGCTGGAAAAGCTGTCCTTCACCGCGAGCGATCTGGAGGAGGACGACGAAGCCGGCGAAGGCGCGAGGGATCTGGACGGGCAGGCCGCCGAGATCGGGGGCATTCTGACCGAGGTCAAGGGCAAGGCGACCCGCAAGGGGGATTACATGGCCTTCGTCACGCTGGAGGATCTGACGGGGCAGGTGGAATGCCTGGTGTTCCCCAAAGTGTACGAGCGGTATCAGAGCCTGCTTCAGGAGGACGAGGCGGTGGTGATCAGCGGCCGCATCAGCGTCCGGGAGGAGGAAGCGCCGAAGCTGCTGGCGGAGAAGATTGTGCGGATCGGAGAATGGGAAAAGGAACAGGGCCGGACCGTCTCCTTCCGGAAACCGCAGCCGGCGCCCGGGGATGAAAACGCGGCCCGGAACGCCTCCCGCAAGCTGTTTCTGCGGCTGGACCGGAAGGATCTGGACCGGGTCAGCGCGCTGCTGGCGCTGGAGGTGGGAGACGTGCCGGTGTATCTGCATCTGCCGAAGGAGCAGAAGACGCTGCTTTCCCCCCGGGGAAGCTGGTGCTCCGGCAGCGAAGCCTGCCTGAACAGCCTGCGGGAAGCCCTGGGGGCGGAAAACGTGGTGATGAAGGGCGTACCGGCTCAGCCGCGGGAGAGCGAATGAGCCGCGCCGGACGGAGCGCCCGGAAGAAGAGCGAAGGGAGGGGAACCGGCCTGTGATAGAGTTTCGGGAGGTGACGAAGCGCTTCGGAACCGTCGAGGCGCTGAAGGAGGTTTCCTTCCGTGTGCCCCGGAACGGGGTCACCGGGCTGCTGGGGCGCAACGGCGCCGGAAAAACGACGGCCATGAACCTGATGACCGGCTGTTTTCCGCCCACGAAGGGCAGCGTATGGATCGGCGGGAAGGAGATGGCCCGGGAGTCCGCGGCCTGCCGGCGGATGATCGGATATCTGCCGGAGCAGCCCCCGCTGTATGACGAAATGACGGTGAGAGACTATCTTCGCTTCGTCTGCGAACTGCGGGAGGTGCGGAAGGGAAGCATTCCGGACCACGTGAAAGAGATCCTGAGCCTGTGCGGCCTGCGGGAAGCGGAACACCGGGTGCTGGGGCATCTGAGCCGGGGCTACCGGCAGCGTGCCGGGATTGCCCAGGCGCTGTGCGGCAGCCCGGAGATACTGATCCTCGACGAGCCGACGGCCGGCATGGATCCGGGACAGACCGCGGAAATCCGGGCGCTGATCCGGGAGCTGGGAAAGCAGCGCACGGTGGTTTTTTCCAGCCATATCCTGTCGGAAGTGCAGCAGATCTGCGACCGCGCCGTGATTCTGAAGGAAGGACGGATGATCCGGGAAGTGGATCTGACGGCGCCGGAGGGAGAACTCCTTCGCCTGAAGCTGGCCGCCGGGGGACCGAAAACCCGGCTGAAGGCGGCGCTGGCCGAGCTGCCCTGCGTGCTGCAGGCGGAGGAAGGCGTGGAAAAGGACGGGACGGCGGTTCTGCTGCTGACCTGCCGGCGGCAGGATGAACAGGGCCGGGCGGAGGACCAGATTTTCCGCGTCTGCGGGGAGCAGAACGCGCCGATCCGCCGCCTGGCGGAGGATCGGGAAACCCTGGAATCCATTTTTCTCCGGGAAACGGAGTAGGCGAAAGGAAGAAAAAAAGGATGAAGGCCATCTGGAAGCGGGAGCTTCAGGGATATTTTTATACGCCGGTGGGCTATGTCTTCATGGGCGTTTTTCTGGCGATCGCCTCCCTGCTCTTCGCGATGGAGATCCTGCGGCAGCGCAGCGGGGATCTGCCGGCCTTTATCGGCGAGATGGGCTATATCTGGATGCTGGTCAGCCCCATTCTGACGATGCGCCTGCTCTCGGAGGAGCGGCAGAAACGGACGGACCGGCTGCTGCTGAGCAGCCCCGTCAGCCTGACGGGGATCGTCGCCGGCAAGGCGCTGGCGGCCGGAACGGTGCTCCTGGCGACGACGGCGCTGACCGGCCTGTTTGTGCTGGTGGTGGCCCTGTACGGCCGGGTTTATCCGGCGGAGCTGGCCGTCAACTATCTGGGATTCATTCTGCAGGGCTGCGCGCTGATGGCGATGGATCTGTTTCTCAGCGCCTGCGCGCCTTCGCCGTCGATCGCCGCGGCGTTGGCCTTCGGCGCGAATTTTCTGATCTGGATTCTGGATCTGGTGGAAAACGCGGTGCGGGTGGAATGGATCGCGGCCGTGCTGCACTTTCTGAGCCTGTACAGCCGGAATGAACCTTTTCTGATGGGACAGCTGAGCCCCGCCGGCATCCTGTTCGATCTGTCCTTCGCGGCGGCTTTTCTGGCGCTGACGGTTCATCTGCTGGAGCGCCGGAGCGGAAGGCGCCCGCGGGGCCGACAGGTGGTGCTGCCGCTGTTTCTGGCCTTTCTGACGGCGGTGAATATCGGGGCGGAAACCCTGGAAAAACGCTTCGGCTGGCGGCAGGATTACTCCTTCAACGCCATCGCGACGCGCAGCGCGGAAACGGACCGGATTCTGGCGGAGGTGGATACCCCGGTGCATATCTGGGCCCTGTTCCGCAAGGGAGACGAGGACGCTCCGCTGCTGGAGCTGCTGGACCGCTACGCGGCCGCCTCCCCGATGATTACCTGGGAACAGGCGGATCCGGGCCTGAATCCGGCGCTGACGGCCCGGTTCACCACGGAGGCCGGGGCGCCCGGAACCGATTCCCTGATCGTATCCTGCGAAGCTACGGGGCGGTACCGGATTCTGGGGCCGGAGGACTATGTTTCCCTCGGCATGAATCCGGAGACGGGAGAATATACCTATGCCGGATGGACCTATGAGCAGAGCCTGACCGGCGCGATCCGCTACGTGACCCGGGAACGGATTCCGCGGGTGATTCTGCTGCAGGGGCACGGCGAGCTGGACGCGAAGACCACCGCCGCTTTCACGCAGTTTCTGACCGACAATCAATACGAGGTGACCGCCGGCGATCTGAGCGCGGAGGCGTCGCAGCCGGAAGCCGGCGATCTGATCGCGATGCTCAGTCCGCTGCGGGATCTGGCGGAACAGGAGCTGGAGACCCTGAACCGCTTTGCGCTTCAGGGGGGTAGCTTTCTGTTTACCTGCGATTATTCCGATCCGCTGGGCTCCATGCCCCGCTGGCTTTCCCTGCTCCGCAGCTACGGCTTCGTTCCGCGGGAGGGGCTGGTCGTGGCGGATCCGGCGGATGCGGACAGCGCCTATGGCGGATCGGGCCTTTATCTGATTCCGCGGATGCTGTCCACGGACATTACGATGGATCTGCTGGCATCGGGAGCGGATACGCTGCTGCTGCCGGGAACCAGGGCTTTCGGGGAGCCGGAGGAGGGAGACCGGAATCTGACGGTGATGACGGTTCTTGAGAGCAGGGAAGGCTCCTGGCTGAAGGTGCTGAATGAGAAATCCCTGAGCCTGAACCGGGCGGAGGGCGATCCGGCAGGACCTTTCCCGCTGGCGCTGGAGGCCAGAAGGACGACGGCGGAGGGATACGTTTCCCGGGCCTTTATCCTGGGCTGTTCCGCCGCGCTGACGGATCAGCAGGTCTGGTCCATGACCGACACGCGGAAGTTTATTCTCCGGGTGATGCAATTCCTGCAGAATCAGTCCTCCGGCGATCTGCAGATCATGGCGAAGGATGCCCTGCGCACCTCGCTGCGCCCGGGCAATACGGCGCTGGGATCCGTGATTCTGGTGGCGCTGCCCGCACTGGTGCTGCTGGCCGCGCTGCTGGTTCTGGTTCCCCGAAGGAGGCGATAAGCCATGCAGCCGGTGGAGAAAAGGAAAACCCGGGACCGGAAGCATAGCCGGTGGCTGCTTCCGGGACTGCTGCTGGCGCTCACGGCGGCCGTGATTCTGCTGACCGCGGGGCTGAACCGGAAGACGGAACCGGAAGCGGCGAAGGAGCCGGAACAGGGCGGCGTCCTGATCCGCCGGTCGGCGGAGGAAATTGAGACTGTGACTGTTACGCGCCGGGGCGGGGAGAGCTGGACGGTGGAACGGGAAGAGGGAACGCTGTATCCGGCCGGGGACCGGTCCTGGCCGGTGGATCCGCTGGTCGGAGATCCGCTGCAGGATGCCCTGGCGCATCTGGATTACGAGCGGGTGCTGACGGACCGGCCGGAGGATTATCTTTCCGCTCCGGAGGACTTCGGTCTCGGGGATCCGCTGGTGACGGCGGACTGCCGGTTTACGGACGGGGAACGGCTGACGGTCCGGATCGGAGACCGGGTTTCCGGCACGGAAGAGAACTGGTATTATATGACCGTATCCGGGGATGACCGGCTGTTCGCGGCTTCCGCCGGAACGGTGCAGGATCTGAATGTGGAGCAGGCGCTGCTGCACCCGGTGGAGCAGCCCCGGATCCTCGCGGCCCTGCTGGACCGGATCACGCTGACGGACGGGGAGGGAAAGCCGGTCCGGGAATGGAAGCTGCGCGGACGGATTACCGATCCGGACGCGGGGGAAAACTGGCTGATTACCGCGCCGTTTGCCTATCCGGCGGACGGGGAGGCCATCCGGGGACTGAAGGAGAACGCGGAGAACCTGCGGATGGGAACCTGGTACGGACCGGCGACGACGGAAAACCTGGCGGCGACCGGGCTGGACAGGCCGAAGCAGCGCCTGATTTTCCACATGGCGGAGGGATCCACGGGAACGGTATCGCCGGACAGCGGCGTATACGACGTTCAGAACTGGCCGGAAAGCACGGTTACGATCGCCCTGGGAGCGGACCGGGATGAGAATGTCTTCTGGGTTCTGTATCAGGATCAGATCTGCGCGGTGAACCGCCTTTCCTTCAGCGCTTTTACGGATACCGATCCGCTGTCCACCGCCGCGCGGTATCCGGCCGCGACCCCGCTCGCATCCCTGAGCGAACTGGAAACGGAGGAGAACGGCCTCAGGACGGTGTACCGCCTGGAACACGGCGAAAACGGGGACTTCTCCGTCACGAAAAACGGGGAACCCCTTTCCCCGGAGGTTTTTGAAGCGGCCTACGACAGGCTGCTGACCGTAACGGTCAGCGGCAGACTGCCGGAGGGCACCGTACCGGGAGAAACGCAAAAAAAATATACGTTCCGCACGACGAGCGGCGGAACGCATACGCTGGAATTCTGGCCTTTTGACGCGCTGCATCAGGGACTGACGCAGGACGGATATGCCCTGTTTTATCTGATCCGGGACGGGATGACGGAGCTGCCCTGAGGGCGCCGCGTCAGGCGGGCTGCCAGCCGATAATGGTTTTTCCGGTGTAGCGAAGCAGATAATCCTTTCCGGTTTCGAAAGCCGGTAGCTTTTTCTGCAGATCCCAGTAATACATCTGGTCCCGGGTTCCGTGCTTGTCCGGCTCTCCCAGGAAGATCAGGCTGCGGAAGGATACGCCGTCCACGACGGAAAGCTCCGACTCCGGATGATCGTAGGTCAGGCGGATCTCATGATTCCGTCCCTGCAGCGCTGCGATCAGCAGCTTCCGGTAGGCATAGAGGGGACGGTAGAACATCTCGATACCGAAGATCAGGACGACGCCAATCAAGGCGACGCTGACCATGGTCAACCACTCAATCCGGCCCACCAGAGACCAGGCGGCCACGCCGGTCAGCGCCAGCGCGATCAGGCCGATCACCGTCATCCGCCGACTCATCTGGGCGTTCAGTTCTTTCAGATCCCGATCGGAATATACTTCCTGCATGAATCCATCCTCCTCTGAAAAGAAACATCCTTCCTGTGCGGGGAAGGATGCGTTCATTTGCTTGATGTGTAATGGTTTTCAATCAGACCAGCTCGAGGATGACCATCTCGGCGGCATCGCCGCGACGGGGCCCCAGCTTATAGATACGGGTATAACCACCGGAGCTGTTCTTTTCGGCGTTGCGGGCCTTGTACTTCGGTCCGATTTCGCGGAAAAGCTTCTCCACCACGGGATGCTTGTTATCCTTGGTGCGCTCCCTGTATTCGGCCTTATTCTCATCGTCCTTCTTGGGCTCTTTCAGGTCGTAGAGATAAGACATCATGATCCGGCGGGCATGCAGCTTGGAAGGCGCGTCGTTCACGACGTCCAGGGTGACCAGCTGCCCCTTTTCGTTATGGGTTTCCTTGGTGGTGGAAACCGTGTTTTCGCATTCGCGTACGGCCAGGGTAATCATCTTGTCAGCGATCCGGCGGACTTCCTTAGCCTTGGCTTCGGTGGTCTCAATCCGGCCGTTCCAGATCAGATTGGTTACCTGATTGCGAAGCAGCGCCTTGCGCTGATCCGCCGTACGGCCCAGCTTGCGTTGGTTAGCCATGGGATCTTCCTCCTACTATTATTCTTCATTGGGCCGCAGTCCGAGCCCGAGAGCGTTGAGCTTCTGCTCGACTTCTTCGAGGCTCTTCCGGCCAAGGTTGCGAACCTTCATCATGTCATCCTGATTCTTCAGCACCAGCTCAGCCACGCTGTTGATGCCGGCCCGCTTCAGACAGTTATAGGCGCGGACGGAAAGATCCAGCTCTTCGATGGTCATTTCCAGCACCTTGTCTTTCACGTCATCTTCCTGCTGCACCATGCTGACCGGCATAACCTGATCCGTCAGACTGATAAACAGGTTCAGATGTTCCGTCAGGATTTTCGCCGCGCTGGAGATCGCTTCCTCCGGCTTCAGCGTTCCGTTGGTCCAGATTTCCAGCGTCAGCCTGTCATAGTCCGTAATCTGCCCCACACGCGTGTCTTCCACGGTGTAGTTCACTTTCTTGACAGGGGTGAAGATGGAATCGATGGGAATGACCCCGATCGGCATGCTGGGCGTCTTGTTCTTGTCGGCGCTGACATAGCCGCGGCCCCGGTCCAGCGTCATCTGCATCTGCAGGTGAGCATCCTCGTTCAGGGTGGCGATGTGCAGATCCTTATTGACAATTTCCACCTGATCGTCCGTCTTGATATCTCCGGCTTTCAGCTCGCAGGGGCCCTTCACGTTGACGGTCAGCTGCTTGCTTTCTTCAGAGAACATCCGGACAGCCAGGGATTTCAGGTTCAGGATGATTTCCGTTACATCCTCCTTGATGCCCGGCAGCGTCGAGAACTCATGCTGCACACCTTCGATGTGCACAGAGGAAACCGCGACGCCGGGGAGGGAGGACAGAAGTACGCGGCGCAGGGAATTGCCCAGCGTATGGCCGAAACCGCGCTCCAGCGGCTCGATTACAAACCGGCCGTAGCAGCCATTCTGGCCAACTTCCACGCATTCGATGCGGGCCTTTTCGATTTCGACGATCATTTCGTTTTACCCTCCATATCGCGGCCGGGAACCACAATTCCCGGACACGATTCCTTGTCAGTTCGGTGATGCACGGACGATTAACGGGAGTAATACTCGACGATCATGTTCTCCTGCACCTGCAGATCGATATCTTCGCGGGTGGGCAGGGCGTTTACACTGCCGGCCAGGTTCTGGGCGTCAAAGCTCAGCCACTTGGGGGTCGTGGTGCCGGTGCCTTCACGCAGGCCCTTGAACAGTTCGCTTTCCTCGCTGCGCTTGCGCAGGGTAATCTTGTCGCCAACCTTCACCTGATAGGAGGGGATATCCACCTTCATATCGTTGACCCGGATGTGACCGTGGGTCACGATCTGGCGGGCGGCGCGGCGGGTCTTGGCCAGGCCGAGACGGAACACCACATTGTCCAGACGGAGCTCCAGCAGGCGCATGAGGTTATCGCCGGTGATGCCCTTCATGTTGGCGGCCTTCAGATAGTACTTATGAAACTGCTTTTCCAGTACGCCGTAAACGAACTTGACCTTCTGCTTTTCCTGCAGCTGGGCGCCGTACTCGGAAACCTTGCGGCGACGGTTGCCGCCGGGGTTGCGGTTGGACTTTTTATTGCCATATCCCATGACCGCCGGGCTGATATCAAAGGTCCGGCATTTCTTGGCGATCGGCTGTTTACTTACTGCCATTGTTTCACTGTCCTCCTTTAATTACACGCGGCGGCGCTTGGGCGGACGGCAACCGTTATGGGGGATGGGCGTCACGTCCTTAATCATGTTTACATCCAGGCCGGCGGCCTGCAGGGAGCGGATCGCGGCTTCACGGCCGGAACCGGGGCCCTTGACATAAACTTCAACCGTGCGCAGGCCGTACTCCATCGCGGCCTTGGCGGCGGTCTCCGCGGCCATCTGAGCGGCAAAGGGGGTGGATTTCTTGCTTCCGCGGAAACCCAGGCCGCCGGCGCTCGCCCAACTCAGGGCATTGCCCTGCATATCAGTGATGGTCACAATTGTATTATTGAAGGAAGAACGGATATGGGCGGCGCCGCGTTCCACAACCTTGCGTTCACGGCGCTTGCGCGTAGCCTTCTTCAGCTTTTGCTTAGGTGCCATTGATTATTCCCTCCGTTATCTCAATCCAAAACTTACTTGGTGGCCTTCTTCTTGCCGGCGATGGTCTTCTTGGGACCCTTCCGGGTACGGGCGTTCTGCTTGGTATTCTGCCCGCGGACGGGGAGACCGTGACGATGACGAACGCCGCGGTAGCAGCCGATCTCGATCAGACGCTTGATATTGAGAGACACCTCACGGCGAAGATCGCCCTCCACCTTCAGGTGATGCTCAATGTATTCACGCAGCTTGCTGATTTCGGTCTCGGAGAGATCCTTCACCCGCGTGTCAGGGTTCACGCCGACTTCCGCGAGCATCTTCTGCGAAGTGGTCAGGCCGATGCCATAAATATAGGTCAGGCCAACCTCAACGCGCTTTTCTCTGGGCAGGTCAACACCTGCAATGCGTGCCATTTACGTAATACACCTCCGTATATTGTTCGGCCCCCTGGCCAGGAAAACAGGGCGCTCCGGACGGATGAGGCAACCCAACCAGATCCGCGGAACACGACTCCTCGCGCGCGCCTGGTGAAGCAGACGCACACAAACACCGGCCAGCCGCTATGGAAGGCGCGGCAGGTCAGCGCCACAGAGACGGGATTGGCTTACCACCGGAACATGCGCTGAATCAACGCATGCAGCCGCCCGGGGCAAACCAGGGCTAACTGCTACAGTTTAGCACAGGGAAAAGGAAAAGGCAAACTTTTTTTCGGAGAAAATCTGAAATTTTGATTAAATATGTTAAAAAATTATGACATTTTCTTCGCGGCGTCCAGCAGGACGTCTTTCTCATTCGCAAGCCGGCCTTCCATGACCGCGGCCAGCAGCCCGGCCAGGGCGCGGCCGACCGCGGGGCCGTGAAGACCCAGCGCCGTCAGATCGGAACCGTTGACCGCCAGATTCCGGAGCGTGAAGCAGGGACGATCCCGGAGCAGCTCGTCCAGCGCTTCCATGCGCTGCGCCATCCGGGCATCCTCCCGCGCGGGAGAGGTGATGCCGGTCGCGATCCGGTCGGCCCGGTGAATCCGGAAAAGCGCGCGGAGATCCTCTTCGCCGAACTGATTCAGGCGGTGAAGCAGGAAACGGCGGTCCGTCGCGGGCGATCCGTCCTCGTTCCGCAGGAGAATATCATGATTCAGAACCAGCCGCGTGATCCGTTCCTGGCGGGCCCGGTCGCAGCGCAGATTTTCGGTCACCCGGGCGGCGATCTCCGCCGACAGCTTCGGATGACCCCGGTAATGCGCCTCGCCCTGTTCGTCCACCGTGCAGGACGCGGGCTTGCCGGTATCGTGAAGCAGCATGGCCAGCCGCAGATCCGGCTCGGGCGGAACGTTTTCGACCGCGCGCACCGTATGCTCCCACAGCGTGTAGCGGTGATGATGATTCCGCTGATCATAGCCCACCATGGGAGCCAGATCGGGAATCATGGCGGAAAAGACCTCCGGATATTCCCGCAGCATCCGGCCCGCGGCCTTGCCGCAGAGCAGCTTCAGCAGCTCTTCCCGCAGCCGCTCGGCGGTCACGCGGTCCAGGGTGGGATACAGGGCGCGCACGGCCCGGGAGGTATCCGGATCCAGCGCGAAATCATAAACCGAGGCGAAACGGAGCGCCCGGAGAATCCGCAGCGCGTCCTCCTCAAACCGTTCCTCCGGAACACCGACGCAGCGGATGATCCCCCGGTCCAGATCCTCCCGGCCGCCGAAGAGGTCCAGCAGACCCTCCTCCGGCGCCCAGGCCATGGCGTTGATCGTGAAATCCCGGCGGGCCAGATCCTCCCGCACGTCCGTGACGAAGGATACGGAATCCGGATGACGGTGGTCCGAGTAGGACCCTTCGGTCCGGAAGGTGGTGATTTCATAGGGAATATGATCCCGGATTACGGTCAGCGTACCGTGGCGGAGCCCGGTTTCCGCGATCCGTTCACCGGCGAAGACCCGCTTCATTTCCTCCGGAGAGGCGGCGGTGCAAAGATCCCAGTCATGCGGGGTGAGGCCCAGAAGGGAGTCGCGAACACAGCCCCCGACCGCGTAAGCCGGAAAACCGGCGCCGCGAAGCCGGGCAATCAGATCCTGAACCGGTACGGGAAGCTGCATGGAAGTCCTCCTGTGCTTTTTTTCCATTATAAACGAGGCAGGGAGAAACGTCAAACCCGGTTGACGGCGGGGGGAAAGGGCTGATATGATAAAAACATCGAAACGCGGGAGAAGAAAGACATGAAGACCAGAACAGAGCATGATTCCATGGGCGCCGTGGAGGTGCCGGAGGACCGGTACTGGGGAGCCCAGACGGAGCGGAGTCGGCGGAATTTTCCCATCGGCGCGGGGCAGGAAACCATGCCGGAGGAGATCATCCGGGCTTTTGCCCTGCTGAAGAAAGCGGCGGCGGAGGCCAACCGGCGCCTGAAGCCGGAAAAGATGACGGAGGAAAAGCGGGACGCGATTGTCCGGGCGGCGGATGAAGTGCTGGCCGGGAAGCTGCGGGATCATTTTCCGCTGGTGGTCTGGCAGACCGGCTCCGGCACGCAGAGCAACATGAATATGAACGAGGTGCTGGCCAACCGGGGAAACGAGACCGCCGGGAAACCGCTCCTGCATCCGAACGACGATGTGAACATGAGCCAGTCCTCCAACGATACCTTTCCGACGGCGATGCATATCGCGGCCGCGGAAGCTGTGGCGCTTCGGGTGCTGCCGGCGGCGGAAAGACTGACGGAAGCCTTCCGCCGGCTGGAGGCGGAGAACGCGGACGTGCTCAAATGCGGCCGGACACATCTGCAGGACGCGACGCCCATCCGCTTCGGCCAGGAGATCTCCGGCTGGCGCGCCAGCCTGGAAAAGGATCAGGAGATGCTTCGCGCCGCCCTGCCGCCGCTGTGGGCGCTGGCCCTGGGCGGGACGGCCGTCGGCACGGGGCTGAACGCCCCGGCGGGGTTTGACCGCCTGAGCGCCGGGCTGCTGGCGGAGGAAACGGGACTGCCGTTCGTGACGGCGGAGAACAAGTTTCACGCGCTGACCTCCCGGGACGAGATGGTTTTCGCCCACGGGGCGCTGAAGGCGCTCGCCTGCGATCTGATGAAAATCGCCAATGATATCCGCTGGCTGGCCAGCGGGCCCCGCCTGGGCCTGGGGGAGATTACGATTCCGGCAAACGAGCCCGGATCCTCCATTATGCCGGGCAAGGTGAATCCGACCCAGTGCGAACAGGTGACCATGGTGGCGGCCCAGGTGATGGGCAACGACGTGGCCGTGGGAATCGCCGCCAGCCAGGGTAACTTTGAGCTGAACGTGTTTATGCCCGTGTGTGCGTACAATTTCCTGCAGAGCGCCCGGCTGCTGGCGGAATCCATGGATTCCTTCCGGGAGCGGTGCGTGGACGGAATCCGGCCGAACCGGGAAAAAATGCGGGAAAACGTGGAACGGTCCCTGATGCTGGTGACGGCGCTCTCTCCGAAAATCGGATATGAGCGGGCCGCCCGGACGGCGCAGACGGCCTTCCGCGACGGCTGCTCCCTGAAGGAGGCGTGCATCCGGCTGGGATATCTGACCGGGGAGGAATTCGACGACTGTTTCCATCCGGAAAAGATGGCTTAAACTGGAAAAGAAACCCTGGACGGAAAATTTCTTTCTGATTATAATAGAGGTGAAACCAACAGAAGAAAAACGGAGGTCGAGAAAATGCCAAACGCGATAGTCGGTCAGAGCGGCGGGCCAACATCCGTCATTAACTCCAGCCTTGCCGGGGTGATGCAGGCGTGCCAGATGCGGGGAGCGGAACAAGTATACGGGATGCTCCACGGCATTCAGGGCCTGCTGGAGGAAAAAGTGTGCAATCTGTCGGAGCGCATGAAATCCTTCATCAATATCGAACTGCTGAAGAGAACGCCTTCCTCCTATCTGGGAAGCTGCCGCTACCGGCTGCCGGAACCGGAAGAGGACGAAGCGGTTTTCGAAAAGCTGTTCGCGATTCTGAAAAAGCTGGATATCCGCTGGTTCTTCTATATCGGCGGAAACGACAGCATGGATACCATCAACAAGCTGGCCCGGTACGGACAGCAGACCGGCAGCGAAATCCGTTTCATGGGCGTGCCGAAAACCATCGACAACGATCTGATGCTGACGGACCATACGCCCGGATACGGATCCGCCGCCAAATATATCGGCGTGGTCATGAAGGAAGTGATCCGGGACGCGACGGTCTACGGGACCAAGTATGTGACGCTGGTCGAGATCATGGGCCGCAACGCGGGCTGGCTGACCGCCGCGGCGGCGCTGGCCCGGGGAGAGGACTGCGAGGGTGTGGATCTGATCTGCCTGCCGGAGCTGCCTTTCTACGAGGACCGTTTCCTGGCCAAGGTGGAAAAGATGCAGAAGGAACGGGCTTCCGTGGTGATCGCCGTTTCCGAAGGAATCAAGCTGGCGGACGGGCGCTTCGTCTGCGAGCTCAGCGACGACGCGCGGAGCGTGGACGCTTTCGGCCATATCAACCTGACGGGGACCGCCCGGTATCTGAGCAACCTGGTCGCCCGGAATCTGCCCACGAAGACCCGGTCGGTGGAGCTGTCCATTCTGCAGCGCTGCGCCGGGCATCTGACCAGCCGGACCGACATCACCGAGGCCTTCCAGGTCGGCGGGGCGGCGGCCAAGGCGGCCTTTGAGGGAGAGACGGCCAAGATGGTGGCCCTGAAGCGGCTGTCCAACGATCCGTATCAGTGCACCACCGAGCTGGTGAACATCAGCGAGGTCGCCAACTACGAGAAAAAGGTTCCGCTGGAGTGGATCAACGAAGCCCGGACGGATATGACGCAGGATTTCCTTTCCTACGCCCGGCCGCTGATCCAGGCGGAGCTGACGCCCATCTATATTAACGGACTGACTCAGCACATTGTCGAAAGCTGAGACGGACGGGGAGAGGAACCATGACGGAGCGGCTGTACTATGAGGATGCCTACCTGTGGCGGTTTGACGGAAAGGTGACCGCGTGCAGGACGGGAAACCGGCCTGGACAGTGGAAGGTTTCGCTGGACAGAAGCGCCTTCTATCCCACCTCCGGGGGCCAGCCCTATGATACGGGAACGCTGAAATGGAAAGGCGGATCCGCCCGGGTACTGGACGTGGAGGCGGACGAGACGGGAGAGGTCTGGCACACGGTGGACCGGGCGCCGGCCGAAGGGATCCCGGTACGGGGCGAAATCGACGGAGCCCGCCGGACGGACCACATGGAGCAGCACGGCGGAGAGCATATGCTGGCGGGCGCGCTGTGGGAGAAGCTCGGCGGAACGACCATCGGGCTGCATCTGGGCGCGGAGGATTCCAGCATCGACGCGGACCTGCCGGAGGGGCGGACGCATCTGACGGAGGAGGAAATCCGCCTGCTGGAGGATACGGTCAACGAGCGGATCCGGCTGAACGCCCCGATCCGCTGCTGGTTCCCGGAGCCGGAGGAGCTGCGGAAGCTGCCCCTGCGCAAGCCGCCGACCGTGAAGGAGCATGTCCGGGTGGTGGCGATGGGCGATTTTGAAATGGTCCCCTGCGGAGGCACCCATCCGGACGCGACCGGCCGCATCGGGCTGGTGAAAATCCTGTCCGCCACTCCCGCCCGGGGCAAGGTGAGGATCACCTTTGTCTGCGGGGGGCGGGCCGTCCGGCTGTTTCAGAACGTGATGCGCAGCGCCGGGAAAGCCGGGGCGGCGCTCAGCTGTCCGGTGGATGAGCTGAGCAAAGCGGCGGCGGAGCTGAAGTACCGCCTGGCGGAGGCGCAGAAGAAAGCCAACCGCTATGAAACGCAGGATCTGCTGGGCCGGTTCCGGGATGAAGAAAACCGGGAGGACCTGCCCGGGGTGGCGCTCACGGCGCTGAGCCTGCCGGAGCACGAGGCCAAAGCCGTGACGGAAGCCGCGGCCGCCTATATCCGGGAGCCGGGAAAGGCCCTGCTGCTCTGCTGCGGCGGGCGGCTGACCTTTGCCCGGTCGGCGGACGTGGCGATCGATATGAATGAACTGATCCGGCGGGTCGCCCGGGGCGGCGGACGGCCGGAGATGGCCGCCGGCGCCGGGATTCCGGAATGCATCGCGGCGGCCCGCAGGATCCTGATCACAGAAGGAACGCGGGGAACATGAGTTCAGAAGAAAAAGATCTGATCCGCATCCGCTGGCATGTGGACCGGAGCGGAGAGACACCGAAATACTGCCTGGTCTGCCAGCATCCGGATCATCCGGACCTCTATGTCGAAACGGAAGCATCCGACACCATGACGGAACGGACGGCCAAAGCCTATCTGATGCAGCAGATGTACGAGCTGGGGAAGGAGAAGGGAATCGCTCCCCGGTATCTTCGTTTTAAAATCAACGGGATCGAAGATTGACAGAATTGTATTTTTGTTGTTTAATGTGTCCAAAGTGCAGGGAAAATACTTTGTGCTTTGGAGAGGATGGGTTGAACAATGTCACTGACTTTTCAGCCGATGATGGAAAGCCGGCCGATCCGGGAGATCGCGTACGAAGTGTTGAAAAAAGCGATCATTACCGGAGAAATTCCCGCGGGGGAGCGGATCGTTGAAACGGAATATGCCGAACGGCTGCACATTTCCCGGACGCCTCTGCGCGAGGCGCTGCGGAAGCTGGAGCGGGACGGGCTGGTGGAATATGTCATGCGCCGCGGCGTGGTGGTGCACGCGTTCACGACGGAAGACGTGGAGCAGATCTATACCATCCGGAACGCGCTGGAGATGCTGACGCTTCCGGATATCATTCAGAACGCGACCGCGGAGGATATCGCCGCGCTGCGGGAGAAGCTGGCCGTGATGGACCGGTACCAGGCGGTGGACGATGTGGAGAGCCTGAGCCCCCTGGCGCGCGATTTCCACACCTGCCTGACGGAAATCAGCGGGAAGAAGCGGATCCTGCGGGTGATCGAGGGGCAGGATGAATACATCCGCCGTTTCTCCGCGATGGCCATTCAGCAGGAGGACCGGCGCGTCGCCGCCCACCAGGAGCATCATAAGCTGGTGGACTATGTGGAGGCGCGGGATCTGGAGAGCTTCGAGAAGCTGATGAAGGCCCATATCGAGCGCAGCATGGAAAACTGCCTGGCGGCGCTGGCCGCCCGGAAGCAGAACCGGGAGCTGCCGTAAAACGCCCGGGTTCCGCCCGCTTTGCGCGGATTCCGGTATTGCTTTTTCGCCGGGGCTGTGATATGATGTCCGGGCTGATTGATGAGGAGGTTTTGATTCATGGCTACTGTACTTTCGATTGTGCTGATTCTCGCCGCGCTGTTCATGATCGTGACGGTGCTGCTGCAGAATTCCGATGAGGGCGGCATCAGCGCCGTTTCCGGTCAGAGCAACAGCTATTTCAGCAAGTCCAAGTCAAAGACTTTTGAGGCGAAGCTTGCGCTGGGAACCAAGATCGCGGCCGGCGTGTTTATTCTGGCTTCTTTGCTGATGCTGATCGTTAAGTAAGAATTGGCGAACCTGCTGGGCTGCTTCCATGGTGAAGCAGCCTTTTTTCACGAATGAACCGCATTTCTTCCGCCTTTCAGGGACCTGCGCGGGAAGGAGGAGCAGTGTGTTTGAACAATATGAAGTGATACAGAACGCCCCGATGCGGGACTATACGACCCTGAAGCTGGGCGGACCGGCGGACTGGCTGGCCTTTCCCCGCAGCGGGGAGGAAATCGCCGGGATGTTCCGGGAAGCCCGGGACCGGAATCTGCCCGTGACCGTGATCGGCTCCGGCAGCAACCTGCTGGTGCTGGACGGCGGAATCCGGGGGCTGGTGATCCGGATCGGGAAAAACATGCGGGGGATTCAGACGGAAGGCCGCCGGATGACCGTCCGGGCCGGAACCATGCTGAGCGTCGTTGCCGGCGCGGCGGCGGACAAAGGACTCTCGGGGCTGGAATTCGCTTCCGGGATCCCCGGGACGGCCGGAGGCGGCGTGTGCATGAACGCCGGCGCCTACGACGGCGAAATGAGCCAGCGGGTGACCGAAGCGGCCGGGCTGGATCCGGACGGCCGGGAGATCCGGCTGAGCCGGGAGGAGCTGGCTTTCGGATACCGGCGGTCCGCGATTCCCGGCCGGGGGATCACCGTGACGGAGGTGACCTTTGAGCTGGAGGAGGGCCGGACGGACGCCATCCGCGCCCGGATGGCGGAGCTGAACCGGAAGCGCGCGGAAAAGCAGCCGCTGGATCAGCCCAGCGCCGGCAGCACCTTTAAGCGGCCGGAAGGCGCTTTTGCCGCCGCGCTGATCGATCAGTGCGGGCTGAAGGGATACGTGGAAGGCGGCGCGCAGGTCAGCACGAAGCACGCGGGCTTTCTGATCAACCGGGGCGGAACCAGCCGGGATTATCTGAATCTGATGCGGCACGTAGCCCGCGTGGTGGAGGAGAGAACCGGCATCAGGCTGGAACCGGAGGTCCGGGTTCTCGGAGAGGAGACTGCAGAATGAAATATCTGATCGTAACCGGGCAGAGCGGAGCCGGAAAAACGGCGTGCGTCCGCTTTTTGGAGGACAAGGGCAGCTTCTGTATGGACAATATGCCCCCGATGATGCTGCCGAAGCTGATCGAAGCGTTCGATACCACGCCGACCAAGTTCAGGACGGTCACGATCGGAATCGATGTGCGCAGCGGCGAGTTTTTTGATGCGCAGGCTGTGGCCAAAATGATCCGCGAGCTGCGGCAGCTGGGCAATCAGATTGAAACCATCTTCATGGAAGCCAGCGACGAGACCCTGCTGGACCGGTACAAGGAAACCCGGCGGGATCATCCGCTGAGCCAGGAGGGGCTGAACCTGACGGAGGCGATCATGGAGGAGCGCACCCGGCTGCAGCCCCTGCGGGAGACCGCCAACTACGTGATCGACACCACCGGGCTGGGATCCCGGGAAATCAAGCGCCTGCTGAACCGGACGCTGAAAAACCTGGCGGACGCGGAGCCGCCCTTCCGCGCGGAGGTCATGAGCTTCGGCTTCAAGCGCGGCCTTCCCCGGTCGGCGGATCTGGTCGTCGATGTCCGGTTTCTGCCCAATCCCTTCTATATCGAAAGCCTGTGCCGACACAGCGGACTGGACGAGGATGTCCGCACGTTCGTCATGGAGCATCCGACCACGGTTGAGTTTATGGACAAATACCGGGATCTGCTGAGCTTCCTGATTCCGCACTACCGGGACGAGGGCAAGCACCGCCTGGTGATCGCCGTGGGATGCACCGGCGGCGCGCACCGCAGCGTGGCCATTGCCGAAGCGATTGGAGCCTGGCTGCGGGACCGGGGCATCGAGACGGAAATCAACCACCGGGATCTGATGCTGGAGCAGGCGAGATGGAATACGCCGGTGGAGGATGAAGCCTGATGCGATCCGGAGAGGGGCAGAGCTTTTCGAGCCGGGTGAAGGATGAACTGGTTCGCCTGCCGTTCGGGAAAAGCTGCTGCATGCTCAGCGAGATCTCCGCGCTGACGCAGACTTCCGGCCATCTTTCCTTTCGGGGCGGCGGCTGGTTCAGCGTCAGCTACCGGCTGGACCACGCGGGCGTGTCCCGGCGGCTGTTTCAGCTGCTGAAAAAACGCCTGGGCGTGAACCCCACGCTGCACTTTGTTCAGACGGCCCGGCTGGGAGGCCGGCGCACCTGCGTGCTGACCCTGTCCCTGCAGGACAGCCGGCTGCTGCTGGACGCCCTGCACATGACCGAGACGGACGAGGAAGGGCGGGTTCACCTGAAAAGAACCGTTCCCCGGTATCCCATGACGCGGCAGTGCTGCCGGAAGGCTTTTCTCCGGGGCGCTTTTCTGGGCGCCGGCACGCTGAGCCATCCGGAACGGGGATACCATTTTGAATGGAAGGCGGAGGACGACGAACTGCCCGGGGCGCTGGAAAAACTGCTGGAGAAAAACGGGCTGCCCTGCCACCGCTACCTGCGGCGGGGAAAACCGGTGGTTTATCTCAAAGGGGCGCAGGAAATCGCGGATGTGCTGGCGCTGATGGGCGCCGGCCAGAGCATGATGGAACTGGAAAACATCCGGATCCGGAAACAGATGCGCGCGCAGGCGGCCCGGGCGGCCAACTGCGACGAGCATAACGGGGAGCGGATGCTGGATACGGCCCAGCGCCAGGCGGAGGCGATCCGGCGGATCAGCCTGAAGCAGGGCCTGTTTACGCTTCCTCCCGCGCTGCGGGAGATCGCCCGGCTCCGGGTGGAAAACCCGGATCTGAGCCTGAAGGAGCTGGGGGAGATGCTGGATCCCCCGCTGGGAAAGAGCGGCGTCAACCACCGGATGCGCCGGCTGATGGAAATCGCGGAACAGCTGGAGAAGGAGGAGCAGAATTGATTGCGTCTATCGCCTACAGCGCGATGTATCTGATCTTCGGGGTATTCTCCGTGCAATGGCTGCTGCCCCGGCACCGGCCGCTGAACCGGCTGTGGCTGGGCATGAGCCTGGGGCTGCTGGAAGAAATGTGGCTGCCGGCGCTGTTTTCCTTCTTCCTGTCCTTCACCCCGCAGGCTCACGTGGCGGCCGCCGGAGCGCTGACCCTGCTGACCTTTGCCTGCTATCTGCTGCGGGACAGGCGGAGCCCGGCCCCGTGGGACGGGAAGGAAACGACGCTGCTGCGGCAGCTTCTGCTGATCGCGCTCCCGCTGACCGTGCTGAGCGGATATCTGCAGTTCACGCATACCATGCGGCCGGACGCGGCCGGAAACTGGCATGTAGGGCAGAGCACCTACGGGGATCTGCCGATGCATCTGAGCTTTATCACCGGCATGATCGGGAAGCGTTTTCCCGTGGACTATCCCTTTCTTCCCGGCGCCCGGCTGAGCTATCCCTTCCTGACGGATTCCCTGAGCTCTACCTGGTATCTGTTCGGGACAAGCCTGCAGGCTTCCGTGATCGTGCCGGGCACCCTGATGATGGCCTTGTGCTTTGCCGGGGTGCTGATTCTGGGCCGGGAGATGACCGGCGGAACCAAAACCGTGGTTCTGGCGGCGCTGCTTTTCTTCCTGAATGGCGGGCTGGGCTTCCTGTATGATTATGACCTGGCCGGCGGAACGACGGACAGCCTCTCCGGCTATTTCGGAACCGCGCTGAAGCGGACGGAAAACATTCTGACCGGATACTATACCACGCCGACCAATCAGCCGGATCCCAACAATCTGCGCTGGAGCAACGTGATCTGCGATCTGATGATTCCCCAGCGGACGATCCTGGGCGGCTGGTGCATGACGATTCCCTGCTTTTATCTGCTGGACGCGGTTTTCCGGGCCCGGCAGCGGGATCCGGAGAACGGCCTGCGGGGCCTGGTGCTGCTGGGCATCTGGGCCGGGGCGCTGCCGCTGATTCACACGCACAGCTTCCTGGCGCTGGGGCTGGCTTCGCTGGGCGCCATGGTGTATGACTGGATTCACGGGGATCCCAAGTCGCTGATGCTGCCCAGAACAAGGCTCCGGATCCTGCTGCCGTACTTTCTGTACGGCGGGATCGCCGCGTTGCTGGCGGCGCCCCAGCTGATCTGCTTCACGTTCGGACAGACCTTTCAGCAGGGCAGCCACAGCTTTATGCAGTGGCAGTTCAACTGGGTCAACAACCGGAACGGCCAGGGCATGCGGGATCTGTATCTCTGGTTCTATATCAAGAATATCGGGATTCCGTTCCTGATTCTGCTGCTGGCCCTGATCGAGAAAAAGCCCCGGAACCGCCGCCTGTTCGCCATGGCGCTGCCGATCATTCTGGCCGCGGAACTGGTTCGCTTTCAGCCCAATGAATATGACAACAACAAGCTGTTTTATCTGGCGTGGCTTTTGTGCTGCATGGTGGTCGCGGACTGGTGCGGGGATCTGTGGCGCCGGCTGAAGGGCATGCGGAGCCGCCCGGTCATCGCGGTGCTGGCGTCCGTGGTCTTCTTTCTCAGCGCGGGACTGACAATCCTGCGGGAATGCGTATCCGACTACGTGGCGTTCAGCGCGCCCGCCGTGAAGGCCGGGGAGTATATCCGCGATCATACCCCCCGAAACGCGGTTTTTGTGACGGGCACGGAGCATCTGAACCCGGTCTGCGCGATCGGCGGCCGGGATATTGTCTGCGGGCCGGATCTCTGGCTGTACTGGCACGGATTTGATACCGGCGACCGGCAGGCGGAGCTGGCGCTGTTCTATGAGGATCCGGAGGGCAACCGGGAACTTCCGGAAAAATACGGAGCCTCCTATATTTATGTTTCATCCTGGGAGCGCGGAAAGTATCAGGTGAACGAAGCCGCGCTGGACAGCATGTACCGGAAAGTGTTTGAAAACTCGGAAGCAGCCGTTTACCGGATTCCGTAAGTTTCGCCGCAGATGATCCGGATGGGCGGGGGAGACAACATGAAAAAGAAAAACAGGATCTCGCTGCTGATACTCTGCGGGGGCGGACTGCTGATCAATACGATCGGCTCGATGATTCCCGGCTGGCTGAATCTGCCTCTGTACCTGGATAATATCGGAAGCGCCCTGGCCGCCGCTCTCGGCGGAATTATCCCGGGCGTTCTGGTCGGCTTTTTCACGAACATTGTAAACGGGATCAGCAATTTTGAATCCGTTTATTACGGGTTCCTGACCATTCTGATCGCGATTGCCTCCTCGATTTTCATGGAAAAGGGCTGGTACCGGAAGCTGAGCCGGCTGCCGCTCATTATTCTGACCTTTGCCCTGATCGGCGGAGGCATCGGATCCTGCCTGACCTGGCTCATGAACGACCATCCCTTCGAAATCGGGTTTTCCGCCCCCCTTGCGCGGCGTATTTTCGAATCCTTTCTTCCGAATCAGTTTCTGGCCAAGCTGACCGCTGATTTCCTGTATGACCTGCTGGACAAAACGATCACGGTCGGCATCGTCACGCTGGTTCTGTCCCAGCATTCGACGCGGATGAGGGATTGGCTCCAATACCGCGGCTGGCGCCAGATCCCCCTGACGCTGCGGGAAATGAAGCAGGCCCGGAAAACCGCCGGGGAGCTTTCTCTCCGGCTGAAGATTGTTCTGATCGTCGCCGCCTCCATGATCATTATCGGCGGAACGGTCACTGGGATCAGCTACACCCATTACGTCAATTCAGCGATTGAGGAGAAAAAGGCGCTGGCGCTGGGCGTCGCGGACGTCATGGTGGGGACGGTGGACGCCGAAAGAGTCGATGAATACCTGGAAAAAGGGGAGGCGGCGGAAGGCTATCTGGAGACGGAGCGCATCCTGAAGAGCATGATGGACAGCTCGGAATTCATCGAATTCTGCTATGTATACCGGATTCTCGAGGATGGCTGCCATGTGGTGTTTGACCCGGATACGGCGGAGACTCCCGGCAGGGATCCGGGGTCGCTCGAAGAGTTTGACCAGGCTTTCCTGCATGTCAAGGGAGACCTGCTGGCCGGCCGTGAGATCGAACCGGTGGAGAGCCGGGACAGCTACGGCTGGCTGCTGACCCTGTACAAGCCGATCTATGACCGGAACGGGGTCTGCCAGTGCTACGCCGGCGTGGATATCAGCATGACGCAGATCAGCTCGAACGGACTGAAATTCCTGACCAAGGTGCTTTCCCTGTTTATCGGCTTCCTGATTCTGATCCTGACGATCGTCATCTGGCTGGCGGAATACAACGTCATTCTGCCGATCAACGGCATGGCGCTGCAGTCCTCACGTTCCGATTATTCCACAGAGGAGAACCGGAAGGAGTCGGTCGCGAGAATCGAACGCCTGGCAATCCGGACGGGGGACGAAATCGAAAACCTGTATCAGGCGATCCTGAATTCCTCCAGAGATATGGCGCATACCACGGAGGAGATGGCGCGGATTCTGGCTCAGACGCAGCACCAGAACGAAGTGATCGACAAAATGCAGAACGGCCTGATCCTGGTGCTGGCGGATATGGTGGAAAGCCGGGACGAAAACACCGGCGAGCATGTGCGCAAGACCGCGGCCTATACCGGCGTCATCATGCGGGAGCTGCGCCGGGAGCATATCTATGAGGATCAGCTGACGGACGCGTTTATCGCAGATGTGATCCGTTCCGCCCCGCTTCACGACGTGGGGAAAATCCAGGTGAGGGACGCGATTCTGAACAAACCCGGAAAGCTGACGGACGAAGAATTCGCCGAAATGAAAACCCACACCACCGCCGGCGCGGAGATTATCGCCAGCGCGATGCGCATGGTGTCCGAGGACGATTCCGGCTATCTGGCGGAGGCGCAGAAGCTGGCGCACTATCACCATGAGAAATGGAACGGAACCGGGTATCCGGAAGGGCTGAAAGGGGAGGAAATCCCGCTGTCCGCCCGGGTGATGGCGGTGGCGGATGTGTTCGACGCGCTGGTTTCGAAGCGGAGCTATAAGGAAGGCTTCCCCTTTGAAAAAGCCATGGCGATCATCCGCGAGGGGAGCGGGACGCATTTCGATCCCAAGGTGGCCCAGGCCTTCATCAACGCGGAGGATGAAGTGCGCCGGGTCATGGAAAGCCATATGAGCCGCTGACCGGACGGCAGCCGAAACAGAAGGATCATTCCGGAGAAACATTTCAGAGAAAACCAGAAAGAAAACCGCCGCGGGATGGTCAAATTCCTCCGGGTGCGCTATAATGAATGAAATTGATCTGCGCGAGGCAGGGATCCGTAACAAGCAAATGGACAGGAGGAGAAGAACATGAAGAAAACATCCAATATCGTAATGGCCATTCTGGCGGTACTGGCAGTCGTATTTGCCGTCCTCTTTCTGACGGGCAACGGAACGAAGGATACGCTGACAAAGGAAAAGGATGAACTGACGAATCAGGTGGCCGCGCTGAAGGCGGACGCGGAGAAGGCGGCCGAGACCGCGAAGGCGGAGCTGGAAACCGCGAAGGCGGAAGCCGAGGCCGCGAAGCAGGAAGCCGAGACGGCGAAGGCGGATCTGGAAACCGCGAAGGCCGAGGCGGAAGCGGCGGCGAAGGCGGCCGAGGAAGCCAAGGCGGCTGTGGAAGCGGAAGCGGCCAAGACCTCGGCGGAGAAGGACACTCTGGCGGAGCAGGTCAAGACGCTGGTTTCCGACGCGGCCAAGAAGGCGGAGGAAGCCAAAGCCACGCTGGAGCAGGCCACCTCGGAGAAGGACGCGCTGGCGGCTGAGCTGGAGACCGCCAAAGCCGCCGCGGAGAAAGCAGTTGAAACCGCGAAGGCCGAAGTGCAGGCGCAGCTGGACGCCGTGACCGCGGAAAAGGATCAGCTGAAGGCCGATCTGGAAACCGCGAAGGCGGCCGCTGAAAAGGCCGCGACGGACGCGAAGGCTGAAGTGCAGGCGCAGCTGGACAGCGTGACCGCGGAGAAGGATCAGCTGAAGGCCGATCTGGAAACCGCGAAGGCGGCCGCCGAAAAGGCCGCGACGGACGCGAAGGCCGAAGTGCAGGCGCAGCTGGACAGCGTGACCGCGGAGAAGGATCAGCTGGCGGCGGAACTGGAAACCGCGAAGCAGGAAGCCGCGGCGGCAGCGAAAACGGTGGAGGAAGCGGCCGCGACAGCAGCGGAAGCCGCGAAGGCTGAAGTGGAGGAAGCGCTGAAAAAGGCGCTGGACTTCGACAACATGAACCTGGAGACCCTGCAGGAAATCGTTGAAAAGCTGAAAGCGCCGCTGGAGAAGCTGGGCTACACCCTGCAGCTGGAAAAGAAAGCCGCGGAGTAAATCCGGACAAGCATCCGCCGTCAGGCGGAAAACGGGAACCCTAAACGCGGATCGGGAGCCAGATCACGGACGCCGGTGCAGAGGCCGGCGTCCGTTTATTTCGCCCCATTTTGTTAAGAAAAAATTTCAGATTCCTTGCAATTTGAAGCAATATGGAATAGAATAAAGTGATATAGCAGGCGATCGGGGGCGGTTTGCGGCCGGTACGCAAACGCCGGGAGCCTGTGAAGGAGGGCTGAACCATGAAGGTTGTATTGCTGAAAGATGTGAAGAACGTGGGCAAACGGGATGAAATCCTGAATGTCAGCGACGGATACGCGCGGAACTTTCTGTTTCCGCAGAAGCTGGCCGCGGAGGCGACTCCGGGCGCGCTGAAGGAGATTTCCCGGAAGCGCGCCGCGCAGGATGCCCGGGAGGCGGAAGCCCGGGCGGAGGCGGAAGCGAAGGCGGCGATGCTGAAGAACAAAGTGGTGACGCTGAACGTGAAGTGCGGCGAAAAAGGCCGGCTGTACGGCAGCGTGACCGCGGCGGAAGTGGCCGAGGCGCTGGAGAAGCAGCACGGGATCAAGGTGGACCGGCGCAAGCTGGATATCGGGGATCCGATCCGGGAGACCGGCGTCCGGGAGATCCACGTGTGGCTGTACAGCGGGGTGACGACGCCCATGAAGCTGAACGTGGAACCGATTGCCAAATAAACCGATTGCGAAATAAAGGGTGCAGGGGACGGAGAGATGGAGATCCGGGATGAAATGAAACATTCCGCCGCGCCGAACAGCGCGGAGGCGGAGGTCAGCGTGCTGGGGGCCATGCTGCAGAGCAGCAACGCGGTGCTGCGGGCGCTGGAGCGCCTGACCCCGGAGGACTTCTACCAGGCGGAACACCGGGAAATCTTCTCGGCCATGGCGGAGCTGAACCGGGCGCATACCCCCATCGATCTGACCACCCTGAACGCCGAGCTCCGGCGGCGGGGCACGCTGGACGGAATCGGGGGCAGCGCGGCGCTGATCCGCCTGATCTCCCAGGTGCCGACCACGGCGAACGTGGACGCCTATATCCAGCTGACGCTGGAGAAGAGCACGCTGCGGCGCCTGCTCGAGGCGGCGCAGGGCATCAGCCGGGAGTGCTACAGCCAGATGAACCCGGTACCGGAGGTGCTGGCCCACGCGGAAAAGGCGATCTTCGATATCGTGATGAACCGGTCCGACGGGGACACCCTGAAGCCCCTGAACCAGGTGCTTCTGAACACCTATGACGAGATCGAGAAGCTGGCGCTGCTCCGGGGAGAGATCGCGGGGGTGCCGACAGGGTTTATCGATCTGGACAACCTGCTGACGGGGCTGCACGCGGGCGAGCTGATCGTGGTTGGGGCGCGGCCGAGCATGGGCAAAACCTCCTTCGCGATGAATATCGCGCAGCACGCCTCGCTCGTCCGGGGCAAGACGGTGGCGGTGTTCACGCTGGAAATGCCGCGGGAGCAGATCGCCCTGCGGATGCTGTGCTCCGACGCGAAGGTGGATATGCAGCGGGTGCGGAAGGGCACGCTGACGGATGAGGACTGGATCAAGCTGGCGGGATCCCTGGGGCCGCTGGCGGAGGCGCCGCTGTATATCGACGATACGGCGGGAATCACGCCGACCCAGCTGCGTTCCCGGTGCCGCCGCCTGATGATGGAGCACGGGCTGGATCTGGTGGTGGTGGATTATCTGGGGCTGATGCACGGGGACGGCAAGACGGAGAGCCGCCAGCTGGAGGTCAGCGAGATCAGCCGCCAGCTGAAGGCGATCGCGCTGGAGCTGAAGATTCCGGTGGTGGCATGCGCGCAGCTGAGCCGGGCGAACAAGGACCGGGTGGACAAGCGGCCGGTGCTGAGCGACCTGCGGGATTCGGGATCGATCGAGCAGGACGCGGACGTGGTCATGTTTCTGCACCGGGAGGAATACTATAACCGGGACACGGAGGATAAAAACATCGGCGAGGTGATCATCTCGAAGCAGCGCAGCGGTCCCCTGGGGACGGTGAAGCTGGCGTGGCTGAGCGAGTTTACCACCTTCGCGAATCTGGCGCGGGAGGACGGCGGGGGCGCGGCTCCCTGGTGATCCGCCTTCCGGGCCTGAGGAAAGAGAGAGCGAATGGAACAGGTTACGGTATGCCGGCTGCAGCGGGATATGCGCTTCGAGGGCTTCCTGCTGATCCGGTCCGCGGAGAAGCGGAAGGATGTCAAGGGCAACGAATACGTGGATATGAACCTGACGGACCGGACGGGGGAGATCAACTGCAAGATCTGGAACTGGGACGCGGGCGCGGAGGCGCCGGAGGCCGGCGGGGTGATCAAGGTCCGCGGGCTGATTCAGGAGTATAACGGGCGGCTGCAGCTGCGGGTGGAGCGGTGGCGGCCGGCGGAGGAAGGGGATCCGGTGGAGATGAACGCGCTGGTCCCCTGTGCGCCGCGCTCTCCGGAGGAGATGCTTTCGCAGATCCGGGAGACGGTGGCCTCCTTCCGGAACGAGAAGCTGAAAAGGCTGACGGAGACGATGCTCTCCCACGTGCGGGAGAGCCTGCCCTGGTTTCCGGCAGCGCAGCGGATGCACCACGCGGAGCGCAGCGGGCTTTTGCACCATACGACGGATATGCTGCGGCTGGCGGAGGGAATGCTGGAGGTTTATCCCTGGCTGAACCGGGATCTGCTGCTGGCGGGGGTGATCCTGCATGATCTGGGAAAGATCGACGAGCTCAAGAGCGACCGGACGGGCAATGTGACGGACTATACCCGGGACGGGCAGCTGCTGGGCCATCTGGTGCGGGGAATCACGAACCTGCGCCGGGCGGCGGAGGAAGCGGGAGTTACCGGGGAGACGGTGGTGCTGCTGGAGCATATGCTGCTGAGCCATCACGGGGAGGCGGAGTTCGGCAGTCCGCGGCCGCCGATGTTTCCGGAGGCGGAGGCGCTGCACTGGCTGGACATCACGGACGCGCGGATGAACACGATGAAGGCGGTGGTGGACAAAACGCCGGAAGGCGCCTTCAGCGAGAAGATTTTCAGTCTGGACCGGCGGGTTTATCACCCGCTGTACACGGAGGACGCGGAATAAGGCGCCGCGCCCGGAGAAATCACGGAGTCTGAACAGAGGATGGAGGGGTAGAATCATGTGGAAGAGAAGGATGCTGTGTCTGATCCTGGTGCTGAGCGCGGTGCTTCTGACGGCCTGCCAGCAGCAGGAAACCTTCCCGAATCAGCCGCAGAGCGGAGAGAGCGCGCCGGCGGAGACGGCGGCGGTGACGGTGCAGTCCGAATCCCAGTCGCTGTTCGGCAATACGACGGTGACGGCCACGGACTATGACAGCGGCAGCTACGATCCGGCCTCGGAGGAAGGCGGGGATGAGGAGGAAATTCCCATGACCGCCCAGGAGAGCGTTCTGACCCCGGCGCCGACGATGAAAAGCGAATACGCGGGGGCGACCCCGGTGCTGATCGACCCGGTGGACAAGCCCACGGCGACGCCGCTGCCGACGCTGAACTTCGGCTTCATCGCCTATGAGGCGCCGATGCTGCATATGACCTTCGAAGGACCCAGCGGCTGGCTGGCGGAGGAGACCTCCTCGGATACTTTCACGCTGACGAATCCGGATCCGTCCATGGATTACGCGGCCCAGCTGGTGATCCGGGCGGTGCCGGTGGCGAAGCAGTACAACAAGACGGAGCTGACGCGGGAGATCACCGGAGCCCTGGACACGATCAAGGGCTCGGGCTTCAAGCGCTTCGATCCTTCGAAGACGGCGGGCCGGGTCTTCCTGAACAGCGACGGCATTTACGCGAATTACAACGGCACGCTGGAATCGGGCGTCAAAGTGGGCGGACGGATCATCGCCGCCTGCGTGGACAAGACGCTGTATATTCTGCATGTGTCGTTCCCCCAGGGATACCGGGAGTATTATATCCAGAACGTGTATGACAAATTCCGCCACTCGGTGAAGCTGGGCGGAACCGCCGCGGCCAACTGAAAGGAAACGCCGGGGTCGCCCGAGGGGAATTCATTTGAGGACGCGGCGCGCCGGACAAAGCTCCCAGGCGCGTCGCCGTCTGTTTTTCGGGAGGATAAGGATACGCGATGAATAGAAGGGTTCGAAGGGTTCGGTTTCTCTCTCTGCTGCTGGCGCTGGCGCTCCTGCTTCCGGCGGGGGTTCTGTTCCCCGCGGCGGCGGAGACGGTCTCCCTGCGGGTAACCCTCGCGGGGATCCGGACGCAGGACGGCCTGCAGGTCCGGGTTCCCCTGACGGGATCCTTCCGCCTCTGGCAGAACGGCCGGGAGGCGGGCAGCCTGCAGGCGGGCGGATCGCCGGCGCTCCTGAGCGGAACGGATCCGATCCGGCTGGAACCGATGCCGGAAACCTTCACCCCCGGCTGGGATCTGACTCCGGCGTACTGCACGCTGCGGGATCTGAAGGCGGGAGAGAACACGGTGGAGATCCTCCTGCAGGAGGGCACGACGGCCCTTCCCGGCGCCGCGGGCGATTCTGTCCCCGCAGACGGGACCGATTCCGCGGACGAGGCAGATCCCGCGGACGAGGCAAATCCCGCGGACGAGGCCGGCATCACGGACGAGACCGGCGCGGCCGCGGATCCTGAACCGGATTCCGTACCGGCGGATAATTCTGTCACCACAGACAGCGTAACAGCCGATTCCGTTTTCACGGACAACTCCACAGCGAACTCCGCTGACACGGAAACCGCGGACGCTTCGGATGTATCCGCCGCTCCGGTTCCCGCGGCGGAGCCGGCGGCTCCCCTGGGGCCGGATCCGGCGCTTCCGCCCCTGCCTTCGGATCCCTCCGGCGGCACGGTCCGCGTCAACGTCTTTCTGGATAAAAACGGCAACGGCGAGCAGGGCAATTATGAGGACGGGGTTCCTTCCGTTCCCGTCGCCCTCGAGCGGGAGGACGGCAGCGCCGCCGCCCTGACGGAAACGGGCACGGACGGTCAGGCCGTCTTTACCTCGGTTCCGGCGGGTTCCTACCGGATCCATGTCTGGGCTCCGGAAAACCGCACCTTCAGCAAAAAAGGAAAAACCACCCTTCCGACCTCGAACTGCATGGCGGTTACTGCGGAGCCGGACGCCCTGAGCGATGCCTTCTCCCTTCCGGCCGGCGCCACGGCGGAGCGGGGCGTAGGCCTTCTGCCCGCGGTCCGGATCAGCGGCTTCTGCTGGCTGGAAACCGAGGCGGACGGCATTTACGCGACAGGGGAGGCCCGGCTTCCCGGCGTCCGGATTACCCTGGACGGCGTGAAGAACGGCCTGCATTTCGAAACCGTCAGCGACGCGGAGGGCCGCTATGCCTTCACCCGGGTGAAGCCCGGCGGCTACACCCTGACCGCTTATACCCCGGAGGGGATGATGTTCACCCGCTACAGCGCGAAGGGCCGGGATAACCGGTCCATCATCACCCGGGAGGGCGCTTCGAAGGGATCGAAGACCATGGATACCAGCGACGGGGAGGATCTGCCCCAGCAGAATATCGGCTTCGTTCCCTCCGGCTCCGTCACCGGCCTCTGCTTCCTGGACGCGAATTACAACGGGCTGTACGACGAGGGCGAGCTCCCGATGAAGGGCGTCAAGGTCGCCATCGGCCGGCCGAACGCCGAAAAGGAGCTGGCCGCCGTTTTCAGCGGCGAGGACGGCGTCTATACGCTGCCCAGCCTGCGGGGCGGCACCTACCGGATCCGGGTGGTGCTCCCGGACGACGGATGCGATTTCTCCCGGGTGGTCACGGATCCCCTGGGCAATCATTTCGCTGCCCGCGCCGGCCGCCGGGAGAACTTCTGGAATGATTTTGTCCTTCAGGATATGGAAACCCGCCGGGTCAACGTGGGCGTCATCTATCCGGCCACGGTCTCCGGCACCGTCTATATGGACAATGACTTTTCCGGCGCGAAAAACGGAAAGGAAAAGATCGTCAGCGGCTTCTCCGTTACCCTCACGGACGCGGAGGGGAACGCCGCCGGCTCCGACAAGACCAATATCAAGGGCGTGTACGAGATTCCCGGCGTGCCTCCGGGAGAATATACCCTGCGGGCAACGGCTCTGCCGGGCTATGCCTTCACCCGGACGGGAGAGGGCAATGTGATGCGCAATCTTTCCGGCGGGGAAGGCGTTTCCGATCCCTTCCGGGTGGAGCTGGGGGTGAACCGCTCCGGCCTGGATCTGGGAATGATCCTTCCCGGCACGGTGGAGGGCCTGGTGTTCGCGGACCGGAACGACAACGGTCTCCGGGATCCGGGCGAACAGGGCCTGCCCGGGGTGACGGTCCGGCTCATGAGCGGGGAAGGGGAAGCCTTCCGCGCAACCGTGGGTGAGGACGGCGCCTTCGTCTTCGACGCGGTCATGCCCGGCCGCTACTGTCTGGAATACATCCTGCCGGAGGACGCGGTCTTCGCTCCCGTACCGAACACGATCTCCGGAGGCAATACGGTCACCGGAGGCGGCACCGCCTCCGGATCCCCCCGCGAGGGCCGGGGCGACTGGTTTGATTTCGCCACCGGCGCCCATGTCACGGCTCCGCTCTGCGGCGCGCTGACCCTGGGCCGGATAACCGCCTCAATCTTCCATGACGGAAACGGCAGCGGCCTGCAGGAAGAGGGCGAAGAGCCCCTGGCGGGCCTGACGCTGACGCTGACGCCCTCCCGGGCGGATCTCCGGCCGCTGCAGGTCCGGAGCGACGCCGGCGGGCGGGTGGCGATCACCGGCATCCATCCGGATACATGGACGCTTTCCGTGTCCTGCCCGGAGGGCATGGCGCTGAGCCGGACGGACGCGCTTAGTCTGCCGCTTTCGCCGGGCCTTCCGTCCCAGACCGTTTCCCTGCCGGTGGAAATGGGCGCCCGGTGGGAGGAACAGGGGCTCGGCTGCGTGCGGCCCGCCTCCCTGCAGGGCCGGGTCTGGCTGGATGAAAACAATAACGGTCTCCTGGACGCGGGGGAACAGACCCCCGCCGGCTATACCGTCGCCCTGACGGACGAGCGGACCGGTCGGCTTTACGCGGCCCTCGTTACGGACGGGCAGGGGATCTTCCGCTCGGAAGGCCTGATCCCCGGATCCTATGCCCTGTCCTTTACCCCGGATGATTCGGTTGCCTCCGCGAAGGCGGGGGACAGCACCTTCCGGGAGGAAAACGGCCTCCTGGTCATGACCGGCGTCGCGCTTACCGAAAACGGCAGCCGGGAGGATCCGCTGCTGGGCCTCGTCCGGTTCACCAGACTGGAGGGCATGGCCTGGATCGACCGGGGCGGGGAAATCGTCCCGCTCTCCGGCGCGGCGCTTACCCTCCGGGATGAAAGCGGCGCGGCACTCGCCTCGATGATTACGGGCGAAAGCGGCGCATATGGCTTTGGCCGCCTCCTGCCGGGAGTCTACCGCGTCGAGGCGGAGCTGCCGGAGGGCTGCGTGGTAATCGAGCCGGGGGATGAACGGCTTCTCACCGGTCCCGTATCGATTCTGACGGAGACGGACGGCCGCCGCGGCGTTTCGGATCCGATCGCCCTGCGCATGGGCCTGGATCTCGCGGATCTGGATATCGGCGCGGTGCAGCCCGGCACCTTGGGCGACTTCTGCTGGCTGGATCTGAACGGAGACGGCCTGCAGGGCATGGGCGAAGCCGGCGTGCCCGGTGTGCGCATCGAGCTGCTGCGGAACGGCGAGCCTGTCGCCTCCACAGTGTCGGACGCGTACGGCTTCTACCGGTTCACGGAGGTCTATCCCGCGGTCTACACCCTGCGGGTCACGCCGCCGCCGGAGGTCAAGCCGACCCGGCACGGGGCGTCTCCCGCCCTGATCGCCTCCTGCCTCGCGGAAACGGAGGAAACCTCCTCCGTCTCGGATCCCGTGCGGGTGGAGAGCGCCCGGGCGAATTACAACGCGGACGCGGGCTTCGTCTGCCGCACGGCGGGCGTTTATCCCGCGGGGTACGGCGAGGCTCCCACGCAGAACTGGACCGGATCCGCCGGCAAAGAATAAAGGGAACGAAAGGAATCACTCAGCATGAACCAGCGTATCGATAAAATCCTTGGCAGAACCTTCTGCGCGCTCTGCGCCCTGGTTCTGGCGGCCCTGCTCCTCGTACCGGCGCTCCAGGCGCCGGGAAAAGCCGAGGAAGCGGCGACCGAGGCGGTGCCTCTGGAAGGGCCCGGGGAGGACGGAGAACCGGAAGCCGAAGCGGCGCCCGCGGAAGGACCCGGGGACGACGGAGAAGGGGAGACCGGAAACCCGGACTCCGAATCGGTGCCCATGGATCTGGAGGAGTCCGGGGACGATCTGGAGATCGAAACGGAGGATGTCCGGGTTCTGAAATACGGGGACAACGGAGACGACGTCAAGGCTCTGCAGACCCGCCTGAAGGAAATGAAGTACTATACGGGGAAGCTTTCCGGCCGCTACCGGGAAGGCACCCGGGAGGCCGTCCGCACCTTCCAGAAGGATTTCGGCCTCGAGGCCACGGGCGTGGCGGACGCCCGCACCCAGTCCCTGCTCTACAGCACCCGCTACCGCCCCCTGCGCTACGGCTCCAAGGGCGATGACGTCAAGGCGCTGCAGACCCGCCTCATGGAGCTCGGATACTACAAGGCGAAGGTCAGCGGCAATTACCTCGAGGTGACCCAGAGCGCCGTGGTCACCTTCCAGAAGATCAACGCCCTGGACCGGACCGGAATCGCGGACCCGGATACCCAGGAGGTGCTCTTCTCTTCCGCCGCCCTGGATGCCAGCCAGGAGCCGAAGACGAAGGCCACGCCCACCCCGGCCCCGGATCTGGCCCACTATCTCGTGGATGACACCCGGGAGAACCCGGTTCCCATGCCGGAGGAACCGGTGCCCTTTACGAAGAAGCTGAAAAACGGCTCCACCGGCAAGCTCGTCAAGCAGCTGCAGGAGCGGATGGCGGCGCTGGGCTATTATGACGGCCCGATCAGCGGCAACTTCATGGTCAAGACCACCCGGGCGGTCAAAAAGATCCAGTCCCAGAACGCCCTGGAGGCGGACGGCGTGGTGGATGAAACCACCTGGAACCTGATCTTCAATGACTATGCGATCGTCCTGCCCCAGGATACCCCGAAGCCGACTCCGGAACCGACTCCGGTTCCCTTCGCAATCACGGTGGACGTGGCCAACCAGGTCACCACGGTTTACGGCCTGGATGAGAACGGAGAATATACGGTCGTCGCCCGCCAGATGCTCTGTTCCACAGGCATGAAGGCGACGCCCAGCGATCCGGGGGACTGGGTACTCAGCGGCCGCAAGGCCAACTGGTGCACCTTCCCGAAGTGGGGCAACAGCTACGCGCGCTACTGGACGAAGATCAACGGGTCGATCGCCTTCCATTCCGTGATCTACAACGCGGTGGATCTGAAGGCGGTGAACACGAAGAGCGTCAATATGCTGGGCTCCCGGGCCAGCCACGGCTGCATCCGCCTGACGGTGGCGGATTCGAAGTGGATCTATGACAACGTGGGCGCCGGCACGGTGGTCTCGATCGTGGAAAACCTGCCCTCCCAGCCGGAGCTGGTGGCGGCCCTGCGCCGGGAGCTCCCCGTCTGGGACCGGAAGAACAAGGTCTTTGTCTACAAGGAAAGCCCCACGCCGGAGCCGGTCTTCGCGACGGACTACAAACCGGATCTGGAAGGGAAAAACCTGAAGGAAAAGAGCGATAACGAAAACGTCTACTGGATGCAGAAGAAGCTGAAGGAGCTGGGCTATTACGACAGCAAATGCACCGGGATGATGCTGGCCAACACGGTGAAGGCGGTCAAGGCCTTCCAGCGGGATCACGGCCTGTATCCCAGCGGCAGCGCGGACCAGAAACTGATCGACCTGATGTGGGAGACGGGACGGACGCCGGAAGCGGAGAATTCGGAAGCGGAGGCTCCGGAGACCGAAGCGCCTCCGGCCCCGGAAACCGCGGTTCCCCCGGAAGTCCCGACGCCCGCGCCGACCCCGGCGTCGTAACCCTGACCGTCCCCGGGGAACGAAAAGAACCGTTATCAATAAGAAGGAGTGAACAGCGATGCGCAAACTGATTGAGTTCAAGAACATTGTCAAGAGCTTCGACGGCCAGGTCGTGCTGAAGGGCGTGAACCTGAATATTTATGAGAATGAGTTTGTCACGCTGCTGGGTCCTTCCGGCTGCGGAAAAACGACGCTGCTGCGGATCCTGGGCGGCTTCCTGGAACAAGATGAGGGCACCGTGATTTTCGACGGGAAGTGCATCGACAACGTGCCGCCCTACCGCCGGGAGATCAACACGGTGTTTCAGCGCTACGCCCTCTTTCCCCATCTGAACGTATACGAAAACATCGCCTTCGGCCTCCGGATCAAGAAGACCGGGGAGGATATCATCCGCCAGAAGGTGCAGCGGATGCTCTCGCTGGTGAATCTGGAAGGATATGAAAAGCGCAATGTCACGAAGCTCTCCGGCGGCCAGCAGCAGCGGGTGGCCATCGCCCGGGCGCTGGTCAACGAGCCCAACGTGCTGCTGCTGGACGAGCCCCTGGGCGCCCTGGATCTGAAGCTCCGCAAGGAGATGCAGCGGGAGCTGAAGCGGATCCAGCAGGAGGTCGGCATCACCTTCATCTTCGTCACCCATGACCAGGAAGAGGCGCTGACCATGAGCGACAAGATCGTGGTCATGCGGGAAGGGGAAATCGTGCAGATCGGCACGCCCCTGGAGATCTACAACGAGCCCGTCAACGCCTATGTGGCGCGCTTTATCGGCGAGAGCAATATCGTGGACGGCACGATGCCCGCGGATTACAAGGTCCGCTTCGACGAGAAGAATTTCGAGTGCCGGGACTTCGGCTTCCGGCCCGACGAGCCCGTCGACGTTCTGATCCGCCCGGAGGATATCGATATCGTCAAACCCCGGGACGGCGTCCTGCGGGGCACGGTGAAGAGCGTGATCTTCAAGGGCATCCACTATGAGCTGATGGTGGAAACCCAGACCGGCACCAGCAAGACGGTTCACATGAACGTGGTGACGCAGCACGACCTGACCAATCAGGCGGCGGGGGAAAAGATCAGCGCCAACGACTTCTATGTGGACCTGGAAGACCTGGAGAACCGGGAGATGACGGACAAGGACTTCATCTCCATCGCCAACGCCCAGGCCTGGGACGAGGAGGGCCGGGATATCTCCCTGACGAAGGTCAGCCACAACATCGAAAACCGCACCGGGGTGTATTCCATTACCTTCGGCACGGAAAAGAAGACGGAAGTAACCGTCAAGGTCTATGTGATCCATCCGGAATACGTGGAGGATGACCGGCACAATATCGGCATTACCGCGCTGGATTTCTTCATCACCCCGGACGAAATTCAGGAATCCATGGCCATTTCCACCGACCTGAAGACCTGGGCCAGCGCCGAGGCCTGGAATCTGCAGGATGATTCCAGCATCGAAATCACGGATGTCAAGTTCGACTTCAATCCGGCCGAGGTGACGGAGGGCTCCTATGAGATCACCTTCTCCACCCGGGGCCGGGAATACAAGGTGGAAACCACTTCCACCCACGAGGTCGGGGACCGGATCGGCCTCGACTTCGGTCCGGACGATATCCATGTGATGCATAAGGAAGTGGTAGACGCATGAAATCCTTTGTTCGAATGAGCTATCCCTATATCCTGTGGATCGCCGTGTTCATCGTGGCGCCGATGATCATGATCCTGCTCTACGCGCTGACCCGGACGGGAAACGGCACACTGACCTTCCAGTTCACGCTGGAGAATTTCAGCCGCTTCTTCTCGGATCCGGATTTCCTGCGGGTGCTGTGGACCTCCCTGCGGATTGCCCTTATTACCACCGTGTTCTGCATTCTGATCGGCTATCCGGCGGCGCTGTTCATCGCCAACCTGCCGGAGAAGCGCCAGACGCTGATGATTCTGCTGCTGACACTGCCGATGTGGATCAATATGCTGCTGAAGACCTATGCCTGGCGCGGCATCCTGATGAACTTCGATCTGGAGAGCGAGGCCAAGGTTTTCATCGGCATGGTATACGATTTTCTGCCCTATATGGTGATCCAGATTCATACCGCGATCTCGAAGCTGGACCGGGATCTGCTGGTGGCCAGCTACGATCTGGGGGCCAACAGGTGGCAGTCCTTCCTGAAGGTTACCCTGCCGCTGAGCGTACCGGGCATTATCTCCGGCATCACGCTGGTCTTCCTTCCGGCGGTGTCCAGCTTCGTGATTCCGAAGCTGCTGGGCGGCGGCAACTACGTGCTGATCGGCAACCTGATCGAGAAATACTTCCTCGTCGCCGGAGACTGGAATTTCGGCAGCGCGATCTCCCTGATCATGGCGCTGATCATTATCGCCTCCATGTATCTGACGAAGAAGATTGACCGGAACGCGGAGGAGGATTAGGCCATGAAAAAGAAAAAATCCGCCGGACGCTTTTTCACCTCCGGCTATCTGATCCTGGTGCTCCTGTTCATTTATCTCCCAATCGTGTATGTCATGGTCTTTTCCTTCAACGAAAGCCGGTCCATGACGGCCTTCACCGGGTTCTCCTTCCAGTGGTACGAGAGCATGGTGAACAACCGGGAGATGCTGGAGAGCATCAAATACACCGTCATCATCGCCGTGGTGGCGACGGTGGTTTCCACGGTGATCGGAACCGTGGCCGCCATCGGCCTGTCCAAGGCGAGAAGGATCATCCGGAGCATCGTGCTGGAGGTCAACAACCTGCCGGTGCTGAATCCGGATATCGTGACGGCGATCAGCCTGATGCTCCTGTTCCTGTCCATGAAGATTCAGCGGAGCATCGTCACCCTGACCCTGGCGCATATCACCTTCTGCATTCCCTACGTGATTCTCTCCGTGATGCCGAAGCTGCGCCAGCTGGACGACAATGTGGCGGAGGCGGCCATGGATCTGGGCGCGACCCCGTGGAAGGCGCTGACGAAGGTGATTATTCCCCAGATCTATCCCGCCATTCTCTCCGGCGCCCTGATCGCCTTCAGCATGTCCTTCGACGACTTCGTGATTTCCTTCTTCACCGCGGGCATGGATGTCCAGAATATTTCCATGTACGTCTATTCCATGAAGCGCTTCAATCCCAGCGTGAACGCCCTTTCCACCGTGATCGTGATCGTGGTTACCGTCATTCTGGTGCTGGCCAACCTGATCCCGCACCTGAAAGATAAGAGAATGAAAAAGGAGGAACAATACTGATGAAAAAGAACCGGAATACCCCGAAGCTGACCCGCTGCTTCCTGTCCCTTTTGCTGATCCTTTCCCTGGCTGTGACGGCGGTCCCCGCCCTGGGCGAGGCGGCTGAGGACTTCGGCGGCGCGACGCTGAACGTCTATAACTGGGGAGAGTATATTGACGAAGGGATGAACGTCATCCGCAGTTTTGAGAAGAAATATAACTGCCGCGTCAATTACAAGACCTATGAATCCAATGAAATCCTGTATACGCAGATCGAGGCGGGGGATTCCGCGTGGGACATTCTGGTTCCGAGCGACTATATGGTGGAGCGGCTGATCGCGAAGAACATGCTGCAGCCGCTGGACAAAAGCATCATCACCGAGGAGGATCTTTCCGGCCTGACGGAGGGCGTGAAGAACCTGAGTTACGATCCGGACAATACCTACAGCGTGCCCTACCTCTGGCAGAGCGTGGGCATCGCCTATGACAAGACGAAGATCGATCCGGCCGTCGTGGAGGAAAAGGGCTGGGAGATCTTCCTGGATCCGGCCTACGCGGGGCATACGGATATGTATGACTCCGAGCGGGACGCGTTCATGATCGCCCTGAAGTCCCTGGGATATTCCGCCAATACGGAAAACGAAGAGGAAATTCAGGCCGCGTATGAATGGCTGCTGAAGATGAACAGCGCCGTGAATCCCTTCTACGTGACGGACGAAGTGATCGAGGACATGAGCCAGGGATACCGCTGGCTGGCGCTGATTTACAGCGGCGACGCCGCCTATGCGATCTCCCAGAACGAAAACATGGAATTCTGCGCGCCGAAGCAGGGGACCAATATCGCGGTGGACGCCATGGTCATTCCAGCCAACGCCAGGAATCCCCGGCTGGCGAACCTGTTCATCAAGCACATCATGTCCTATGATTCCGCCCTGGCCATCTCCGCCGACGTGGGCTACGCTTCCCCGAACGACCGGGTGCTGCAGGAGCTGTCCGGCCCCGGCGGGGATTATGAGGGGAACTCCGCCTATCTGCCCCGGTTCGGCTATGAAAAGGATGAAATCTTCCATGACTCCCAGGTACTCCAGGCCCGTCTGGCGGAACTGTGGATCAAGGTCATGTCCGCCAAATAATTCCGGCGGAACGGGAACGATGGGGATGCCCCCCATCGTTTCTTTTTTTTCACAGAGTGATTGACAGGGGAGCCGGGTTGCGCTATCATATCGGTGCAAACGATTGCAGAATTTCAGAAAACACCGGGTTTCATGAATCAGACAGGGGCGATCAGAATGGTCAGACTGAAGGATGTGGCGGAAGCCTGCGGCGTGTCCGTGGCGACGGTTTCGCGCGCGCTCAACGGGCTGACGAATGAGAACAAGGAGCGGACGGCCAGGATCTGCCGGACGGCCCGGGAGATGGGATACTATCCCAACGCCGCGGCGAAAACGCTGAAAACGTCCCGGTCCCATAACATCGGCATCCTCTATGAGGATCTGATGAGCCATGAATATTTCAGTTCCCTGATCGAAGCGATCCGGCGGGGCGCGGAGGAGCGGGGATACGATCTGACCTTTATCCGGCGGGAGCTGGAGCGGCCGCGGGAATCCTATTACGAGCATGCCAGAAGACGGAACATGGACGGGGTGATCGTGATCCAGGCGGATTTTGATTCCGCCGGCGTAATCCGGCTGGCGACCAGCAGCATTCCCACCGTGATCATCGATCACCTGTATGAGGGATGCGACTGCGTGACCAGCGACAACCGCGCCAGCATGGAGCAGATCGTGGCCCGCGTGCGGGAAAAAGGGCATCAGCGGGTCGCCCTGATCCAGGGAGAGCGGGGCGCGGTCAGCCAGGAGCGGCTGGCCGGGTTCTATAAAGGCTGCGCGGAGCAGGGAATCCGCGTTCCTTCCGGATACGTCGTGGACGGCCGTTTCCATCATCCGGAGGATTGCTGCCGGAAGATTCTGGATCTGCTGCGGCTGCCGGAAAAGCCGACCTGCATTCTCTGCCCGGATGATCACAGCTGCCTCGGCGCCATATGGCTGCTGAAAAACGCGGGGATCCGGGTGCCGGAGGACGTCAGCCTGATCGGTTTCGACGGCATTCAGCTGGCGCAGCTGATGAATCCCCGGCCCACGACCTACTGTCAGGATTACGAGACGATCGCCGGCGAGGCGCTGGCGCTTCTGATGGACAACATCGAGAATCCGGAAAGCCATGTACCCCGGCAGATCAAGGTGCCCGGCCACATTCTGGACGGGGATACCCTGGGCGAGGTTTAAAGAGGGACGCCGGCCGCCCTCCGGGCGGAAGCGATAAAAGGTCCGGAACGGACTCAATCAAGGAGGAATTATCCCATGAAGAAGGCACTGACTCCCATTCTGGCGATCGCCATGATCGTCGCGATCATTCTGGCCGTGGTATTCGCCACCCAGAAGGGCGACCTGCAGAAGACTGTAAACGATGTCAAGGCGCAGATGCAGACGGCGTCCGAGGACGCGGCCGCCCAGCTGGAGACCGCGAAGAAGACCGCGGAAGCGCAGCTGCAGGAGGCTCAGGAAGCCGCCCAGGCGCAGCTGGACGAGGCGACCGCTGCGAAGGACGCGCTGGCCGCGGAGCTGGAAACCGCAAAGACGAACGCAGCTGCAGAGCTCGAGGCCGCCAAGGCTGAAACGGAAACCAAAGTGAAGGAAGCGCAGGACGCGCTTCAGGCGAAGCTGGATGAGGCGACCGCGGCGAAGGATGCCCTGGCCACTCAGCTGGAGAACGCCAAGACCGAAGCGGAAGCGCAGGTGAAGGCGGCGCAGGACGCGGCTGCCGCGCAGCTGGAAACCGCCAAAACCGAAGCGGAAGCGCAGCTGAAGGCCGCTCAGGAAACCGCGAAGGCCGAACTGGATTCCGTGACGAAGGATCTGACCGCCCAGGTGGAAGCAGCCGTGGCCGAGAAGACCGGCCTGGAGGAGAAGATTCAGACGCTGACGGCGGAGAACGAAACGCTGAAGAAGGCGGCGGACTTTGCCGGCATGGATCTGGAGGCCCTGCAGGGCGTGGTGGAGCAGCTGAAGGCTCCGCTGGAGAAGCTGGGCTACACCCTGAGCCTGGACAAGAAAGCCGAGTAAACAAAGGGTACCGGGGATGAAACCAATGAAAGGAAAAGCGAAACGATGAAATTGAGATGGCCCGCTCTGGCGCTGGTCCTGGTCCTCATTGCGTCTCTGTTTCTTCCCGCGGTGAGCATTCATGTCCACACCCGGGTGGACGGAGCAATCGCCGCTCAGATCCCTGAGTCCGTAACCCTCGGGAAACTGATCGTCAGCGGAGCCGGGGCGATTCATCCCACCCTGACCAGCCTGAACCGGATACAGACGGCCCGGCTGGAACTGGGCATCGGTCTCGCACTGGCGGTGATCGGCGGATGCCTGCTGCTGCTTCCGCGGCGGAAAGCGACCTGCGGCGCGCTGTGGTGCTCCGGCCTGAGCCTGGTGCTGCTCGGCACCGGGGTGTTTCAGTGGACGAACCTGGACAACAGCCTGCTGTTCGAAATGATGATCTCCCTCGGCATCGGGATCTATGTGCCGGTGATCGCGGCGGCGGTGACGCTGCTCTGGTCCGCGCTGAGCCTGAAGATCCGGGATCCGGAGACCCAGAAGCCGCTCTGCGCGGACGACAGGAAGCTGAGGCTCATCAGCGCGGGGCTGGCGCTCGCGGCGCTGATCCTGTTTTTCCTGCCGGCCTACCGGGTCGCGCTGCCGGATTCCGTGACGGGCACGCCCGGCGACGCCGCCATCATGAACCGGAATATCAGCCTGGCCGATATCATGCTGGGGAAGGAAAAGAACCTGTATACCCTCGGGCAGGAACAGGGCGGACTGAAGACGCCGGTCAGCGGCGAGCTGGCGGAGCTGAACGCCTTCTCCAACGACCAGAATAACGTCGGGGGCATTTTCCAGATCCGTTCGGCCAATACCGGAGCGAACCCGCTGCTGATGGCCGTGGCCGTGCTGCTGCTTCTGAGCGTGGTGCTGGGCCTGATTCCGAAGGTTGACCGGTGGTTTTCCACGGTGATGATCAGCGGCGCGGCGGTGCTGCTGGCTACGGAGATGCCGGGCCTCCTGACGATCGGGGCCGGGGATATGTACGCATCCGCCAGCCGCCAGCTGATGCTGCTGGGGATCGGAAAAATCACCTTTGTGCCGCTGCTGGCGGCGGCCTTCGCGATCGCCTCTGCGGTGACCGGAATCCTCGGAATCCGCTATGCCAACGAACCCTATTTTGTCAATCCGCTGCCCGTCGGGTTCCGGATCCGCTTTGTGGCGATCTGCCTGTGCGTGATCGCGCTGGTCTGCATGCTGCTGCCCGGAGCGACGGTCAGCTTCAGCAAGCCCGGCAAGAACAAGGTGCTTGCCACAGCCACCATCAGCGGAACGGACGCCCTGACCCTGAAGGCCGCGGAGAAGCTCAGCGACCCGGCGGACAGCAAGGGCAAGCCGGTCTATACGGACGAGAATCCGGAAGCCACGCCGGCCCTGGTGAAGGCGGGCACGGACGCGATGGCCTCGCGGTTCACCTGGCTGACCTGGGCGGCGCTGATCCTGACCCTGGCCGGTACGGTCCTGCTGATCGCCAAGGCGAACAAGCGCCTGGTGATGGCGGTGCTGCTGTGCGCGACGGTCGTCCGGCTGGTGACCTGGCTGGCGCTGGGTGCGGGACTGGACCGGAACGTGGCGGTGGCGGAAGGATCGCTGTATCTTTATGCCAGCCTTCCGCTGCTGATTTTCGCGGCGTTCTTCAGCAACTTCGCGGCGCTGGAGGAGCTGCCCAAGAAGTACAAGCTGTTCCTGATGATGCTGCCCTTCCTGCTGGCGGTATTCCTCTTCAGCTATCTGCCTCTGTACGGATGGAGCTACGCGTTCTACAACTACAAGTTCGGCCTGCCGATGGATCAGCAGGAATTTGTCGGGCTGAAGTGGTTCAGCGAGATGTTTACCAACCCGGCCAACCGGGAAAACATCTTCCGGGTGCTGAAAAACACCCTCGGCATGAGCGGGCTGAATCTGGTAACCAGCTGGCTGCCCATGATCTTCGCGGTGTTCCTGAACGAGATAACGAGAACCCGCTTCAAGAAATTCGTTCAGATTTTCACCACGCTGCCCAATTTCATCAGCTGGGCGCTGGTATTCTCCTTCGCCATGTGTCTGTTCGCAGCGGATACGGGAATCTATTCCAAGCTGATGATGGAGCTGGGGCTGAACGATCCCAACAATCCGACGGTATGGCTGAATTCCGGAGACCATATCTGGCTGAAGATGTGGGGATGGAGCACCTGGAAAGGCCTCGGATGGGGAGCCATCATGTATCTGGCGGCGATCGCGGGCATCGATCAGGAGCTGTATGAGGCCGCCCGGGTGGACGGCGCGAACCGGTGGGCGCTGATGCGCCACATCACCCTGCCCAGCCTGCTGCCGACATTCTTCGTGCTGCTGATGCTGAGCATTTCCAACATCCTGAACAACGGCATGGAGCAGTATCTGGTATTCCAGAACCCCATGAACCGGCAGACGATCGAGGTGCTGGATCTCTACGTGTACAACATCACCATCGCCTCCCGGGGCACCACCCTCTATGCCTACGCGACGGCGATCGGAATTCTGAAGACCCTGGTCAGCGTGACGCTTCTGTTCAGCGCGAACTTCCTGAGCAAAAAGCTTCGCGGCGAGTCCATCATGTAAGGGGAGGGAAGAGAAGATGACCGCGATCGACAAGAAGATGCACCGCCGGGCCGAAAAACGGGAAAACAGGCAGAAGCTGAGCCGCGGCGATATTGCGTTCAACATCGTCAACTACACGGTATTCATTCTGATCACGCTGGCCTGTATCTTTCCCTTCTACTACCTGCTGATCAATACCATCTCGGATAACGAGCTGGTCCGGCTGGGAAAGATTCAGCTGCTCCCCCAGGGGATTCATCTGGAAAACTATGTGCAGGTGCTGAAAATTCCGGGCATTCTGGACGCGCTGTTCGTCTCCGTGGCCCGGACGGTGCTCGGCACGCTGTGGACGGTGGGTGGCTGCGCCTTCCTGGGATACCTGGTGACCAAGAAGGAGATGTGGCTGCGCAAGCTCTGGTACCGGCTGATCATCATTACGATGTATTTCAGCGCGGGCCTGATTCCCTGGTATATGAATCTGCGGATGCTGGGATTCCTGGACAATTTCTGGGTCTACGTGATTCCGGGGCTGGTATCCCCCTACAACGTGATTCTGGTGAAGACCTTTATTGAGGCCCTTCCGCCTTCCCTGGAGGAAAGCGCCACCCTGGACGGCGCCGGATATACCCGGGTGTTCTTCTCCATCATCATGCCGCTGATCACTCCCATTCTGGCCACGCTGTGTATCTTCAGCGCGGTGGGGCAGTGGAACAGCTTCACGGATACCATGATGCTGATGCCTTCCGGCAAGTTCTATACCCTGCAGTTCCTGCTGTACAAGTATCAGAACGAGGCCTCGTCCCTGGCGGCCCTGGTGCGGAACACCCAGGACGCCAGCGCGCTGGCCAACGTGGCGACCAAGCAGACCGCGCTGTCCGTCCGGATGACCGTGGCCATGGTCGTCACCATTCCGATCCTGCTGGTCTATCCCTTCTTCCAGCGCTATTTCGTGAAGGGCATCATGATCGGCGCGGTCAAGGGATAAGGCGGGAAAGAACATCCCAAAGCGGCGGGCCGGCACGGCCGCCGGAAATCCAAAAGGCTGTAACCCGGGCGTTCGGGTTAGCATAAAAAAAAGAGGAGGAAAGACGCATGAAAAAAATCCTGTCCCTCGTACTGACCCTCGTGATGCTGGCGACCGTAGCGGCGGTTCCGGCAATGGCTGAGGAAACCTACCGCGAGCCGGTGACCCTGAAGATGTTCTCCGGCCTGGCGAACTTCGCCGGCGTTCAGGGCGGCTGGTTCGGCAAGGAACTGAAAGACCGCTTCAACGTAACCCTCGACATCGCCTCCACCAACGTGGACGGCAACGCCTGGACCTCCGCGGTTTCCGCCGGCGACCTGGGCGATATCATCTGCCTGGGCGACCTGGGCGATCAGTTCGTGGAAGGTCTGAACGCGGACCTGATCCTGGACTGGAGCGACATCGACCTGACCAAGTACCCCAACATCACCGCCTATCTGGGCGACGCCATGAAGAAGGTGTCCGATTTCGCGGCCTCCAAGGGCCATGAAGGCATCTACGGCTTCACCTACGCGGTTGCTCTGGAAGAGGGCGCCTGGGCCGAGCTGACCGACCCCACCTACGCGCTGCAGATCCGCTACGATGCATGGGAAAAGGCCGGCAAGCCCGCGCTGAAGACCCTGGAAGATCTGCCCGCCTTCCTGAAAGCCCTGCAGGACGCGGTTCCCGCCAATCCGAGCGGCGAAAAAGTGTATGCCTACGGCGGATTCCCGGACTGGGAAGACTGCGTCATGAAGTTCACCTGGGACCTGATGACCTACTACGGCTATCAGGAATATGATTTCCTGGGCGTGAACTACGCGACCCGCGACGTGGTCAATCCCCTGGAGGAGAACAGCCTGTACTACCGCGCGCTGAAGGTGAACAACCAGCTGTACCGCGAAGGCCTGTTTGATCCGGAATCCACCTCCCAGAACTTCGACACCTATTCCCAGAAGCTCAGCTCCGGCCGTTACCTGATGGCCCTGTGGGGCTGGATCATCGGAAACTACAACAGCGCGGAGAAGGCGGCCAACAAGGACGGCTTCGTAACCTTCATGATCGAAGACTCCGCTCCGGCCATGCAGACCATCTCCAAGGCCGGCTCCAACCGGATGTGGGCCCTGGGCTCCAAGACGGAAAACGCCGAGCGGGCGCTGGAAGTCATTGACTGGCTGTGCTCCGAGGAAGGCATCATCATCCAGAACTACGGCCCCAAGGGCCTGTGCTGGGACTACGGCGAGGACGGCGTGCCCTACATGACCGACTTCGGCTGGCAGTGCCAGGAAGCCCGGGATACCACCCAGATGCCCGAGGAATTCGGCGGCGGCACCTTCCAGGACGGCGAGAGCAAGATCAACCATGAAACCCTGAAGGTTGAGCAGCTGATCCCCGGAAAGACCTACAGCTTCAGCTACAAGGGATGGCCCTGCTACGCGGAGCACTATGCCACCGCGCTGAGCACCGCCTGGAGCACCGAATACGCCAACGGCGCCACCTCCGGTGTGGATCTGTACCGCAAGACCGGCAAGGTCTCCGTGGAGAGCCCCGCCGCGATCGCCTACAGCAAGGCTCAGCTGTCCGAAGAAGGCCAGCAGAAGCGCGCTCAGTTCGCCCCCATCATGAAGGAATACAGCTGGAAGTGCGTGTACTCCGCGACGGACGAAGAGTTCGACTCCAACTGGAAGACGATGGTGGAAACCTGCAAGAACTACGGCTACGACGACGTGGTGGCCGAGAAGATGACGGATATCGAGAACTGCTTCAAGTACATGGATGAAAATGACGTGAAGTAATCCGGATCCGCAAAGGGGAGCTGCCGACGGAAGGTTCCGACAGAACCGGAAGGAGGCAGCTCCTTTTTTATACCCGGCAGGAAAGCGGCCGGGCGCTGTCGAATTATGACTTCAGTCATGAAATCCGCCGGACAGGCATCCGGCAGGAATCAGGCGTGAAAGAATCGGAGGAACCGGTATGACCTTTCTGAAGCTCCGGAGGCGGGCGCTTTCCTTTCTCATTTCGCTGATCGTTGCCGTGGCGGCGCTGCCCGCGGCGGGCGAGAGCGGAGACCGGCCGGCGGCCCCGGTTCAGACGGCTCCGATTGAGGCGGACGCGGCCCCGGAGACGGAGACTGATTCGGATAAAGAGGCCGCTCCGGAGAAAGATTCCGCCCCGGAGGAGGGGGTGCTGCGGGATTACCGGACCACCGAGTACGCCTCCAAAACGGGCTTCTCCTTTCACGTCATTTCGGATGAGGAAGCAGGATTCGCCTGGGGAAAGACGCAGAACGGCATCGGCGCCCGGCGGGTGGATCCCGTAACCTATCATACGCTGTATGAGGAATTTGTGATTCACGGGGTCACGGATTTCAAGGAGCGTCCGGAGGATGCCAACGCGTTCTATGACCGCTACGACTATCAGGACGGGGAAGCGGTGCTGAAGCAGGAGGACATCGAGATCGACGGTCATCCGGCCCGGATCGTGCTGCGGGTATCCCTGCAGGGAGGGATGGTTACCTATATCGGCGGGCTGTATTATGTGCGGAACAACACAGTGCTGAAGGTCCGCCTGCTGTCGATTCCTCCCCGGGATTCGGCCACGGAGCCGCCGAAGGTGACCGTCGCGGATATGGCCCGGATCGCGGAGGGCGTTCACTATGACGAATCCGCGGCGGAGCTGAAGCAGGAGGACGGACAGTTCCGGATTCTCTGCCAGGAGGGCGTTTCCGAAATCCTGGCCGGCCAGACCCTGAACTTCGAGGCGCTTTTTGAAAACGGGACGGTCGGGCAGAAAAAGAATCTGTCCCGGATCGACTGGCGGGTGAAGGAGACGGAAACCGGAACCGCCCCGGAGGAAGTCAGCCTCTCCGACAAGGGCCAGCTGACGACCCGGAAGAAAATCAGCCGGGTGATCAATCTGACCGTGACGGCGGAATCTCCCGTTTTCCACACATCCGCGGAATACTCCGTCACCGTGATTCCGGCGGTCTCCGGGGTGAAGGTCAGCCCGAACCGCCTGATCATGTACCTTGCGGAAGGCTCGGAAGCCACGGTGCAGGCCTCCATGATCCCGGACAACATTCCGCCGGTCGGCCTGACCTGGTCCGTCAGCCCACGGAAGACGGTGGAGATTGTGCCGGGGGACGACGGGATGGCGGTCATCCGCCCCCTGGCTTCCGGAAAAGCCACGGTGACGGTTACCGGACTGGGAGGCAAAAAGGCCCAGCTGCAGATCCGGATCGTGGAGCCGGTGACGGACATCAGCCTGTCCATCGGGGGAACACCCCGGCCGGGCGGAAAGGTGCGGGTGATCTGGAGCCTGATTCCCAAGGGCGCGGGCGTCAAGGACGTCAGCTGGTCGCTCGACGTGGACAGCAGCATCGCGACGATCAGCCGCAGCGGCAACGTGACCATCAGCCCGGACGCGCCTTCCGGAACCGTGATTACGGTGACCTGCAACGCGTACGGCGCGCCGGAGCCCGTCAGCCGGTTTATCACCTTTACCGTGCGGTAAGGAACCGCCCGCCGGAAAAAGAAAACAAACAAAGAGAAACAAAATGAAAGAAAACGGAGGACAAAAGAATGGTTATCGCAAGGCCCCCCATGGGATGGAACAGCTGGAACACCTTCGGAGAAAACATCTCCGATTCCCTGATCCGGGAAACCGCCCGGGTGATGAAGGAGAAAGGCTATCTGGAGGCGGGGTACCGCTATATCGTGATTGACGACTGCTGGAGCCTGCGGGAACGGGACGCCCAGGGACGTCTGGTTCCGGATCCGAAAAAGTTCCCGAACGGCATGAAGGCAGTCGCGGACGCCGTGCATGAGCTGGGCTTCCTGTTCGGCATGTACTCCTGCGCCGGCGTGCAGACCTGCGCGGGCTATCCCTCTTCCTACGACCATGAGTTTGTCGACGCCCAGACCTTTGCCGACTGGGGCGTGGACTATCTGAAATATGACTTCTGCAACTTCCCGGTCAGCGCGGAGGGGAAGAACCGCTACGCCGTGATGTCCATGGCGCTGAAGGCGACCGGGCGGGATATTCTGTTTGCCGCCTGCAACTGGGGAACGGACGAGCCCTGGCGCTGGATGAATTCCCTGGGCGCGCATATGTACCGCTCCACCGGCGATATTCAGGATAATTTCAAGTCCTTCTCCTCCATCGCCCGGTCCCAGCTGGACAACTTCTGCATGAGCGGCCCCTCCTGCTACAATGATATCGACATGCTGACGGTGGGCATGTACGGAAAGGGCAATGTGGCCCTCGGCAAGCCCTGCACGGATGAGGAATACCAGACACAGTTCGCGCTCTGGTGCATGCTGAGCGCTCCGCTGATGCTGGGCGCGGACGTCCGGTCCATGAGCCCCTTCGCCGAAGCGCTGGTGAAGAACCCCGGGCTTCTTCGCATTCAGCAGGATCCCGAATGCCGTCCGCCCTATCCGGTTTACCGGGGAAGGGTGCTGAACACGGACTACGATCCGGAAACCGGGACCTCCTGGCGGGAGTATCCGGATTCCGGCCTGACCCTCTTCAAGCATCTGGACGGCGGTGAGTTCGCGGTCGGATATTTCAATTTCGCGCCGGCCTCCGGCGAGCTGCCCTTCATCTTCGCGGATGCCGGCCTGCCCTACGGCAGCGGCCTGGCCCTGCATCTGACCGACGCGGTGACGGGAGAGGATCTGGGCGTTCATCAGGATTATTACCATGTGATGCTGCCCTCCCACGCGAGCCGCGTTCTGCTGGCCCGGATGGTCCGGCCGTGAGTGAGCGCTGCAGGGAATGCGGGCGTGCCCTGACGGCGGATGAAATCGCCGTGACGCGAAAGCTGATCAACCGGGGCGCCCGCTCCTTTTACTGTGTCGACTGCCTGGCGGCGTATTTTGAAGTCACGCCGGAGGAAATCCGGGAACGGATCGCGTATTTCAGGCAGTCGGGCTGCACCCTGTTTTCCCCGGGCGGAACGACGGCCGGATAACCGCTCCGCGCCTCCGCACCGCCGCCGGAAGCAGACCGATTTCCGCATCCTTTCAACCGCAAAAAAAGCACCCGCCGGGGGTGCTTTTTTTGCCAGCCGGTTTTCCCGGGCAGGGACACCGGGCACCGGAATTGTGCTATAATGATCCTCGCCGGGGGTCCGGGAGCCGGACGGGAGCGAAAACGGGCCTTCCGGGCCGGGAGAACACAAGAGGTGAGAATATGAAAAAACGGTTTTTCGCGGGGCTGGCCGCCCTGCTGCTCATGGCGTTTCTTTCCGCCGGGGCGGAGGAGGCGGGGACAGGCGCCCTGCCGTCCCTGAAAGAACTGAACGGAAAAATCATCGGGGTGCAGACCGGCAGCAGCTTTGACAAAATGGTGGAAACGCAGCTGCCGGAAGCCCGGATCGAATATTACAACAACAAGGCGGATCTGGCGGAAGCCCTGATCGGGAAAAAGATCGACGCTATTATCGTGGATGAACCGGTGGCGCGGCTGATGTCCTACGAAACTCCCCGGCTTACCTGGCTGCCGGAATATCTGGATACCTTTTCCTTCGGCTGTGTGTTTGCAAAAAACGAGCAGGGCGCGAAACTGCGGGACGAGTTTAACGCCTTCCTGGACGGCCTGCCCGCCGGGACGGCGGAGAGCCTGAAGGAAAAGTGGCTCGCCGGGGATGAAAGCCGGAAGACCATGCCGGATCCCGCCTCCCTGCCCGCAACGAACGGAACGCTGCGGGTGGCGACGGAGGCCGACTACGCGCCGTTCACGTATGTACGCGACGGAAGGGTCGTGGGCTACGATCTGGAGATCGTCGCCCTGTTCTGCCAGGAGCGGGGCTACGGCATGCAGATTGTGAATATGAATTTTGACGGGATCCTGCCTTCCGTGCAGTCCGGAAAATGCCAGCTCGCCGTGTCGGGGATCACGATCACCCCGGAGCGGGAGGAAAGCGTCCTGTTTTCAAAACCGTATTTCACCGGCGGGACGGTGGCCGTGGTTCTCCGGCCGGACGGGGCTGCCGCGGCCGGCGGCCGGCAGGGAGACGCTCCGGAAGGAATCGCAGCCAGCTTTGAAAAAACCTTCATTCGGGAAAACCGCTGGCAGATGTTTCTGAGCGGCATCGGCACCACCCTGCTGATCACCGTGCTTTCCCTTCTTTTCGGCACGATTCTGGGATTCATGGTGTATATGGCCTGCCGGAACGGCAACCCCGTCGCCAACGGCATCGCCCGGTTTTTCATCTGGCTGGTCCGGGGCATGCCCGTGGTGGTGCTGATGATGATCCTGTACTACATCGTCTTCGCCTCCATCGCCATCCCGGGCATCACCGTGGCGGTGATCGGCTTCACGCTCACCTTTGCCGCGTCGGTATTCGGCCTGCTGAAGATGGGCGTCGGGGCCATTGACCGGGGACAGTTTGAGGCGGCCTACGCCCTCGGCTACAGCAACCGGAGGACCTTTTATCAGATCATCCTGCCCCAGGCGATCCCCCACGTGCTTCCGGCCTATCAGGGAGAAATCGTGGAACTGATCAAGGCGACCGCGATCGTGGGCTATATCGCGGTGCAGGATCTGACCAAGATGGGCGACATCGTGCGCAGCCGCACCTATGAAGCCTTCTTCCCCCTCATTGCGGTTACGGTGGTGTATTTTGTGCTGGAAGGGCTGTTCGCCTTTGGCATCAGCCGGATCCGGATCGGTTCCAAACCGAAGAAGGGCACGCAGCCCGGGATTCTGAAGGGGGTCAGGCGGCATGATTAAGATCGAGCATCTGAAAAAGGAATACGACAATGTCACCCCCCTGAAGGACGTGAGCGTTGAAATCCACGACGGGGATGTCATCAGCGTCATCGGGCCGTCCGGCACGGGAAAAAGCACGCTGCTGCGCTGCATCAACCAGATGGAAATGCCCACCTCCGGACGCATCTGGCTGGACGGAGAGGAAATCACGGACCGGAAATGCGATATCAACCGGGTGCGGCGGAAGATGGGCATGGTTTTCCAGAGCTTTAACCTTTTCGGCCACTGGACCGTGATCGAGAATATCATGAGGCCGCCCATGGACCTGCTGGGAAAAGACGCGCAGGAAGCCTATGACGATGGGATGCGCCTGCTGCACACGGTAGGCCTGGCGGAGAAGGAACTGAGCTTTCCGGATGAGCTTTCCGGCGGACAGAAGCAGCGCATCGCGATCGCCCGGGCTCTGGCGATGGATCCGGAAGTGATCCTGCTGGACGAGCCCACCAGCGCCCTGGATCCCACCATGGTGGGGGAGGTACAGGCGGTCATCCGCGATCTGGCGACAACCGGGAAGACCATGATGATCGTGACCCATGAAATGAACTTCGCCCGGGCCATCAGCAACCGTATTTTCTTTATGGATGAAGGCGGGATCTATGAGGACGGCACGCCGGAGCAGATCTTTGAGCATCCGCAGAGGGAGAAAACCCGGCGCTTTATCCGGAAGCTGAAGACGATCGAGCTGAACGTGGAAAGCCGGGAGTTCGACTTCCCGGGCGCGGCGCAGCAGATCGGGACATACTGCGCCAGAAACCAGATCGCTTTCCGGACGGCCGGTTACATCAGCCTGGCTTTCGAGGAAACCGTGCAGATGCTGCTTTCCGGGATGGAGCATCCCCGGATCCGGGCGGTATGCGAGTATTCCGAGGTAACGGAAACCGCGGAATGGACCATCCGCTACGCGGGGAAGCGGCTGGACCTGACCGAAGAAACCGGGGATCTGGGCATGACGGTGCTGAAAGGGATCACCTCTTCTATGACCTATACCCGGGAGGAGGATTCCGAACTACCCAACTGCCTGCGCCTGGTCATCCGAAAGGCCTGAACAAGGGAGACAGGGGAACGGTGGAGACAGGAGACGCGGAACCGTCCCCTGTCTCCAATCAATAGCAGTCTTGTTAAAGGTTTTCGATTCTGGTATGATATAAAAAATATAGAATTCAGGCAGAAGGATCGTGAATGTCGGACACGGATCCTGTCAGCCTTGCCGGGTTTTATCATTCGGGATCACTCAGGGGGGAATGCTGTATGGAACAGAAAACGGGCAGGAAGCTGCTGGGGTCCGACCGCCGCGCCTACCGCTGCACCCACCGCTACGCCGAAGCCCGTACCGAAGACCGGGGACAGCGCGAATCCGGCGCTGTGGATCGGTCTGATCGTGCTGGGCGTGCTGTGCATCGGACTGGCTGTCCATAAATTCAGAAAATAGCAAACCGAACCGGAGGAGAATCAACTTGCTGAGCCGATATATCCTGCAGAACTGGACGCTGATCCTGATCGCGGTCGCGTTCGTGATCTCCCTGAAAACCTCAGGACAGCAGAACAGGGAATGGAAAAAGCGCATGTACCTGCTGATCGGGTGCGTCGTCGCCCTTTCGGCGGTTGTATTCACGGAATTCTATCTGGCGGAGCACGGCAGGTATATCACGGAGCGCACCATCCTGATGGCCGTCCGGTACAGCGCCACGCCGCTGATTGTCGCGATGGTTCTGTATACGCTGCCGGGGCGGATGAAATGGTTTGTCTTTATTCCCGCCATTCTGCTCGCCGTCCTCAATATCATATCCATTTTCACCGGCGTTGTCTTCGGGCTGACGGAGGAGGGCGTGCTGCGGCGCGGCCCCCTGGGATACCTGCCCTTCATCGTGGCCGGGCTGTACGGCGTCTGCCTGATCGCGGTGCTGTACCTGCAGAGCAACCGGCTCTACACGGAGCTCTTTCCGATTGCTTTTCTGGCGCTGGCCTTTGCCTCCGGCCTGATTTTTCCGTTCCTGTTCGGCCCGGACTTCGCCCAGATGTTCTGCCCGACCATCCTGATTTCCCTGTATGTCTACAATGTATTCTCCATGCACCAGATGAGCAAGAAGGATCCACTGACCGGGACGCTGAACCGCCTGGCCTTCTATGACGACAGCGAAACCAGCCCGGAGAACATTACCGCCCTGGTTACCATCGACATGAACGGGCTCAAGCGGATCAACGACTCCCAGGGACACGCCGCGGGAGACGAGGCGCTGATCACCCTGGCGGACTGCTTCCGCAGCGCGATGAGCCGGATGCAGTCCATCTACCGGATCGGCGGGGACGAATTTATCATCCTCTGCCGGGATACGGCGGAGAAAGAGGCGGCCGCCCTGGTTGAGCGCATCCGGGAGAAAGTGGCGGAAACAAAGTACCGGTGCTCCATCGGGTGGTGCTGCCGGGGAAACGGGAAAAAGACGGTCAGCGAGATGCAGAAGGAATCAGACCGCCGGATGTACGCGGAAAAGGCAAAATATTACGCGGATTCCCACATCGACCGGAGAAGAAGAGGCTGACCCAAGAAATCGCCCCGAAGCGGGAGGCTGCCGGACACGGAATCCGTTCCGGCCGAGGAGTGATGAACGATGCGAGAGACAACCCGGAGGATCCTGCTGATTCTCGACCTGTCCCTGGCGGCGTACCGGTTTATCCGGCGCGGAAGAAGGGGAGGAAGGAAGCCATAACCGAATCCGGGGCCGTTATTTCTTCCGGAGCATTTTCCGGACGGTAAAAATCGCCAGCGCGATGGAGAATACGATTCCCACAGCCGCGATCAGCGGAACCCCGCCGGATGTTTTGGGGTTGATATCCGCGGTGGTCAGGATGCAGGAGCCGAAAAACAGAACGCAGGAAAAGAGCGCGAGAACGAGATTGAAAACCGTAGTCTCCGTTTTTTTCAGGATTTCCTCATACCCCGTCAGCTCCATGTTCATCTTCATCCGGCCCTTGAGCATGCTGTTCAGCGCGTCGGAGGCCAGAAGCGGCAGCTTCACCGTTTTCCTGCCGATCTCCAGGGCGTTCCTGCCGGCGGAAAGCAGCTCCTGACTGACGTCCAGGTTCTTTCTGGCCCGTTCCATCAGCTTTCCGGAAACGAGCTCAAACAGGTTCAGGTCGGGGCACAGCTGCTCCAGGACGCCCTCGAAGGTGGCGATGGAGCGCACGAGCATCGTATACCTCCCGGGCAGGGTGATAAAATGCCGGGTGCAAAGATCAATGACTTCCTCCAGCACCGCGCCGAGGTCGAGGTCGTTGATGCTGGTGACGTTCATATACTTGCCGAACATCACCTCGACGTCATCCAGCAGTTTGTTGCGGTTGGTTCTGGGCGAAGCCGCGCCCATCGACATCACGGCGTTGACCAGCGCCTCCATATCGCCGTTCACCAGGGAAAGAACCAGGTTCTGGAGAATTCCTACGTCCGCTTCGGAGATCCGGCCGATCATGCCGAAATCGATCCAGTACGGAATGCCGCCGGACACCATGAGGTTGCCCTGATGCGGGTCGGCGTGGAAGGTGCCGATGTCAAGGATCTGGTGCAGGTAGTTTTCGACGATCACCGTCCCGAGCTGATTCACGTCGCAGCCCTGGGCGATCACTTTGTCCTTCTTTCCGATGGAGCAGCCGTCCACGAACGTCATGGTGAACATCCGCTCCGTCGTCAGCTCGTCGATCACCGACGGGCAGCTGATCTTCGTTTCATCCTCAATACAGTTTTCTTTGAAGAAACGGGTGTTTTCCGCCTCAATCCGGAAATCGAGTTCCTCCTCCGTGACCTTTTCCATTTCTTCGATCACGGAGAGAAGGTCCACCTTTTCCTCGTCGTCATCCTTCGCGTCGTCGATGGCGTTGATCATGGCCGCACCTTTTTTCAGCAGCACATAGTCGTTGCGCATCATCTCGGCGATCAGAGGCCGCTGCACCTTCACGACGACCTTCGTGCCATCCTTCAGCACCGCGTAATGAGCCTGGCCGATGGACGCGGACCCCAGGGGCTTATCCCGGAACTCGCTGAAAATCTCATCGATCGGCTTGCCGGCCTCCTGCTCGATGACCGCCCGGGCAATCTGCGGATCCAGTTCCTTCACGTTCTGCCTCAGCTTCTCCAGCTCCCGGCAGTAGCTTTCCGGCAGCAGATCCACGCGGCTGGACATGATCTGGCCGATCTTGACATAGGTCGGTCCCAGATCCTCCAGCGTGCTGCGCATCTCTTCCGGCGTGAATCCGTTGGCATAAAAGTTATGCGCGGAAAAGACGCCGATGATTTCCGCGGCGCGGTGCTTTTCCTTTCGCTTCTGTTCGCTGATTTCTTTTTTCAGCAGGTTTTTCAGCTTATCGCTCAGCTCCGCCTGGGTATGCTGCAGCTTTTTCATCCGCTCTTCCAGTTCCCGGTGAATGGCCGCTTTGCTCTTTTCGCGCGCGCCGGCCCGCTGTTCCCGGTTTTTTTCAAGCGCTTCGGTCCATTCTTCCGCCCGCTGCTTCACCTTATCGGTGAACGTGGGCTGCGGCGTCTTCCGCTCAGCCGGTTTTTCGGCTCTGTTCTCTTTATTCTCCATGGTTCATTTCCTCCTTACTCGCCCTTGATCGGCCAGATGAAGATCAGTCGGATGATCCCGACCGCCGCGTCAAACAGAAGCGCCATGCCAATGACTTTCAGCAGCATCCGGGGCGTATCCCACCACCGGTTCAGCAGAATCAGTACGCCCGCCACGGCAAGCAGCAGGGCAAGAAAGGCAAGGAGCCACCAGCCTTTTCTTCCGGCGGGCCGGACGTACATAAGCGCGTTATAGAACAGCTCGATCCCCTGCAGGATCAGGAGAATGCCGAAGGTCCATCCGAGAATCTGGAGCACGGAATCACTGAAGACCACAATCGCCAGTCCCAGCAGTCCGATCAGAATGGCGAGGGCCAGCAGCAGCCCATTCACGACCGTCTTCCTGCTGTTCAGGTATTCCAGCCCCATCACGGTGGCCAGGATCATACCGGCGTACCCGAGACCGGAAATCAGCGACATCGTGAAGCGCCCCGGGCAGATGATCATCACCACGCCGAGGGCGATCAGGGTCATGGAGATGACAATGGATGACCGTTTGATTTTGTTGATTGACTGAAACAGCATACTGAACCCTCCATATCACAAAAACTCCTCCCTCCGGAGCATTCAGAGGGAGATCGTTTTGCATGATTACGCTTCCGGTTTGTGTACGGCCTGCGGCAGGCCGTATGAATACAGGATATTCTATCATTTATGAATGAAACTGTCAAATATTCCCAATTCGGGGATGCAGTGCTCGCGGTTTTGGGGCGATTGCCCATAAAAAAGGACTGTCCCGCATCATTTTGTGAGACAGCCCCTTCTGCCGCCGGCTGATTATTTCTCCTTTTTCCCGAACAGCAGGCCGGAGATCCCGCCCATAATATCTTTGGCGGTCTGGCTTTCGGTGCCGAAGCCGCTTCTGAAAATCTCGCTCATGGCCGCGTAGAATTCTTTCAGCGCATGCTTTTTAAACGCCGCTTTATAGTAGTCCTCGCTCATGTCCCACTCGTTGCTGCGCTCTTTGAATTCGTCATAGGCGTCATAGAGTACCTTTTTCCATTCACGCCCCAGCAGAGCACTGCCTGTCTCTTCCTCAAATTTTTCGAGATCCGTGCAGATGTCCTGGGGAATGTCCATGTAATAATACTTGATCAGGCTTTGGGTTTCTTCGTGATATTTTCTGAATTCATCGATCTTGTCGTTATCCAGCGAATCCAGGTTGGCAATATAATTCTCAAACAGATTCATATACCGCGTATAGATGCTGCGGAGAATGAGCGGAAGCGCTTCCGTCTTCTTCGTTTCAGTGTGCAGAATCTCCTCGATTCTTTCATTGCTCAGTTCAATCATGGTACCCGTCCTCCTATCATTTTTGGTTACATTGTTATTTCTCCCATCCGCTGTCAAATTCCTTTTTCAGCGGATTTTTTTATGGATGGCTTTGGAACCGGGTTCAGTCCGAATGATCTTTTCATTCTGTCATCTTGCGGTTTATGTTCTTTTTCGGTACAATAACCGGGAGGACTCCAAAAAATGACCAAATAATCGGAGATGCTGACAGTGAAAAAACTTCTTTCCCTGGTGCTTGTACTGATCCTTGCGCTGCTTGCGGTTTCCTCCTTCACGGAAGCTGCGGAAGTTGCGGAAGCAGCGGAAGATATGGAGGTGGTCGTTACCGAAATCCAGAAATACGGCAACTTTGTTCTTTCCCGGAAGGGCTCTGAGCTGCTGGAGGCCGGTTATGCCTACGGGGATATCTTGACGGTTACGATCAACGGTACCGGATACGATATGCCGGTCGGCTCCAACTTTTCCGATGTGGATCAGGGCAGCATGGTCTGCCGCGTGGCCATTGATCCGGATCTCAATGAGGACAGGACGATTCTGGCGATTTACATGGACGAGTTGGCCACCGTTACCGGAATTGCCACCAAGGAGAAGACGGAAGAGGAACCCGGGTATATCTGGCATCTGAACGAGGGCATTCAGGAACCGATACGCGTTTCCATAACCATGAAGGAACAGGGCGGATACTACGATCAGTACGTCAGCCACCACCTGGTCCGCGGTGAAAAACGGGAGGACTATCCGGAGCTGAGCGATGAGGAATTCGCGAACTTTCGCGCTGTCACCACCACCGGGATCAGCCCTGGAAAGCTCTACCGCTCCTCCTCTCCGGTGAATCCCGAAATCAGGCGGAACCTGTATGCCGACCGGGCCTCAGCCGCGGCCGGGATCAGGACCTTTATCAACCTGGAGGATAACGGGGAAGTGATGCGCGGATATGAAGGATTTGACTCCTCCTATTACAGCACACAGGCGATTATCCCGCTGAACCTGGGCATGATCTTCACGGGAGATGATTTCCGCAGCGGCCTGGCAAAGGGACTCCGCTTCATGATCGATCATCAGGCGCCGTACATGGTGCACTGCCTGGAAGGAAAGGACCGGGCCGGGTTTGTGATCGCCGTGCTGGAATGCCTGATGGGCGCCACAGCGGAAGAGGTGATTGCCGACTACATGGTCTCCTTCTTTAACTACTACGGTGTAAAGCCGGGAACCGAACAGTACGACATCATTGCCGGTAGCAATATCTGCAAATCCCTGGCCACCGCCTTCCGGACGGAGGACATCCGGGACGCCGACCTGCAGGCGGCGGCGAAAGCCTACCTGCTGGAGATCGGCCTCTCAGAGGAAGAGATCACGCGGATTCGTACCGGCCTCGGCGAATGATTTCAATGGCTGAACCGCGTTCCGGTATCGATATTCCTGCAGGCACCATTACAACGGACGCATATTTCCATGATATCTTTGTGAACATTTATCTGAAGAAATAAAATAACCGCCACGCTGTCCTTCCGGCAGCGGGGTTTTATGAATTTCCCTGCTTCTTGTTGCAACGGATCGGACTGAAGTGGTACAATAGGTTGCCATCGAGAAGGTTCATGGCAGGAAGGTTTTTTCAGCATGGAGACTTACCGAAAAAAATACCAGAGAAGCGCGGCCATACTCAACCATAAATACAGCATCTATATGATACCGGCGCTGCTGTCCGCTGTGGGGGTTTCGCTGAGCGAGTTCGCGGACAGCCTGATCGTCGGCCGGCTTTTGAGCGAGAACGCCTTTACGATCGTCAATCTTGCCGTACCGATCGTATTCATGGCCGCTACGATCTATACGATCACAGGGCTGGGCGGCTCTCTTCTGTACGCGGAATACCTCGCAAAGAAGGAGGAGGACCGGGCGGACGCCTGCTTTACCGCCTCTGTGATCAGCTCGCTGGGAGCGGGGCTCATCCTGTTTACCGTGCTGATGCTCTTCCGCACCCGGCTGGCCGGGCCTTTCGGCTGTCCGGATGCGCTGAAGGAGGATTTCGACCGCTATGTCTTCTGCCTGTGCTGGTTCGTGATCGCAGGCATCATGTTTACAAACGTCACCTTTTTTCTGCCCATCGTCGGCAAGCCCTTTCTTTCCATGGCGATGGTGGTCGGGGCCAACGTGATGAACGTGGGGCTCGATGTCTTTTTCATTCGCGTTGCCGGGATGGGCTGCGAGGGCGCGGCTCTGGCAACGGTGATCTCCTATCTCATCGCGTTCGCCGCCATGTTACTGATCTGCCGTATTCAGAAGGTTCCGCTGAAACTGCGCAGACTGCAGGCCCCCCGGCGGGTGATTGCCGAGATCGTCAAAAAGGGCTTTCCCGTGGGGATCGTACAGGCAGGCTACGCTGTGACGGGTATCTTCTGCGATCACTTCATGAATATCAGCTTCGGCGCGGCAGGCGTGGTGGCGATGTCCCTTTTCGGTCAGATGGATTCCGTCATCTCCATTGCAATCGGCGGCATCGGTGACAACAACGCCTCCTTTGCCGCCATGCTCAAGGGCGAAGGCGACTACTACGGTATCCGCACCATGACCCGCAATGTCGCCATCTGGCTCACGCTGGTCTGTTCTGTGCTGGCAATCGGTTTTGCGTGCTTTTCCAGGCCCATTGCGGAGGTCTTTAACGTCCGCAATGAGGAGTCGCTTGCGCTGATCGCCAGGCTGACCCCCATCTACGTACTGTACTATCCCCCCCGGGCGCTGCTGCTGACGCTGCGGGATATTTACAACACCCTGGAGTGGAGCGCCTACGCCACCGCTCTTGGCGTGCTGGACAAGGTGGTATCCATCCCGGTGGCAGGCTATTGCCTATACCGGATCATCGGAGGCGATGGCATAATTGCGGCCTTCCCAGTCAGTATGGTTCTGCTTCTGCTGGGGGTGCTGGCGGTGAATTTCTGCATCCACCGAAGGTCCCGGGGACGCTATTCCCCGATCCTGCTGCTGGATGAGAAAAACCCCCTCAAGGCCTTGTATACCTTTACCATCCGGGGAGATACCGGAGAGCTGGACAGCACCGTGGAGGAGACCCTGACGCCGCAGTTTGAGGACCGTCTGCCGGTCATCCGGACCCGCCTTGCGGTAGAGGAAATCTGCGCTTACATCCATGAAAACTGTGGCGCAGACACTCCGGTGGATATCATGATCAGCGCGGACAGGCACAGAACGATCATCACCTGCCGGAGCCCCGGCAAGCCCTTTTATCCCATAAAGCCCGACCGGGAAAACCTTTCGGACAATGAAGTGCTGCTGATTAAGCTCTTTCAGATCAAGCACGAATACATATTTGGCCTGAATTCCACAACCCTGATTGCAGGAGGCGGCTATGAAAAATAAAATCGTTGTGGTGGAGGCTACGTCCACCGCGTTCAACTACCTGGAGGATATCCGTGCCCTGGGATGCGAGCCCGTGATCCTGGAAGCCTATCTTCCCGACGGCTACGCGAAAAGAACACTGGATCAGGAGCGCAAGGTCAAGTATTCACGCATCAAGTATCCCATCACGATCATCAAAGAGGATCCTGATTACGATGTGACGCTTCGCGAGATCAAAGCGCTTGACCCGCTGCTGGTCATTGCGGGCGGCGAGGAGGGCGTCATCACCGGCACGCGCCTGGCTGATGATCTCGGCATGCCGGGAACCTCATACGCCAATATCGCCAACATGACGCAGAAGAGCGCTATGCACCGGAGCCTGAAAAGGGCGGGCCTGCGATCTATCCGCGGGACGGAGGTGAAGGACTGGGAGGACTGTCTCAGGTTCCTGGAGGAGGCGGGGACGGAGGACGTCGTCCTGAAGCACGATCACGGCGCGGCCGCGGTGGGCGTACATCTGGTTCACGGCAGGGAAGAGCTCCGGGCGGCCTTCGAGCAGGAGCGCGGCGCCGGCAACAACATGTTCGGCGAGGCGCACACCCGTTTTCTGCTGCAGGAGCGGATCTTCGGCACAGAATATATCGTCAACACCATCAGCCGCGAGGGCATCCCGGCTCTGACCTCCGTATTCAGGTATTACAAAAAGCGCACGCCGTCCGGCGCGATCATCTACAACGGACAGGAATCCGTCAATGCTCCGGATGAAACGGAGAGAGCGCTGATCGATTATGCGCTCAGGGCAGTTCCCGCCCTGGGGATCACCGATGGTCCGGTTCACGGGGAATACATGATCGACCAAAACGGCCCCATCCTCATCGAAGCCAACTGCCGCGTCATGGGCGGCAGCGCGCCCGCCGGTTTCCTGGACAAGGTGTTCGGCTACCATGAGACGGAGGTGATCCTGAACAGCATGCTGGATGTGGAATATCACCGCAGGTTCCGGCAGCGGTCTTACAGCCCCCTGCGCAAGGGCTATGTAAAGGATTTTTCGTCGGCCTGTGACCAGACGATCTCATCTTCGGGGGTCGTCCCGATCCTGCTTGCCATGAAGAGCTACTATTCCGGATGGGTGGAAAACGCGGGCCTGACCGAACGGCTGCGGGAAACCATCGACCTTGAAACCGAGACGGGCTGTGTCTATATGGTTCATGATGATCCGGATGTGGTGAAACGGGAGTTCGATTTGCTCATGTATATCGAGGAGAATTACCCGAAGCTCCTGCATTCGGATGAACCGCTGTTCCTCCCGCCGGAGGATGCGTCGCAGATTACCCCGGAGATCGAAAGCATCCTGAACGACGACCCGGAGACCCTGATCACCAGGATCATAGCATATTACAGGGATGGCGCACAGGGAGAGCCCATCGTCCCGGAAAAGCTTTTGGAAGCCTCGGAATATAATCGCCGCATCCTTGAACTGATTCGGAGCTTCTGCTGACGCTTCCATCAGGTAACGATACATGTGGCACAGCCCGTAACGCGGGCGATGCGGATCCAAAGATAATCGATCTCCACGCATCTCTGTGTTCTCCACAGAGGTGCTTTTTTACAAGACCTGAGTCGCGGAGACCGGACGGAATTGTGGGAAAGGAGACGAGGAACCGTCCCCTGTCGCCTGGTTCCCTGTCGCCTGTGGAAATCCTGTCCTGTGGCTGGCCCTGATCCTGCTGGGCCTGATCGGCGCCGCAGGAATCGTGCTGGTATCCGTCCGGAAAAGATAACCGACGAAAAGCTCCCGGATCCGGGCCCGGGCGGAAGGATTGTCAGGGAGCGCCCATAGTTCACAGATTCATATGCAGACAGATGCCGGAATGGCAGCTGGCAACGTCCCGCTGTTTCTTGAAACCGGGCGTCGGATTGTGTTATCCTTCTCTCAGGAGCCTAAAACACCGGGGGAGGATTCTGCCGGGCAGCAGGGAAGGACCGTGCCGGCAGTTGATTCAACAAACGGCTAATGAAGCGAAAACAGGCAAAGGGAAAAAATAGAAATGAAAACCATCGAGGAACTGTTCAATGAGATCAAGAAGGACGAGAAACTGAAGGAAGAGGGGATCGCCGCGATTCAGGCAGGGAAGCTGGGCGCTTTCATGAAGGCCCACGGTTGTGATGCTTCGGAGAAGGAAGCGATCGCATTCGTGAAGGCGAAAGCAGAAAAGGCCGGCATTCCGCTGTTCTTTCTGTGACCCATGAGAGGTTCCGGCGGCCGGATCAGCCGTGAAACGATCCCTGGCTGATTTTAAGAGGGTTCAGTTCCTGGAACCTGATCCTACGCCAACCCCAGCCCCGACGGCGGCCCCCACCGCGGCCCCAACCGAGGCTCCGACGGCCGCTCCCACCGCCACGCCTAATCCTGTCCCGAAGACCGGCGACAGCGCCAACCCCGTCCTCTGGCTGAGCCTGATCCTGCTGGGTCTGGCGGGAATCGGCGGTCTGGCCGCAAGCAAAGTCAGAAAATAAGCGATACCCCCGGACAAACATAAGCAATACCGCCGGAGATATCTTCTTGCCTTCCGTCCGAAAGCAGTTTCATGCCGGGATTTTCATCCGACAGCTGAGCTGCCTGACGGGGCTGTTAAAAAATCTTTGAAAACGGCCGGGCATAAGGGCGTATCAAAAAAGAGACAGGGAACCGTCCCCTGTCTCCACCGTTGTCAAGCGTTTTCATTGAGATCCTCAGTCGGTCCGTGTCCATCAGGACTGTTTCAGTCTTTTCACCGCTGTGCTTTTAACCCGCGCAGAAACGCGGTGCTGATGAGGGAGAAAACCAGATACGTGATCAGCGTTCCGAAGCAGACGTCCGTCAGGAAATGGTTGGTCATGTGAATCCTGTTATAGCCATAGAGCAGGACGTACACACAAGCCAGCACGAACGCAACCAGGTTCTTTCGGCTGCTGCGCTTTTTCATCACGTCTGTCAGCATCGGCAGGGAGAACATCATGCTTGCAATGGTCATGTTGCCGCTGGGCCAGCTTTTGAAGTTGTCGTTGCTGCCGGCCAGGTTCGGGATCATCTGCCACCAGTTGCGGAACTCGCTTTTCGGATCTTCCAGCGTAATCAGATATTTGTACCGCGGACGGGAAGCAACCTGCTTGAGCCAAAGGTTCACATTGTCCGCGGCAATGCCCGCGATGAGAATCGCCGCGCCGACGGCGATCAGCTTATCAGGATTGCTGTCATCCGCCAGACGGATGACAGCAAATGGCACCCATCCGTACAGGACAGCCCAGAACAGCCAGCTCAGCACGGACAGCGCCGCGGAGGACTCTCCGGGGGTATAGCCGAAGGCCTTGCGGACAACCTTGCCGTTATAGCTGTTGGAATAGTACACGGCCATGAACCAGCCCAGGATCAGCAGCGTCCGGGCAAGCAGGCGATACCCGTCGCCCTTCTTCTTCAGCCCGGCATACAGGCAGGCCCCCGCCGCCGGATACAGGCAATAGGAGAAGTAGGAACCGTAAGTGGCAAAGAACGATCCCAGATCCGTTTTATTGGCCAGAGCGACATTGATGTCATAATCCCGGAAGGAGCCAATGACGATTCCCAGTACGCACACCGCGATGACCGACCGGAAGCAGGCCACCGGCACCGACATGATGGTTTTTCGGTTCATAAGATTCATCTCCCGTACAAAAAAACGGACAGATAACCGCTGTTTTGTTCATTCAATTTACCGGCCGGCCATCCCGGATGCCGGCGGTTGTATATGCGGCGCTGCCATGAGATAATAATTCGCCGCGTTTTCCGAGGATTCCTCCTTCCGGATGACGCGGTGGGAGACAGGGGACGGGAAAAAGGCAAAAGAAAACCCGGATAGCAAACAGAACCCTGCCGGACAGCCCCGGCAGGGTTCTTTTGATCAGTTGTGCCCCCGGCGGTCAGCCGAAGGTCTTCTTGCGTTCGCGGGAAGAACGCCCGCGGCGCATCGGAGAAAAAAGGCGGGATACAGGCGTTTATTTCAGGGTCACCGTTACAGTGAAATCCGAGAAGTACGGCTGGGTGATGATCGCGCCGGCCGGCAGGTCACGGGCTTCGTTTTTGCCAATTGACGCTGTATCCCCGAATCCGTATTTCTCAAGAATGGCTTTTTCTTCATCCGACATTATTTCCAGACGTTCAATCCTTCGGGCTTCCGCTTCTTCATCACTGGGTTTGCCGCGCTCCGTCATGGCTTCGGTAATGCCGCGGGTCCAGAAGACCACATCCACCGTGCCTTCGGAAAGAGCCAGAGCCCGGCCGACGCTGTCGACCTGTACCAGTTCGATGCTCTTTTGCAGCCGTTTGCCAATCTCGGACAGCACAGCCGTGTTGAATCCGGCGAAGGTTCCGTCCGCGGCCACATAGTCCATGGGCGGCAGGGAGCCGGTGACAGCGATCCGGATGGGATCCCCTTCAAACTTTTCGAAAGCGATGGCCACCGGTTCACCGCCTTCCGAAGCCTTGATGATATACTCATCGATCAGATTCTGCAGGGTACCGTCTTCTTTCATGGCCGTGATCTGGGCGTCAAAAGCGTCGCGCAGAGCGGTGTTCTCTTCCTTTGTCATAAAGGAATAACCGTCGCTGATCCAGTTGAGCGCCCAGTCGGTGATTTCGGTCGCCTTCTCCGGATGATACTCCTCTCTCATCATCAAATTATCATTGGCGGAGCAGAGATACTTCCCTGTATAATAGGGTACTTTAATGGCGTTCACTTCTCCGGCCTGAAGGCCCATCAGCATGGCGTTCAGGGTGTCGTAGTAATGGTTAGCAGGGCGGCCGGCCGGTACGTTACTTTCTTTCTCTTCCAGCACACCATGGAGGAGAAGGATTTCCTCCATCGGCCGCCACACAGATTTGCCGACCGGGCCGCTTTCTTCCTCTGTCATGTTCAGAAAGGACAGTGCGCCGAACTTTACCTCTTCTGCGAGGGTGCTGCAGGACAGACCCAGCAGCATCAGAGCCAGGAGCATCGCGACCGCGGAAATCAGGTGCCTTTTTTTCATTCAAATCAACCTCTTTCCTGTTGTATTTAAACTCCTGTAAGCGGAGCTCATTCAGTTTTTCTGCTGGAAAAATTATAGGGGAGAATAAAGCTTCCTGTCAAGCTGTCCTTTCATGTTCCGTTTTTGCTGTTTTGCCCCACTATGCCTGTGCAAGCTATCCCCTTATTCCCAGACCTCTCCGTATTCGCTGAATTTCATATCCCAGATCTCGCCCCGCTCGATGTGACCCATCTCGTGGTGATACACCTTCTTTTGCTCATAGGGCGACAGATTTCCATCGCTGTGAAGACGGATTCTTTTATGGCTTTGTTGAATCGGGTTATCACGGAGAGACGTCAAATCAGACGGATGCGAAGCAGCTGCGTATCGAAAACCTGGACAGCAGCCTGGCAAAGGCGGAAGAAGCGCGGGATACTTGGGCGTAACAAGCACAAACCTCAAAAATATGAAGTCTCATGTTGCACTGACTGCCTATGTCCAACTGAATTTTACAGTACGAAACCGCTGAAGCCTTTGATAATTGGGGCCTCGGCATTTCGGCTTCACGCGCCAGGGGTTCGTAATAAAAGTCCGGCAGGGGTTTACTTTTTTCAAGGAGTGAACCGTTCACTTTTGAGGCAGGGGTTCTTCAGGGTTTACTTTCGATGCAGGCGCTGAAAACAAAGGGATATGAACCGTACCAGGCTGAACAGTTCGTCAGGCAAACTGATGATAGCAGGAACGGTTCAGCATGGTTCAGAAAAAAAGCATCGGATGATTATCCTACCCGGTAATCCTGCAAGGCATCTTTCGGTGTATTCCGGTTCTGCTGTCATGCTTTGATCTGAAAACGGCCGCAAAATCGAACGTAAAAATTTGCGTTTGATTTTGCGGCCGATTGCTGGTATATTATACTCAGAACGGACGCAGGAGGAACAGGCATGAGAGAATCACGGACGCTGGAATATAAGGAATCAATCACCAACACTTTTTTAAAAACTGTCAGTGCGTTTGCTAATTATGGTTCCGGAGAAATCATATTTGGAATTGCAGACGACGGAAGAATCATCGGGATTCAGGATCCCAAAGCAGCCTGTCTGGATATTGAAAACCGTATCAATGACAGTATTGATCCGGTTCCGGAATACACATTGAGCATTAATGAAAAAACGTCTGTAATCACACTTAGAGTACAGGAAGGTTTGCATAAGCCGTACCTGTATAAGGCAAAAGCTTACAGGAGAAATGACTCCGCTACGATTGCTGCAGACCGGCTTGAACTGGCCAGGCTTATCCTGGAAGGCCAGAATTCCTCTTATGAGGAACTGCCTGCATCGGATCAGTCCCTGTCATTTCAGATTCTCGAGGAAAAACTGAAGACCGTCCTGCAAATTGATTCATTTACCAAAGATACCCTGAAAACCCTGGAATTGTACAAGGAAGGTTCCGGCTTCAACAAGGCAGGTGAACTGCTCGCTGACCAAAATGAGTTTCCCGGCATTGACGCGGTCCGCTTTGGGGACAGCATCAACATCATTCTTGACCGGGAAACGTATGAACACACTTCCATCCTGAAACAATTTGATTCTGTTTTGGGACTGTTCCGGAAATATTATGAATATGAGCAGATCAGAGGCAGTACCCGGAAACAGATTTCGCTGATCCCGGAGGAAGCTTTCCGTGAGGCAACAGCAAACGCACTGGTTCACAGGACGTGGGATGTGAATTCCCATATCAACATAGCGATGTTTCATGATAAAATCCTGATCACTTCTCCGGGCGGATTGCCAGAGGGGATCAGTGAGGAAGAATACATGAGGGGCGGTATATCCATTCTGAGGAATCCAATCATCGGCAATGTGTTCTATAGGCTCCATATGATTGAAAAATTCGGAACAGGAATACGCAGGATCAACGAGACTTATCAGGACAGCATGATCAAACCGTCATTTTCAATCACAGAAAATACCATATGTATCATTTTGCCGGTTTTACAGGAAAAAAGCGATTTACCGCCGGATGAGCAGAAAGTATATCAGCTGCTGAAAAACAGGGAAATGCCCAGTTCCGCAGTCGTGGAAGCAACCGGATTCGGCAAATCGAAGGCAGTGACAATTCTGAACAGGCTTGTGCAGAACGGGTATATCACGGTGGTTGGAACCGGGAGAGGGACAAAATATAAAGCTATGTAACAGGCATCAGATGCTTTTTCTGCAGCTGTAAAGGAATATCCGAAGAAAAACAGTCTTGACCGATGAACTTCAGCAAAAGGAGTACTGCATGAAAAAGACGTCCTGCATTTTTACAAGCAAACGGCACAGTTCCACTGCTGTTTTCCTATCTCTTACCAGAACCCTGCCTGCATCAATTGTCGCGCGTCAATCTTCGTCATTCACTCGTCCTTTCATTTAGCCATGTTAAAAGCCCCGGGGTTCTCCCGGAGCTCTCGACCCATTCTTTGCAGTCTGATCATATCATACTTCTTTGGTATCATCGATGCCGAAGCAGTCTATGAAGCCTTCGAATACCTGCTGCGGCATCCGGAAATCATCGGCCATGAAATCGGCTTCAAAGACATGACCGCCCTCCACGGCCTCTGGATTCGGGAGATGGTCTTCGGCACGGAGGATTATACCCTCCAGGGGCACCGCGGCTCCTTCAAATCCTCCGCCCTCTCCGTCGCGATTGCCCTGCTGATGATCCTGAAGCCGGATAAGGGCATCATCTTTCTGCGGAAGACCGATCCGGACGTTGCCGAAATGATGACCAGGGTATCGAAGATTCTCTCTTCCCAGATTGTCAAAGACCTGGTGGCCCTGATGTACGACACCGAACTTGAGATCACGGAAGAAGCCCAAGGGAAGATCGTAACGAATCTGTGGCAATCGCCTTCCGGCGCGCCACAGATTCGTGGCCTGGGCATCAAATCCTCCATCACCGGTTCCCATGCGGATATCGTCATCACCGACGATATCTGCAATATCATGGATCGTATCTCCCGGGCCGAGCGTGAGCGCACGAAACTGCAGTACGCCGAACTGCAGAACATCCGGAACAGGGGAGGCCGCATCATCAATCTGGGCACGCCCTGGCACAAGGAAGACGTCTTCACCATGATGCCGAATCTCCACCGCTACGACTGCTATTCGACCGGCCTGATTCTCCCGGAAAAACTGCAGTCCCTCCGGAAGTCCATGTCCGCCTCCCTCTTCGCGGCCAACTACGAGCTGAAGCATATCGCCGATGAGGACGCCCTGTTCCGCTCGGCCCCGGAATTCTTCGCGAATGAGAAGCTGCTCTATAACGGCATCTCCCATATCGACTGCTCCTACGGCGGAGCCGATTACACGGCCTTCACCTGCGCCCGCCTCGAAGACGGAATCCTTTATCTGTACGGCCGCCTGTGGCACAGGCACGTCAGCGAAGTCCTGGACGAATGCCTCGCTCTGGCGGACCGCTTCCGCTGCTGGCCCCTCTACACCGAAGACAACGGAGACAAGGGCTTCGTTGTCCGGGAGATCCGCGGCAGGGGCAAATTCGGCCGCGCCTACCACGAGGACACGAACAAATACGTCAAGATCAGCACGCACCTGGTGGAATGGTGGCCCCGCATCCGCTTCCTCGAAGCCTCCGACCCGGAATACATCGCCCAGATCATGGACTACACCCCCGACGCCGACCATGACGACGCCCCGGATTCGGCAGCCTGCTGCTGCCGAATCCTTGACCGGCATGGAAGAAGACGGGCGAGGTGAAGAGAGAAACAATCATTTGTCTGGGTGAAAACAGTTTGCTTTTTTCTGATTTGTGATAAAATCCCATTAGAAGCTGATGCTGATTCACTGGATATGACTCCGGTGTTAACGGGCACTAGGTCCATGAGGCGCAGCTTTTTTCTGTTTATTACTGAGCAGCCTGCTCGGAATGCCGACGTAAGCCCGAATAACGCTGTTGCAATAGAAAAGGAACGAGGCCGGCATTACGGAACCGAAGTTCCAGCGCCAGGGTCAGTCTGGAAACCAGCTGTGCCCTTTCACTCGTTCCACATCATAGAATCCTTGCACTATATACCGCGAGATGGACGTTGGCTTGGCAAACCATTTCGTTCGCGAGGATAGCAGAGGCGTCGCCGCCGCGCAGCCGGCGCGCGGGCCGGGGGGGGTTCAGGGAACGGCAGCCGGACGCAGGTACGGAGCCCGGGGCCCTTTGCCTCAGTTTTCCGGCGCGGGTTCCTCCCATGCCGGCCCGCTGAAGCCGGACATCGGCTCCTGGCCTTCTCCCGCCAGAGAGATGCTGTATACATCGTTCATATAGTAGGTCGGGTAGCCGTCCTCGATTTCATATTCGCTGATTTCTCCCGCTTCGACCTGCTCCAGAAAAGCGGAGAAGCGGCGCAGATCCTCCAGATCCGCGGTCGGCAGGTTGTGGGAGGGATAAACCTGCTCCACCCCATTCTCCTCCGCAATGGCCAGCGCCTTCCGGATGCTTTGGACGTAGTCCCCAAGGGAGGAATCCACAAACATGCAGTACATGGGTCCTGGATAGAACATATCCCCCGTAAAGAGCAGGTGATTTTCCCTGTCCAGCAGCATGATGCAGGAGGGCTGATGCCCTGGGGTATGAATCACCTCCAGCTTCCGGCCGCCCAGGTCAATGATTTGCCCGTCCTCCACGGTTCCTGTTGGCGCTTTGCCGGGAATGATATCGCGAACCCGGATATCCATATAATCCATGATAATCCGGATGTACTTTGTGCGGTTCTTCACTTCCTGCAGCTCCGTCTCCGACGGTCCCGCGGTCAGATGGGCAATCGCGGCCGGATCGTTGTAGCACCAGACCTCTTCGAAGCGCGCGTTTCCGCCGATATGGTCGAAATGATCATGGGAATTCAGCACGGTCACGGGCAGATCCGTCAGTGAATCCACCACCTCCCGGATATCCAGCATGCCCAGACCCGTGTCCAGCAGAAGCGCCCTTTCTTCTCCGGGAATCAGGAAGGAAAAAACCTGCTGCTCATGCAGCATTTCGCAGATGGCATATACGTTTCCGGGCAGCCTGAAGCAGTAGAACCCATCGGTGGGTGTCTCGAGCTGTTCATAGGACATCCATTTCTCCAGGTCGAAACCATCGAGAAGTGCGCTCCAGGCCTCCCACTCCTCCTTCGAAGCCGGATAGGTCTTCACGTATTCATAAAAGCTGTCCAGGTACTCGTCGATCTTTTCCTTCACGGCATTTGCTTCTTCGTCCGTATCCGGATAAGTCTCCACGTATCGATAGTAGTCTTCCCTGACGTCCTCGTAGGGAATTTCCGCCGCGGTCTCCCCGGAGGGCGCCTCCGCGCCTCCCATGGGAACAGGGCAGAACAGGCATATGCACAGCAGCAGGCTGACCATGTGTTTCCAACAGTGCATGTTTTCTCCCTCTTTCCGTGGCAGCCCGCGCGGCGCGGGCTTTGCCGGGTCGGCGCTTTTCGCTTTTGCTGCATCTGATTATAAACGGAACGCTGCTTCTCTTCAAGGGTTCATTTTCCGCGCGGCCCCTTTTTTATCGTCTGCGTGAGTCACGGGGACGGGTGCGCCCAGTAGAAGGGTAATGTAACAAGCCGGTGGAAACCCGGCCCGGAAAGACCTAACCAGTCACCGGCAACGAACCTTGTGCTCACAGGGGAGACTATGTGAGTAAAGCGTAGGAAGCGAGGCAGTAGGGATAGCATTGAGCGGCGAAACAGACACCAACTTGCAGGCCGACGTGGTCCGTCCCACGGAAGGCAACACGGACATCAGCGATATGGTGAGCGGATGAACGCTGCAACGACGTCAGAGACCTATTCATGCTGTACAAAGTTACATTGTCAACTGGGGAGAGCCTGCGGTGTCCGCAGAAACGTGTGGTCTGCGGTATGCCTAACAACGAAAGGAGGGTTGCAAACGCATCGTAGGCA
>SVGS01000012.1 GCA_015056205.1 Clostridiales bacterium | reverse complement strand
GACAGCGGGAAGTGGAATTCCGACGTGGTTCCTCTGCTGTTCAGGAAGCTAGGACTAAGCCGCTGACACGGCATTTACCCACAATTTTTAGGTACACTCGGGACGATCGGGATTCTCGGCGTTCCAGCGCTCGGCGGCTTTCTCAAAGAATTCCTGATGCTGCGCGATAAAGGTCCACATGGTGAGGGTCGTGGTGTCGGCCGCGGACGCAAACGAGCAGACGCCCAGCAGCAGGCACAGGGTCAGAGCCAGAGCCAACAGTTTCTTCATAGGTACTCCTCCTTTTATTTTGATGAGCTTTTCGCTCAATCATCCATAGGAAAACAAAAGATGGAAAAATTGGTAAGGATTAACGTTATCATTATCGTTAATGTTCCGTTCGCCTGTATCATAGCACGCTTCATTTGTCCGTGTCAACCCCTGATTTGTATTTTCCTGAAAAAACTTTTTCTCCGCGGGTTTCATCTGCGCAGGCACAAAAACAGCCGGTCCTTTCGGACCGGCGGAAGAAATGAAACGCGTTTTTCGCGGGGACGGCGGGCGGGATCCGGCAGTTTCAGGGGCCTGTCAGCGGCAGCTGTCCCGGCAGATGAGGGAAACCGGCAGGATGACGTGCTGCGGAGGAAGCTCCGGATGGTGAATCCGGTTCCGCAGGAGATCGATGGCCTGCACGGCTTCTTCCTGGAAGCTGCAGTCTACGGAACAGATCGGCCGGGGGAAAGCGACATAACCGGAAATGTTATCGAAACCGACGACGGAAAAATCTTCCGGAATGCGGAACCCGCACCGCTCGATCAGGGACAGCTCCTCCCAGGCTTCCACATCGCAGAAGGAAAAAATCCCCGTGACGCCCTCCTCTTTCCAGCGCTTCAGAAACCGGATGATTTCCTCCGGATCGGTGGACTGACCGTAAATCATATTCTCATCGGGAAGCCCCGCTTCCCGGCCGGCCCGAAGGAAGCCCTGAAAACGCTGACGGGTGGAAAAAAGCACGTCCCTGTGGGAAAGCATGGCCAGCTTCCGGTGCCCCGCTTCAATCAGATGGCGGCCGACCAGATAGCCGCCGTTCTCCTCGTCGCACAGGACGCAGTCATCCCGGTCCTCTCCCAGAAAACGGTTCAGTACCACATAGGGCACGCCGCTGCCGCGTAGCTGCTCCATGGCGGGAGACTGATCGGACCAGGGAATGACCAGAACCCCGTCCACCTGGCGGGAGAGAGCCATGTTGACCATATTGACCTCCATCCCGGGATCATCCTGCGAGCAGAGAATCATCAGGGAATATCCCAGCCGGAAAGCCTCCCGCTGAATGACGTCCGCCAGCACCGCGTAAAAGGGATTGGACATGGTGCCGGCGATCAGAGCAATGGTCTTCGTCCGGCCGGAACGGAGGGAACTGGCGATATAATTCCGGACATAACCCATTTCCCGGGCTTTCTGCTGAATGGCCTCACAGGTCTGGCGGGAGATATCCGGCTTGTTTTTCAGGGCGCGGGAAACGGTATTGATGGTAAACCCGGTGGCTTTTGCCACATCCTCCAGCGTAACTCTTCCACTCTTTCCGGGCACGATGCCACCGTCCTTTCCGTCATGACACCGCGGAGCCGGACCGGTTTTGGCGGACAGCCCGCGGTACGCAGGAGATCATATCAGAAAACGTTTGATTTCTCAAGAGAAATTCCCGGAGATTCATTTTCACTCATTTCCCGGGAGGAATTCCCGCGTCTTCATTGTGCGGAGTCCGGAAATCTGATATAATCAGTCGATCCGGAGCGTCAGGGGAGTCAGAGGATACATCCGCCCGATGAGGGGTAAAACAAACGAAAGAGCAGGCCGGAACGCATGCAGATGGAATTTGTCAGAAAGATGCCCCTGCCCCAGGAACTGATCCGGGATTATCCGATCGAAGAAGAGATGAAGCGCAGAAAAACAGCCCGGGACGCGGAAATCGCGAAGATTCTGACCGGGGAGGATCAGCGGATGCTGCTGCTGATCGGCCCCTGCTCCGCGGACCGGGAAGATGCTGTGCTGGAATATATGCACCGCCTGGCGGATCTGGAGCCGCAGATCCGGGAGAAGCTGCTGATCGTTCCGCGGGTTTATACCAATAAACCCCGCACCCGGGGGACCGGCTACAAGGGAATGCTGCATCAGCCGGATCTCCGCAAGGAAGAGGATCTGCTCGCCGGGATCATCGCGATCCGCCATCTGCACACCCGCATCCTGCGGGAAACGGGCTTCAGCTGCGCGGACGAAATGCTGTATCCGTCCAACTACAGCTATCTGTCGGATTTGCTGAGCTATGTGGCGGTGGGAGCCCGGTCCGTGGAAAACCAGGAGCACCGGCTGGTCGCGAGCGGACTGGGGATTCCGGTGGGAATGAAGAACCCCAGCGCGGGTGATATCAGCGTGATGATGAACTCCATCGTCGCGGCGCAGAGCTCCCAGGAATTCATTTTCCGCAGCTGGGAGGTTCATACGGCCGGCAATCCGCTGGCCCACGCGATTCTGAGAGGATTCGTCGACAATTTCGGACGGTCCCATCCCAATTATCATTACGAAAGCCTGCAGGAGCTTCTGCGGCTGTACCGGGAATCCGGGCTGCAGAATCCGGCCGTGATCGTGGATGCCAACCACAACAATTCCGGCAAGCAGTACCTGGAGCAGATCCGGATCTGCAAAGATGTGATGCACAGCCGGGCGCTGGACGGGGAAATCCGGAATCTGGTCAAGGGACTGATGGTGGAAAGCTATCTGGAGGACGGATGCCAGAAGGTGGGAGAAGGCGTGTACGGCCGGTCCATTACGGATCCCTGCCTGGGCTGGGAAAAAAGCCGGGAGCTGATGCTGCGCCTGGCGGAGCTGGTCTGAGGGCGGGCAAAAGGCCGGGCGGCCTGCAAAAGAAAGCGGAGGAATGCATATGATTCGACAATTGTCCATTTTTGCGGAGAATAAGAAGGGCGCCATGAACCGGATCACGCAGATTCTGGCGGACGCCGGCGTCAATATGAACACTCTGGTGACGAACGACAGCGCCGAGTTCGGCATCATCCGCATGCTGGTGACGGATACGCCGCTGGCGGCGGCCCGGTTGCAGGAGGCGGGTTATTTGTGCCATACCGACTGGGTGGCCGCCGCGGAGATCGGGGATGAATGCGGAAGTCTGAACCGGCTGCTGGATACGCTGACCCGGGGAAACGTCAACCTGGACTATCTTTATGTGACCTATTCCACCCTGAGCCGACAGCCGGTCGCGATCCTCCGCACTCCGGATATCATGGAGGTGGAAGCCTTTCTCAGCGGAAAAGGCTACCGGATGCTGGAGAAGCTGGACTGACGGGTTCCGCTTCCGGAAAGGGAAGCGGCGCGGAGAGGAGAAGGCATGGAGGAAGGGAAGCTGACGGAAGCCCGGGCAGCGATCGGTGAAGCGGACCGGGAGATGGCCCGGCTTTTTGTCCGGCGGATGGAAGCCGTACGGGAAATAGCCGCCTACAAGCGGGAACGGGGCCTGCCCATTCTGGACGCGGCCCAGGAGGAGCGGGTGGTCCGGCGCAATCTGGAGTACATTGAATCAGAGGAGCTCCGGGATCTGTACGTACGGTTCCTCCGGGATACGATGCGTATTTCCAGAGAGTATCAGAGACGGCTGACGGAAGGATGCAGGGTAGCTTACAGCGGCGTGGAGGGTGCCTTCGCGCATATTGCGGTCCGGCGGATTTTTCCGGACGCGGTACCGGTATCCTGCTTGGATTTTCAGTCCGCCTACGAGTCCGTGGAACGGGGAGAATGCGATTTCTGCGTGCTTCCCGTGGAGAACAGCTATGCCGGGGAAGTGGGGCAGGTGACCGATCTGATGTTCACCGGAAGCCTGCATGTGACCGGGATGTATTCTCTGCCGGTGGAACACTGCCTGCTGGGACTGCCGGACTGCGACCCGGCGGAGATCCGCCGGGTGGTCAGCCATCCCCAGGCCCTGTCCCAGTGCGCGGAATACCTGCGCCGGCGGGGGCTGGAAACGGAGCAGGCTTCCAATACGGCCCGGGCCGCTCAGACGGTTCAGCAGCGGGGGGATCCCGCGACCGCCGCGATTGCCAGCCGGGAAACGGCCGGACTGTACGGACTGAAAATCCTGGCGGAGAAGATCAATGAAAGCGATCTGAACGCCACGCGTTTCGCGGTTTTTTCCAGGGCGGAAAACCGGGAGATTCCCGCCCGCGCTGCCGGATTCCTGCTGCTTTTCACCGTGAACCATATGGCGGGCGCGCTGGCGGGCGCCGTCCGGGTCATCGGTCAGCATGGATTCAATATGCGGGTGCTTCGGTCCCGCCCCATGAAGAACCTGGCCTGGCAGTACTATTTCTACGCGGAAATCGAAGGGGACGACCGGAGCGGAGAAGGACGGCAGATGCTGCGGGAGCTGGAGCAGCACTGCAATATCCTGAAAACCGCCGGCCGGTTCGGCCCGGAGATTGATCTGAAGGACGGAACGGTTCAACCTATCTGAACGAACTGAGGAGGGACGGAAAATGAAAGGATTTGTCAAACATCACGGGGACACGGTGCTGCAGGATCTGGGCGGAGGCAGCGGCAGGCGGATTCTGGCCTGGAATGAACGGATGATGCTGGTGGAAGTATCCTTCGAAACCGGAGCGGAAGGGGCGCTGCACGCTCATCCCCATGAACAGTCCAGCTATGTGCTCAGCGGAAAATTCCGCTATACGGTGGAAGGGGAGAGCACCGAACTGAATCCGGGAGACTGCATTGTGGTTCCCGGCGGGCTGACCCACGGAACGGTCTGCCTGGAGAAGGGCGTGCTGCTGGATACCTTTACCCCCTGCCGGGAAGATTTCCTGAAATAAGGCGAAGGAGAAAGAGACAGATGAAGGCTTTATTGATCGGCGGTACCGGACAGATCAGCATGGCCATAACCCGGAAACTGGCGGCGGACGGATGGGAGATTTATCTGATCAACCGGGGAAGCCGGACGGCGGAGCTGCCGGAAGGCGTTCATCCCATCGTGGCGGATATCAATAACGAGGCGGAGGTGCTTCGCGGAATTGAAGGGCTGACCTTCGATTCGGTCTGCGAGTTTATCGGTTTTACGCCCGATCAGGTGGAGCGGGATTACCGTCTTTTCCGCGGGCGGACCCGGCAGTATATCTATATCAGCTCGGCCTCGGCCTATCATAAGCCGCTGAGCAGCCCCATTGTCAACGAGGGAACCACCCTGGCCAATCCCTGGTGGGAATACTCGCGGAACAAGATCGCCTGTGAGGAATTCCTGATGCGCAAGTACCGGGAGGAAGGTTTCCCGGTCACCATCGTCCGGCCTTCCCATACCTATGATGAGCGGAATGTGCCCATGGGCGTGCACGGGAAGAATGGATTCTGGCAGGTGATCCGCCGGATGCAGCAGGGAAAGCCCGTCATCATTCACGGAGACGGCACCAGCCTGTGGACCATGACCTTCAACCGGGATTTCGCGGTTGGCTATACCGGGCTGATGGGAAACCGGCAGGCGATCGGGGAAGCCTTCCAGATCACCTCGGACGAAACGCTGACGTGGAATCAGATCTATGCCACCGTCGCGGACGCGCTGGGAGTGACGCTGCACCCCTATCATATTTCTTCCGACTTCCTGGCCGCTGTCGGCCCGCAGTACGACTATGCCGGATCTCTGACGGGGGATAAATCCAACTCTGTTATCTTCGACAACCGAAAACTGAAGGCCCTGGTACCGGAAATGAAAACGACGGTGCCTTTCCATCAGGGAGTGCGGATTTCCCTGGACTATGTTCTGTCCCATCCGGAATGCCAGAGGGAGGATCCGGAGTTCGACGCCTGGTGCGACCGGGTGATCGCCGCGCTGGAAGCCCTGAAGAAAAGCCTGACCTGATCCGATCCTGCCGGCGGTATTCAGCAGAAGATATTCAATCTGGTGCTGATCATTATTCTGCTGATGATGGCGGCTTATTCGGCTGTGATTATCTATCAGATCGGGCATATGGAAGGCCTGGTTACCGAAACCAACGAAAAGCAGAAATGATCCATTGCCGCCGTTTCTCAGCAGACAATGGACGCTGTGATGGCTTCCAGCATGGGACAGAGCACCCAGCTGGAGGCTTACATTGCCAACGATCTGTTTCAGGATCTGGCGGGAACCGTCGGGATGGTGGGGGATTACGCGGGAATGATTTTCCGGAATCCCTCCGACTATGCCCCCATGCCTATGCCTGACTGGATGCCTCAACGGAGGAAACCATCACCATCCAGCTGCTGACGGAAGCCGGGGTCAATACCGAGAATCCGGTTATTGCGGAAAAGCTGGGGCTGATTGCCAATATGTCGGATATGATGAAGGCGCTGAACCGGAATCCGGATGCCGTTCCGGAAGAGGTGCTTTCCAACGTGATGAACGGAATCAATGCCTTTGTCGGCGAGGCGGAGCAGTTTGACGATATCACCATGCTTTGTCTGAAATATAACGGGCCGGCAAAGAAGGATACGCCCTGAATCAGACGGAGAGAACCTTATGAGAGAACCGGCTCGGAAAAGTGAAACGGTCTTTGCCCTTACAGGAATCGGAACCTATCTGGCCGGGACATCCGCGGCGGGCATTCTGGACAGAGCCGCCGGGATGCCCCGGCTGTTTTCAGCCCTGTTTCACAGCGGAATGGCTGTTCTGCTACTGCTGTGGATCCGGCGGAACGGGATGACGGAAAGATACGGCCTGATTCCGCCGCGGTGCAGACCGTCCCGGGTTTTGTTTTATCTGCCCCTGATTCTGACTGCCGCATGCCAGGCGGCCTTTGGCCGGGTTCCGCGGATCAGCCCGGGAGAAGCGGCGTGCTTTACGGTCAGCATGGTGAGCGTGGGCTTTCTGGAGGAAACCCTCTTCCGGGGGTTTCTGTTCCGGGCTCTGGAAACCCGGTATGAAAAACAGGGAATCCTGCTTTCCGCGGCGGCTTTCAGCCTGTGCCATCTGGTCAATCTGATGAACGGGCAGAGCCCGGCGGATACCGCCCTGCAGATGGTTTTCGCTTTCTTTGCCGGCCTGGCTCTGGCCTTGCTGTTCGAACGCGGAAAAAGCCTGATTCCCTGCATTGCCTTTCACGGCATGCTGAATGTTCTTTCCCTTTTCTCCCCGGAGGGAGCGCAGACCCGGGCTCCGGAAGGGCCCGGATCCGCCGCACTGATCCGTTTCGGGATCAGCGTCCTTCTGATGGCCGGTTACGCGGCCTGGCTCTGGAAGCATCTGAAAGAAAAATGATTATTCCGCCTCAAAGGTGACGGTCACGGAAGCGCTCAGAATCAGTTTGGCGGCCTGTACCACCGTATCCGCGTTCCCTTCCGTTCCGGCGCCCATGTCTTTGTAACGGGCGTTTCCGGCGCTGTTGGCGTAGCTGGAAACCCCGTCCTCCGTGATCATCCGGACACCCGTGATCTTCAGGCCGGATGCTTCCGCCAGGATTTCCGCCTTTTTCCTCGCGTTTTCCACCGCCGCATTCAGGGCTTCGGCCTTTGCCTCTTCCGTATTGGACGCGTAGAATGAAATATTATTGAGCGTGTTGGCTCCGGACGCAAAGGCAAGATCGATCAGTGCACCGACGCTGTCCATCTCCGTGACCGTGACGGCCAGGGTGGAACCGGCGTTATAGGCGGTGAGCTGCTCCCGGTCGTTCGTATAATCGTAGAGGGCGTAGATGCTGATGTATTCCGTATTGATATTTTCTTCTTTTACGCCATGACCGATCAGCGCCTCCCGGATGGCCGCGATGGCCGTGTTGACTTTCTGCTGCGCCGTCAGCACATCCGGATCCCGGGCGCTGACCCCCAGAGAAATGACCGCGGTATCCGCGCTGATCCGGATTTCGCCCGACCCATTGACGGTAATCGATTTTTCAGCCAGCGCCGCGGAGCCTGTCAGCAGGAGGCACAGTATGACCAGCAGGGAAATCAGTTTTTTCATATCCAATCATCCTTTCCGGTGGAATGTTCCACACCTTAACTGACGAAAGAGAAGAAAGAAAAGTTCCCGCCGGAGAGCGGGAACTGAATGGATCGGAAAATCAGTTGTTTTCGGGAAGCGTGTCGGGATTGACTTCGCCGTATTCTTCGAGATCCCGGGCGTGCTGCAGGATTTCGTCCTCGTCATCCTGAGCGTTCAGATCGTCGGGATTGACTTCGCCGTATTCTTCGAGATCCCGGGCGTGCTGCAGGATTTCGTCCTCGTCATCCTGAGCGTTCAGATCGTCGTCGTTGACTTCACCGTCGGCCTCCCGCTCCCGGGCGTTCTGCATGATTTCATCCGCTTCATCCTGGGCGGCGAGCAGATCGGAATAGTCCCAGTAATCGGGATCCGCGGAGTAGGTGACATTATTGTTATCGCAGACATACAGGCCGTTCGCGGTCTGATAATAGGTACGGCCGTAGGCATCCGTGTAGCTGCCGGATTCGGTCCGGTAAATCACCACGGGATCCCCGTCCAGCGGATAAACGGTGAAGGGGGCGGCAGCGGCGGCGTTGCTTTCTGCCTCAGCGGCATCCCTTTCGGCGAGCAGATCGGAATAGTTCCAGTAATCGGGATCCGCGGAGTAGGTGACATTATTGTTATCGCAGACATACAGGCCGTTCGCGGTCTGATAATAGGTACGGCCGGCGGCATCCGTGTAGCTGCCGGATTCGGTCCGGTAAATCACCACGGGATCCCCGTCCAGCGGATAAACGGTGAAGGGGGCGGCAGCGGCGGCGTTGCTTTCTGCCTCAGCGGCATCCTTTTCGGCGAGCAGATCGGAATAGTTCCAGTAATCGGGATCCGCGGAATAGGTCACATTGTTGTCTTCCCGGACATAGAGGACATTCGCGGTCTGATAGTAGATGTGGCCGGCGTCATCCACGTATTTACCGGATTCGGTCCGATGGATCACCACAGGATTCCCTTCCAGCGGATAAACGGTGAAGGGGCTCGAAGCGACCGCTTCGGATTCCTGCTGAACCCAGTAATTCCGGTCAGCATGGTACAGCTTATCCTGCTCGATGCAGTAGTACAGATCCCCGCGAACGTTGCTGTAATGATTGCCCAGCCTGTCCAGGCAGAGCGTTTTGTCCGCATTCAGAAAGATAAAGACGACGGAGCCGTCCTGCGCGTAGACCGCGAAGGGAGCGTTGGCATAGGCGCTTCCGCTTTCCGCTGTTTCAGCGGAGGGTAAAGCGGTTACCGTATTCGGAGTCAGGATCTGAATGGAACCGATCGCCCGGATGATGCCGGGCAGCGCGGTTTCGTCATCCGAGCAGGCAAAGACCGTAAACACCTCGTTCCGGTTGGAGATATACGCCTGATAAACGGCCGCGTGATCCCCGCCGGCAACGCTGACGGGCGGAAGCGCTTCACCGTTGCTCAGATGATCAATCAGAATATAGCTGGATTCGTCGCCGATGAGGAACCAGCAGCCGGGGCTGCTCAGAGCCCGCCACTGCGCGGTCGGCGCCTGAATGGACAGCACGCCGTCAGGAGATACAAAGGTTTCGCCGGCCGGCTCCTCTGCGAAGGCGGATACGCCGCAGCAGAGCATGGCCAGAACCAGCAGGAGACTCAGGATTTTTTTCATTTCGGTTTCCTCCATTTAGATCATTGAAGCCCGATGCTTCTTCGGTTGATACGCAGCGGACCGGCAGGCGGCAGTTTCCCGGGATCAGCCGGCCCGCTTTTTTCTTCTGCATTTTACGTCATCCGGAGAGAATGATCAAGAACCGGGGGCCGCAAAATTTCCGGTATCATTTCAGCGCGGCTGTGCAGCGGCGGGCTGCCTGTGTTACAATGCATACAGCTTCGGAAACATGCGGCAGCTTTTTCGGAGCAAACCGCACGGAACAGAGAAGGGGAGAAGAATGGAATATCGCATTATGGAGGCAACCGGGGAGGATACGGATGCCGTGCTGCGTCTGTACCGGGAGCAGATCGGTCGGGAATTCTGCTTCTGGAACGAAGAGTATCCCGGGCCGGAGACCATCCGGTTTGACCTGTCCCGGAACGCACTTTTTGTTATGAAGGATGAGAACGAACGGATCGTCGCGGCCATATCCATCGAGGAAGATGAGGCGGTGGATCAGCTGAACTGCTGGAATCCGGCTTTGCGGCCGGCCGGTGAATACGCGCGCGTGGCGGTTACGCCGGACTGCCAGAAGCAGGGACTGGCGCGGAAAATGGTGTATTATGTGCTGGAGGAGCTGAAGCGGCGGGGATACAGAAGCGTGCATATTGTGGTGAACCGGGACAATACCGCGGCCCTCCGGTGCTATGCTCCGATCGGCTTCCGTACGGCGGGGGAGTGCGAGCTGTACGGCCAGCATTTTCTCTGCTATGAAAAAGAATTACAGGACTGAAGAATCGGTATTACCGGGAACCGGAGCGGGTGTTCAGCACAACCACGGCGGAAAGGATCAGCAGAATGCCGATGCCGGAAAGCAGGGATAAAGGCTCGGAAAACACCAGCACGCCGATGACCGTCGCGACCAGCGGTTCAATGGTGGCCAGAATGCCGGCCCGGCCGGGCTCAACGGTGCGCAGGCCGAGGGTGTAGGCGAGAAAAGGGATCACGGCAGTGACCAGGGCGGTCAGCGCGCAGAACAGGAGCAGCGAAACCGGATCCGGAGCGGCGGTAAAGCGGGAAATCATTTCCGCCGGGCTGCAGATCAGCCAGGAGCCGGCAGCCGCGATCAGAAAAGTCCAGGTCGTCACGGTATAGGGGGAATACTTCCGCAGGGCAATCGTTCCCAGGATGCTGTACAGACCGTAGCCGAAGCCGGCGCCGAGGCCGATCAGCAGAGCAACCGGAGTGATCCCCTCTCCGGAGATACCCGAAACCAGAACACAGCCCGCGAAGGCCAGGGCCAGCGAAATCAGCTTCCGGCGGGTGATTTTCTCCCGGAAGAACAGGGCGGACATCAGCATGATCCAGATCGGAGAGGTGTAAAGAAGAATCGCCGCGGTGGAAAGAGACATCATCGTCATGGCGGTGAAATAGCAGACCGTAAAAAACAGAATACTCCCGAAACCCAGGCCCAGAAACAGCGGAAGATCCTTCAGCCGGATCCGGAAGCCGGACCGGTCCTTCACAAGCAGCAGCAGGCTGAAGAACAGGGCCGCCAGCGTGACGCGGATCGAAACGATCTGAGCGGAACTGAAACCGAAGTCTCCGAGCCTTCGGACAAAAATCCCCATGCTGCCCCAGAAGCATCCGGCGAGAATGATCAGCGCCGGTCCCAGGTTCTGTTTAAACTTTTCCATAATCCTCAATCCTTCAGTATATTTCAGTGTATAAGTAACCTGATTCAGGCAATCCGGACGCTTCCGCGGCGGATCCGCGCGGGGAGTCCGTTCCTGCCCGGCTGTCCGGCTTCATGATCCGACCTGGATTGTACCACCTTCCGGCCGATCCGGCAATCGGCCCGGAAACGTTCAGGGGAGCTTTCGGTAAGTTCTGGGCGTTACCCCGTATTTCTTCTTAAAGGAATCCTTGAAGTAATTGCTGTCGGAAAAACCGCAGCGCAGCGCAATCGTCGTGATGGAATCGGAGGTTGAGACAAGCTCCTGGGCGGCGTGCTGCAGGCGGACAAATACAAGGTATTCATGCAGTCCGATGCCGGTAACCGACCGGAAGCGGCGGCTCAGGTAATTGGGACTGAACCCTGCCGCCCGGGCTACTTCCGCACTGGTGAGCGGCTCCATATAATACCGGCAGATAAACTGGGCGGCCTTCAGAATCCGGTTGTCTCCGGTATGCGCGTCCGACGGGGAGTCAAACAGGAACTGACAGACTCTGCTGCACTGCAGAAAAAGTGACTGCAGATGTATTTTCAGCATCAGCGGAGTCCGCCCGTCCCGAAGCTGATCCTCTGACACCATTTTCCGCAGCGTTTCGGCAATCGCCGGCCGGGCAGTTTCCGGCACCTGAAAAACGGTGGCTTCCGAAAAGAGCCGGGAGGACTGGGGCAGGCAGTCCCGGACTTCTTCCGGCAGATCTTCAGACCGGAAGAGAATCACGGTCCGGCGGCAGGGACCGAAAACATACCGGGTATAATGGAGCGCCATGGGCGGCACCAAAAGAAAAGCGCCGGCATGGAGATCAAAAATGTGTTCGTCAATCAGAAAACGGCAGCTGCCTTTTTCCACATAAAAAAGCTCATAACAGCTGTGGCAGTGGTGCCCTTTCATGATAAACGACGGATCCCGCACCCTGGATTCGGCATGCACACGGTCTGTGCCGTGAACGGGAATACGCTCAGCCATCGCTTTACCGATCCTTTCTGTTGAAAAATCAGTATTTCCGTCTCATCATAGCGATTTATCAGCGGAAAATCAAGAAAAACTGTTTTACAATCAGCGGCTGGAACCCTTTGCGGCTTTCCGATTTTCTGTGAATGAGGAGAACTGTCATGCGGAAACAAATCGCCTGGCTATGGGAAAACATGGATGCGCGGTTCCGCCGCCGTCACGTGACCGCCCTGTGCATCTGCGCTTTTAGCTGCCTCCTGCTGCTGGTCAACCCCGCTCTGTCGCAGCGGCTGATTGACGATGTGATTATGGCCGGGAACCCGGAGCCGCTTCTGTCCATTCTGGCGGTGATGCTGCTGGTGAAACTGGGACGGGAAGGGCTGCGGTACCTGATGGTCATTTTTCTGGAGTCGGATTCCCAGAATGTGCTTTACAATCTGCGGCGCAGGCTGTTTACAAAGATGCAGTATAACGATATGCGCTTCTTTGACGAAAACCGGACTGGCGATCTGATGACGCGCATGAGCGCCGATTTGGACTGGTGCAGACACTTTCTGTCCTATATTGATTACCGGATCATTGACGCGGTTTGCACCTTTTTTTTCGCGACCGCTTATCTGACCCTGGTGAACTGGAAACTGACCCTGCTGCTGATCGCCATCACGCCGGTGCTGCTTCTTATCACCCGGTTTTTCTCCAAACATGTCCGGCCGCGGTTTGTGTTCATGCGGGAAAAGCTCAGCGAAATGAACGCCGCCGCCCAGGAAAATATCGCCGGCAACCGGGTGGTGAAAGCGTTTGCCCGGGAGGAATATGAAAAAGAACGCTTTGAGGAAAAAAACCGTGCTTTCCTGAACAGCCATCTGCGGATCAATAAGCTGTGGCTGACCTTCTTTCCCATGATTGAACTGCTGGTCAATGCCATTCAGCTGGTTACGGTCTTTGTGGGCGGACTGTTTATCATCCACGGCGAGCTGACTCCCGGTGAACTGGCGGTTTTCACGGGCCTGAGCTGGGCGGTCAGCAATCCCATGAGGGAACTGGGCAACCTGATCAACGATCTGCAGCGCTTTTCAACTTCCGCGGCCAAGGTGATGGCGCTGTATTACAGCAAGCCGGAGATTACCGACGACGCCGACGCGGTGGAGCACGAAAAGATGAAGGGACAGATCGAATTTGATCATGTATCCTTCCGGATGAACAATAAGACGATTCTGGAGGACGTGACCTTCTCCGTGGAGCCCGGCCGGACGCTGGCGGTCATGGGGCCGACCGGCGGAGGAAAAACCACGCTGATCCACCTGCTGGCGCGGTTTTATGATGTTTCCGAAGGGACGGTCCGGGTGGACGGCTGCGATGTAAGGCAATGGAAGCTTCAGCAGCTGCGGGGCGGCATCGGAACGGCGACCCAGGATGTGTTTCTTTTCTCCGATACGGTGGAAGGCAATGTGGCCTTCGGCAATCAGAACATGACCCTGGATGAGGTGAAGGATTTTGCGCGCCGGGCGGATGCGGCGGAATTTATCGAGAAACTGCCGGAAGGATACGACACCATCATCGGCGAGCGGGGCGTTGGCCTGTCCGGCGGCCAGCGGCAGCGTATCGCGCTGGCCCGGGCACTGGCCGTAAAACCCGGAATCTTAATCATGGACGATACGACCTCCGCGGTGGACAGCGAAACAGAACAGTATATCCAGAAGCAACTGCGGAATCTGCCCTTTGACTGCACCAAACTGATCATTGCGCAGAGAATCTCCTCCATGCGGCATGCCGATCTGATCCTGGTCCTGCAGGACGGGAAAATCACTGAGCGGGGAACGCATCAGGAACTGCTGCAGAAGAAAGGCTATTACTGGCAGACCTACTGCCTGCAGTACGGGATTCTCATGAAGGAGGCGGTATAACATGGCGCGGAACAAATTCGATGTGGATGAGCGCCTGGAATCTCCTTTTCAATGGAAACATCTGAAAAGGGCCGGAAAATATATGGCGCGGCACAAGTATAAAATGCTGACGGCGCTGCTGCTCAGCGCACTGGCCAGCGTGGCCACCCTGTATATTCCCAAGATTACGCAATGGGTGCTGGATGAGGCTGTGCCCGGCGGGGACACGGCGATGATCGGCAGAATGGCGCTGTTGTTTGTGGGGGTCATCCTGCTCAGTATCGTGTTTACGACCATCCGGTCCCGGCTGATGGCTCACGTAAGCCAGGAGATTATTTATGATATCCGCAGCGATCTCTTTGCCCATCTGCAGAAACTGCCTTTCAGCTACTATGACAGCCGGCCGGCCGGAAAGATTCTGGTACGGGTGATCAACTACGTCAATTCGGTTTCGGACATTCTTTCCAACGGCATCATCAATATGATTCTGGAAATCATCAACCTGATCTTTATCGTAGTGTTTATGTACTCCACCGACGCTACCCTGGCGACGGTCATTGTGGCAGGCCTTCCGGTTTTCGTGGGGATCATTATTCTGATCAAACCCCGGCAGCGCAGAGCCTGGCAGAATCAGAGCAATAAAAACAGCAACTATAACGCCTATCTGGCGGAGTCCATTGACGGGGTCCGGGTGAGCCAGCTGTTTGACCGGCAGGAAGTGAATATTTCGATTATGGAACGGCTGGCCGGCGCCTGCCGGCAGGCCTGGATGCGGGCTGTGAAAATCAGCAATACGGTCTGGCTTTCCAGCGAGACCATGACCCAGCTGGTGCTGACCTTCCTGTACATTGCGGGAGTATACTGGATGGGCGGCGGAAAAATGGTATCCTTCGGCGTGATTCTGGCCATGGGCCAGTATGTCAGCCGCTTCTGGCAGCCGATCACAAACCTGGCGAATATCTACAATTCCTTTGTCAATAACATTGCCTATCTGGAACGCATCTTTGAAACCATGGATGAACCGGTGACCGTGGACGACGCGCCCGGAGCGGAAACGCTGCCGGAGATCAGCGGCGAGGTGGATTTTGAAGATGTGACCTTCGCCTACGAGGAAGACATCAATGTACTGGAGCATCTGAACCTTCACGTCCGTGCCGGGGAGAGCATCGCGCTGGTCGGACCGACCGGCGCGGGCAAAAGCACCGTGATCAATACGCTGTGCCGTTTCTACAACCTGAACGGAGGAAGAATCCTGCTGCACGACAGGGAAGGCGGCGTGCATGATATCAGCAAGGTCACGCTGCACTCCCTGCGCAGTCAGATGGGCATTATGCTTCAGGACAGCTTTATCTTCTCGGGATCGCTGCTGGAGAACATCCGGTACGGACGGCTGGATGCCACCGACGCGGAGGTCCGGGAGGCTGCCCGCCGGGTGCGGGCGGATGAGCTGATCCGGAAAATGCCCAAGGGGTATCTGACGGAAATCAAGGAGCGGGGAAGCAACCTGAGCCAGGGAGAAAGGCAGCTGATAGCCTTCGCGCGCACGCTGCTTTCCGACCCGGCCATTCTGATCCTGGATGAAGCGACATCCTCCATCGATACGCAGACCGAAAAGCTGCTGCAGGAAGGTATTGCGGAAATGCTGAAGGGGCGGACCAGCATCATCGTGGCGCACCGCTTGTCCACCATCAAGAACTGTGATAGAATTCTATATATCAGCAACAAGGGGATCGCCGAGATGGGCAGTCACGAAGAGCTGATGGAAAAGCACGGCCTGTATTATCAGCTTTACACTTCGCAGGTGCAGGAAGAGGCCGCCTGACTGCGCGCCCGGGATCCCGGACGGGCAGCGCGCGGGAGGAAAGAAACCATGAAGTCGGTTCATGCTACCCTGAGGATCAATCCGGAGATCGTCGGAAAGCTCGGTTCGGGGACGGGGGCCTTCTGGTCGGCGGCCCATCCGGACGGATCGGATAACCGGATCGATGCGGACGCTGTTCTGGAGGCGGGATCCTATGGGATTCCGCTCGGTATCCTGTCCGCCCTTTTCCAGGGAATCCGGAAGAAATACCGGAACCGGGGAAAAACGAAGGAGGACCTTCTGGAGGAAAAAGAGGCGGCAAAGATCAACAGAACGGGCGGTGCTCTGGAGGAGATGCTTCTGGAGTATATCCGGGCGGCTTCCGGGCCGGGCCGGCGGAGGATGAGTTCGGCCGGATCAGGGAAATGCAGATCAGACAAAAGGGGGAGCTTTATCCGGAGTGAATATTTACGTCGATTTTGACGATTGCCTGTGCGAGACGGCAAAAGCCTTTTCGGATCTTGCCCGGAAAATGTTCGGCATAGACGTACCTTATGAGAAAATGGCATATTTCAACTTACAGAAGGCGTTTGGCCTGACGGAGGAACAATATGACCGGCTGATGACCGCAGGCCATGAACCGGAGGCGATTCTGGCTTACGAGGAGACGCCCGGAGCCTCAGAAGTGATCAATAAATGGATCCGCAGCGGGTGCAGCGTTTCGATTATAACCGGCCGGCCGTACAATACCTATGAAGTATCGCGACGGTGGCTGGACGAACATGGGTTTCAGCGCGCCGAAATGTACTGCCTGAACAAATACGGCAGGGAAAATTTGATGAAGGGCAGCAGGTTCAGCCTGGAACCGGAGGACTACTACCGGATGAAGTTTGATTACGCGGTCGAGGATTCGGCCGAGGCCTTTCGCTTTTTCAGCCATCTTCCGGAGCTGCGGGTGCTGGTATATGACAGGCCGTGGAACCGGAACTGCCCGTTTCCGGACAACCGGTACCGCCGCTGTACGGACTGGGAAAGCATCCGAAAGGCCGTATCCCTTGAATAAAGCGCCTTCGGGCGGAAAGGAACATGTGAAATGAAAGTATTGCTGCTGAACGGAAGTCCGCATCCTCACGGCTGCACCGCCGCCGCTTTGCAGGAAATGGCCGGCGTATTTGAATCGGAGGGCGTGGAGACCGAACTGATTCAGGTGGGCCATCTGGACATCCGGGGATGTATTTCCTGCGGCTCCTGTATGAAGAACGGAAAATGCGTTTTCAACGATCCGGTCAATGAAATCGCTTCCCGGTTTGAGGCGGCGGACGGCCTTGTGGTCGGAAGCCCCGTGTACTACGCCTCACCCAACGGAACGCTTCTCTCCCTGCTTGACCGGCTGTTCTATTCCACCTCTTTTTCCAAACACATGAAGGTAGGGGCCGCTGTGGTCAGCGCCAGGCGCGGGGGAAACACCGCCTCCTTCGACGTGCTGAACAAGTATTTCAGCATCAGCGGCATGCCGGTCGCAACAGCCACCTACTGGAATCAGGTACACGGGTTTACCGCAGAGGATGTCCGGAAGGACGCGGAAGGCCTGCAGACCCTGCGGAATCTGGCCCGGAACATGACTTTCCTGATGAAGGCGATTGCCGACGGACGAGAAAAATACGGGCTGCCGCAGGTGGAGCAGGGAGCGTTTACCAGTTTCCCGGACGGAAAGTGAGAAAGCTCTTGCTCCGGCCTGCGATTTGCCATAAAATATCATCATGATGAACAGCCCGTGAGAACGGGTAAGGAGGTTTTTCGATGAAAAAAGTACTGTGTCTGATTCTTGCCCTGGCGCTGTTGCTGGGATGCGCCGCAGTTGCGGAGGAGACGGCCTCCGGCCTGCAGAAGGATCTGGTGATTCTGTTTACCAGCGACGTTCACTGCGGGGTGGACCAGGGCTGGGGTTATGCCGGACTGTACGCCATGAAGGAAGGCCTGTCCGCGAAGAACCATGTGCTGCTGGTGGATGACGGCGACGCGCTTCAGGGCGAGCCGGTCGGTACGATGACCCGCGGGGAATCCATCGTCCGGATTATGAATACGCTGGGCTACGATGTGGTCATCCCCGGCAACCATGATTATGATTATGGGATGGAACGCTTCTTCGAGCTGACCCGGATGGCGAATTTTCCCTATATCAGCTGCAACTTCAATAAAAACGGCGAGCTTCTTTTCCCGCCCTGGATGATGAAGGAAGTGGACGGCGTAAAAATCGCCTTCGTCGGCGTGACCACGCCTCTGACGCCCCGTACTTCCACGCCGAAATACTTCATGAACGAAGCGGGTGAGTATATCTATCATTTTATGGAGAATGAACCCGCTGAAAAGCTGTACGAAGCGGTTCAGAAATCTGTGGACGAAGCCCGGGCGGAGGGCGCGGTATACGTGATCGTTCTGGCGCACCTTGGGAACGAGACGGAGAGCATTCCCTGGACTTACGCGGATGTGATTTCCCACACCAGCGGGATTGACGCGTTCCTTGACGGCCACAGCCACGATACCGATCAGGTCGTGATGAAGAACAAGGACGGCAAGGATGTCGTCCGTTCCGCCTGCGGCACCAAGCTGGCGAATATCGGCGCGCTGACCATCACCCCCTCCGGGGAGATCTCATCCAAGCTGTATTCCTGGAATCAGGATATCGATGCCACGACACTCCTGAATCTGCAAAATCCGGCTGCGGACGCGGTTCGCGCCGAAACCGGCGTGCTGTCTGATAAACTGTCGGAAGTTGTCGCCAGGACAACCGTCGATCTGGTGATCTATGATCCGACCATTGTGAACGAGGAAGGAAACCCTGTCCGAATCATCCGGAACAGGGAGACCAATCTGGGCGACATGGTTGCGGACGCGTATCTCGATCAGGCCGGCGACGCGGATATCGCCTTCATCAACGGCGGCGGAATCCGGGCCCAGATCAGGAAGGGGGATGTCACCCTGAACGATATCCTGAGAGTTCATCCCTACGGCAACTACCTGACCGTGATCCGGGTCACCGGCCAGCAGGTGCTGGACGCGCTGGAATGGTCCGTGCATTCGCTGCCGGGCGAGTTCGGCGGATTTAATCATGTAGCCGGCCTCACCTATGAGGTGGACATCTCCATTCCCACACCCTGTATAGAGGGTGAACGGGGAATGTTTGACCATATGGACGAAACGATGAAGCGCCGCGTGAGCAATGTGCTCGTTCAGGGTCAGCCCCTCGATCCAAACGCCACCTATAAGCTGGCTTCCCATAATTATCAGCTGCTCGACAACGGAGACGGCTACACGATGTATAAAGGATGCGAAGTACTCCAGGAATCCGTGAAACTGGACAACCAGGTGCTGATCGACTTTATCACCGGAACGCTGAAGGGCGAGATCGGCGAAGGCTACGATAATCCTTACGGTCAGGGCCGGTTTAAGGTTACCGGCGGGCATGAGTAATCCCGGGGGTACGTTTTTCCCGGCAGGCGGAAAGCCTGCCGGGTTTTTGCGGCAGAGGCAGAAAAAACTGCCAGATCCGTGAGAAATGCCGTATATAAGAGCGTGTCCGAAAGATTACCCTGAGGACGTAGAACGTGAATGGAGATGAAATGCAATGAAAGAACTGACTATTCTTGATACACTGACTCTTTCCGTTCCGGACAGATTCCGTGAAATGAATGAAAGCGAGAAAAAATCCCTGCGCTATGTCGGATCCGGCCCGGCGGCCGTGCTGAAAAGCGAAGAAGATCATATGATTGTCAATCTGGGCTACAAATCCCTGGGACGCCTGATGAGTTCGCTTTTCAGCGAGGAGACCCTCGCGAAGGGCGCGGAAAAAGGGATTCGCAAAGCATCCGGAGCATACGGCTATCGGCTGCTGGGATTCGGTGAATGCCGTGTGGGCGGAAAAACAGGGACGAGTTTCCGCTACACCTATCAGGTGCAGGGCATTGATATGGCCGCGGAATGCTGCGTCGTCAAAGTGAACGGAACGTTTTTCTATCTGTATGTCTATTACCGGGAGGAGCGGAAAGAGGAAAGCTGCCGGATCTGGAAGGAAATTCTGGAGCGGGTTCGCTGGGCCGCGTAAGAGGAAACCGGAAGCGGAGGTGATGCTGCTACGCCGCGCCCAGCTCCCAGAACCCGTCAATGATTTCCCGGGTCAGATCGAATTCAGCCCAGGCCAGGATCGCCTGATCGCTCGGCCCGGACAGCGGCTTCCGGGAACGGGTTTCCGGCAGGGCTGTTCCGCAGGCCCGGCTGCCGGCCGTAACATAGCGCTGAACCGGTTCCCTGAGAACAACCGAGCGGATCAGTCTCCGGATTCCTTTGGACCTCTGTACTGAATGCATATCTCTTCCTCCGTTTCCTTTATCATGCGGCCTGTTCATTCCCGAAATCAGCTCCCGCGGGAGCGGGACCGGCCGGATCCCGGGAGGCCTCCTCCCAAAGCACCTTCCGCCAGGCGTAGCCCAGTACCCGCAGAAAGCCGCGCTCGGTTCTGGGCGTTTCCGGGTCATCCATCCAGTTCCAGAAGAAAAGAGGCGTACAGTCGTAACCCATCGCGATTTCCGGGAGCTGCTTCCGGCTGTACCGGCACCCCCAGGCCATAAACTCCTTCGTCAGCGCAGCGGCGATCTCTCTCCATGACGTCTTCTGCAACGCGTTTTCCATCGTTTGCTCCTCCTGCTGAGATTCCCTGTGCGGCGGTTTACCGCCTGTTCCTTCCGACATCCTTATCCTAACAGATGGGATGCTTCATTTTTTAAACATCCATGTCTTGCTTCGGACTCCATTAAACCTGATGGGAGGAAATGAAAATGAATATTCTTGTGATCGACGGCCAGGGCGGACGCCTGGGCCGGAAACTGGTGGAGAGCATTCGAAAAACCTGTCCGGATGCCGTCATTACGGCTGTCGGAACCAACAGCATGGCCACGGAAAACATGATGAACAGCAACTGCGCCAATCAGCTGGCTACCGGGGAAAACGCGGTGATTGTAGCCTGCCGTACAGCGCAGATCATTGTGGGCCCCTTTGGCATCGCGACAGCGGATGCCATGATGGGGGAGATTTCTCCCGCCATGGCGAACGCTGTTGCTTCCAGTGCGGCTTATCGGGTGCTGATCCCCGTAAACCTGTGCAATACCTATGTGGCAGGCGTGGCCAGGGGATCCGCGGCGATTCTGGAGGATGCCATGAACCATATCCGGGAACTGACGGAGAAGGAAGCGCGCGGGTAAGCGGCGGCATCGTCCGCCGAGGGTGCAGATCCGCATTGCAAATCCGGCCGGTCAATCCTATAATAATGGCATGACCCGCCGGGGCGCGTGAAAACCGGCCGGCGCAGAGGAGGAAAAAATGAGACAGATACTGAAAAACGCGAAGATCTATGACGGTACGGGTACGGCGCCCTATACGGCAGATATCCTGGTGGAGGGGGAGCGGATCGCCCGGATCGCGAAGGAAATGGATCTTCCGGCAGATCAGGTGATGGACCTCAGGGGGAAATCGGTTTCATCCGGCTTTATCGACGAGCATTCGCATAACGACTGGTTCGCGATTAAAAAGGATCCGCTGCCGTATTTCCGTCCGTTTCTGCTGCAGGGGATTACGACTTTTATTACGGGCAACTGCGGTATTTCCGAGATCGGATTTGAAAAAGGCAACCCGTTTGTGAACAAACTGGGCGGCGGAATCTTCGGGTTTGAAGGTACAACAGGGCAGTACGGTACGGCGGAAGAGTACTTTCGCGCGACGGACCGGAATATGCCCTGCAATATGGCGGTGCTGGCCGGCCACTGTTCGGCCCGGGCGGCCGCCGGCGGGGTGGAAAACCGGCCGCTGACCGCGGAAGAGGAAAAGAAAATGCTGGATATTCTGGAGAAAGCGCTGCAGCAGGGCGCGGCAGGCCTTTCCCTGGGATTGATGTACAAGCCCGGCCTTTACGCGGATGTGGAAGAAATGCGGAAGGTCGCGAGGCTGTGCGTGAAATATAACAAGCCGCTCACGGTGCATCCGAGAGCGGAATCAAAGGTTTCCATGGCCTATCCGCAGCTGACCGGGCGCTCTCACCTGCTCAGGGCGGTGGACGAGCTGGTGGAGATTTCCAGGGGAACCGGGCTGAAGCTGCAGTATTCCCACGCGATTTTTGTCGGGCGAAGAAGCCTGAAGGATAAGGACGAGCTGCTGAAGATTTTCGAACAGCTCCGGGCGGACGGCGTGGACGTTATGTTTGATATCTACAATGAATGCCTGGGCGTTTCCGTAATCACGGTCATCCTGCCCGCGTGGTATCAGGCCATGACGGAGAAAGAACGGAAGAAGCCTTTTAACCGCGTCAGGCTGACGGCGCTGGTGAAGGCCACCAGCCGGCTGCTCGGATTCGGGTTTAATGACATCCAGATCGCGTATATCGGCCCGGGATATGAAAAATACGAAGGAAAATCCGTCCATCAGATCGCAAAAGAAGAAGGAATCTCCGACATGAACGCGTATCTGATGCTTTGCGAAAAGAGCCGGTTCCTGGGACGGGTGAATATGGGACCGTATTCCACGCCGGAGATTATCAGGGAATTTGAGCATGATGAACATTGCCTGTATATGACCGACGCGTGGGTGGAGGAACACGGGATCCAGAACCCGGCCATCTATGACTGCTTTCCGAAGTTCCTGCGGGATTCTCTTCTGGGCACCGGGGATACGATGCCCAATACGATACGCCGGATGACCGGCGCTACGGCGGACCGGTTTATGCTGGCGGACCGCGGATATCTGAAGGAAGGATACTATGCCGATCTGACCGTGTTTGATGAAGAAACGCTGAAAAACGGTATTCCGGACCGGGAGCAGTCTTTCGGAATTGAAAAGGTGTTCATCAACGGCACGCTGGTCTGCAGTGACGGACAACTGGACGGGGAAGCGCTGAGGACAACCGGGCACGCGATTCCGGTTTTCAGCTGACCCTGGCCTCCGGAAAACTTCCGGGAAACGGTTTGCTTTTTCAGCCGGCGGCGGCTGATGAAGAGCGGGAAGGAGATAAAAGATGGGAAAAATCACGATTCTTCCGGAAACAACAAAAGATCCGATCAGCCTGATCGGACGCCGGGCAGGCGTTTGCTGGGGCGCCGATATCTCGGATGAGAAGAAGAATTATATGCGTGGCCTGGACTGCCTTGAATCAAATCACGGGCGCACGCTTGAATTTGTCAATATCGAGATGGTGCTGGACGGCTATTCCGCACGCGTCATTCGTGAATGGTACACGCACATCGGCGGATCGCCGACCCGGCTGCAGGCCAGCACGCGCTATATCAACTATGCCGGTTTTCCTTATGTTTCTCCGGAAAAGATTGAAAAGAATGAAGAGGCGAGAGAGATTTATCACGGTGTGATGTCCTCTGTCTCGGACGCGCTTCAGCAGCTGGAAAAGCTCGGTATTCCGCGGGAGGACGCCGGGATGCTTCTTCCGCTCGGCATGGAAACTCGCGTGGTTGACAAACGGAATCTGCGCAATCTGATCGACATGTCGAGGCAGCGGATGTGCAGCCGCGCTTACTGGGAATTCCGGAAAATGTTTGCGGATGTTCTCGCGGCGCTTTATCCGGTTTCGGATGAATGGAAGGTGATTATTGACCGCTATATGATGCCGAAATGCGAAATGCTGGGATACTGCCCCGAAAAACACGGCTGCGGCCGGAAACCGGGGAAGGAATCAACGTAAAAGGAAGGAACCGTATGGAATACATTATCCGCCCGGTTACCATCAGCGATTACCCCGCCATCTATGCATTGTGGAACAGCACGGAACAAAGCAGACGGGCGTTAAATCCCGTCGATGATTCCCGTGAAGGAATTGACCGGTACCTGAAGCGGAACCCCAACACCTGCTTTGCCGCCGTGAAAGAGGAACGGATCATCGGCGTCATTCTTACCGGCCATGACGGCCGCCGCGCCATCATTCACCATATGTGCGTGCATCCGGATTACCGGCGTATGGGAATTGCGGCGCGCCTTGTCTCGCGGGCGGAAGAAGCGCTGAAGAAGGAAGGCATCCAGAAGGTGTTCGGTCTGGTTTTCAAGGATAACGACGCGGCAAACGCTTTCTGGGAGCAGCAGGGCTACAGCCTCAGAACGAATCTGAACTATCGGAACAAGAGCCTGAATGAAGCCATCCCGGCGGGGGAATAACCTTCTGCCGCCCGGCGGAACGGTTTACAGCTCGTTGGTATCCAGATAAGCCCTCAGCTCCTCGATCAGCTTCTCGCTGTTCAGGTTATAAAAGATTTTGTCGAGACACCCGGCGATCATCGGATTCAGATCCATATCCATCTCCACGGATCTCGCGTCATTTTTGAAACCATAGCATCTTTTGCCGCTGGCGTAAGCGATCCCGAGCTCAACACAGGCGCCTTCATCGGGAATCCGGCCGTCCAGCAGGATGAATACAATATCCGCTTTCAGAACCTCATCCCTGTCTTTCTGAAAAATCTTCGCCGTTTTTTCCGCTTCCGTCAGCCCTTCCAGCTCAGCGGCCAGGAAACCGTCACGCTGGGGCAGGAACACTTCATAACCGTATTCCTCGAGAATGGAAACGATTTGCAGGTTGTACGCCTTTTCCGCTTCATTAAACAAAGGCGCGGCAAAATAGACGCGCTTACCTTTCTTCACCTGAGCTTCCGCTTCGGCGGGAGCCTCGGCGCAGGACGGAACACACAGGCTGACTGTGACGACGACCAGCAAAACCAGGGATACGATTCTGAAAAGTGCTTTTTTCATTGTGTTGTTTTCTCCTTTATCCCACTGCGGATTACTGCGTCCGCGGCGCATTATGCCCCTGAAAGATTATTCGACGCCGGGCCGGGAAGTCCCTTCCCGATCGTTTCGGAAAACGGCCTGCGGGTCCGCCGGCGATGACCGGGGTTCCGCATGAGGCAGCTTACCCGTTTTTCCGCGCGGCTTCCACCACCCAGCGGATCCGTTCCTCGGGCAGATCTCCGTGAAGACTGCAGTCCGCGCCGAGAATATAGCCGCTCCTGCCCCCGCTGGCAATCAGACTGCGGACTTCCCGCTCAATTTCCGCCCGGGACGCGGTATACAGAAGAGATCCGGGCCGGTTTTCGGAATCCCGCGGCAGGAGGGACAGCCCAACGCGACGAAAATATACAGGGAAAACGGGCGGATCGCCCGGAAACAGGGCCGGAGAGCTGAAGAGAGGATGGCATGGAAAAGGAAACGAACGATCTGATTCTGGTGGATCTGGACGACTGTGAAACCGGCCGCGGGGAAAAGCTGAAAATTCACAGAAAGGGCCTGCTGCACAGGGCGTTTTCTGTTTTTCTGTTCAATGGGGACCGCCTGCTGATCCAGCGGCGCGCAGCCGGAAAATATCACAGTGCGGGCCTGTGGGCCAATACATGCTGCTCTCATCCGCGGGCAGGAGAGACAACGGAGGAAGCGGTTCAGAAGCGGCTGGCACTGGAATGCGGCATCCGGGAGGCTGAAATCCGGGAGGCGGGACGATTTGTTTACCGCGCCGTTTTCCCGAACGGACTGACGGAGTACGAGATGGATCATGTATTTGTCGGGGAATACGCAGGGCCTTTCAATGCCAATCCGGAAGAGGTTTCCGAGCTTCGCCGGATTCCGCTGGACGAACTGAAGCAGGACATGCTGTGCGCTCCGGAACGCTACGCGGTATGGTTCTTTACGGCGCTCGGAATTGCGGAGCAGTTCCGGAATTCAGCCAAACGCTGAAAGTGGGGCCCGGATCCGGCCTGCCGCCGGGCGTCAGCGGCCGCCTGATACAGGAGAAACCGCATGGAATACGCGCAGATTCGCGTATTCTCCGGCCATGGGCGCAAGCTGGCGCAGGCCGATGCAGCCGCCTCCCAGCAGGGGACCGTAAGTGTTTCCGTCATCCCGGAAGCAAAGCACCTCCAGGTCATTGACCGCGAAACGGATATCCGGCCCCAGCTTCAGCAGGGACAGCGTGTAAAACCCGTCCGCGTCCGCCGCGTCCGGTATCGGGTCAGCCCCCTGGGCAACCAGATAAAAGCCGTAACTTTTTCGCAGGTTGCAGGTGTGAAAACTGCGCTCATCCTTCTCCTTCCGCCGGAAGAAGGACAGATGAAAAGCGTTGATATCGCCGTGATGATATTGAACATACTCTCCCGTACGGGGCGCCAGGGAGGTATCAAACAGACTCCTTCCATCCCGGCCGGAGGCGGAGAAAAACAGCATCGCCAGCCCCGGTTCCCGGACGGGGCGGAAATCGATTTCCAGGAGCATATCCGCCGGGAAAACCTTTTTGCACCAGAGAACATAGTTGGCTTTCTGTCCGAGCTGAGCGCTTTCGGCGTTTTCCAGCCGGAGACAGCCGTCCGGAAAGCCGCACAGCGCTTTGCCTTCCAGGGTAAAATCCGTGAGCGCATCGGAACCGGAAAGGGGATTGCCGTAGATCAGGCTGCCCCGGAACTGAGAGAAACAGGACATGCTGCACCTCCGCGGGAATGATTTTCTCTGTGGGAAACGGTATAGGCAGTATACCATAAAAACGGACATTCCGGAAGGTTTTACAAGGGAACGGTTTTCCGGGTATCATACAGGACAGACAGGAAAGAACAGGGAGAGGTTTGTTTCATGAGGATCCATCTGATGGAAAACAGGCAGGCCAGGGGCTGGACTGTCTTTGGCGGATACTGGCCTGCAGGCCGGGTCTTTCAGGAAGCGTTTCGGCTGGAGGACGGGGCGGGGAACCCTGTTCCCGTGCAAAGCGAGGTGGCAGCGCGCTGGCCGGACGGATCCGTGAAATGGAGCCGCCATACCGCCCGGGCCGAAAGCCTGGGACAGGGAGGCGGGCTGCGCCCCGGAGCGGCGGAGATTCCGGAAGGAATCACCGTAAAGGAAGAGCGGGATGCCTGGACGGTTTCGGGCAGGGATTTCAGCCTGTCGGTGCCCAAAAGCGGAGAATGCCTTGCCCGGGACTGCGGGCGGCGGCATACCGGCGGCTTTGACGAGGTTTTCCCGGTGCTGCGGGTGAACCATGAAAGCAGAGAGGGAGAAGAGGTTCTGAGCCGGACCCGCAGTCTGCCCGGCGTGATCCGGAGACGCGGTCCCGAGGTCATCGGCCCCCTGGAGACGGTTTTCCTTTTCGAGGGAGATCATCCGGAGGACGGTACGGAAAAAATGCCCTTCCGGATCCGTATGAGCATTCGGGCGGACGGCGAAATCCTGTTTGACGACACCTTCTTTTTCCAGGGAGATCCGGAATGGGACAGACTGGCCGGATGGGGGCTGCGGTTTAAAACTCGCTTCAGCGGCCGCTCCTATCAGCGGCAGATCCGAATACTGACAGACGGAGCCGTATACCGGGATTATCCGACCCAGCTGTTTTACTGGAAAAAGCATCTGGATCCCGCGCTGCTGGAAGCGCAAAACCGGGGAGAGACCGTGAAAGCATCTCCGGAGCTGGATACCCTGGCGGAGGATTTGCCACGGTGGGATCATTTTGTCCTGTGCCAGGATTCGGCGGAGCATTTCTGCATCCGGAAAAAGGCCTGGGAAGAAGGCTGCTGGCTGGAAGGCGTCCACGGGAGGCAGGCTCCCGGCAGCCTGGCGCTCAACGATCCGGAAAGAACCCTGAGCTTTCATCTGCGGGAATGCCGGGAAAAGCATCCGGCGGGGCTGGAGGTAAACGGCCTTTCCGGCGACTGTACGGAGTGTACGGTATGGTTTTATTCTCCCTGCGCGCCCGCTTACGACTTCCGGCATTATGACCGGCGTACTTATCCTCTGGGCTGCTATGAAGGATTTGATTATATGCGGCCGGATCCTAACGGAATTGCCGTAACCTGCCGCGTTGCCGTCTGCTTCGGGAACGGAATGGTAACGGACGCGGAGCTTGCGGAGCAATCCGAGGCCGTCCGGCGGCCTCCGGTTTATCTGGCGGATCCGGAATACTACCATCAGCACAGGGCGTTCGGCTTCTGGAGCCTTCCCCGCAGGGAAACGGAAGTGGAAAGATGGACGGAAGAACAGCTGCAGGCGGCCTTTGACTTTTATGAATCGGAGGTTGAAGCAAGAAGCTGGTACGGACTGTTCAATTACGGCGATTTCATGCATACCTATGAAGCCTGCCGCCATATGTGGCGCTGGGATGTGGGCGGCTATGCATGGGATAACACGGAACTAGCGCCGACCTACTGGCTGTGGCTGGCCTTTATGCGCACGGGGAGCGAGCGGGTGTTCCGCGTGGCGGAAGCCCTGAGCCGTCATACCGCGGATGTGGATATGTATCACTTTGGCCCGATGAAGGGGCTCGGGTCAAGGCATAACGTGCGCCACTGGGGCTGCCCCTGCAAGGAACCCCGGGTATCCATGGCCGGACATCACCGGCCGCTGTTCTACCTGACGGGAGACCGGAGGATCGGAGACTGTCTGGAAGACAGCACGGCCGCGGCGGAATCCCTGCGGGAGATGCCCTGGTTCCGGCGGGAGGACGGAAGCATAAAGGTGCGGAGCGGGCCGGACTGGGCGGCACTGGTTTCGGACTGGATGACGGCTTATGAACGAACGCTGGATCCCGCCTGGCGGCAGAAGATCGAAACGGGAATCGAGGATCTGAGCCGAACGCCGCTGGGGCTGACCTCCGGACCGGAATTCGGTTTTGATCCGGAAACAGGACACCTCCTTTATGAAGGAGAGGGAAAGAACCGGAGCATGCATCTGCAGGCCTGCATGGGAGAAACGGAGGTCTGGCTGGAGACGGCGGAAATGCTGGACAGCAGGCAGCTGGCCGGGATGACCGCCCGGAACGGACTGTTTTTCTTCCTTCCAGAGAAAGAACGCGCGGAGCGTTCCGGAGGACTGCTGCAGGGAAGGCAGTTTGGCAGCCCGATCTATTCCGCCGAGATGCAGGCCTGGGCGGCACGGGAGATGAAAGACCGGGAAATGGCGCGAACCGTCTGGCGGAATCTGCTGGCGCTTCTGTACCGGCCGGAGGCGCCGGAAGGGTTCCGGAGGGTTTGCTACGGAACCCGGGAGGACGGAACGCCTCTTCTGGAAATTCCGTGGATTACCACGAATTTTACGGCCCAATGGTGCCTGAAGGTGATCGTGGCCGGGGAACTGATACCGGGAACAGGACCGGAAACCTTCGCGGAACTGAACCGGGAAATGAAAACGCATCCGCCGGAATACCGCCTTTACGGAGCGTGAGAAAACCCCGGATTAGCATCACACCCGGTAAGAGGAGGAAGACCGAATGATTTCTGGGAATATCCGGAAGCCGTTTCTGAAACTGCTGCCCATTCAGATTGCGGCGGTGACGGCAGGGTCTGTCAATTCCCTGATCGATACGCTGGTGACGGGGCTGTACGCTCCCTGGCTGAAACCGCTGGGACTGACTTACACGCAGTACATTGTTCTGCTGGTTTTGTGGGAGCGGGACGGGATTTCGGTCACGGAGATCGGCGAAAGGCTGATGCTGGATAACGGAACCCTTTCCCCTCTGCTGAAGAAACTGGAACAGGCCGGATATGTTACCCGCCGGCGCAGCCGGGAGGATGAACGGATGGTGATCATCTGCCTTACCGACAACGGAAGAGCCCTGCAGGAAAAGGCCCGGGATGTCCCGGCGCATGTCGCAGACTGTATTGATCTGCCGGCTGAAAAGGCGCAGATGCTTTACATGCTGCTTTATGAGCTCCTGGACAACCGGAAAAGGAAAACGGCGGAAGAAGACAGAAAATGACCCCGCGGGTGCGTGCTGTATGTAAAGCGGGCGCAGGTGGAAGCCTGCGTCAAAGCGCTGCTGTGAGCGGTGCGGGAATGAGCGGAACGGAGGATACGCAATGAGTGAACTGCTGAAGACCATCAAAGGAAGAAAGAGCGTCCGTACTTTTGACGGCAGGCCGCTCAGCGCCGAAGACAGGGAGCATCTTGAGCAGTATATGCAAACGATCGGGAATCCGTTTGATATTCCGGTTCGTTTTGTGCTGCTTGACGCGAAAGAACACGGACTGTCAAGCCCTGTTCTGTCAGGGGAAACGCTGTATGTCGCCGGAATAACAGACAAGGTACCCTATGCGGATGTCGCCTATGGCTATTCGTTTGAAAAACTGGTGCTGTACGCATGGTCGCTTGGAATCGGGACAACCTGGATCGGCGGCACGATGAAACGGGAACTGTTTGAGCGGGCGGCAGGACTCTCAGAGGGAGAACTCATGCCATGTGTCAGTCCGCTCGGATATCCCGCCAATAAACGCTCGCTCCGGGAAAACATCATGCGCAGGGGCGTCGGCGCCGATTCACGGATACCGGCGGAAAAGATTTTCTTTGACGGCTCCTGGGATAAAGGCCTTTCGCCGGAAAAGCAGGAAAAGATGGCGGACCTGATTGAGATGGTGCGGTGGGCGCCGTCCGCGGTCAACAAGCAGCCCTGGCGGATCATTGTCACGGAGAACTGCTGCCACTTTTATGAAAAGCGGGATAAAGGCTATATCGGGGACAAAACGGGAGATCTGCAGAAGATCGATGTCGGAATTGCCCTGTATCACTTCGCTGCGGGCCTGGAGGAAAAGGGGATCACACCGGTTGTTTCCGTCTCGGATCCCGGAATGACCGTTCCGGAAGGAACAGAGTACATTGCCACCGTCAGGACATAAAAACAGGCCGGAGAAAATCCGGCCTGTTTTTATGTCCATCTTCTCAGCAGCCTTTCCGCCCGCTCCTGTGATCCTCGACGGAGCAGGCGCCGGGTGAACCGTACTCAATCAGTCCCGCGTCCGCCGGATCCACGGAAACGCGTCCGTCCTCAAAAACAAAGGCGGGAATTCCAACGTCGCCGGCTGCTTTCAGATGATCGAATACCGGGCTGGAATCCCTCAGCCGCATAAAGGCGCTTAAATTACGAATGTGCTCGCCGATGTTGATGTATTCGAATTCGTCCTCCCGGCCCCTGATCTGTTCGTGAATATAGTCGCAATAAGGGCATGTGGGCATTCCGTAGATCCTGATCATGGTCCCTCTCTCCTTTATCCCCTGATTTCGTGTCCTTTTTCACCGGCGGCCGGTGTACACGTTCTCCTGCAGCAGCGGATAACGCACGCCTCTGAAATACGCGTCCAACGCCGCGATATGATCCTCCGCAAACAATTCCGGGATCTGATCCTTTTCGAAAAACCGCAGTTCATAGGATTCCGCGTCAATCCGCGGCTCTCCGCTGACGATGCCGGCCGTGAACATGGCCGATAGCACGTGCGCCGCGTCTCCGTTGCTCCAGACCATATTGTGGTTATGGAAAATCCCAAGGAAGCTGTCCAGTCTGACTTCCAGACCGGTCTCCTCCCGGATTTCCCTCAGGGCGGCCTGCTCATAGGTTTCATTCATCTCCAGCAGTCCGCCGATCAGCCCCCACCGGCCGTTGTCTGTCCGCCGCTGAAACAGGATTTTTCCATCCCGGATAATCAGCGCGCCGGCGCAGTTCAGGATGATTTTCCGGGGACCGATGATCTTCCGAAGGTCATGAATGTAATCCATTTCTGTTCCCTCCATCCTTGATTTCTCCGCGGTTATCCGTTTTCTTCACGGATCTTTACAGCCTCCGTTTCCACCCATGCGGGCCGGAAACCGCTTTTGAAGGCAATATTCTGTGAGTGGATATTGGCAGCCGCAGTTCCGTAGAAGGGTACGTCGCCCGTTTCGATGATTTTGTTTTTCAGCAGGGTGACAAGGCAGGAACCGATGCCTTCCGAGCGGAACTCCGGCAGAACATCGATTCCGATCTGCTGCCAGTGAGGCGCGTCCTCGGAGCAGCCCGCCATTCCCATCAGGGTATTCCCGTCAACCGCCAGGACGGCCATTCTGTCGGGCCGTACGGGACAGGGCTCCGGATAGGCAATGGCATTCGGGAACCGCGCATCCCCGTAGAACGGATTGATTTCATCGCCTCGGAGCCATCGGACCCGGCAGCGCTCCGCCGCTGTGACTTCGCGGTCAGGCAGGAACATGTGGTGTGTCGGCGCCATCTGATAACCGTACTTCCGAAGCTCTTCGTTTATTTTCAGGAGGCAGCCCAGTTCAAAGAGACGGTGCCCTTCCGTATTCCGGATCAGACGTTCCAGAAACTCGTGCAGGCAGGGGTCGGCCATCATCACCGTATTTCCGCCCAGCGTAGCCATCTGGAGAAAAGGCAAACCGGGACTGTAGTTCCTTCTGCCGTCCTTCAGAGCCGGAACCGTGACGATATTGCTCTTTGCCGTCAAATCGGCAGGAGTACAGTTCAGATCAAGCGAAAGCTGCTGCAGCAGCTTTTCGCGGCAAGCCCGGAACATCGTGCTCATTTTCATTCTCCCCATTTCTCTCCCCGTCACGGACGGCGGCCTTCGTTTGGCCTTCCCAACGGATTAATCTTCCGGGCTTTCCGCTTCCAGGCGCTCCCTGCTGTTGAGCCAGCCGGCTATTCCTGCCTGAGCGGCTTCGCTTTCTTTCTTTTCTGCCCAGGCATCCAGATCGGCACGGATCGCCAGCATCTCATCCACGATTGTTTCCAGAGAACGCGGATGAGCCTGATTTATCCAGGATGTCATGCGATCGATGGCGCGGGGACTTCTCAGCTCTTTTGCCAGCAAATCGGACAGTTCCCCGGGAAAACCGGCTGAACGAACCGCGCCGGTAAGACGGTTTCGTGCAGCTGCCCAGACCCTTTGCGCCTCTGTCATGCTTTTTCCTCCCGTAGAACGGTTTTCTCTGTGGGATAAAGCAATTATATCCCCTGAGCAAACGATCTGCAAGGAAAAGTGAGAGAGAATGCGGCCGGGCGCCCTTTGCGTGATACAGAGGGCTTGCATTCGGGATTTCAGTTCGTATAATATAAAACCAGAAGAACGAAAAACGGAATGTCCGGAAAGAATCGAATAAAGGAGGACGACAATTCATGAAAGAGAACGGAAGAATTAACCCTGAGCTTTCCGGCGCGAACAGCCCCCTGCACGCGGAAGGGAACATCAACGAGCTGCTTGAACAGCTCCATACTGATTTCGATCCTGTCTACAGCATGCTGATGGATTACCAGTGCGCCGCCATGCAGGTGGAAACAAAATTCAATATCCTGAACAACCGCCTTTCCATTCAGGGGGAGGAGAACCCGATCGAAACAATCAAATCGAGGGTGAAAAGCCTTGACAGTATCATACGGAAGCTGGAAAAGCTCGGTTTGCCCATCACGGTCGAAGCGGCCCGGGAAAACCTGACGGACATCGCCGGCGTGCGGGTGGTCTGCTCTTTTGTTGAGGATATTTACAAGCTTGCGGAGAACTTCCTCGCACAGGACGATATCACACTGCTTAAGCGCAAGGATTATATTGAGAATCCGAAACCGAGCGGCTACCGCAGCCTTCACCTGCTTGTCAAAACACCGATCTATACGGAAACCGGGAAAAAGGAAATGATTGTTGAAGTCCAGATGCGGACGATTGCAATGGATTTCTGGGCAAGCCTCGAGCACAAGCTGCGGTATAAGAAGGCCATCGATCCGCAGGTTGCAGCCCAGCTGGCACAGGAGCTGGAAACCTGCGCGGAAGAAAGCGCCAGACTGGACGAAAAAATGCTTCGGATCCGGGATCGTATTAAAATGGACTGAGCAGCGCTGTCCGGATCCATGCCGTTTTGCCGGGTAAGTACAATCTGTGAGGAATAAAGCCGGTCAGTGCAGAAGACATTTCGTGCCCCGGGCAGGATTGCCGGGGCCGGATTCCGGAATCATCTTCTGCGCCGGCTTTTTTCTGAATCTTTTTGGCCTGTTTTCACCCTGCCGTCGTCTAATCAGTGTTGAAAGGGGGGAGCGCATTGGATCAGGATCTGCGCCGGGAATGGCTGAACGGGATCATCACCCGCTGGGAAAAACAGCTGCTCCGGCTGTGCTTCGCTTATCTGTGCGACACCACGCTTGCGGAAGACGCTGTGCAGGAAACATTTTTTAAGGCCTGGAAGAGCCGGGACCGTTTCCGTGGAGAAGCAGATGAGAAAACCTGGCTGACGCGCATCGCGATCAACACCTGCAAGGACCTGCTGAAAAGCGCCTGGGCAAGGAACACGGACCGGTCCGTAAACCCCGATGCTTTGCCGGAAGGTTCGGTACCCTTCGACGAATGGGACGACACCGTTACGCGTGCGGTGATGGCCCTTCCGCCGAAAATCAGGGAAGTGACGCTGCTGCACTGGTATCAGGGAATGACCCTGGAGGAAATGGCCCAAACGCTGCGGTTCCCCCGCTCAACGGTCAATTACCGATTAAAGAAAGCGAAAATGATGTTGAAACAGGAACTGGAGGAATGGTATTATGACGAAGAATAGAAATACGCTCAGGTCCGCGATGGACCGGCGCCTTTCCTTCCTGGACGATGTGCCTTCCTGCCGTGCCGCCGTGCTGCATTGGATCGCTCAGGAGGAGAAGCCCGTTATGAAGAAAAAGATTTCAGCCGGTTTTGTATTTGCGATGGTTCTTGTGCTGGTGACCGCGGCGGCCCTGGGGGCAACCCTGCTGCTTTCTCCGGGAGCCTCAGCGTCCCTGACAGCGGACCGGGCGCTGGAGAAGGAATACGGGATCACCGCGGAAATGCAGTCCTTCTTTCACCGCGGGGAAGAGGTGATGGCGGACGGCACGGTCAAGGTAACCTATACCGGCAACGCAGAGATGGAATATGTACTCGGAACCTATACCGCCGTCGTGAAGGACGGGAAGGCGGAAATAAGCTGGAGTCACGCGGGGGAAGATACGTCCGGCGGATACGAATCGGAAGCCTGGGGTCCGGAACAGCTGAAGCAGATGATCAAGGACAGCCAGGACGAGCGGACCCAAATGGCTTACCTGAACAAAGCCGCTGAAATCGCAAAGCGCCACGGCATCACCCAGGACAATGAATCTTCCGAACCGGATCCGGACTGGCAGGAGAAGATCGAAGCGCGGAAGACCGCCGCCCTGAACGCGCGCAGGATATCCGAGGAGGAGATGATCCGGACCGGCCGGGACTTCATCATCAGTAACTACGGACTGGACGAAGAGCAGATCCAGCGGCTGGAACTCTACACGAATTTTGACCGGAATGCCTACGGCGCGGACGGGACGGAGGGCAGCGAAAACAGCTGGTACGACATGATCGGCGGCAGGCCCTGCTTCAAGGTCGAATACCTGCTGGGCCAGTCCGGGACGGACGGGACGGGCCGCGGTGAAAAGGACGGATACTACGTCGTGTATATCAATGTGGAGACCGGGGAAATTGAAACCTACGAATACAATTCAGGCCTGAGCGGCCTGGGCTGATTTCCCGGCAGGCCGCGGCTCACTTTCATGAAACGGAGGGAAGAAGGAAATGAGGAAACAGGCATTCGGAGCGTGTCAGGTGTCCGTGATCGGCTTCGGCACGGCGGATTTCGGAGGAAAGCTTCCGGAGGGGCTTGCCCGGGAACTGATGGACGCCTACATGGCGATCGGGGGCAATTTTATTGATACCGCCCGGGTATACGGGGATTTCGTGACCCCGAAGAACGGGGAGAGCGAGAAGATCGTCGGCCGGTGGATGGAGGACCGGGGCAACCGGGACCGGATTTTCCTGAGCACCAAGGGCGGCCATCCGCCGATTACCAGCCTGCATACCAGCCGTCTGAACCCGGAAGATGTCCGCGGGGATATGGCCGCCAGCCTGGAGGACCTGCGGACCGACCACGTGGAGATTTACTGGCTTCACCGGGATGACGAGCAGCAGCCGGTGGGCCGGATCATGGAAACCCTGCAGGGATTCCTGGAGGACGGAACCGCCCGCATGACGGGGGTATCCAACTGGCGGCCGGAGCGGATCCGGGAGGCGAATGCCTATGCCGCGGCTCACGGGCTGACACCGCTGGCAGCCAACCAGCCGCAGTTCAGCCTGGCCAGGCAGCACTTTTTCCTGGACAATACGACCCGGGGCATGGACGGGGAAACCTGGCGGATGCACGCGGAAACCGGAATGCCCTGCTGCTGCTTCTCCTCTCAGGCTCATGCCTACTATACCCGCCTGGAGAAAGGCGGGGAGGCGGCACTGACCGACAACCTGCGAAAAGAATTTGACAGCCCGGCTAACCGGGCGGTTCTGGAGCGGATCCGGAAAGTCCGGGAGGAAACGGGCCTGTCCGTGGGCAGTATCGCGCTGGCCTGGCTGACCGCGCAGCCCTTTCCCGCGTTTCCGCTGGCCGGGGCCAGCCGGGTGGAACATGTGGAAGCCCTGCGGGAAGCCGGGGACGCCGTGCTGACGGAAAGCCAGCGGGACTTCCTGCGCAGGATGGACGCGGAATGACGGAAAGGAATCGGAAAAATGATCAAGGTAGCCTTTTTTGACGCAAAAGCATATGACAGACCTTCCTTTGAACACTATGGCAGTCAGCATGATCTGCAGTTCAGGTTTCTGGAAACGAAGCTGAACGAGGATACCGCGGATCTGGCGCAGGGCTGCGACGCCGTCTGCGTGTTCGTCAACGATACGGTGAATGCCGCTGTGATCGATAAACTGTACGGATACGGTGTCCGGCTGATCGCGCTGCGGTCCGCCGGATACAACAATGTGGATGTGCAGGCAGCCTTTGGCAAAATCCATGTGGTGCACGTTCCGGCCTATTCACCGTATGCGGTTGCCGAACATGCCATGGCTCTGCTGCTGACCTCCGTGCGGCGCATCCATAAAGCATATAACCGGACGCGGGAATTCAACTTCTCCCTGAGCGGCCTGACGGGCTTTGATTTCCATGGGAAAACCGTGGGCGTAATCGGCACGGGCAAAATCGGCAGAATCTTCATGGATATCTGCCGGGGGTTCGGGATGCGGATTCTGGCCTATGACCGTTTTCCCGCGCCGGACAGCGGGATCGAATATGTATCGCTGGATGAGCTGTTTTCCCGCAGCGATGTGATCTCCCTTCATTGCCCCCTGACGGATGAGACGAAGCACATGATTGACATGGCCGCCATCGACAGGATGAAAAAGGGCGTTGTGATCGTCAACACATCCAGAGGCGGACTGATCGACTCGGAAGCCCTGCTGGAAGGCATCAAAGCCAGAAAAATCGGCGCGGCGTGTCTGGACGTCTATGAAGAGGAAGCGGACGTTTTCTTTGAAGACCGTTCCGGCCACATTCTGAATGATGAATTACTGGCCCGGCTGATCTCCATGCCCAATGTGATCGTTACCTCCCATCAGGCGTTCCTGACCGAAGAAGCCCTGAACAACATTGCGGAGACAACCGTCGGCAATATCCTGTCCTGCTTTGAAAAGGACGGCATCTGCGACAATGAATTGTGTTATCGCTGCGGAAACATTGAACAATGCAGGCGCGACCGGAAGGAAAAGTGCTTCTAAAGCGCCTTTCTTGTGTTTTTCCATATTGTGTGATATGATCAGAGAGCAATTAATCAGGGATGACAAAAACGGTGATGTATCATGATACGGATCCGGATCACTGAGCGATGTCTCCTATAAACCGGACAGGACGGAATTCATGTCCTTCCCGGATCTGCCCATGGGATCGGAGGCCTACTATATCTATATTGACGCGGAGAACCGGGAGATCACGGCGGAAAACCCTGCCTCCTTCAACGGGAAGCGGATCGGCGTCAATAAGGGCAGCATTTAGGAGGGCTTCCTCAGCGACTGGGCGGAAAGAAACGGGCTGAGCATAGAAATAGTCCCGATGGATCTGGGGGAGGCGGAATCCCTGGATCTGCTCATGCGTGGCGAAATCGACGGCTACACGACCGTCTTCTCCTTCGGATCGGATCAGAAGATCGTCCCCATCTCCAGAGTCGGCGCGTCGGATTATTACTACGCCGTCCCGTTTTCCGGATCGGCGGGGATGAATTTGCCGCGGTGATCCAGGGGCCGGATTATGAATGCATCGAAGAGCTGATGGGAAAAATGAAGGATCACAATACAAAGGCGCTTCAGAAAGGCGGGATTGTCATTGCCTGCGGCATGTCGAAATATGACGGAGACGCCGGCGTGGCGTACGTATTTGACCGCGCGGATGATAATATGTATGAGAACAAGAACGAGCTGAAAACCCGGAAAGCAGGGAAGGAATAACTCTGGAATCAACTGAAATACTGCGAAAAGGAGTACAGAAGATGTATACCTTTCCCAAAGAGATGAGAGAAGCCCTGGAAAGCTGCAAAGCATCCTTCGTCTACTATCAGAATATAGACGGCAAAGCCGTGCCTGTCCTGGCATCGGATGGTTTCTGCCAGAATACCGGAATGCCGCGGGAGCATGTACTGGAATGGCTGCAAAGGGGTATGTTTGAGCGGATGCATCCCGATGATGTGGGCCTTGTTTCCCGGGTGAGCGATGAGATGCTTCGGCAGGAGGGGTCCTATGATGTGATCTTCCGGTGCAGACTCTCCGCGATCGAACCGGGGAAGTATGCCCTGATTCACGGGATCGGCAGCTGGCAGACCATGCCGGACGGCACGGAGCTCATCGTGATTGCCTATGCCAATCTGTCCGGCACGATCCGGACGATCCGGGAAAAAACCGAGATCTACGGTTTGTTCCAGAAAGACCGCTTCTACACGGATCTCCTGACGGAGCTGCCCAATACCAATTATATGCATGAGTTCGGCGATGAGAAGGCGGCGCAGATCCGCTCCGCCGGCAGGACCCCCATGGTGATCTATTCCGATGTGGAATCCATGCAGTCCTATAACAACCAGTACGGAGTGAACGAGGGCGACGAGCTGCTGCGCCTGATTGCAGCGTCGCTGAAGGAGTTTTTCCCGACATCGCTGGTGACGCGCGGCGCAGATGATCATTTCGTTATCCTCGCGGATGCGGAAGGAGAAGAGGAACTATCGCGTCAGCTTGAGCAAGTCAATAATCAGGTCAGGCAGCTTGCGAAGGGGAACACCGGCGGGATCCGCTCCGGCGTCTGTCCTCTGGGGGCGGACGGAACCGGCGACATTGTGGGCCGCGCCATTGACCACGCCAGGCACGCGCTGAAGCGGATCGATACCAATCTGAATCAGAAGGTGCGTTTCTTCTCCAACCAGCTGGATGAAGAATACTGGCGGAGCCGCTATATCGTGGAGAATATTGACCGGGCGATAGCGGGCGGCTGGATCAAAGTGTATTACCATGCCCTTTACCGCGTTGAGAATCAGAAGATCGCGGCCTTTGAGGCGCTCGCCCGATGGGTGGATCCGGTGCGGGGCATCATTTCGCCGGGAGAATTTATCCCGACGCTGCAGAAGTATCACCTGCTTTACAAACTGGATCTGTGTATGTTTGAACAGGTATGCCGGGACGTTCAGATCAGGAAGGAGAACGGTTTGCCGCTGATGCCGGTGTCTGTCAATTTTTCCAGGCAGGATTTCGATCACACCGATGTTGTGAACCGGATGAACGCGATTTATGAAAAGAGCGGCGCCGCTCAGTACGTGGACAAAAGTTATTTCATCGTGGAGGTTACCGAGCAGGAGGTGGCCGCCGATCCGGAAGGCTGTCAGCTTCAGATTCGCAGCCTCCGGGAGAACGGGTACCGGATCTGGCTGGACGATTTCGGAAGCGGATACTCATCCTTCAACATGTTCAGCAAATTCCGGTTTGAGCTCGTCAAATTTGATATGGAGATGATCCGGCATCTGGATGACAATGACGGCGCGAACCGTCTGATCCTGAGAGATCTGGTTCACCTGTGCAAGGCAATGAAGCTCCACACCCTTATTGAGGGCGTGGAAACGAAGGAACAGCTGGACTTCGTGAAGGAAATCGGATGTGAATTCGTGCAGGGATTCTATTATCATAAACCGGAACCTCTGGACGAAGTTTTGTTCCGCCTTCGGAACAAGGGCACGTTCAGACCGTGCGAAACGCCGGAGGAAAGGGAAGAAATGGACAGAAAGGCATTCGAAACGCGCTGATTTCGCTTTCGCCTGCCTGCCCGCAACGGAAAAAGACTGAAAGAAGGACTGCTTCATGCACTCTATCAAAACGAAAATAACAGCGATGACAGTCAGCGCCATCGTGATCGCACTGATTGTCGCCACCGTTTTGGGCATGGTTGCAATACGGGATATCGCAAGCCATGATGCGGATCAGACGCTGCTTCTGTTATGCGAAACCGGCCAGAAAGATCTGAATTACTATTTTCAGAATGTGGAACAGTCGGTCAGGACGGTTGCCGCCTATGTTGAAACGGATCTGGACAGCGTGGATGACGCAAGCCTTCAGGCCCATATGGGCCGGGCCAGTGATGTTTTTCAGAAGCTGGCGTATCATACGAGCGGCGTTCTGACGTATTATTACCGGATTGATCCGGAAGTCTCCCGGACTATCAAAGGTTTCTGGTACGTGAATTCGGATGACAGCGGCTTTCGGGAACACGAGGTCACGGATATAACCGAATATGACACGAACGACACCACCACGCTGGTCTGGTTTACTGTTCCGAAGGCGACCGAAAAGGAGTCTGGCTGCCGCCTTATATTACGGAAAATCTGGGAGCCCGCGTCATTTCCTATAATGTGCCCGTGTATCATGACGGGCGGTTTATCGGTGCCATCGGGATTGAAATCGATTATTCGACGATGGCGGAAGTTGTGAATCATATCACGCTCTACGAACATGGATATGCCTTCCTGAATGATGAGGAGGGAAGTATTGTCTATCATTTTTCAGGGATTCTTCTTCTCGCGCCCGGTTCCGGCGGAGGCTTTCGAAACGAAATGCGCAGCGGCCGAATAATCTCTCCGGGAGCCGGGGACAGTTCGGGAAACTCCGAGAGAATCCGGAAGAAAATCCGGAAGATAATCCTGGAGAAAGGATTCCGGTCCGGCTGCCATACGATCCCCGGCCTGCGTATATACAGGTGCAGGGACGAGAACAGACTTCTTCAAAGGAATCCTCCTTGAACCGCGTTGAGCCAGCAACGCGGTTCACTTTTCCCGGAACTTCAGACGGCTCCGTTTTCGTTTCCGATCCATTCATGAACCGGCCGCCGCCTGATCTCCACTGACCGCGAAGCGCCGGGACCACCTTCCGTTTCGCACGGAAAATCCCCAGGGGCACAGGGGTTTTTCAGTTTTCCTTTGCCTGAAGAAGAATTGACAGACGTGCTCAAAAATGATATATTGATTATCAGAAACAGAGCGTATAGAACAGGGACTGAGGCGAATGCGAAACGGCAAAAAGGACGAGATCCGAATGACGGCCATCCGGGAGGATATGATGGCTGCGGGGTTTCGCCTGTTTGCGGAACGGGGTATCGAGTCCGTGAACATGAAGGAAGTGGCCGATGCATGCCATGTAGGCATCGCGACACTGTACCGGTACTTCAATGTCAAACTGGAACTGGTGCTGGCCATTGGAGCGCGTAAATGGGAAGAATACGATGAGTACATTCGGGTGCTGAGGAAGATCCGGAACGCTGAAGCGATGAGCGCGGCGGAAGAGCTGGAGTTCTATGTGGACTTTTACATGGAACTGTACGCGCATCATAAGGATCTGCTGCGATTTAATCAGAACTTTAACAGCTATGTACAGCACGAAGGCGCCACGGAGGAGCAGCTTCAGCCTTATGTGATGGCGGTCGGAAAATTTGCCAGGTACTTCCACAGCGTCTATGATAAGGGACAGAAAGACGGTACGATCCGTACCGATATGCCGGAGGAAAAGATGTTCGCTGCCACAGCACACATCCTGCTGGCCGTCGGTGTGCGATATGCTCAGGGCCTGCTCTATGACGGGAAGAACGAGGCGGATCGGACGGAGGAATACCAGCTCCTGAAGCGGATGATCCTGCGGGAGTTTGTTACGGGTTAAAGGATGTATGAAATCGATCTGAGGAGGTGATTCTTTCAGGCTTTAAAATGAGAAGCTGAATATCATTAAAGGAGAAGACAATCAGGTAAGGCGGCAAAGGATCAGGAATAGAAAGAAAGGACGGACGCGAATGAAACTCAGCAAGAAGATCACGGCGATCGGATTAACGGCATCTCTGCTGACGGGACAGGCCGGTACGATGTGTGCGCTGTCGGAATCCGCGGAGGAGTCAAAGGCGGAAGCCGCAGGAAACGGCTACAATGTTCTGTTGATCACAGTGGACCAGGAACATTATTTTTCAGAGCACCCGGCGGGCACGGAATGGAAGGCCCGTCAGCTGCTGGAGGAACTGGGAACGACTTTTGAAAAACACTACGCCTGCTCCAATATGTCCACCTCTTCACGTTCTGTGATGTTTACCGGGAAGCACATTACGGACACCGGCATGATCGACAACACGGATTTCGCCTGGCAGGGAGCCATGGATGACTCGCTCACTACCATGGGCGACAGGATGCGGGAAGCCGGATACTACACGGCGCTCAAGGGAAAATGGCATCTGGGCGATGCCAGCATTCTGCATGAAGGCGCGCAGCTTACCGATCTGGAGAGCTACGGCTATGCGGACTGGGGCGGAACGGATTCCATCGGGAAAGTGCGGGAAGGGAATACCCAGGATCCGGTGATCGTATCCGAGACACTGGAATGGCTGGACAAAACCGGCCTTCCGCTGAACAAAGAAGGGACTCCGTTCTTCCTGAACGTGAATCTGGTCAATCCCCATGATATCATGAACTATGATACCACCGGCTATCAAAGCCCGTTCATGCAGCTTGGCGGAAAGCCGGAAGACGCGCTTTATGAGAAAACATACGACGTTCCGGTTCCATCCACCTGGAACTTTGATTTCTCCGCGCCGGAGGTGCCGGATGCCCTGCGGATTTATCAAGCGCACTGGGGTCTGTTTGCCGGCATCATCAGGGACGAGGCAGTGTGGAAAGATTACCAGGATTACTATTTCAACTGTGTTCAGGATTCGGACAACAACCTCATGCGAATTCTGGAATACCTCAGAGACAACGGCTTCCTGGATCACACAGTGATCGTATTCACCGCCGACCATGGCGAAATGCACGGCAGCCACGGCCTGAAGGGCAAGGGCGGCTTCCTGTACGAGAACAATATCCACGTGCCCCTGATCATCGTGCATCCCGATTACGCGGGCGGCAGGCGGGTGTCCGCCCTGACCAGCCATGTGGATCTGGCGCCGACGCTGGTGGATCTGACAAACCTGTCCTCCGAAAAGAAGGCGGAGCTCACCGCGGACCTTCCCGGCAGGAGTCTGCTTCCCCTGATGGATGGAAGCGCGGAAAAGATCCGGGACGCCTCCCTGTTCTGCTTCGAAATGCTGTCCATGACGGCGCTGCAGTTCGGCAGGGACGCGGAAGGCAACGTCGCCTATTCCTTTGATACCGGCGCCCGGGGAATGGTAAGGGGCATTGTGACCGACCGGTATAAGTTTGTCCGGTACTTTTCTCCTGTGGGCTTCAACACCCCAGCCACACTGGATGAACTGTTCGAAAAGAATGATGTGCAGCTGTTTGACCTGGAAACAGATCCGGATGAAATGGTCAACCTGGCTGCCGACCGGGAAGCGAACGCCGAACTGATTCTGCAGATGAACGACCTGCTGAACCGGACAATTGCCGCAGAAATCGGCACAGACGACGGGATGCATCTGCTGAAGGTGCTCAAGGGACTTCAGGAAAGGTCCCGGGGACAATGACCGATGATTTCAGAACCTATGCCATGCTGATCAAGCCAGTATCCGGTGCGTGCAACCTCCGGTGTGAGTATTGCTACTATACAGGGAAAGAGAAGGTTCTGCATGCGGGTACGGGCCGTATGAGCGATCAGGTGCTGGAAGCGTGCATCCGTCAGTGCATCGCCATGCACGGCAGACGGGCGGAGATCGAATTCGCCTGGCACGGCGGCGAGCCCACCCTGGCCGGGCTGGATTTCTACGAGAGAGCGGTACGTCTCCAGAAGCGCTATGCGCAGGGCAGAAAGATCATCAATACCCTGCAGACGAACGCGACGCTGCTGACGGATGAATTCTGCCGTTTCTTCAAAGAGCACCGCTTCCGGATCGGCGTCAGTATTGACGGACCGGAGGAACTGCACAACACCTGGCGAAGAACCGCAGCGGGCGCCGGCAGCTTCGCGGATACGCTGCGCGGAATGGAACTGCTGAAAAAGCACGGCGTTTCCTTCAACACCCTGACCACGGTAAATCGCGCGAATCAGGATAAGGCAAAGGAGGTCTACACATTTCTGCGGAAATGGACAGACTGGATGCAGTTTCTTCCGGTGGTAGAAAGCCTTCCTGCTGAATACGAAAAAGAGGGCGGCCAGCTGTTTGCGGAACCGCCCGGCATCCACGGGATCCGGATTAAGCATCCGCTGATGCCTTTCTCCGTAACGCCGGAAGGCTACGGCGCTTTCCTGTGCACGGTATTCGACGAATGGAAACGGCAGGATGAAAACCGGAAACATGTGCAGATCATCGACGTGACGGCAGGCAACCTTCGGGGTATTCCGTCCGGCCTGTGCGTCCATCATCCCCTTTGCGGGCATTCCGGATGCGTGGAGGTCAACGGGGATGTATACGCCTGTGACCGATACGCATTTCCCAGGTATCGCCTGGGAAACATCATGGAAACCGATCTCGGCGTCCTGATGGAAAGGAACCGGGATTTCGGGATGCATAAGACATACGGTCTGCCGGAAGAATGCCTGGACTGCCCGTACATCCGCCTGTGCTTCGGCGGCTGTCCCAAGGACAGGCTGTGGGGAAACAGGAACTATCTGTGCGAAGGGTATCGGGCCTTTTTCGGGCATGTTCTCCGGAACGGTTCGTGGTGTGAACAGGTATGATCGGCAGGCTGCCTCCCCAGCCGGCCAGAGGGGATGTGAGAGGGTCCGATGACGATTTTGGGTCAGCGTCTATTCTGAAGCTTCCGTAGGCTTCGGCTTGTATTACCGGGAAAAAAGGAGGAATGAACGATGAAGAAATCTATTCTGTATCTGCTGCTGATTTGCCTGTGCCTGACTGTCTGCTGCGGTACCGCGCTCGGTGAATCCGCACCGGACGAAATGACCGTGGAAGAACTGAATCAGGCAGGCAAGGACGCATATGGCGCCGGGGACTATGAAAAAGCCATGGCGTACCATCTGAAAGCTGCGGAGAAGGGCGACGCGGAGAGTGTATGTTCTGTCGGCTCCATGTATTATTACGGACACGGCGTGGAGCAGGACTTCGGCAAAGCGCTGGAATACTGGCGGAAAGCCGCCGGTATGGGTTCCGGACAGGCATACTACAACGTCGGATTTGCGTACGGAGCCGGACAGGGCGTGGAGCAGTCCTATGAAAAAGCAATGGAAAACTATCTGCTGGCGGCGGAACACGGCTTCGCGCTGGCTTACTGCCCGATCGGCAATATGTACTATTACGGCCAGGGGGTAGAACAATCCTATCAGGAAGCGCTGAAGTATTATCAGCTGGCGGCGGATCAGAATATTCCGGACGGCCTGTACAGCGTCGGAGTGATGTATGGACACGGATATGGCACGAAGCAGTCTGATGAGAAAGCGCTGGAGTATTTTCAGAAGGCCGCGGAACTGAACCATGTTCCGGCGCTCATGTTTATCGGACAGCTGTATGCTGAAGGACAGGGCGTGGAGAAATCCTATGAAAAGGCCATGGAATACTTTCAGAAAGCCGCTGAGCTGGGCCACGCCGATGCCTTTGAATGCCTGGGGGATATGTATCGTGCGGGCGCCGGCGTGGAGCAGGATTATGAAAAGGCTGCGGAATATTACCGGACTGCGGCGGAGAAGGGCAGCCAGAAAGCCGCGGAGAGCCTGAAGACAATGATCGAAGAGGGTCTTGTTTCTGAGTGATGATTCAAATTGCGGGACCATCCCGCTGATAGAAAGGAAGGAAAGGAAAATGACAATTCAGGAGTTCAAAAAGAAGGCCGAGACCGATGAAGCATTGAAGAAGGAGATGACGGAGGCAGTGGGAAAAGGTGAAGAAGCGCTCGCGGCCTTCCTGGAAGAGCAAGGAGTTGATGTCCTCAAAGAATTGCCTGACGAAGAAATGGACAATGTGGCCGGCGGCGGCAAAGTGAATGAATGGGGGAAAAAAGTTTTACATAAGGTTGCTGACATGTGGAATGAATTTATGACCGGGGTATAAATCCGGCATCATACGGAGATCACCGTCGAACGTTCGGCCTGCGCTTTCCCTTACGGGCCGGATCATGCAGCTGTTCATAAACAGTCGTACGGTCTTTAACTCACCTCATGATCGGATGGCAAAACCGCTTTCCGGACAGCTGTCTGCGTAAGCGAAAGCCATCCGATCTTTTTCTGTTGCCGCAACAATGCAGATGAATAACCGATATGGCTACAGATGCATATTCAGGTGACAGAAAGAATGAAAACTGGTAAGATATCAGACATGTACCGCGGACCGTTCAGAACTCTGAGCGGGAGACCGGCACGGAAACGGACGGCCGGAACGGCAAAGCGGGAAAAAGAAAGACAGATCCGGGAGCGAGCGCAGGATGGAATACAGGAAGCTGGAACCTCAATTTGACAAAGCGGTAGCGGAGATGATTCGGCAGAATCTGAAGGCATATCATCTGGATATTCCGGGAACCGCGTATTATGACGAAGGGCTGGATCATCTGAGCGATTTTTACGCCCGGCCCGGGCGCGCCTATTTTGTCCTGACAGAGCAGGGAAAACTGCTTGGGGGAATCGGACTGGCGGAATTCGACGGTTACCCTGATTGCTGCGAGCTGCAGAAACTGTATCTGGTGGAGGAGGCCAAAGGAAGAGGCCTTGGATACAGCCTGATACAGCGGATTGAGGATCAAGCGAGAGAACTGGGCTACAGGCGGATTTATCTGGAAACCCATACCAGTCTGCAGGCAGCCCTGCATATTTATCAGAAGACCGGTTATACGGAAATCGATCGGCCGCCTTTTGTCGTTCATTCCACGATGAACCGATTTTATCTGAAGGAATTATCCGCCGGCATGCTGGCGGAGCAGGCGAAAGCCCTGATGGAGAGCGAACCCTGGTATGTGGCGGCCATGAGCAATCTGTCGGCGCTGATCATGGATTCCTTTCGGGAGCTGAACTGGGCAGGGTTCTATCTGATGCGGAACGGCCGGCTGACGGTCGGACCGTTTCAGGGGAAACCGGCCTGCATTCATATCCCAGCAGGAAAAGGCGTATGCGGAACGGCGGTTGAAAAGAATGAAACCATCCTCGTTCCGGATGTCCATCTGTTCCCGGGACACATCGCCTGCGACAGCGCTTCCGCGTCAGAGATTGTGATTCCGATTCATCATGAGGGAAAAGTCATCGGAGTGCTGGATATCGACAGTCCGGTTCTCAATCGCTTTTCTTCGGTTGAAGCGAAAGAACTCGAAAAGATTGTACAGATGATGGAAGAAATGCTTTCCTGGGAAGAGAGAGCCTGAAATAAAGAATCTGAATTCCTGTCTTTTTCCAATTTCATCAGCCGGGGGACCGGAAAACAGCAAAAAATGAAAACTTTTGCGCTTATTTCTAATAAACTTGTTATATAAAATTAACAAATGAAATAAAAATGTAATAAAATAGAAACAAACGCACCTGCGAATGAGCTGCGCCTCACGGATATTTGTTTTCTGCTGCATATTGACCGATTCATATTATGCTGATGGATCATCTGAGAAGAGAAAAGACGGGAGAGATCACTTTATGTCGAAAAAGACTTTGAGCATAATCTCTGTATTCATGGCTGTCTGTCTGATCTTTTCGTCGTGGCCGCTGCATGGCCTTGCAGCGGGAGAAAATGAGCCTGATGTGCCAGCCAGCCCGGAAACAAATCTGTCTGAAGAGGATGCGGTAAATGAGGAAGAAGCCGATCAAACGAATTCCGCAGCCGGAGAGAATGACGCATCCGAAACACAGCAGGAAAAGGAATCGGGAGAACCGGAGAATCCGGAAGGAAATGAATCGGAAGAACACCCGGAAGAATCCGGCGCGGATGAACAGACTGGGTCCGGGGACGCAGCTGAACAGGAGCGGGAAGATGAACCGGAGAATCCGGACGGGCAGGATCCGGAGGATGAAGAGGTGAACCCGGCAGAGCAAGCTTCGGAATCTGTGAAGGAGCCGGGTCAGGAGAAAGATGAGGAACCGGATGAAGAGAAGGATGAGGAACCGGATGAAGAGCAGATCAACCGGGGGCATTCCGCGCTGAAAATGACTTTACGGAAGAGTCCAGGCGAGCCCGGTGAAGCAGCTGATCCGGAAGAGACAGATGAAGCCAATAATGCCGATGAGATCAATGAAGAAGCCGACGAAGATAAAGACGAAGAAACAGATGAAACGGAAGATCAGGATTATACCGGAAACCGGGATGATGAGAACCTGACAGCGGAGGCCCAGCTGGCAGGGGCGACGGCAGAACAAACCGATCAGACAATATCAAAGAAAGACGCAGCAGGAACTGATCTGAATGATGACCTCGGTCAATCCGATCCGGCAGAAGAAGCAAAGAAGACTCCGGAGACTGACAAGCCGGGATTGTTACAGGGAATAGGAGAGAAGACAGAACCGCTCATTCCTCCGGAAAATGAAATACAGACATTGCGACTTGGGGCAAAGGGATCGGCTATGCTTTTGGGCGCCGGGTCAACGTCCATGAGCTTTACTGTAAAACTCAACACAAACGGAGCAAGGCTCAGTGATATTAAGTCGGATGGGTATAAAATCTATATCTGGTGTGCATATCGGGACGGAACAAATATATATTATGAGAATAAGGAGATTAGTGAATTCAGTGAATCATATACATTTACCAGTGCGGGTATGTATGATTTCCCATATGAAAGCTGGGATTCGTCTGCCAAAGAGAATTGCAATCTAAATGTCGGTGAAAGTACTGTAATGGTTCAGGAGGTAAGTGCGTCAGTTTCTCCGACTATAGCCCATGCATCGACCAGAGGATCGTTAAAAACAGGGTACCTGTATTCGGCTAAGAAGAATGGAAATAGTTACGAAGTATCTATTTCGCAACCAACAAAAGGCAAAGCTGTTTTGACGCTGAAAGATGAAAACAATCAACCGATTGAAGGAGCAGCGTTTGATCTCTATTCGGAAGATCAGGGAAATGCTGCCAGAATCAATACAAGAGATCTGGTAACGGACGAGAACGGAATCATATCATATGAGAAATTGGATCCGGGAACATACTATTTTTCAGAGCTCAGTGTACCGTCTGGGTATGTTATGCCCGGGGAAAATGACAGAAGGACAGAATCTTTTACGGTGAAATCAGGGGAAACCGCGGAACAGACCTTCTCTGTCAGTATGGTCAATCAGAAGGAGAAGAAGGGGAAAATAACGCTTACGCTGACAGACAGTCATGGCAACGCTTTGCCCGGAGCGGCGTTTAATCTGTGCAGGGAAAATGATCAGCCGGTCAATGAAGAGGAATTAAGGACAGATGCAAACGGACAAATCACAGTTACAGAACTGGATCCGGGGACATATTATTTCCGGGAAATCGGTGCCCCGGCAGGATATGTGCTTCCGACAGGCGGAAATGAAAACAGTGCGCAACGCACGATAGAGCCAGGACATGCGGACGTTCAGGAAATGACAGTCGCCATGACTAATCAGCCGGAAACGAAAGGAAGGGTTACGCTGAAGCTGACCCGGGCGAATACGGAAATCCCGCTGGCAGGAGGGGAATTCGACTTTTATCGCACGGGCAGTGCACAGAAAGAAAATCAGATTCATTTAACAACAGATCAGGCTGGTGAGATCCTGATTGAGAATATATCGCATGGAACATACTATTTTGTGGAAACGAAGGCACCGGCAGGCTTTGTTTTGCCGGATGAGACGGGCAGGAGGACAGAAATCTTTGAGGTGAAGGCCGGGCAGTCGACAGAACAGGCATTCACGCTCAGCATGACCAATCAGCCGGAGGCGAAGGGAACAATTATTCTGACTTTGAAGGCTGAAGGCGGAAGCACGGGGCTGCCGGGAGCGACATTTGAGCTGTATGGAAAAGGAACCGAAGAAGAGAACTACCAGAAGATCAACAATGGAGCTTTGATAACAGATGATCAGGGGCAGATTACGGTCAGCGATCTGAACCCGGGAACATACTATTTCGTTGAAACCGGAGCGCCGAGTGGATATGTGCTGCCGACGGAGGACGCGGCGAGGAGCATGACTCGCAGCGTTCCAGCGGGGCAGGCAGTACTTCAGCCGGTGGAAGTTGAGATGACCAATCAGCCGGAAGCGAAGGGAACAATCGTTCTGACCTTGAAGGTTGAAGGCGGAAGCACGGGGCTGCCGGGAGCGGTATTTGAGCTTTATCGTGAGGGAATTGGAGAAGAAAACGATCAGAAGATCAATCAGGAGATTTTGACAACAGATGATCAGGGGCAGATTACGGTCAGCGATCTGAACCCGGGAACATACTGTTTCGTTGAAACCGGAGCGCCGAGTGGATATGTGCTGCCGACGGAGGACGCGGCGAGGAGCGTGACTTGCAGCGTTCCAGCGGGGCAGGCAGTACTTCAGCCGATGGAAATTGAGATGAGCAATCAGCCGGAAGCGAAGGGAACAATCGTTCTGATTCTGAAAGTTGCAGGCGGAGATACGGTACTGCAGGGAGCAAACTTTAATCTGTATCGGGCAGGAAACGGAGAAGAAGACGATTATCAAATCAATACTGAAACATTGATAACGGATGCTCTGGGGCAGATAACGATCAGTGATCTGAATCCGGGAACGTACTATTTTGTCGAAACTAATGCGCCGAGTGAATATGTGCTGCCGGCGGAGGATGCGGCGAAAAGCGGAGACTGCAGCATAGCCGCAGGACAGGCGGAACTTCAGCCGGTGGAAATTGAGATGACCAATCAGCCGGAAGCAAAGGGAACAATCACTCTTACGTTAACGGCTGCAGGCGGAAACATAGCGCTGCAGGGAGCAAGGTTTAATCTGTATCGGAAGGGAACAGGAGAAGAAAACGATTGGCAAATCAATCAGGAGACTTTGACAACCAATGCTCAGGGGCAGATAACGATCAGTGATCTGAATCCGGGAACGTACTATTTTGTCGAAACTAATGCGCCGAGTGGATATGTGCTGCCGGCGGAGGATGCGGCGAAAAGCGGAGACTGCAGCATAGCGGCAGGACAGGCGGAACTTCAGCCGGTGGGAATTGCGATGACCAATCAGGTGGAAGCGAAGGGAACAATCGTTCTGACCTTGAAGGTTGAAGGCGGAAGCACGGGGCTGCCGGGAGCGAAATTTGAGCTGTATGGGAAAAGAACCGAAGAAGAGAACTACCAGAAAATCAATGATGAAACTTTGACAACAGATGCTCAGGGACAGATTACAGTCAGTGATCTGAACCCGGGAACGTACTATTTCGTTGAAACCGGAGCGCCAAGCGGATATGTGCTGCCGACGGAGGACGCGGCGAGGAGCATGACTCGCAGCGTTCCAGCGGGGCAGGCGGTACTTCAGCCGGTGGAAGTTGAGATGAGCAATCAGCCGGAAGCGAAGGGAACAATCGTTCTGACCTTGAAGGTTGAAGGCGGAAGCACGGGGCTGCCGGGAGCGAAATTTGAGCTGTATGGGAAAAGAACCGAAGAAGAGAACTACCAGAAAATCAATGATGAAACTTTGACAACAGATGCTCAGGGACAGATTACAGTCAGTGATCTGAACCCGGGAACGTACTATTTCGTTGAAACCGGAGCGCCAAACGGATATGTGCTGCCGACGGAGGACGCGGCGAGGAGCGTGACTCGCAGCGTTCCAGCGGGGCAGGCAGTACTGCAGCCGATGGAAATTGAGATGACCAATCAGCCGGAAGCGAAGGGAACAATCGTTCTGACTCTGAAAGTTGCAGGTGGGGATATGGCACTGCAGGGAGCAGAGTTTGAGCTGTATCGGGAAGGAAGCGGAGAAGGAAACGATCTGAAGATCAATGACGGAACTCTGATAACAGATGATCATGGACAGATTACGGTCAGCTGTCTGGATCCGGGAATGTACTATTTTGTTGAAACCGGAGCGCCGAGTGGATATGTGCTGCCGACAGAGGACGCGGCGAGGAGCGTGACTTGCAGCGTTCCAGCGGGGCAGGCAGTACTTCAGCCGATGGAAATTGAGATGAGCAATCAGGCGGAGGCGAAGGGAACAATCGTTCTGACTCTGAAAGTTGCAGGTGGGGATATGGCACTGCCGGGAGCAGAGTTTGAGCTGTATCGGGTAGGAAGCGGAGAAGAAAACGATCTGAAGATCAATGACGGAACTTTGACAACCAATGCTCAGGGGCAGATAACGATCAGTGATCTGAATCCGGGAACGTACTATTTTGCTGAAACCAATGCGCCGAGTGGATATGTGCTGCCTACGGGGAACGCGGCGAAGAGCGGAGAATGCAGCATAGCGGCGGGACAGAGTGCAGTTCAGATGCTGAATGTTGTCATGACGAACCAGCTGGAGACGAAAGGAAGCGTTACGCTGACACTGAAAGCTCTGAACGGAAATGAACCGCTGAACGACGCAGAATTTGATTTCTATCTTGTTACGGGGAATGAGGAAGACCGGAAGGTTAATACAGCTGTACTGATCACCGATGCAGTGGGAAAGATCACTGTCGGCAACCTGGAACCGGGCTCATACTATTTCGCGGAAACAAAAGCGCCGACCGGCTATGTTCTGCCGGATGCGATGGACAGAAGAACAGGAACATTTGAGGTGAAGGCCGGGCAGTCAGCCGAACAAACGTTCACGCTTGAGATGACCAATCAGCCGGAAGCAAAGGGAAGCGTAATATTTACCGTAAAAGACAGCAGCGGAAATCCGCTGGCTGGGGCGGAATTCGATTTGTATCGGATTGATGGGAACAAGGGAAAGCCTGCAAGCGGGCTGCTTGCGATGCCGGAATCCAATGAGAATGACCGGAAGGTTAACGTGGCTCCTCTGGTATCTGATGAAAATGGGCAGATTACGATGGATGAACTGGAACCCGGGGAATACTATTTTGTCCAGACAAAAGCCCCCTACGGCTTTCAGATGCCGACAGGAGAGAAAGCCAGGAGCCAGACATTCACGGTAGCGGCAGGACAAACAAGCCAGACACCGATGAATCTGAACTATACAAACACTGTCAGAATGACCCGATCGATTACCCTGACAGCAAGGTTTGGCGGAACAGATCATGTTCCGAAAGATTTCAGAATCCGGGCCGTTTCAGCCGAAACCGGGACGCTGACATTCACCGGGGATGATGCCTGTACCGGAGACGGATTGACAGATCCTCTTACCTGGTTGATGGAGAATCTTCCTGTCGGAAGCAGGATCACCTTTACCGAAGACAACCTGGAAACGACAGGTTTTATGCTGATCAGCACCGGAAACGGAACGGTAAACGACGATTCTTCCGGGAACAGGACTGTGCTGATTGACGAGAGTATTCAGGCTGTTTCCTTTGTGAATACCTATTCCCGGACTTCCGGCAACGAACAGGGCTCGGGCAGTGGTCAGGGTTCAGGCAACGAACAGGGGTCCGGCAACGGCCAGGGTTCAGGTAACGAACAGGGTTCGGGGAATGAACAGGGGTCCGGCAGCGGTCAGGGTTCGGGCAGCGAACAGGGGTCCGGCAACGGCCAGGGCTCCGAAACAACCGGCGGGAATTCGGGTGGACAGGAGAACGGTAACAATTCGGAAACTGGAAGCAATGGCAATAACACGGGAACCGGAAGCAACGGAAATAACACGGGAACCGGAAACAGCGGAGGTGCTTCGGGAACAGGCAGTAATAACAACTCCGGTCAGGCGTCCGGAACAGGAAACTACACTGCCTCCGGAAACTTTTCCGGCTCGGGTTCGGCTGTAAACGGAACAGGGATTGGGAACCAGATCGTCTATGGCGCGGAAAACACAAATAACAATGGCTCCCAGAATACAGTCCCTGCCGGAAATGCCGGAAACGGCGGCGGAAAAGCAGGGAGCAGCGGACGAGCGGGAAGCACAAAGACTGCTTCCGGGACGGTAAACGGGAAAAGCACAAAAACGGCTTCCGAGCAACCCCCGGCAGCAGAGGGAGCGGAAGGAAACCGGGAGAGAACCGGGATACCGGTTACTCTGCGCGTTCGGAAAATCTGGAATGATGAAGGAAACATAAGCGGCATGAGACCTAAACGGGTCCGGCTGACGCTGTGGAATCAGGAGGGAATGATTCTGCCGGTCCTGCTGTATGAGCGAAGCGGGTGGATGGCGACGGTCAGCAATCTGCCGGCTTATACGGCCGGCGGAGAAATCTGCCGATACTACTGGACGGAGGACGACAGCCTGGGATATGTCCGTGGGGAGCAGCTGATCTATGAGGATCAGACGGCGTTGATCAGCAGCCTGTGGGAGAGAGAGAAGATTCCGGAAGATCAGAAACCGGCCGGCATTCCCGGAAGGCGTTATACGGAAGAGCAGGAGTATTTTACGCCGTCGGGAGCCAGTCTCCTGATGAATAACGGAGGAGCATGTTTCGATTAGTTCCACCCAAAGATACGGATATTCCCCGCTTTTTCTCCCGCTTTTATCGAAAATATGGTATGATCTTTGGGAGATGGCCGGAAGGGATCATCGCGGATTTTTGAAATGCCTGACTGCGGGGTAGGAAGCAAGATGAAAGCACTCATAATCAATTGCAGTCCGGTGAAGACCGGCGCAACGGCAGAAATAACCCGGATCGTTTCAGCACAGCTGTCTGAAAAAATGACGGTCAAAACCATCTGTATTGACGATTATCAGTTTGGATTCTGCAGAGGATGCCGGTCTTGTCATCTTTCCGCAAAATGCATCCTCGAGGATGATGTTCCCGTAATCATGAAGGAATTTGAGCGGGCGGATGTCATTATCTGTGTTTCGCCTTCCTATTGGGCGGATATTCCGGGACAGTTCAAGGCCTTCATTGACAGATGCACACCCTGGTGCAACACGCATGAGCCGCATGCCACGATTCCCGCAGGGGAAAAAGGATATTCCATTGCTCTGCGAACCGGTCCGGGCATGAAGGAATGTGAAAGGATCATTTCAAGCATTGAACATTTTTACGGGCATCTGGAAATTGTTTCGTCGGGACATCTGGGCTTATGCTCCGTGGAACATAAAGAAGACATTATTCCAAGAAGGCAGGAAATCATTGATTTCTGCAGTACTGTTATTTGATATAAACGTCAGCTTAAGGTCGAAAGCTTTGATTCATTTCCTGTTGCCAAACCGCTGAAGATATTATATATTATCGGGCAAACAGAGCGAAACAGCGGCCGGCGGAGCGGGACGGGAAGAATCCGGACTGCGAAGGGCCGGAGAGGGAAGGCACAGACAAACGGAACGGAGGAGCGGACAGATGAAACAGGCCGGCGAGGTGTTTCTGAATGCGTATACCTGGGGATTCTGTGAAAAAAGAGGCTTTACGCAGGGGAACGGCTGGAAGTGGTCCCTGGCGGAGATGAAAAGGACGACCGGCTGCAACGCGATCATTCTGCCGGTGTGCGCCTGGCAGGATCATACCTATTCCACCCGGATTGATTCGGAACATCCGGACGTGATGGATGAGCAGGATGTCCGGGCGGTCTGCGCGGAAGCCGGACGGCTCGGGCTGCGCGTGATTCTGAAAGCGATGGTCAATTGCAGAGACGGCTACTGGCGGGCTTACATCCGCTTTTTTGATCAGGACGTTCCTACGGAACCCGGATGGGCGGAATGGTTTGCCTCCTGGGAAGAACATGTCTGCCGCGTGGCCGGAATGGCGGAGGAAAACCGGACGGACATGCTGTGCATCGGATGCGAAACGGTCGGCACGGACAGCCGGGAAAAGGAATGGCGGCATCTGATCGCGCGCGTGCGGGCAATTTACCACGGACCGATTACCTATAATTGCGACAAGTATCAGGAAGGCAATGTGTCCTGGTGGGACGCGCTGGATCTGATCTCATCCTCCGGATACTATCCGATCCATCAGCTGGAGGAGAATTTTGTGAGAATCCGCTCCGTCTGTGAACGGGAAGGAAAGCCTTTCCTGTTCATGGAATGCGGATGCCCCTCCCGGAAAAAGAGCGACACCCGTCCCAATGACTGGCGTTTCGGGGAAGGCACGGATCCGGAAACCCAGGCGCGCTGGTATGAGGCGTTCATCGCGGCGCTGAAGGCGAATCCGTGGATTCGGGGAACCGGATGGTGGGACTGGAGCGCGACCCGGCTCTACCCGGAACAGACGGGACCGGATCAGAACGGATACTGCACCTACGGAAAACCTGCCAATGAGATTCTGCTTCGCTTTTCCGGGGAGCTGCGGCCGGAAAACAAACGGTAAGCGGGGAAACAAACCGGAACCAACCTGCTGTTCGGGGCCGGGCCGGCAAGGCGGAACCGGAGCCTTCCCAAGACGGAGCGGAGATTTTTCAAAGAGAATATCAGGAAATTTTCCCGGAAAGCTTATGGGGGATTTCCCGCGAAGCTGGATTAATCCGGGAAACTGTGATAGAATACCGCCATTGGACGGAAAGGACGGAAGAGAATATGAGCGAAGCACAGAAACAGATCATTCTGACCGGAGACCGGCCGACAGGCCGGCTGCATCTCGGCCACTATGTGGGCAGCCTGAAGCGCCGGGTGGAGCTGCAGAACTCCGGAAAATTTGACGAAATCAATATTCTGATCGCGGATGATCAGGCGCTGACGGACAACGCGGATAATCCGGGGAAAATCCGGGAGAACATTATCAACGTGGTGCTGGATTATCTCTCGGTCGGCATTGATCCGGAGAAGACGACCATCTGCATTCAGTCAGCCCTTCCGGCGCTGCACGCGCTGACTTTCTACTACCTGAATCTGGTCACGACCGCGCGGCTGAGCCGCAATCCCACGGTCAAAGCGGAAATTCAGATGCGGGGCTTTGCGGATGAAGGCCTTCCAGCCGGCTTCTTTACCTATCCCGTCTCCCAGGCGGCTGATATTACCGCTTTTGACGCGACGGTGGTGCCGGTGGGAGAGGATCAGCTGCCCATGATCGAGCAGACCCGGGAGATCGTGGAGAAGTTCAACAAAACCTATGGGGAAACGCTGGTGCTGCCGAAGGCCATGATTCCCGAAAACGAGACGCAGCGCCGCCTGCCCGGCGTGGACGGCAAGGCCAAGATGAGCAAGAGCCTGGGGAACTGCATCTATTTGTCCGACAATGCCAAGACCGTGAAGAAACAGGTCAACGGGAAAATGTTTACCGATCCTCAGCACCTGAAAATTGAGGATCCGGGCCATACGGAAGGGAACGTCGTGTTCACTTATCTGGACGCGCTGTGCACGGATGAGCATTTCAGCCGCTATCTGCCGGATTACGCGAATCTGGAGGAAATGAAGGATCATTATCGCCGGGGCGGCCTGGGAGACGGCACCTGCAAAAAGTTCCTGATTCAGGTGCTCGAGGAAACGCTTTCTCCCATCCGCGAGGAGCGCGCGAAGTGGGAAAAGGATATCGGCGCGGTGTATGAGATCATTCAGGCCGGCACGGCGCGGGCAGTGGAAAAGACCAATGCGACCCTGGCCCGGGTGCGGCAGGCGATGCGGATCAATTATTTTGAAGACCGGTCCATTATCAAAGAATGGGAGAAGATGCTGAAGGAAACCGGCATCTGACAGACGAATCGACCGGAATCAGGAAAGTCGGGAAGCCCGGAAAAGGCTCCCGGCTTTTTTGATTTCCCTCTTGAAAAAGCGGAAAAAAGGTGCTAATATATCTATCGTGAACAGCTGTTCACGATAGAACGGAGGACGGACATGCGGTCAAAGGATCAGGAGCTGATGAAGCGGATCAAGGCTTTTGCGGAGGAATACGCGATGGCCAACGGCGGCGCGACGCCCAGCACCGCGGAGATCGCGCGGGAGTTTACCATGAGCCGCTCCGGGGCGTACGGCTATCTGAAGGCGATGGACCGGCTGGGGATGATTCAGTACGAGAAGGGGGAGATCCGGACCGCCCTGCTGGACAAGATCGATCTGAATCCCCGGCTGGCGAAGACCTATGCCGAGGCCACGGCGGCCGGCGCGCCGAACGAGGTGGACGGGGTGGTTGAATCCATCGTATCCATTCCGCCGTTTTTCGTGGACGGGCGGAAAGGGGAGTTTTCCGTTCAGAAGGTTTCGGGGGAGTCCATGGTGGACGCCGGGATCGACAGCGGGGATGTGATCATCTGCGCGGCCGGGAAGTCCGCCCGGGTGGACGATATCGTGCTGGCTTATATCCGGGGTTCCGGGAGCACGGTGAAGCGACTGTGCCGGGATGACGAAGGGTATTTTCTGTGGGCGGAGAACAGCGGCTGGGATCCGGAAGAACGGATGTTCGGCCGGGAGTTTGAGATTCAGGGCGTAGCCATCAAAGTGCTGAAGGACCTGTGAGTGAGGGAGGAAAGACAGATGGAAAACAGCAGGATAACGTATTATCCGTATGCCATGCCGGACCGGCAGGAGATGGATCAGATGATGTTCAACCGGCCGGATCCGTCCGCCTTCATGGCGGAGTGGGACCGCGCGCGGAACGGGATGAAGGTGGCCCGGGCCGGGGATTGCCGCTATCGTCCGGGCGAATGGGCTCCCTGGCAGGCGCAGGCCGCGTCGGGCCGGAGCGGGGAAGCGTACGGCCGGTACGGATGGACGGAGAACCGGTACGCCGGCTGACAGCTTTTCCCGGCAAAGTGGATTCCGCGGAGCGCGGATGAAAGCGGCCGGGGAAAAAAGCAGGTAGCGGACGCAGCTGTTTACCGTGATTCGGTTGCGGAAGGAGAGGGGAGAACAGACGGAGTGATGAAGCTGTATCATACGAGCGACCGGGAGATCCGGAATCCGGATATCCATCACGGACGGAAAAACGCGGACTTCGGATGGGGCTTCTATCTGACGCCGGACCGGGATTTTACCCGCCGCTGGGCCGGGAACAACGCGGTGGTGAATGAATACGAACTGGATGAGCGGGGGCTTCTGATTCACCGGTTCACCCGGAATCAGGAATGGTTTCAGTATATTTTTCAGAACCGCAGGTTGAAGGACGGCCTGGCGGTGGATGTGGTGCTGGGGCCGATTGCCAACGACACGATTTTTGATACGCTGGGAATGATCAGCAGCGGTTTGCTGGAGCCGGAGACTGCGATGCGGCTGCTCCTGATCGGGCCGGAATATACCCAGGTCGTGATCAAGACAGAAAAAGCGGCCTCTCAGCTTCGCTGGACCGGAGCGGAGCGGATCAGCCGCATTTCATCCGATGAGATGGAAAAAGAACAGAAAGCCTATCAGGAAGCGTTTGCCCGGGAACTGGAGCGGTTAATCGGCTGACAGCGCCGGAACGGTAATGACCGCTCCGGCCGATTCATCAAAGGAGCCGAGGTCAAAGCCGGTGGAATCCGTCATTTTCCGCAGCACCCGTTCCGCCTCCGCGCCTTTCAGAAAAACGGGCGAGTAATCATTGGTCCGGGAGCTTCCGGAAATGGAAAGAGGATAAAAGTGGAGGGTTGTGCCGGTCAGGATGCCCTCCTCGAAATGCAGATCCGCCCGCAGCGCCAGCGCGTCGAAATCCCGCGGACGGGCATTGCCTCCGAAGGAGCAGTTGCCGAGGCTGTAGGCTACGGGAATCCCTTCCACAATATTGAAACCGTGAATGACGTGGGGATGGTGACCGACCACCAGGCAGCAGCCGGCCTTGACGGCCTGGGAGACAATCTGCTCCTGATAAGCGTCCGGCGTGTATTCATATTCCGTCCCGGCGTGCATGACGGTGATGATGGCGGAGCAGCCGATGCTTTTCAGCAGCTCCGCTTTTTTCTGATAGTCTTTGGCCCGGTTTCCGGAGAGGGAGCCGGAAACGCCGAGAAAACCGATCAGGAGACCGTCCTCGTTTTCCCATACAGCGAGGCAGTCGGTTCCGAAATAGGCGATCCCCGCGTCTTTAAGGGCCGCTTTGGTATCCTGATAGCCGACGGTATCATAATCGTGAGAATGATTATTCGCGAGGGTAACGCATTCAACGGAACCCTCCCGCAGGATTTGGGTATAGGCGGAGGGGCCGATGAAGTTATATTCCTTTCGGACCCTGTGCTTCTTCAGATCCCGGTCCGAGAGAACCCCTTCCAGATTCGCGACGGTCAGATCGTCGGAACCGGTCAGCGTCAGCAGATTCCGGAAAGGCCATCCGTAACCGTTCTTTTCAATGGTCCGGACGAATCCGGAAGCGCTGCTGCGCGACCGTTCCTCTCCTCCCAGCGTGCAGTCGCCCAGAAAGGTGACGGTGACCGTGCCGGTATACTCCTGGACCAGAAAGCCGAGCGTGTCCGGCACCGTGGATTCCGTAAAGGTCTGCCAGGAGCCGGAGGCTTCGGCGGACAGGACAGGCAGCAGGATGACCAGGGACAGGAGCATCAGGAAAAACCGTCTGGACAGGTTCCGCATAGAACACCTCGTGCAGTGTGATGGGTTCATTTCTGCGGCAGGCCGGGTTTCTGCCGCAGAAGCATTATACGGGAAAAGGGAAACCGGTTCAAGCCGGACCGGAAACGTTACCGCAAGAAAAGTTTGGAAAAATGTTAAAAAAAAGTAATAATTATTGACAGATGGTTGAGACATATCTGATATCATGATGGCACTGACCTCAGGTCAGCGCTGTCTTTATTTCTCACGGGACGCCGTTATGCGGCGGGAAGGAGATCAAAGTGAAATTGAACAGAAAGTTTGGAAAGATTCTGGCGCTGCTGCTGGCGCTGACCATGATGCTGTCCTATGCGGCGGGAGTGCTGGCGGATGATCCGCCGATTGACGTGGATGTCAATAACGGGGAAAAGAAAGTTGTCGATGAGGGTGATGTATCGGCCGACGGAGTTCCTGTGATCGATATCGACGCTAATACCGGCGGAGTCGCGGTGGTGGATGTGGAAGACGTCACCGCGACAAATCTGGATGCTGGTAAAGCTGCGATTGATATCGATGCAGATCACGACGCTGTTGTGGTTGTGGATGCGGAAGATGTGACCTCTGAGGGAGGATCCGCGATCGATATCGTTGCTGACCATGGCAGTGACGTGGTCTTGGATGCGGATGATGTTACAGCAAAAGACATGAAATATGCTGACGAAGCGATCAATATCGAAGCTAAGAACGGCGGAACGGTGGATGCAGATGTCGATGATGTAACAGCAACCGGTAAAGCTGTTACCGGAATTGATATCGAATCAGAAAACGGCGATGTTACAGTAGACGCGGGAGACGTAAAAGCTGTAGCAACGGGAGATAATCCTTCTACCGGAATCGATATTGATACTGAAGGGAAAAACAGCAGAGTCGATGTGAAAGTCGATAATGTTACAGCAGATATTGCTGTTAATATTGATAATGGCGGCGGCAATGTAAAGGTTGAGACAAAGAATATAAACGCCGAGAGAAGCGGCATTGATGTTGGTTATGATCTGGATAATGAAGAGAGTGAAGATGCAACCGAGGAAGAAGTCAGAGCACTTGATCTTACGTTTGCGGAAGTGGGTGGTGAAAAGCCTTCTGATGAAGAGGGAGATGAGAAGGGAACGATATTTAAATGGATCCATTTCCCTGACGGAACACGGTATAAGGTATACTATGATAAAAACGGCAAATTTCTAAGAGCAAAAAAAGAGGTTGCAAAAGGAATTCCCGGGAAGACGACGGTTAAGGTGAATGGCGATCTTAATGTAACCGGTGAATTTGCCGAAAAAGGCATTAATATTTCCAGCGATGTGAAGAGCAGCGAGACGAGGGTCGAAGTTACCGGTGATGTGAATGTAAACCAGAAGACTGATGGAAAAGGCGACCCTGTTACGGGTGTACGGGAGTATGCCGGTGACGACGCGCTGGCCTCGGTGGATATCAAAAAGAATCTTTCTGTCTCGGGAGAAAATAGGGCAACCGGTGCTAACGAAGAAGCTTTTTATGGAACAACGGAGCTCAAGGTCGGCGGAGATCTCAATGTAAAAGCGGGGCAGTTTGCAACCGGTATTAATGCCAATGCACATCACGGCGGAGACGTAAGCTTTACGGTCGGCGGATCTATCTCTGTCACCCAGGATGAAACCTTGCTGGGGAAAGATGACCCAATTCAAAAAACAAAAAAGGATGATAGATATTATTTGGCAACCGGTGTGTCAATCGATGCTGAGAAGGGCAGTACGGTTGAGGGCACCGTGGAAGGAGACATCTCGGTAACCGGAGACAAAGATGTCATTGGTATGGGAGTGTATGCTAACGGTGAAAGCAAGGTTGATGTTACCGTCGGCGAAGGAATCTACGCGGAAGGCGGAGAAGACGCTACAGGGCTTTCCATTTTTGTAAAGGATGATAAAACATCCGTGGACGTTGATATTCTGGACGGCGGGGTTGAAGCGAAGGGCGGAAAGAGTGCCACAGCGATCAGCACATCCAATAACGGAGGAGAAATTGATCTTTTCGTAAACGGAGATGTGGTTTCGTCGGGTGATGGGATCGTGGTTTCCAGTTGGAGACCAACGGAAACAGAAGACCTGGATATTAAGATGCCGATCAATGACGACGAATATTACAAGTGGTATACCTTCACGGATGAAAACGGGAAAGAGATCAAGGTTAAGCAGTATCGGCATTTTGACGGGAATGACGTGATCTGGTATGACAGCCTCGGAAATGTCTGGAAGGAAAAGCAGACGGAGGAATCCAAAAAAACGGAAGATACGACCCGCATTGAAGTCGTGGGTGATGTGACGGCTGAAGAGGGCGGAATCGTCATCGATATGCCCTATGAGAAGAGCAAGATGGATGTCATCGTGGATGGAACGGTGTCCGGCGAGCTGGCCAGCGTGCTGCTGGATGAGCGGACAGTGACGGACGGAGTCACGCTCACGGTCTGGGCAATCGAGGAGAATGAAAACGGCAATCTGGCGGAGCGGTATCACAGCTATATGGATGACAAGGGTGAATGGCAGTATGAGCTCCTGGGCGCAGATGAGGAATTCGAGCAGGAGATTCAGTACATCATCAAGGTGGAGCAGCCGGAACTGGGCGAGCTGTGGACCGAGGGCACCTATGATTATGAGGGATACAATGTAGCCCATCAGGGCGACGAAGTGACCATGAAGGTGAACCTGCCCTTCGGATACCGGGTAAAGAACGCATTCAACGGAACCGACACGAAGGTGAAGCTGGGGCGGAATTCGAAGGGACAGTATTATCTGACGGTGCCGCGGGGCGGCGGCGTTATGCTGTCCGTGACGCTGGAGCGGGTTCCTTCCGTGATCACCTATTATCCGGAAGGCGGCACGATCAACGGGTCGACCGATCCCTATGTGGTGCGCTCCGTGCTGACCAACGCGCCGAAGCTGCTGGACGCGCCGGAATGGGAAGGCCACACCTTCCTGTACTGGAATATCCAGACCGTGAAGAAGGACAACGAGAAGTGGGTGGCTCCGAATCCCGCCTCTGACACGCAGTACAACCCCGGCGACCGGTACTACCTGAAGAATGAGGTTGTGACGGTGACGGCGGTCTGGGCGGACGCCACCTGAGGGCCTGAAAAATCATGCAGCAGCCGGACAGATTACCTGTCCGGCTGCTTTCAGAAGTCCGCACGCGCGCGGCCGGAAAGAGACGGCTGGAACAATCCGGGAATCAGAAACCCGGGAAAGGACGGAAAGAGGCTGACAGTATGAACGGAAAAGCGGGATGGCAAAAAGGACTGGCTCTGGTACTGGCCGGATGGCTGATTTGGGGAGGAAACCCGGTCCGGAGCGGCGGCCGGGCGGCTGCCGAAGCGGCGGAGACCACGGGAGCGAATCAGACGGAGACGGCGGAGACGGCCGCGGCGGAAACCGCGCCGGCGGACACGGAGAAGGCGCATGGGATCAACCGGGAGGAGCTGGATCAGTTCTTTTCCTGGGTCTATACGACGGCGGAGCTGCCCGAAAACGTGACGCCGCGGGAGATGACCTTTGCCGTAGCCAGCCTGTCGGGAGATCCGATCGACGGGGCGGAAGCCGTATTTCTGGAGGGAGACGAAAAGCTTCGGGAGGCGGTGACAGTTTCGGCGGACGGAAAGGTGGCCATCGACAACAGCCTTCTGACCGAAGCGGGAACCGCCCGGTTCAGGCTTAGCTTTCAGACGGCGGGAGAAACCTTTGAACAGGAGGAATCGCTGACCGTCCTCGATTACGCGGAGACGCCTTCGCTGACGGAGCTGTACGTGGATCCGGTATTCTATATGGAGCCGGGACAGCAGTTCACCTCTCAGCAGGCGCTGAACGCCATCGTCCGTGAGGATTATGTTTCCTACTGCCTGATTTCCGGATATGCGCAGCCGGCGACGGAGCTGGCCATCGAACCCGAAGCGCTTCCGGGGATGAGCCGGGACGCGGAAAAGGACCTGTATACGGTGGATGCATTCGGAATGTACGATCTGAAGATCCTCCGCAGCATCGGGAACCTGACCTGGACCCTGCCCTTCCAGGTGCAGGCCACCGCGTATTCCATTACCGGTCCGGCCTGGCTGATGCCGGGGCAGACGGGACAGTACCGGGTGACGGACGTGGACGCGGCTGCCGGAAGAACCTACCGGTGGAGCGTCAGCGGGAACGAGGCGGAGATCGATGAAAAGACCGGCGTGCTGACGGTAAGCCGCAAAGCGGCGGCGGGAAAGCCGCTGACGCTGGTCCTGACCCCGGAACCGGGCGCGGCGATCAAGACCCAGATCCGGATTGTGGACGGGGCGCTGAGCGGGCTGACGGAAACCACCACGGAGACGGAAGCCGGATTCCAGGTGCCCGCGCCTTCCGGCGACGCGTGGGAGATGCACGTGTCGGAAAAGCGGGAGAACGGCTGGATCTATCGCGGCTACGGGACGGGAGCGGAGGGAGCCGGCCTGGTCATCGAGGCGCGGACGGATCCGATCACAGGCGGCTTCCGGGAGGACGACCAGGCAGCGCTGGCCTATTACGACGGGACCGTATTCAATGAAAAGGCCCGGAACCTGCAGACGGAAACCATGCGGATTGACGGGCATTACGCCCGGCTTTACACCTATACCACGGACGGCCAGAATCAACAGGTATACCGGATGGGCGAGATCGCCTACTGCCGGAACAACCGGCTGCTGACGCTGAATGTTTACGCAACCGGAGCCGGAATGAAGGAGGACAGCCTGATTCCCGTTACCATGAAGGATCTGCGTCTTCTGGCGGAACAGATTCACTATGATCCGGAGCAGGCGCCGGTGAAGCAGGCGGACGCCCGGCTGACCGTGACCGCGGAGGACGAAGCGGAAGAGCTGGGCGCCGGACGGTCGATCCGGATGACGGCCCGGTATGCCGGGGAGAACCTGGGACAGACGCCGGAGGAAAAAGCCTTCCGGTGGACGGTCACGGACGCGGAAACCGGCGGGGAGACACAGGCGGCCTCCATCACTTCCGACGGACGGCTGACGGCGGCTTCCGGGCTGACCCGGACGACCGAGGTCGTGGTCACCGCGGTATCGGAAGCGTACGGCACAAAGGCTTCCCGGCGCATCCGGCTGGTTCCGGTCAGCAAAGGGATTTCCATTGATTCCGGCGATCTGATGCTCTACGTCGGAGCGGCGGAACCGACGACGGTCCGGGCGGTGATGATTCCGGAGGAGATGCCGGCGGAGGACCTGTTCTGGAGAACGACCCGGCCGAACCTGTTCGAGGTGACGGATCTGAAGGACGGCTCGGTGCAGGTCCGGGCGCTGGGAACCGGAAACGGCTACCTGGTCGTTCGGGAACCGGGCGGCAAGGCGGCGCAGATTGCGCTGAAGGCGGCCATTCCGGTGGAGTCCGTTCAGCTGAGCTGGAACGGATCCGCCCGGCCGGGGAGATCCGTGAATTTCTCCGCGAAGCTTCTGCCGCTGAACGCGGGTATCCGGACCGTCAGCTGGAGCGTGGACGCGGATGAAAAAACGGCCGTGATCAACCGGAAAGGACGGCTGACCATCCAGCCCGGCGCTGCCGCCGGAACCGTGATCAAGGTGACCTGCACAGCCAACGGCGCTCCGGTTCCGGTGACCGCCACGACGGAGATCACCGTGAAATAACGCGGCGGAAAACAGGCGTGACGGTTGCGGCCAAAGGCACGGAATGGTATAATAGCGTTGTTGAAAATGCAAAAAAGTCTGCTCGCCCTGAGGACGGACAGATCAGACAGGGAGGAACAGCGATGGCGAAGAGGCTGGAAGATTATGTGACGACAATCCCGGATTTTCCGGAACCGGGTATCCTGTTCCGGGATATTACCTCCGTCCTGCAGGACGCGGACGGACTGCAGCTGGCGCTGGATCAGCTGGAAGAAAAGGTGAAGGACCTGGACTTTGATCTGGTGGCCGGACCGGAATCCCGCGGATTTATCTTCGGAACTCCGCTGGCGGACCGGACGAAAAAAGGATTTGTGCTGATCCGGAAAAAGGGAAAGCTGCCCCGGGAGACCCTTTCCCAGAAATATGATCTGGAATACGGGCAGGCCGAGGTCGAAATTCATAAGGACGCGGTGAAGCCCGGACAGAAGGTGGTGCTGGTGGACGATCTGATCGCGACCGGCGGTTCGGCCCGGGCCGCGGTAGATCTGATCGAGCGTCTGGGCGGCAAGGTGGTCCGGATCCTCTTCGTGATGGAGCTGGCCGGCCTGGAAGGACGGAAGAAGCTGGAAGGCTATGATGTGGAGTCTCTGATTGTCTATCCGGAGAAATAAAAAACCAAACGAAAGCGGAGAGCATAACAGCTCTCCGCTTTCGTTTGGACCGGCTGATTCCCGCGGGGGAACCGCGCCGGAATCCGGAAGGTCAGGCAGGCAGAACTCAGTTCAGCACCAGGGAGTGAATCATTTCATCGATATCGAGCAGATCGCTCCGGCTCTGATAATAGAAGTAGAGCTCCACCCGGACGTTCTTATGCATCCAGATATAGAGAGAATAGGGCCCGCGCTGGTCGCTTCCCCGGGCGTAGAGCATATCCACCCCGCGGATCGTCAGAGAGCCGGATTCCGTTTCCTGCCCGGTCAGAATCTGGTACAGATCGTTAAACCGGACTTTCCCGGACATGGCGGTGGCATAGCCCTGAACAGAAATGCCGCCTCCCTGCCAGGCGAAGACCAGATCCTGATCCTGCGGCAGGGGAGAGACGGCGGAAAAAGAATCCGGCAGAGTCAGCGTAAAGCCACCGGCGGGACAGGAAACCTCCTGCGCCAGGGCGGGGATCGCCGCGAAGAGCAGCAAAGAAGCCAGCAGAAGCGCGACGTACTTTTTCACGGTACAAACCTCCTTGTGATCGAAAAGTCCAGGGGGGACAGGGGGATCGCACTCATTCAACGAACCACGGCCCCGGATCATTCCCTGAGGACAGTTCAGTATATCAATAATTTGTTACAAAAAGGCGAAATAAGCATTAACAATCAGTCATGAAAGCTTCATTTTACGCAAGGAATCTTTCATATAAGCAAGGGGGGAATTCATGCTCCGCGCCATGACGATCTTTCGGGCAAGAGTAGCTTTTTTTGCCGAATCCTGATAAAATAAAACATTGTGAAAGAAGACTTTTCCGGGCTGACGGAGCCGGGCTGAACGGAAGGTTCATGAACGGGATCCGGGCGGACAGGAATGACCATGAAGCAGAAATGAGGGATGGGCATGCGGCGGATGAGGATCCTGCAGGGCATGGCTTTGCTGCTGGCGGTGATGATGGCGCTGTGCGGCTCCGGAGCGGTATGTGAGGATATCCTGTATACGGAGAACAGCCTGAATTTTGTGGAGGAATCCATGGATATTTCCGGCGGCATTCCGGATTATGCCGAGGGCGTGCTGCGCAAGATCCGGGAAGCCGGCGTGCTGCGCGTCGGGACAGAGCCTAATTTTCCGCCCCAGGAGTTTATCGACCCGGCTCGGGAAGGGCAGGATCAGTATGTCGGAGCGGATATGGAGATGGCCCGGCTCATCGCGGAACGGATGGGGGTCCGGCTCGAGATCATCCCCATGGAGTTCAGCCATGTGCTGGAGGCCGTGGCGGAGGATGAATGCGATCTGGTGATCTCCGCCCTGTCCTTTACGCCTTCCCGGGCGGCGACAAACGAGATGAGCAAAGGATACTACTTTACCGGGGAGATGTCCGGATCCGGCATTCTGATCCGGCAGGAGGACGCGGAGAACATTCAGACCGTGGACGATTTGGCGGACCGGATTCTGGTTGCTCAGAGCGTTTCCGTGCAGGAAAGCCTGGCAGCGGAGAACATTCTGTACTATCAGGAATTCCGCCGGCTTCCTTCGACCCAGGGAGTCTATGAGGCGGTCCGGACGGGCCAGGCGGACGCGGCCTGCGTGGATCTGACCACCGGCTCCGCCTATGTTCAGGAGCATCCGGAAGAGAAGCTGATGATGGTGGACGGCATCCGCTTTCTGCTGGACAAGGAATTTGAGGGGGACCGGATCGCCGGCAAAAAGGGCGAACTTCAGCTGATATACTTCGTAAACGGCGTCATTGATGAGATCATTCAAAAGGATCTGTATCACCAGTGGCTGGAAGCGGCACAGGCCCGGGCGGAGGAGCTGGGCGTGCAGTAAGAACCCAGCCTGGAACGTTGGAGGAAGAACATGAAGAAGTGGAAGCTGCCGGGTTACAGTCTGTTTGTTCTGCTGTGTCTGGCTCTCAATTACGCGGGAAGTACCCTGAGCAACGCGCATTCCTGGCCTCTGTGGCTGGATTCGGCGGGAACCATGTTCTGCGCCTATCTGTTCGGTCCGGTGTGCGGGGCGATCGTGGGGCTGACCACCAATCTGCTGTTTTATATCGCCAGCGGAGATCCCTGGTATTACTGCGCTGTCAGCGTTGCGATTGCGGTTGTGGTCGGCCTGGCGGGGAAAAAGCGGTCGCTGGATACATTTTTCGGGACGCTGAGCGTCTGCGCCATGACGGCTTTTGTCACGCTGCTGATCAGCCTTCCGATCAATCTGCTGCTGGGAAACGGCAGCACCGGCAATCTGTGGGGGGACGCGGTGAGCGGATTCATGAAGGAACAGGGAATCCCCGCCATTCCGTCGGTGCTCATCGGACAGCTGTATGTGGAGCTGCTGGATAAGCTGGTGATTCTGATCATCCTCTTCCTGGTGATGAAACTGAGCAGGGGTCTGCGAAGCCTGACCCGGCGGAATCAAACGGAGGAAACGGAAGCCGGGAACGGGGCGGCCTCCGCGCTGGCGCTGCTGCTGGCGGCCGGCCTGTGCGCCGGAAGCATGATTCCGGCCGGAGCCCGGGCGGAACAGCCGGAAAGCGCGGAAATCAACTACGGGGATTATGTCCAGACGATCTATTCCAGCAACAACGGACTTCCCTGCGGCGAAGCCAACGACATTGTGCAGACCAACGACGGAATTCTGTGGATCGGAACCTATGCCGGCCTGTACCGCTATAACGGACGGGAATTCCGGTGGAAGGATCAGTATGATTCCGTTCGCAATGTGAACTGCATGTATGTGGATGAGGAAGGCCGGCTGTGGATCGGAACAAATGATAACGGCCTGACCATTCTGATCAATGAAGAAGTCGTCAACGTCGTGGACCAGAGCCTGGGGCTGCCGGCTAATTCCGTGCGTTCCATTGTCCGGAGCTCGGACGGATATTACTATATCGGCACGACCAGCAGCATGCAGATTCTGACCCTGAACTGCGGGCTGAAGATCCTGAACACCCTGCGGGAAGTCAGTTACGCGGATGATTCCGCCGCGGACGACCGGGGCCATGTGGCGGTGGTGAACTCCAGCGGCACCCTGTTTCTGATGTCCGGAGGGCGGATTCTCTGTTCCCGACAGATGACAGGCGGGGGAGAAGTCTATAAGTCCTGCACCTTTGACGAGGAAGGACATCTGCTGGTCGGGACGACCGGACAGCAGATCTGCGTATATGATATCAGCAAGGGATATTTTGAACTGCTCCGGGTGATCCCAACGCAGGAACTGAAAAGCATCAAGGCGCTGTACTACCTGGAAAACGGAACGCTGTTCATTACGGCGGATAACGGAATCGGCTATCTGGACGGCGCGGGGAAGATCCGGAAGATCAACACCAATGAGTTCAACAACTCCATCGACAATATGCAGATGGACTATCAGGGCAACCTGTGGTTCACCTCCAGCCGGCTGGGACTGTTAAGGCTGGCCCCCTCGGAATTCCGCGATATCTACAGTACGGCCGGGATGGAGAACCGGGTCGTGAATTCCGTGGCGGAGTGGCAGGGAGCTTACTATATCGGAACGGATCTGGGACTGGATGTTGTGAACCTGGACGGAACAGAGCAGCTTTTCAACCGCTGGACGCAGGCGCTGGCCGGACAGCGCATCCGCTGCCTGTACGTGGATGATCAGGATCACCTGTGGGTCTGCCTGTACGGCAACGGCCTGCTGGAGATTGAACCGGACGGGACGGAGCACCGGTATAACCGGGACGACGGGAGCTTCGGCAACCGGGCCCGGACCGTTACTCAGCTGAGGGACGGGACGATCCTGGCGGCGGGAGATACGGGAATCAGCTTCATCCGGGATCACCGGGTAGAGGATACGATCCTGTATTCCGAAGGACAGATCAGCTCCATGATCCTGACGCTGACGGAACTGAAAGACGGACGGATTCTGGCCGGAACGGACGGCAACGGAATCGCCGTCATTGAGAACCGGAAGGTGGTACGGATGCTGACCCGCGCGGACGGTCTGAGCTCGGAGGTGATTCTGCGCACCATCCGGGATCCCAAGACCGGGGGCGTCTTTGTGGTGACCAGCAACGGGCTGTGCTACATGAATACGGACGATACGATCCGTCCGCTGAACAATTTCCCCTATTTCAACAACTATGATATCTGGATCCGGGGAATGGACACGCTTTACGTCATGTCCAGCGCCGGAATCTATGTGGTGGACCGCAGCGAGCTGCTGAGCGGCAAGGACGGAATTACCTACGATCTGCTGGATTCCCGGAGGGGACTGAACAGCAGTCTGACAGCCAACAGCTGGAGCTGGTTCAGCGAGGAGACGGGCGAACTGTATCTGCCCTGTGACACCGGCGTGTTTGTGGTCAATACCAACCGGTACGGCGCCAATACCGTCGCCTACCGGATGGACGTCCGGTCGGTCAGAATGGACGGAGTGATCCGGCGGGTGGAGCGCAACAGCCCGATCCGGATGGCCCGGGGCGTCAGCCGGCTGGAACTGTATCCGGAGGTTGTCAACTACACGATCCAGGAGCCGGATATCGGCTATTATCTGGAGGGCTTCGATACCGAATGGACCATTGTGCCGCAGAACAGCCTGAACACGATCGCCTATACCAATCTGCCGGCGGGAGAATACACCTTCCATCTGGCCGTGTATGACAGCCACCGGCAGAACGTGCTGGCGGAACGGACCTACGATCTGGTCAAAGAAAAGGAGTTTTACGATAACAGCTGGTTTATCTTCTATATCCTCACCGTGCCGGTCTTTACCGTCATCTGGGTCACCGGACTGCTGATGGCCCGGAGACAGCGGCGGATGGCGGCGGAGCTGGAAGCGGCGAACCGCCAGGCGGAGATGGGCAAACAGACCGTGATGGCGATTGCCGGCGCGGTGGACGCCAAGGATATCCGGACCAGCGAGCATAGCAGCCGCGTGGCGAAGTATTCCCGCTCCATCGCGGAGGCTTACGGGCTCTCCAGGGAAGAATGCGATCAGGTGGAATGGGCAGCCCGGCTGCATGACATCGGGAAAATTGCCATTCCCGACAACATTCTGAATAAGCCGACCAAACTGACCGATGACGAATATGCCCAGATGAAATCCCATACGCTCAAAGGCGCGCAGATCCTGAAGGATTTCACGCTGATCGAGCACGCGACGGACGGCTGCACCTTCCATCACGAGCGCTATGACGGAAAAGGATATCCCTACGGCCTGAAGGGCGAGGAAATCCCGCTGTATGCCCGGATGATCGGCGTGGCGGATGCCTTTGACGCCATGACGGCCAACCGGGTGTACCGGAAACAGATGGGTCTGGACGTTGTGCTGGGTGAACTGGAAAAGGGCCGGGGGACTCAGTTCGATCCGCAGTTCGTGGATATCCTGCTGAAGCTGATCCGGGACGGCGTCATCGATCTGGACACGATGTACAAAAATACCCGGGAAGCGCAGGAAAATATGAAGAACTCGGAGGAAAAGGTGGAGGAAACCATCGCAACCGGCGCCAAAAACGAGGAGCGGACGGACTTCTTCCGGATTGACGAGAAGAACGAAACGGAAGCCGCAGAGAAGAATGAGACGGAAACCGCTGAGGAGAAAGGAACAACGGAACAGGGAGGCGGGCAGGCATGAAGAAATATTATCTTGTCACGGCAGTCATCTGTGCGCTGGTCTTACTGGCAGCCTCTTTCCTGTTCGGATTCTGGAACCGGTCCCAGGAAAGCGGGATCCTGAAGGTGGGGTTCATGTATTCCGAGGATGAAAGCACGCCTTATACCCGGAATTTTGTGCAGGCTCAGCATCTGCTGACGGAAGAATTCGGAGACCGGGTGGAGGTGCTGGCCCGGAGCAATGTGCTGAGCCGGGAAGCGGAAGAACCGATGCGGGAGCTGATCCGGAAGGGCTGCAAAATCCTTTTTATCAACCTGGATACGGATGTGGCTCCCAGACTGGCCCGGGAGTTTCCCGAAGTGACGTTCTGCCAGGTTTCCCTGCCGGATATCAGCCTGGAGGGACAGGCGGAGAACTATCACACCTTTAACGGAGAGGTCTATCAGGCCCGGTATGTTTCGGGTATCATCGCCGGAATGAAACTGCGGGAACTGCTGGACAGCGGCGCCCTTCTGCCGGCGGACGCCCAGGTAGGATATGTGGCGGCCAACGACAGTCCGGAGGTGATTTCCGGCTGCACGGCGTTTCTGCTGGGCATCCGGAGCGTAGCGCCGGAGGCAAAAATGCGCGTGCGAAAGACGGGAACCTGGAGCAGTTACAGCCTGGAAAAGCAGCGGGCCACGGAGCTGATCCAGGAGGGATGCGTGATTATTTCGCAGCATACCAACACGATGGGGCCGGCAATCGCCTGCGAGAACGCCGCCAAAAAAGGACAGAGGGTCTATTATATCGGATATCATCAGAGCATGATGGACGTCGCCCCTTCCACGCATCTGGTCAGCATCCGGACAAACTGGTATCCCTATATTTCCGGGGCGGTGAAGGCCTTGATGAAGCACAGCGCGATTGAGGAGACGGTGCCCGGCCATGTTCACGGAAAGGACATCAGCGCCGGATTTGATCAGGACTGGGTGCAGATGCTGGAGCTGAACAAGCATCTGGCCGCGCCCGGTACGGAGGAAAAGATGCTGAGCACCATTGAAGCTTTACGGGCGGGACGGGTGGATGTGTTCCGGGGAAATTACACGGGAATCAGTCTTACCGATCCCGCGGATGTCATCGATCTGAACAAGGGGTATACGGAACACCGGGACAGCTCTTCTCCCTCTTTCCATTACATTCTGCGGGACTACATTACCGTGGAAAACTGAAGAACCCGGACAGCATCAAAACGTCCGCGCCGGAAGAGGCGCGGACGTTTTGTAAGCGTGCCGAAGTTTGAATTCATTTCAGGAACCGGATTTATCCTTTGCGTCCCTGCGAAGATCCAGGAGCAGGGAGATCAGGAACATCGGAATGCCGATGATGCCGGCCGGGATATACCAGTTCCGGCAGAAGGTGCAGAAGGCTTCCAGCGTATAGTCATAGCGGCGGGGGGAGAGAAGGGCGCCGGGATTTTTGGAGCAGATCAGGCCTACCACAAAGACCACGGTCAGCAGCGCGCCGATGAAGATCGTCACCGCGCCGGTTTTTCTGCTTTTCATCCTTTTATCCATCCTTCTCCGATGATCCTGCCGTCCGGCGCCGGGGCGTTTCTCAGCGGGTGATGAATTTCTTCATCACATAGCCGTCGGTACCGTTCACAGAAATATGATACCATCCGTTGGTCAGACCGTTCACCGTGACCTCGGTGCCGGGATCCAGGCGGGCCAGGTGAGTATAGCCCATACCGGCGCCGGCCCGTACGTTGACCTTCTCGCCCGCGGGGCAGGTAATGGTCCCCGTGAAGGGATAGGAGGAGGAAGGAGCGGGCGCGGATTCCTCTTCGGAGGAAGGCGCGGGTTCATCGGGAGCATCGGCCGGGCGGGAAGAGGTCAGGTACTCGCCGAGAATATAGCCGCTCCGGCCGCCGTAGGAGATTTTGTACCAGGAGTCATCCACCTTTTCCTCCACCTGGACCGCATAGCCGTAACGGACGCGGTAGGCGTTGGCATAGCCCATGCCGGGATGGGTGTGAACGTTGACCGAGCCCTTGTTCGGGCAGGTGACGTAGACGGTACCGGAAAGCGTGCGGGAACCGCGGACGGCGACCGGCGCGGCGGCGGTGGGACTGCCGTCGCTCTTGACCGACTTCGTGCTGAGATAGTTGTTGCGCACATAGCCGTAGGCGGATCCGCTCCGGACATAGTCAAAGGACCGGCCATGGGAAAGCACCGTCACCTTGGAGCCCCTGTTCAGCGTGTAGAGGGCGGAGAAGGTGGTGGAGGGACCGGAACGAACGTAAGTCTTGTTTGTGGTGACCCAGGCGGAATAGGTCCGGCTGGTCGGGGAGAGGTAGGTCGTCATCACGTAACCCTGCTTCCCGTTGGTGAATTTCACCTTGGACCAGGTACCGTTCACTTTCTGCACGATGGTGGCGGCGAAATCCTCCCGGTAGCTGTCCAGCACCCCGCCGGAGGAGGAGGGCTGATCCCGGAGCTTCAGCCAGCTGGTGTTGACGTGATAGTAGGTGGCAGCCGCGGCCGCGCCGGCGACTGTCAGAAGCATGAGAACAATCAAAAGTGCCGTAATACGCTTTTTCATGAGGATAACCTCCCTGTGAAGCTGTCTGTAACGACGCTGATATATTATATCGGAGGGGAAATCATTTGAAAAGGGGATGCGCAGAATTGTAATGACCTTGTAACCAAAAAAACGGAAAGAGGAAGGAAAAAACGCGACTCAGTCGAAAATGATAGAAGATTCGGAAAAGGGACTTGACTTTATTACGGTAAAGTGATAGCATGGTAAAGAAATAAATCACGAGGAGACGAAGAGCGAATGATCGTGGAGGATCGGGTGCTGGATTCCCGGGAAAAGATCGGCTTCCGGCTGCGGGGGCTGTACAGCGGATACGGGTACAGCCGGTACCGGATGAGCAAGTTTGAGGAATATGACCTGTACAGCCGGAACAGGGATTTTCTGTTTTCCGACGGGGTGATTACCTTTACGGACACCAACGGGCGGCTGATGGCGCTGAAGCCGGATGTGACCCTGTCCATCGTGAAAAACGGAAAGGATACGCCCGGAGAGGTCCGGAAGCTGTATTACCACGAAAACGTTTACCGGGTCGCCGGAACGGCGGACGGTTTCCGGGAGCAGACCCAGGTCGGGCTGGAATGTACGGGGGACCTGAAACGGGCGGAGACTGCCGAGGTGCTGAAGCTGGCCGCGGAGAGCCTGCGCCTGTGCGCCGGGAATTTTATTCTGGAGATCAGCCATCTGGGCATTCTGGAAGCCTTTGCCGACGCCCTGTCTCCGAACGGGCAGGTCAAGCAGCTGATTCTGGAATGCGCCGGGGAGAAAAACCTGCACGGAATCAGCCGGATCTGCCGGGAGAACGGCCTGGCCGAAGGGGCGGAGGAACCGCTGAAACGGCTGCTGGGACTGTACGGATCCCCCCGCGCCGTAATGCCCGCCATCCGCCAGCTGGCGGCGGAGAACGGCGTGGGCGATCTGGCCGGAGAGCTGGGACAGGCCCTGACCGTGTTTACGGGGACGGATCTGGAGAGCCGGGTTCAGATTGATTTTTCCGCCACCGGGAACCTGAAGTACTATAACGGGATCGTATTCAAGGGATTTATCAGCGGGATTCCCGGCTGCGTGCTGAGCGGCGGACAGTATGACGCGCTGATGCGTACCATGGGGCGAAAGGACCGGGCGATCGGATTCGCCGTGTTTCTGGATCTGCTGGAACGGCTGACGGAGGAGGCGGAAAAAGATGCTTAATATCGCGCTTCCCAAGGGACGGCTGGGAGAAAAGGTTTACGGAATGTTCGCTGCGGCGGGGTTTGAATGCCCCGCGCTGCTGGAGAACAGCCGGAAGCTGATTTTTGACAATGAGAAGGCCGGCGTGCGATACTTCTGGGTGAAGCCGTCCGATGTCGCGATTTACGTGGAGCGGGGCGCGGCGGATATCGGAGTGGCTGGAAAAGATATTTTGCTGGAATACCGGCCCGAGGTGTATGAGCTGCTGGATCTCGGAGTCGGGAAGTGCCGGATGGCAGTCGCGGCGCCGGAAGGGTTCCGGGACACCCCGGACCGGACCCTGCGGGTCGCGACCAAGTTCAGCCGGATCGCCAGGGATTTTTATACGGCGCGGGGAAGGGATATCGACATCATCCACCTGAACGGCTCCATAGAAATCGCGCCGATTCTGGGGCTTTCCGACGTGATTGTGGATATTGTGGAAACGGGGACGACGCTCCGGGAGAATCATCTGGAAGTGATTGAAACCATTGTTCCCATTTCGGCCCGGCTGATTGCGAACAAGTCCGGGTTCAAGTTCAAGACGGAAGCGATCGAACGGCTGACGGCCGCGCTGGATAAAGGAGGGAAGCAGGAATGATCCGGATCATGAAATACGGAGAGGTTCCGAACAGTGAAATCTTCGCGAGAAGCATGCCTACGGTCCGCGTGGAGGAGACGGTGGCCGAGATCCTGCGCAACGTGAAGGAGCGGGGCGACGAGGCGCTGCGGGAGTATACCGCCCGCTTTGACGGGGCAAAGCCGGAAAGCCTGACCGTTACCCCGGAGGAGATGGAAGAAGGGCTCCGCCAGGTGGAGCCGTCCTTCCTGGCCGTGCTGGAGAAGGCGGCGGCCAATATCCGCAAATTCCACAGCTGCCAGGTCCGGCAGTCCTTCATCCTGAATGATGAAAGCGGGATTGTCATGGGCCAGAAGGTCATTCCCGTGGACCGGGCGGGCGTGTATGTGCCCGGAGGCACAGCGGCTTATCCCTCCACGGTGCTGATGGATATTATTCCCGCGAAAATCGCGGGAGTGAAGGAGATTATCGTCACCACCCCGCCCGGAAAGGACGGGAAGATCAATCCGGCGATCCTGGCCGCGGCCCGGACGGCGGGAGCGGACCGCATCGTTAAATGCGGCGGCGCGCAGGCGATTGCCGCGCTCGCTTACGGAACGGAATCCGTGCCGAAAGCGGACAAGATCGTGGGGCCGGGAAACGCTTTTGTGGCGGAGGCGAAGCGGCAGGTATACGGGCTGGTTTCCATTGATATGATCGCCGGCCCCAGCGAGATCCTGATCGTGGCGGACGGAGCCTCCAATCCTGCGCACCTGGCGGCGGATCTGCTGAGCCAGGCGGAGCACGACCGGGTGGCCAGCGCCGTGCTTGTAACGGACAGTCCGGTGCTGGCGGAGCGGGTCAGCGAAGAGCTGGAGAGGCAGATTCCGCTGCTGGACCGGCGGGAAATTGCCCGGGAGTCCATTGACCGGAACGGGAAAATCATCGTGGCGGAGAACCTGCGGACGGCGATTGACATCGCGAACGAAATCGCTCCGGAGCATCTGGAGCTGTGCGTGGACCAGCCTTTTGATTACCTGGACAGCATCCGGCACGCGGGATCGGTCTTTCTGGGACGCAACTGTCCGGAAGCGCTGGGAGATTATCTGGCGGGGCCGAATCACACGCTCCCCACGCAGGGGACGGCCCGCTTTTCCAGCCCGCTGTCGGTGGATGACTTTGTGAAGAAAACGCAGTATACTTATTATACCCGGGAAGCCTTAGCCCGGGTGGCGGAGGATGTGGCTCTGTTTGCCCGGAAGGAAGGGCTGACAGGGCATGCCCGCAGCGCGCTGATCCGTACGGAGACCGCGGACTGATCAGCCGATGTCAGAGATTCCGGAAGGATCCGGTTATTCCGGCACAGAGAGGAAGACGGAACATGAGCCGCTTTTTGTCAGACAAGTACGCGGACCTGAAACCCTATACCCCCGGGGAACAGCCCGGGGAAGGCCGCTATATCAAGCTGAACACAAATGAAAACCCTTTTCCTCCGCATCCGTCGGTGACGGAAGCCGCGGAGGCGGAGAGCCGGAAGCTGCAGCTGTATTCCGATCCGGAATGCAGAGCGCTCCGGGCCGCCCTGGCCGCGGAGACGGGCCTGCGGGAAACGGAACTGATGATGACCAACGGTTCCGACGAGGCGCTGTATTTCGCCTTTCTGGCCTTCTGTGACCGGCATACGCCGGCCGTTTTCGCGGACGTGACCTACGGATTTTATCCGGTGTATGCCCAGATTACGGGAACGCCTTACCGGGAGATTCCGCTGGGAGAGGATTTCAGGCTGGATCCGAAGGACTATTATCAGGCGGCCGCGACGATTTTCATTGCCAATCCCAACGCGCCGACAGGGCTCGCGCTGCGCCCGGAGGAGATTGCGGGCATTCTGGAGCAGAACCCCTATACCGTGACCGTGGTCGATGAAGCCTATGTGGATTTCGGCGCGGAAAGCTGCCTGGAACTGATCCGGGAGTATGACAATCTGCTGGTCGTGCAGACATTCAGCAAATCCAGATCCATGGCCGGCGGAAGGCTGGGCTTTGCTGCGGGAAATGAGGAACTGATCCGGGATCTGAATGCGATCCGGTATTCCGTCAATCCGTATAATGTGAACCGCATGACCGCCGCGGCGGGAATCGCGTGCCTGAAACAGGAGGAGTATACCCGGAATAACTGCCGGATTATTCAGGAAAACCGGGCCTGGACAGCCGCCAGGCTGAAGGAACTGGGCTTTGAAATGACGGAGAGCCGGACCAATTTCCTCTTTGTCCGGCATCCCGAAGTCGGAGGGGAAGCGCTCTATCAGGCGCTGAAAAAGCGAAAAATCCTGATCCGGCATCTGTCCGGAAAGCGGATCGCGGATTACAACCGAATCACCGTCGGAACCCGGGACGAAATGGAAAAGCTGATTCAGGCCCTGGAAAAAATACCGGGAATCGGCTGAACGGGACGGAGAAGGAGCGAAAGCATGCGGCAGGCGGAAATCAACAGAAAAACCGGAGAAACGGATATCCGGGTCCGGCTGGAGCTGGACGGGACAGGAAAGAGCGAAATCGACAGCGGCATCGGGTTTCTGGATCATATGCTGACCCTGCTGGCCCGGCATGGGCGGTTTGACCTGACGGTCCACTGCAAAGGGGATACCCGGGTGGACGATCATCACAGCACAGAAGACATCGGGATCGCCCTGGGAGAGGCGTTTGACAGGGCGCTGGGCGACAAACGGGGGATCGTGCGCTACGGCAGCACCCTCCTGCCCATGGATGAGGCGCTGATCCTCAGCGCGGTGGATCTGTCCGGCCGCGGGATGCTGGTCTGGGATCTTCAGATTCCGGCGGAGAAGGTGGGAACCTTCGATACGGAGCTGGCGGAGGAGTTTTTCATCGCGTTTGCCCGGAATGCCCGCTGTACGCTGCACCTGAAGCAGATGGCCGGGAAAAACAGCCATCATATTATAGAAGGCGCTTTTAAAAGCGTGGCCCGCAGCCTGCGGACAGCGGCGGCCATCGATCCGGAATGCGAGGGAGAGATCCCTTCCACGAAAGGAGTGCTGTAATTGGTCGCCATTGTGGATTACGGCGTAGGAAACCTGTTTTCGCTGCAGTCGTCCTTCGGCGCGATCGGGCAGGAGGCTGAGGTGACGGCGGATCCGGAGAGCATTCTGCGGGCGGACCGGGTCATTCTGCCCGGAGTCGGCGCATTTGCGGACGCGGCGGAAAAGCTGCGCGAAAGCGGCCTCGATCAGACCGTGCGGGCCGTGGCGGAGGCGGGAAAGCCGCTGATGGGAATCTGCCTGGGCATGCAGCTTTTGTTCGAACGAAGCCTGGAATACGGAGAGCATCCGGGGCTGGGCCTCCTGCGCGGGGAGATCCGGCCGATCGCGGAACGGATTCCTCAGGGGCTGAAAATTCCCCAGATGGGATGGAACGCGCTGATTTTTCAGAAGCCGGAATGCCCGCTGTTCCGGAAAATCCGCGAGGGAGAATACGTTTATTTCGTTCATTCCTACAGCGCCGCGGGCTGTGAGGACTCCCTGGCGGCGACAACGGAATACGGGGCGGAACTGACGGCCTGCGTCTGGAAGGGCTCCGTCTTCGGATGCCAGTTTCATCCGGAAAAAAGCGGCAAAACCGGGCTGGCGATTCTGCAGGCCTTCTGTGAGGTGAAAAGCGAATGATTCTGTTTCCGGCAATCGATCTGTATGAAGGCCGGGCTGTCCGGCTGTACAAAGGCGATTATCAGCAGATGACGGTGTACAGCGATCATCCGGAGGAGGTAGCCCGGGACTTTGCCGCCCAGGGAGCGACCCACGCGCACCTGGTCGACCTGGAGGGGGCCCGGACCGGGGAAACGCCGAACCTGGAAACGGCGCTGCGCATCCGGAAGGAAAGCGGCCTTTTCTGCGAAATCGGCGGAGGAATCCGAAGCGCGGAAACGGTGAAAACCTATCTGGAAGCCGGAATGGACCGGGTGATCCTGGGAACGGCCGCGGTGGAGGATGAACGCTTTCTGCGCGACGCGGTGGACCGGTGGGGAAACCGGATCGCCGTGGGGGTGGATGTACGGGACGGCTGTGTGGCCATCCGGGGCTGGACGGAACAGTCCGGGCTGCAGCTGCTTCCCTTCTGCCGGAAAATGGCGGAAATCGGCGTGCAGACCCTGATCTGTACCGATATTTCCAGGGACGGAGCCATGCGGGGAACCAACCGGGAAATGTACCGGACCTTATCGGAGCAGCTGAAGCTGCAGATTACCGCCAGCGGAGGCGTCTCCACGCTGGAGGACATCCGGGCGCTGCGGGATCTGGGGCTGTACGGAGCCATCATCGGAAAGGCCTACTATACCGGAGCCATCAATCTGAAGGAAGCGGTCAGAGAAGCATGATTACGAAACGGATTATACCCTGCCTGGATGTGCGGGACGGCCGGGTTGTGAAAGGCGTTCAGTTTCAGGGCCTGGGAGATGTGGCCTCCCCGGTGGAGCTGGCGCAGTACTACAGCGAGAACGGAGCGGACGAGCTGGTATTCTACGATATCACGGCTTCCGCCGAGGGACGGGCCCTGTTCACGGATATTCTGACCGAGACGGCCCGGACGGTGTTTATCCCGCTGACCGTCGGCGGCGGAATCAATACGACGGCGGATTTTGACCGTGTGCTGAAGTGCGGCGCGGATAAGGTTTCCGTCAATTCGGGGGCGATCCGGGATCCTTCGCTGGTCGGAAAGGCCGCGAAGCTGTACGGGGACCAGTGCGTGGTCCTGAGCGTGGATGTCAAACGGGTGGACGGCGTTTTCCGGATCTTCGCCAAAGGAGGACGGGAGAACACCGGCATGGAAGCGATTGAGTGGATCCGCCGGTGCGTCGGAGACGGCGCGGGAGAGGTGGTCGTCAATTCCATGGATACGGACGGCGTCCGGCAGGGATTCGATCTGGAGCTGCTGGAAAAGGTCTGCGAAGCGGTGCGGGTGCCTGTGATCGCCAGCGGCGGAGCGGGGCGCATGGAGGATTTTCTGACCCTTTTCCGGACGCTGCCCGGGGTGGACGCGGGGCTGGCCGCCTCGATTTTCCACTTCGGAGAGGTGAAAATCGAGGAACTCAAACGGCTGATGAGGGCAAACGGAATTCCCGCCAGAATATAATCAGAGGAGGAAGATCACATGATCCGGGCGGATGAACTGAAATTTGATGAAAACGGGCTGATTCCGGCCGTTGTGGCGGACGCGGAGAACGGAAAGGTACTGACCTTGGCCTATATGAACCGGGAGAGCCTGCGGATTTCCATGGAAAAGGGACTGACCTGCTTCTGGAGCAGAAGCCGGCAGGAGCTGTGGCTGAAAGGTGAAACCAGCGGTAATTATCAGCATATCGTGTCCATCACCGCGGACTGTGACCGGGACGCGCTGCTGGTGCTGGTGGAAAAGGACGGCCCGGCCTGCCATACGGGCGCGGAAAGCTGCTTCAATGACCTGATCTGGGAAAGCGACGAGCGGCATCCTTTTTCGCTCAACGGGCTGATGGAGCTGATCCGGGGACGGAAGACCGAGGGGAAGGAAGGATCCTATACCACCTATCTGTTCCAGAAGGGACTGGATAAAATCCTGAAGAAGGTGGGGGAGGAATCCACCGAGGTGATTATCGCCGCCAAGGACCGGGACAAAAAGGAAACCATCTACGAGATAGCGGATCTGACCTACCATGTGATGGTACTGATGATCGAAGCCGGGATCAGCCTGGAGGATATTCACCGGGAGCTGGCCGGCCGCCATGTTATCGATCACAAGGTCAAGCAGGAAAAAATGACCTGAACTCCCGCAGCGTATTCCGGGAACGGCCAGAAAACAGGAGCGGATACAGTTATGCGGGATTTGCACATGCATACCATTTACTCGGACGGAAAGAACGTGGCGGAGGATATGATTCTTACCGCCATTGAAAAAGGACTGGACTGCGTGGGAATCTCCGATCATTCCCACGCGGCGTATGACGAGTGCGCGATGACCCCGGAGGGAACGCGGGCCTACCGGAAGGAAATAGAAGCACTGAAGAAAAAATACGCGGACCGGATCCGGGTGCTCTGCGGGCTGGAACGGGATTATTATTCCGACGACACGCAGGAGTATGATTATGTCATCGGCTCCGTGCATGCCGTCCGGATGCCGGACGGGCATTATATCATCGTGGACTGGACGCCGGAGCGGCTGGCCGCGGATGTGGAGAAGTATTATCAGGGAGACTGGTACGCCCTGGCGGAGGATTATTTCGGACTGGTCGGCCAGGTGATGGAGAAGACCGGCTGCGAAATTGTCGGGCATTTTGATCTGATCACCAAGTTCAACGAGCAGCAGTGCTGGTTCGACACCGCTCATCCGAGGTATGTGAAGGCCTGGCAGCAGGCAGCGGACAGGCTGCTGGACAAGGGCGCGATATTCGAAGTCAACACCGGCGCCATGTCCCGGGGATACCGGACGGAACCCTATCCGGCCCGCGAGATCCGGGAATACATTGCCCGGAACGGCGGTACGATGATTCCGGCCAGCGACGCGCATCAGAAGGAAAACATCGCCTACGGATTTGAACCGATTCTGGAAGAACTGGAAGGGTACGCGGAAGAAGCGGAAGAGTAAGGCTCCGGCCTGCTCTTCTTTTTTTTCATCCGAACGGGAACTTTTCGGAAAAAGCATCGTCTGACTGAGTGACGGGCGGCCGGGAAGCAGAAAGCGGGCCGCCGGAGAGGAGAAAAGAAGAATGAAGAAGCTGCTGGCGGTTCTGCTGACGCTGTGCGTCATGATGGGTATGATCTCCGGCATCCTGGCGGAGGAAAACCGGATCTGGAGAAACGGGGATACCGGAGAGACGGTGCAGTGGATTCAGACCCGGCTGAAGGAACTGAACTATCTGGACCGTGAACCGGACGGGATTTTTGATCAGGAGACCGAACAGGCACTGATGAAATTCCAGCGGTACCACGGGCTGCTGGCCACCGGGATGGCCGACGCGCGGACGATGGAGGAGCTGAAGACGGAAACAAAGCCTTATCAGGAACCTTCCTGGGTCTATGAGGATGCGGAAGGGGATTATATGGTGATGGAAGAGGCCGGCGCCTATGAATCGACCGCGGTGGCTCCCATGGCCGGGGCGTCCAAATCCAACGCCAGGCCGGAATGGAATACGGATGAATACAGCCATTTTGTGAGCAACGGATTCGTCAGCACGGCCGCCTCGCCGCTTTCCACCTTTGCCGCGGATGTGGATACCAGTTCCTACGCCCAGTTCCGGCGCAGGGTGCTGGCGGGAAAGACGGTGCCGCCGGACAGTATCCGCGTGGAAGAGCTGCTGAACTATTTCCACTATGATTATGCCGCCCCGACGGGCGGGGAACCCTTTGGCGTGACCGTTGAATACGCGCCCTGCCCCTGGAATGAAAAGACCCGGCTGCTGCTGATCGGCCTGCAGGCGAAGGAAATTCCGGAAGAGGAACGGGCGCCGCACAACCTGGTCTTCCTGATCGATACCTCCGGAAGCATGCACGGAGCAGACCGTCTGGATCTGGTCAAGCGGGCTTTCCTGCTGCTGCTGGACGAACTGAAGGCGGAGGATACGGTGTCCATCGTAACCTATGCGAGTTCGGACCGGGTGATCATCGAAGGCGTGCCGGCCTCCGAGAAAACCAGGATCATGGAAGCCATCAGCGAGCTGGAAGCGCACGGATCCACCAACGGCTCCGCCGGGATTCTGCGGGCGTATGAGATTGCGGAGAAATACCGGAAGGAAGGCGGAATCAACCGGATTCTGCTGGCTACGGATGGGGATCTGAATGTGGGAGTGACCAGCGAAGGAGATCTGGCCCGGCTGGCTGAGGAAAAGAAAAAGAGCGGGATCGCGCTGACCTGTCTGGGCTTCGGGATGGGAAACTATAAGGACAACAAGATGGAGGCGCTGGCGGATTACGGCGACGGAAACTGCTGGTACATCGACAGCATTCATGAGGCGCGCAAGGCGCTGGTGACGGAGGGCGGCGGCGCTTTCCAGACCGTGGCGAAGGATGTCAAGATTCAGGTGGACTTCAATCCCGCGCTGGTGGCAGGCTACCGGCTGATCGGCTATGAAGACCGGCTGATGGCGGCGGAGGACTTCGCCAATGATGCCAAAGACGGCGGCGAAATCGGCAGCGGACACCGGATGACAGCTCTTTATGAGATCGTGCCCGCCGGCAGTGATTTTGACTTCGGCGGAACCGGCAGCCGCTACGGCGGAGCCGCGGAAACCGGGGAGACCGGTGAAATGCTGACCATTGCCATCCGGGCCAAGGAGCCGGAGGGCAGCGAAAGCAGACTGTATGAGTTTCCGGTCCGGGCGGACAGCCTGACGGAAACGCTGTCGGATAACCTGAAGTTCGCGGCGGCCGTGGCGGAGACGGGCATGCTGCTGCGCGGCAGCGAGTGGAAGGGAACGGCGACCTGGGAATCCGTGCTGGAACTGCTGCGGGACTGCGGAGCGGTTTCCGGGGACGTGTACAAGGAGGAATTTCTTTACCTGGCTGGACTGCTGAGCCGGTCGGCTGAATAACCGGCGCGCAGAAGGGCCCAAAGGCGGATAACCGTCAAAAAACCTGTTGCGGAGCGACAGGTTTTTTGATATGCTTTCCGTCTGGGGGGAGAAGCAGAATGGCCTTTTTGTATGAAACACACATGCACACCTGCCAGGCGAGCGCCTGCGGGGTCAGCACCGGGAAGGAGCATGCCCGGTGGTATAAGGAAATGGGATATACCGGGATTATCATGACGGATCATTTCTTCGGGGGCAATACAGCGGTGGACCGGAGCCTGCCCTGGGAGGAGAGGATCCGTCTTTTCTGTTCGGGCTATGAGGACGCGAAGGCGGAAGGAGACCGCATCGGTCTGGATGTCTTTTTTGGCCTGGAGCAGAATTACGAGGGGGATGAATACCTCATTTACGGGCTGGATCCGCGTTATCTGATGAACCATCCGGAGATGGAGCACTGGACCCGGCGGCAGCAGCTGGAGGAGGTTCACCGCGCCGGGGGCTGCGTGATTCAGGCCCATCCTTTCCGGATGCGGGGATACATGAATATTATCCGGCTGGCGGAAGGATACTGTGACGGGATCGAAGCCGCCAACGCGGGAAACGAGCCGCTGGACGATGCACGGGCGCTGCGGTACGGCCGGGAGAAGGGAATGGTGATGACGGCCGGAAGCGATAATCATCATTCTCCGGCGAAAGCCCTCTTCGGGATCCGGCTGGAAAAAAAGTTGACAGATATTCTGGAATATGTCAAAATAATTCTGAACCATGAACCTGTGGGGCTCCAGGTTCCTGAAGAGCGCTTTTTTCCGGAGGCAGAGTTTCTTCCGGATGAGCGGCACAGAGCCTATCTGCTGGATGAGCATGAACAGCCGATCCCCTCGGACAGGCAGTGGCTTTCCGCCCGGGGGTGAGCGATGAGAGGATGAACCCACCGTGTATCCGATTCTGATCCTTCGGGAAGAACTGGTATGCCTTGTTATTCTCCTCTATCTGATTTTCATATCCCGACTGTACCGGATGGGGAAGGACAGCCTGATTTTTAAACGGATGCTGTCCTTTGCCGTTCTGCATGTGATTTTTGACGGCGTGACCGTGTGGACGGTGAATCACAGGTCGGAGATCCCGGCCTGGGTGAACGACGGGCTTCATATTCTGTTTTTCCTGTCCGCCATTCTGTACGCCTATACTTTCTTTATCTATACGCTGGACTTGTTCTACAAGGGCAGACTGAAAAAATGGTACCGGTATTTTGCCGTGCCGATCGCCGTCTATGCTGTGCTGCTGGTGACGGTGCTGAAAACAGAATACGCTGATTTTGTCGGTACCAGTGCCAGCGTCGGTTCCGGACCCAGCGCCGGATACGCTCTGGCGTTTGTTTATTTTATCGCGTCCATGCTGATCATGATTCAGAACCGGATGAAGCTGAGCCGGTATTTCAAGAGTTCGCTGATGCCGATGCTGATTTTTCTGGTCCTGGCGGAGATAGCTCAGATTTTCATCAAAGAGCTGCTCATGACCGGGGGCGCGATCACCGTGATTACCGTCGCCTTCTTCTTCAGCCTGGAGAATCCGTCCGCTGTCCTGGAGCGGAAAGCGATTACCGACGCGCTGAGCGGCCTGAGCGCCCGAAGCAGCTATGAACGGGATATCATGAGCTATGACGCGGAATTTGCCCGCGACAAGACGATTCCGTTTATTTTCCTTTTTGTCGATATCAACAATCTGCGGTCCGTAAACGGTCTCTACGGTCACCAGGCCGGAGACGAGTACATCAGCCATATCGCCGTGCTGCTGACGGATCATCTTCGCGGAGCGGAACACATCTACCGCATGGGCGGGGATGATTTTCTGGCGATCTACCGGCATCAGGAAGAATCCGCGGTGATCCGGGATGTGCGGGAGCTGCGGCAGGCCTGCATCGAAGAGGGAAAGAAAGGGAATCACACCCCTGAGCTGGCGATGGGTTACGCGGTCAGCAATCCGCAGTACAATACGCTTCGCGATGTGCTGCGGGTCGCGGATTATATGATGTTCCGGAATAAAGCGGAGCTGAAGCGCGAGATGACCATGAGCCTGACGCACGCTTCCGGAACGCAGCTGAACCTGATGGGGCTGACAGACCGGGTTTTCGACGCCATGTGCCTGACCAGTGAAAACTTCTATCCTTTCCTGACGAACCTGGAAACCAACGTGACCCGGCTTTCTCCCGCCATGTGTGAATTCTTCGGCTTTGAGAGCGAGTTTATCGCGGACTTTACGGAAATCTGGCGGGTGATGATCCATCCGGATGACGAAAAGGAATTCATGGATGACGTGACGGCCGTGCTGACCCGGCGGAAGCAGTATCATTACTGCCGCTACCGCGCGCGGGGGAAGAACGGGCAGTATGTGGAGCTCACCTGCCGGGGCGGTATTTATCACGGGCGGGACGGGGAACCGGATGTTTTCTCCGGCTATATCGTCAATCACGGGACGCCGGAAGTGATGGATTCCGCGACCGGGCTGCGCAATTTCTATCAGCTGACCGAAAACCTGAGGGAGATCATTGCCCGGAAAGCCCCCGCCTCGGTCATCCGGCTTGAAATCAAGAATATCAACCGGATCCGGATGCTGTATGGCAACAATGTCAGCAAGCAGGTTGTCCGGATTCTGGGAGACCAGTTCCGGCAGGCGGTGAAAGAGACCGGAGAGGCATACAGCAATCACGGCGAGAACTTTATGCTGATGCTGAATACCAAGATGTAGGGGTCAAAAGGTCATCCTGATGATGCTCAGCTATCAGTATGACCATTGATATAACCCGGCACAGGTTCGGATCTGCACCTTGAAAACTTCACACAAACACAAGGAATATCAACACTTCCA
>SVGS01000011.1 GCA_015056205.1 Clostridiales bacterium | reverse complement strand
CATGGGTCCCGGTCTGTAGACTTCCTTCTTCTTGTTCGCCATAAAAATCGGCCTCCTCTGATAATTTCTATCTTATCATGGAAGCCCGATGCTTTTCAGCAATTTACAGACTTTTTTTCACAAGCTCTAATTCCAGTTCCGCTTCTTCCAACGCCTCATCCCGAATCGAATCCTCAAGGCAAAAGGCTATAGATGTGAGGCAAGGAAAATAACCATTGGTAATTCTTTCTGCTATTCCACTATTGATAGCCGGACTGTACAGCAGTCCGCCGACCATATATTGAAGCTTTGTGCGTCCGAATAAAGTCATTTGCATGAATCGCCTTATTTATCAAAATACACTTTCTCGCATGGGATCCAGCTGCGAAGAATCTTTCCGTCCGTATGGTAGCTTTCAACTAAATAATAGTTGTTTTCCTCAGTAATAACAGCAACCCGGTCCCCCTGATAGTAATCTCTGTCTCCGTAAGTTGCAAAAATCGAATCCGGGCCAAATCGTGGCGCTACCCGCGAATTGACTGTCCCGTATCCAATAAACGACATGGAGTTTTCTTCAGGCAGCATCCTGAGCTGTGAGGCACTCAAATCAAGTCTTTTGGCTCCTGTCCATGCGCGTCGGTACCCACCGTTATAGGAGAATTCCACTTCAATCCACAATACACTGCCGCTGTCATAGGCCCGGGACAAAGCCGTAACATACTGACCGTTCATTCTGTATGTACCACAACCGGTATAGCCTGTCGACGGACCGCTACGGGTCGCCAGATCTTCTATCAGTTGCACCGTTATCCCGTAATCGGAAGAATAATTACCAGAGCCGGATGAATGATTATTGGGTACGGTCCAGCCGCTTGCACAGGCAGCAGAACAGATCAGGCATACCATCATAGTTGATAAAACCAGTAAAAGCGCTCCCCGTTTCATATGTATTTGCTCCTTTCTCTCACCATTCTGAGCAAAAGTGATATACTGCGTATCCAATTGTTACCGTGTTCATAAGTGATCTGTTATATTGAAACAGATATCACATCGAACAATATCCGATGCTAACACCTGTATTATCTTCTTTTCGGAAAATCCTTATAGTCATCAATCACCTGCTCACCTTCATGAAATCCGCATTGTAATAATGCTTTTGCTGCTGCTTCTTTATCTCCCGGCATAAAAAAGTGAGGTCGTGATGTTTCAGGCAGTTGCAAGGACAAATCATTCATTTTTCGTCTTCTGACAATTCCTCCCAGGAGCACCGCAAAAGGCAGTGCAATCACCACTCCTCCGATGATGATCTGTATGACATTTTTATTATTTGCGCCCATCGCAACGAGGCAAATTCCTATGAAAAGGAAAACTACTACGCAGTAGACAATAAAGCTTATGCCCATTCTTTGCCAAGGCTCCCGATACTTACACTTCGGACATTTAGACTTGATATGCATAGCCCGGTAATCTCCATTATGTGCCCTGTCCAGAGCGTTCATCACTGCCTTATCGCTTAAAGTGTTTGCTTTATTTGAAGCATTGTTCTCTGCTGCCTCTCCTCCGTATTTACTGAAATTGGCTGATCCTGAAATAAAAGCACTTTGACCACAAATACTTCCACATTTGGAGCAACGGTAGAAGTAATTAATCCGTTTCGTAATAGTTTTTGTTGTATACATGTAAGCTCCCATATTCATCCTCCACTCAGTATGTTAATTTCCGTGTATTCTCTTGTGTTAGCAAATACAACCAGAAACTACAGTGCATGTTTAAAAATCATCATCGACTGTTTCTGTTTTCTGCTCGCTGTGAGAATAACCATACTGATATTCAGCGGATCCGAATCCAAGAATTAACATAAAAATCGGAGAAAGAAGGAAAAGCCCGAGAGCAAACCCTTTCCCCTTTCCAAAGGCATCAGCCATATTGGATGCATATTTCCAGGCCAGGATTAACGAAATAATCCCCACCGCAATTAGAAAAATTGTACCAACTGTCCGTTGCGCACTTAGGATAAGGCGTGATAAAAGGCTTGTTGTTACACTCAGCAAAATGGTCCCCCAAAATATGCTTTCAGAACGGGCTACTTTATACAAGCAGTAGTTTCCATAGATGGGGATAAGGATTTTCCACCCGGAATCTCCACCCTTTTTTAATATTTTAGCTCCTGCAATCAGATACAGTACAACAAGAATGATTGCAAATATCCATGTTGCTGATCCAATATAGACACGGCTGCCAAAAAGGTTATAGTACATAACAGTCTCTCCTGTTTTTGAAATTGTATTGTTACCTTTACGATTCTTTCAGATCAGTCACAGAAGCAATCCTATGCATCCGTATACTTCTTGCTGATATATCGCGGTAACGAAATCATCTGAATTTTATATCATTTATGATACGTTGTCAATTGCATTGTTTTTCTGTTTGCTTGCAGATTGCTTATGTTTTCATGTCCAATTATTGCATTGGCATTGTTTTTTCCGCATTTGACTGCTGACACATTTTGGCATATACTGATACAAATTCTGATATGTATGTAGGGGAAACGCGATGAGCAAAAAGGGAAAAAAAGATTGGGTCATTGAAGACTGGGATGATTCGCTGGATGGAAAGAAGGAATCATACCCTGCTATACGCAAGATCGAAGAAACAGGCACTGATGACTGGGATTTGCCGGACAATCAATCTCCTGAGAAAAAAGAAAAGCGAACATTCAAAAAGAAGCCCCTGATTATTTCTCTTTCAGCCGGATTCGTCGTTTTATTAGGAATCTTTGTCATTGTGTATTCCGGAAACCAAAATGATTGGATGCATTCAACAGCATCTGTCATTCCCACAGAAACATCATTTCCTGACCCCGGCACTCCAGGATGCGTTTCCTCCACACCCATCCATATTCCCGATTCTACTCCGGATGTATACCGCTCTACACCTACACCCAAGCCCGTTACGCCTACACCAAGGCCCATAACACCTACGCCTTCCCCTGAGCCTGCCGCGTCTTTGTTCCGGAACAATCCGTGGTATCCGGAAGAGATGAGATATTATTATCAGTTTTTGACCGATCATGAAAAAACCGTATATGAGCAAATATATAATGGTATTGCAGTTTGTTCACCATCTATTCAGATCAGTCATTCCTCAGGAGAAGAATTGAAAAAAATATGGGAAGTTCTTTACAGTGACTGTCCGGAGTTTTTCCATCTTCGTTCTTGCCGATACACTTCCGGCACCTTTATGCCGGAATACAGAATGGATAAATCAACCTATGACCGGAAATGCGCCGCCATCCTGCAGCGCCTGAACGGACTTCGTGTTTCCTCCTCTGATCAGTTTGATCAGCAACTAACCATATATAAGGATCTGATCGACCACTGTGAATACCTTGCTGCCGGAGATGACAGCACGGCCTATGCCGATGCTGCGCTGTATGAAGGAAGGTCACAGTGTTCCGGTTATGCTGCCGCACTTAGTCTTGGACTTCGGCATTATGGTATTGAAAGCCTCATGATGACCGGTCCCGACCATGCCTGGAATATTGTACGGATCAATGGCAAATGGTATAACTGCGATGCAACCTGGGATGATCCGCTTGAATATACCCCCTACACATCAGATCCAACACAGCAGAAGTATGTGTGGATGAATATGCCGGACCGTCTCTATTCTCTTAATCCCAATCATGTGCGGGATTCGAAGCCTTTTCCGCTTCCATCCTGTGACAGCCTGGATGATTCCTATGTCATGCGATATGGATATTATATTCCAGGCGGTACTTCTGATATTCCCGGCGCAATTAATCAGGCCGTCCAGTCAGCCATATCCGCAGGAAAAGAATATGCGCTGATTATGGTTGACGATCAGCGTTTTGCCAGACAATGGACCAGCATCAGGGATAAGCTGTATAAGAAATATAACCTGTACGACTGGGCTTTTTATGAGCCTTCTGAAATGCGCTGTACTTATGCGCTTCCAGCCAGCGCCTTACAATAATGCTTGTATTGTCAGAAAACCATACGACCTAACGACATTACAGTGTTTTTACCTCTTTCCCGATGCGGATCCGTTATTCGCAGAATTACAGAACCTACTTTTTCTTTACTTTGTTAATCAGAAATCGGACAAGTGATCCAACTCCACTGATGATTAATACAGCCAATATGGTTGGAATGATTCCGTTATGCATACCCTGTTCTCCTTATTCTTTCTCTGTTATAAACAGTTGGCCATTTTCATCCATCCGGATGATTTTCATGTCCGGTGAAGCATTCAGCACTCGATCTATATTGCCCTTCGTCACATCATGATGCTGCCAGTCCAACGGCACTGAAAACACGAAATTAGGCGCATTTCGAATCCCGTCAATCGTCAGATAGCCATTGTTCTCAGCACTGATTTCCTCCAGGATCTCCAGGCACAGGCACGACAGTCCCTGATACATTTCATCTCCTTCCATTCTGCCTTTCACGTTGGAATCAATATCGAAGGAACACAGATCCTCACTGAACCATATCTTCTGGTTTTCCCAAAACAGACTGTAGTCTCCATATCCAAGCGGATCATTGATGAAAAAACAGTAAGGTGTATGACCGTGGATAATGCACGCACGGTATTTAAACAGTTCTTCTGTTCTCGGCCAGTTTTGCCATCTGGATTTCTGAGAATACAATCCTCGTCTGGACCATATGATCTGACGTAATGGAGCATCCTGTACCGCACATGCCGGATCCAGTTTGTAGGCAAAAGTCTGTTTTGCCGGTTCTTTCTCCATATCCTCGTTGATCAGAAGAAATGCCGAAGAAACCATCCCCGCGTGCGCAATAAAATAGTTCATCCATTCACTTCTGTATACAATGATATCCGGCAGATTGTAAAGCGGGTAACTCGGAAACAATTCCCACTCATGGTTTCCCCGAATCAAATGGAATCCGGTTTCCGTACAGTTCTCCTGATAATACTGTGAAATATACTCCAGCAGTTCCTTTGGTGAGCCGCCGGCATTATAATCTCCAACGAAAAATACATGGTCTTTCTCATGATCAAACTCAATTTTGTTCATCAGATGATAGAGCGTTTCTGCTTCTCCATGAACATCTCCCACAACAAAATGCAGGCCTTCCGGATATCGTTCCCGAATGGATGAAATATTGTCATCTATCGTAACATAACGGTTAATACCGCTCATTAATGCTCATCCCTTTCACAGATTCCTGTTCACACTCAGGTTGGTTTTCTATTTATTACCGTCCGGGAATTCTCATGATAATATTCGAAATTGTAGCACCGATCACATTACTTGATGCCGTTTGCAATGATCAACTGGTCTTCATAAGTGTGACTTTCGTCGGTGAACTGCTGCTATCTTCCGACTTGACCTGCATTGCTTTCATAGGACATCTCTCCCGAAGGGACTATGATCCCGTTCTGACAGGTGAAGACTTTCCACAGTGTTCCTGGTTGATCAGGCACATGGAAAATCTTGGGCTCCTCCGTACCAACGTATACCGTCACTGTCGCTTCGGATTCCGCGAGTTCCCTGAAGGAAGTTTTATTCTTATTCGTATAATCATGCACATAGAAGACATACGTTCCCGGCTGCTGTACCATGATCGTTGTCTGTTCCGGCCCATAGCTTTGGGTATCATCATGATCCAGTATCGCCATCACCTTTCCGTTCACAGCATGTTGCATACTGGAAAAAAACACATGAATACCCGCACCCACATTCACAAGATGAGAGTCCAGATCTGAAGGTTTTGCTCCCCAGGTCAGTGCGATCCGAATCTGTCCGTCAGGCACAGCCGGTGTCAGCGTACAGTTCTGATCTGAAAGTATATTTTCAGGATCCGAGAATATAGTCCGCCAGCTGGTTCTGTATTGTTCTTTGGATGTGTAGACCGTATAAGCTCCCCCGTGCAGAACTGCGGTATAATTCCCTCGGCTGTCGCTTCGAGTGCTCAGAACCGGTGTTCCGCTGTCTGCTGCATTCACTCCGTTGTAAAAGCGTAATTCTGCATCCGGAACAGGGTTCCCGTTCATGGAATCTATCACCTGTCCTTTTGAAGTTCCTGAAAGATCAGAATGGACTGCAAGGGTGATATCCTGCAGAACAGTCTCCTTTCCCGCCTCCGCAGTAATTCCATATATAGTCACAGGAGTCCTGTCATTTCCAGCAACAGTCAGCGAATACTCCCCGGGATAAACTGAAATCCGGTAATTCGCATCCACGAGCCGGTCTGGATAAACCGTCCCGCTCTGCATTTCCGTCAGTCGGGCATACAGCTGCACGTCGCCGGCTCCATTCACCTTTCCTTTTAGCGTACCTGTGGTTTCGACGCTCCGGTGCAGATTCAGTACGATCTCCCTCTGAGCAGTGTCCGCCTGAACTTCCTGTCTTATGTAGCCTTCTGCTTCCGCGGAAACCATCTCGCTTCCCTGTGCGGTTAACAGTAATGCCTTTCCTTTTGTTGCAGTCTGTTCCACATTCCCGGAACGAAATACCGTCCGATCCATTTCTGTCCCTGTAACCGCATCCACCGCTTTCAGTTTTACTGCATGATAGGTCTTTTCTGGCTGCCCACCTGCAGATGTCATGGAGGCATCCAGCGCAGGTCTTACAGATCCCCTATCATCACAAGTCAGTGCCGGAGCATGCTGGAACAGATATTCCTTCAGATCATTCTCTTCCACAGCCGTTTTTTCATTTTCTGCCCAGGCTGCCAGCCTGGCGGCAGCCTCTGTCCCGTTCGTCGCAGAAACTCCCAGCGTACCTTCCGCCAATATTTCAGCTGCGGCATAAACCGGTTTCCCCGCACCCGCCGCGTCCAGTACTTCTTCCGGATGATCACTGCAGCTCGCAGCAAACAACGCATGCCTGCTTCCCACTTCTGAACCCTTCAGCGTCTGGTACAACCATCCTCCGGAAGTATAGGGTAAACAGATCAGAAAAGCCGGATGGTCTTTTTCCAGGGCGTTTATAAGCAGCTCCATCTGCTCCGCTTCCGCCCGAAGATATTTATCCTGCAGCGCTTGCGCGTCCGCTGCAGGACAGCAGATAATGTCACATCCGGCATCCACCAGTCTTGCCATCTGAAAACGCAGAGCCCCTGTTGTGGTCCATGCGGTCATGCTTCCGTCTGCCGTCTGTTCCGGATAGTACCCGGATGCGTATATCGTCTCCCGGCCGTTTTCCAGTTCCCCCCGTTGTGCCGTCCGAAGAAGAAGCACTCCATCCGCTCTCAGTTTTTCCAGCGTAGCCCAGGTATTGGAAGGCAGATAAAACACCCGTTCTTCGCATTCCTCCTCCGTTGGGAAAACACCGATCCAACCAATTCGTCCTCCTTGTCCACCAGGCAGACCAGAAAAATCTTCCGTTGACGAAAATACGTCATTCAGAACAAAATTATAATCCGTCCGCAAAACACCTGCAGATGCTTCCAGGTTTTTCCTCTTTTCGTTTAGCGTTTCCAGCGAATCCGTATTAAACTTTACCTGATACTGTTTCAGATGCGGAAAGTAACCCACAATCGCACCATCCAGCGGTTCGAGGCACTTCTCCAGGTCTCTGATACCGTGTTCATTGTCCTGAATTACCAGCAGTTCATTGGATAATGCATAAACTCCTCTGTCCACAGGAACAAAATGTCCCGTAGGCGCAGAAAGGCCAGCTGCCCGGAATACTTCTTCTTTATTCCGCGGGATCAGCAGAATGATTGTTGCTGAAATGGCCAGCACCAGCACAACCGCTGCCAGCACAATAAAAGTACGCCGACCGGAAGTTGCAGTGCCTTTCCGTCCAGAGCCCGGCATCATATGATCCGAAAAGTTATCCTGAAAAGAATCTCCGTCTCCGAAGTCCTCCCCGGCGTTTCCGGAATCTCCTCCCTGTACTGTTCCGCAAAAAGGGCACGCTTTACCCTTATAATTCTGGCCGCAAACAGAACACTTCATATTCTTATCCTCCAGTCGCTAATGCCTCCGATGATCTCCTCCGGCTGCTTTTCACGTCTCCTCTTTTAGCCCCAATCATCCGGATCCGTCTGGGAACTGTTACCAACAGAAACCGGCTTTATGCTCCTTTTGCGGGAAGAGGAAGAACGGTTTCGGGCCATGAAAACAATTCCAAGGAGGGAAAAGGACACTCCTTCCTTAATCCACCACGTGGTTGCCATATTTTCCTGACTCCACACCATTTTCAGCAGGAAGAAAGCCAGAACGGCCATCAAGGGAGAAAGAATATACTGAAACCGGAACTGCCCCGTCACACTCAGCATCAGAGAGAGACAGATCCCCAGCGAGAGGCCTTCCAAAGTCAGCATAACACAGGTAATGATCAGTGCTGCCGGATCTCTGTTCCGGATCAGATCCTGCTGAAGACGGACTTCCTTCTCTACCTCAGCCGGCGCTACCAGCTCTTCAAACCCAGCATGAGCCATTCCTTGCACCGTTCTTTCAGCCTCTGCCGGTGTCAGCACAGCTCCGCCTGTCTTTTCTGTGTATTCCGTCAGAACCGGGTTCATCCCGTTTCCAAAGCTGATACAGTACAATACGGCCTGATCGTGGAGACATCGTTCCAGGAAATCTTTCTCTTCACCCGGAGTCCATGGATGACTTCCGTCCGTCAGAAAAACCATCCGAACCGTTAAACCATCTCCGGATCTTTCGATCATTTCCAGAGCAGCTTCCAGCAAATCAGCAAAGTATAACCTGCCCCGTTCCGGGCTTCGGCTGATCTGCTCTGCAATGGCGGATTTGTGCTGTTCCGTCGCTTTTTTCATTTCCAGATTACCAGCCGGAGAAATCAGTCCCACCTGGCTCCCTTCCGGAACCCTGGACAGAATCTCCTGCACTGTATTCATTTCCTGTTCATGGGCTCCGCTTTCCTTCATGGAGAAGGTATCATCATGCACCAGAATCAGCCGTTCATTGACTTGCACTGCTGTAACTGAGGATGCTGCCGGTGCCAATTCTTTCTTAAATCCCTGCAGATAAACCAGATCGCAAATGACAGCCACCACAAAAGTCGCCAGAGTGGCAATCAGCGCAAGTCGAAGCTGTGGCCCCCGGCTTGTCCCCGGCGTCATAGCAGAGGTTGCACTTTCGACCATCATGGCCGCAATCATCAGTGCCGCCGTAGGCACCATGAAAATCAGGCCCATCATCCATACGGGGCGTTCATCCACGTCCCGGGTCAGCCAGGCCATCCCCATCGAAAATACACCCACAGTGACTAATGCCACCAGTGTCAGCAGCCAGTGCCAGCCGCCTGAACCAGGAGAAGGCGAGGTTGTACTATGCCTTTCCCCTCCCCAGCTGTCATTTCCGTCATCAAACTGATTGGAGGAAGAGGTGTCTTCTCCCCAGGAGGATTGATCCCAATCATCATAATTACCCACTGTTTTCCCTGATATGTCCCGCAGAATGGCAGGGCACACTTTTCCTTTCCCTGCATTTACATTACAGGTGTTTGAACATGAACCTTATTCATACTGTATGGAAATTGTATATCACAACTGATATTTTGTCAATTCTTCCCAGTTTTCAATCCAATACGTAATCTTCTCTCTCTTACGGATCAATGGTCAAATACTCACTGACACCTTCTGGTCAAAAGCTGTTTCACTGATTGTTTTGATATTCCGTGGAATCCAGGGCTTTTTCAAAGACTCGCATCCCTTGAATGCGTCATCTTCGATTACTTCAATCTCGTCTGAAAGATAACATTTCAGCAAAGACCTGCATTCCATAAACATGCCCCGGGATATCGTTTTGATCCCGGAAGGAAGATGAATGGTTTTCAGATTTGTACATCCGGCAAAAGCAAATTCCCCAATCTCTGTCACCGTATCAGGGACATACAGGTCGGTCAAAGAAGTACAGTTTTCAAAAGAATGCGGGAGGATTCTTTTGATTCCGTTTGCCAGATGAACTTTTTCGAGCGATATGCAGCCAGCGAAGTTCCAGCAATCATCTCCGCGCAAAGAGCCATCAACCATCTTCAGGCTTTTTATCCCGGAGAAATACCTTGTATTGAAATACTCACCGTCCCAGTCGCTGTAGAGATAGGGATATACCTTTCCGGTAAACTCCGCCCATTCCAGTTTTTCATAAGCATGGTCTTCCAAAACAACGGAGGGAGCTTCTACACTAAGGTGCTTTGCGGCAACGCCATGTAATATACACCTTTCATCCGTTTGAATCCAACAGCTGTCGATGCTTTTGTCCTTATTAAAAAATTCAACAGATACTTCCAGAAACTTCTCTTTTTGATTCACGTTTTCCTGATGTTCCAACATAAGCCGTAATAACGCTGCTAATCCTTCATCTGCTTCACTGAGCTTCTCGGCACTACTTGCTCTTTTGATTCGAAGATACGCGCGCTTCAGTTCCGTTGCCTCGATTGCAATCGGGTGTGTATTACTAATGGAAATACTTTGCCTGATTTCCGTTACTGGGATATCGTTAATAAATCCGGGGAAGCCCAAATCCGCGCTGGTCGGCCAACAGATGAATCCTGTCCCAGGGAAACACGAATCAATAATAGCAAAGCCGTCATGACAGCGCTTAAAGAACAGTTTTCCAAATGGCCCTTCCAGCAAGCCCTCTGTCCCCAGTGGTTCTTCCGTATGAAGCTCACAATAGTTCCCGGTATAACTGTATACTTCCATAAGCATCTCTTTCTTTTTCAATTTTTAAACTGTAGAATCGTCAGCTATTCCATCTGCAGCCTTACAGAGATGTGGATCAATTTCAAATTTGCACTCTGCCATATGGTAACGATTATTTGTCATACGGAGCCGGATCCAGCCCTATTGCAGAACAAAGTCCCTGATAGCTTCCAATGAAAAAGTAGTAGTCTATGGTTTTGCTGACTTTGGATTTGGCCAGAAAAGCATTCAGATCGTTCTCCGGGAGTTCGCCAAGGTAAACAACGTTTCCCCCATCCAATGCCACAACAAGATAATCATCACTCATAGACTCTGGAAAAGCCGAGAATGCACGATTATTCTGATCTATCCCGGCATAAATCGCTTTATCGAATATGGTGTCAAGCTGGAAATACAAGCCTTTTTTTACTTCCTGATTTTTTTCAAGGTCTAAGAGAAATAATGCTGCCAGAATTCCGGCCTGATCGCTCTCCAGCATTTCTGCCGGAGTCGCCTTTCCATCCATGATCGTGAGAAACACTGCTTTCCCGAGCACTTTTTCTTCAGAGTTGTCCAAAGTCCGCTCTGCAGAAGTATTTGTATCCGGCGTTTTCCAATGCAATGTATCGAGAAAACCCCGAAGCAGTGTCTCGCTACGTTCTTCTGATTCTGCGCCGGCGCTGAAATTATACCGATAATCTCCGACACAAGTCATATAACCACAGCTATAGCTCTTTGTATTTATACCATTCGCGCTTAACTGCATGGAATTTTTCAGGATAATGCCGGTCTGACCGTCGACTTCGAGCAGATCTCCCCAGGAGTATACTGCATCAGAGACGGTGTATCCATAGCTTTTCAGCTGTTCCGTTGTTTGAGAAAGCAATGACATACCGAAAACTTCACGCATTGCGCTGTCCATTGTAACCGGGTTGAAATTCGTCAAAGTATCCCGGGAAGCAGAGATCGTGATATTTGTATTGCCATTCTTGTATTCAGGATAGCAAATAAACAGATATCCTTGTTCGTCCGTACCCCGAATCAGGTAGGAACCAGGAGCAACCGAACAACTGAATGTCGGGAACTCTACGAGATCTTCATTGATTATTTCTGCTGATCCAGGGGCAACGGCTAAAACACAGAGAATTAAGACAAGAAGTAACGAAATGCGCCTCATGAAACGATTCACCTCCAAAAAATCTCATTAGTCCCGAAACGCCTCAAACATCAAAAACACTGTAAGCAAAACAGATTGTGCCGTACCTCTTCCACCTTCGGCATGCCAAACCCCATTCCTTATGATTTTAAGTGCTTTTCTCTGAAATCTTATATCAGCTATGATGCGTTGTCAAGTTTATTATCATTTTTGAAATGGCAAAAATAGGCAGACAGGGGTTGAAGTTTTAATTTTGTTCGGCTATACTTCCTGTATTCCATATTCTGTTTATTCAGTTTCTTTCCCGGATTTCCTTCCCGGGTCTTTTCTTCCATTATCAGCGTTCAGGGATTAGTCCGAAACCAAAGGATAGAAGAATTAGCTGGAGCGCGATCTTACCTATGGCGTAGATCCACATGAAAACTGACACCGCAAAACATCTGCTTTGAAATCTGTTAGCCTCATCCTCAGATTAAACAATCTCAGTACGGGCTTGGGAGACAGAACTCTGAATTATAAAGATCCACAGGAAAGGAAGTATGAAAAATGAACAGTATCGGGACTAGGCAAACCAGGAAAAAGCAGACAAAGCAACGAACATCCACTGGCAGGATCTGTTTTCTGATTACCCTGTGCATTATGTTGTCTGCTTTATGCGGGACAAGTCTGGGAGAAGCATCTCAGGACAGCCTGCCGCTTCTGCCCGGAATCTCCTGGACAAACACCCTCGAAGAAATGCAGAATGCACTTCAGCGAAAAGGCTCCCAGTCACAGAATGAGAGAACGAAAAGTATTGTCTTTAACGATCTGGAATCCAGAGAATTAAACCGGTACTTCAATTTGTATACTGTGGAAGAAAGCGTATATAACGTATTCAGAATGGCTTTATATGAGATTGATCTGACCCGGACAATCAATTTACGCCCCGCCAAATCTGCTGCTCAGACCGTTGCCGATGCGAACAGCTTGTTAAACCGTTTCTATGGAAACCAGCTTGAAACATTCTCATCAAATCTGACAGATTTATCCTCGTATGATGCCATTATGGCCGTAACGCTGGAAAAAGACAACTACGCCTTTCTTTCAGGGGCATTAAATGCAGTCAGAACGATGATCGTCAATGTCTATGGAAATGACTTTCTCAACCGAATTACCGACTATCGCTGTCTGATAGCTCCGGATTCCACGCTGATCGTAAGTGTTTACAGCGATTTGCCGGGATCTGATCAGCACATGTATCTATTTCTCTCCAAACCCGGAAGCTTTTTTGAAAATAGTGAAGCATCCGTTTCCCCTTCTATCATACCCGATATTCATTTTCAGGAAGACTATCCGACCGTACTGCAAAAGCTTCATTCCATAGCACAAATCATCGAGGCAGAAGAAAATGCTCTAATTTTTGCTGTCGTTGATGGAAAATACTGTATCAACAACAGCCCAACCAATACATTTCTGGGCTTTGGATCTGATACGAAACTTTCACAGATCATACAGATTCTTCCGATGGAAAACAGTTCTTCCTTCGAAACGCTTCTGAATAGTTTTCAGGAGAAACACGGCCGGTATGAAAAAATTACGGGAGAGGAGTATCTTGCAGCGATTCGCAACCAGTTATCCAGTCCGATAGATGAAGTCTACACTTGGGTTGTTGATCGCACTATATTGTACCTGGCTCCTGCAACAGAAGAATCCTCATGTTATATCATTCAAACAATAATGAACCAATGAAGCAGAAGTCCGCGCAGCCGACGAGAGCCTCAGCGTCATAAGCTGACATGAAACATACGAGGAATATCCGAATGAAAAAGCATTTTCTGATTCTGGCTATCGGAATTCTATCCATATGTATATTACTGTCTGCTCCTTCCCTGGCAGAAGGCAGTCAACGCAGACTGACTCTCATGATCTATATGTGCGGCAGCAATCTTGAGAGCGGTTATGGTTCAGCCTCTGCGGATCTGCAGGAAATCATTGAGGCAGGATATGACAGAAAAAAAACAGAAGTGTTGATTCTGGCTGGCGGGTCACAATCATGGAAAACTGGATACAGTACGGATGTGACGCATCTCTTTCGTGTCAGCCCCGGAGGAACGCTGGTTGAAGCCACCCGGGAAACAGGTACGCTTCGAAATATGGGAGATCCGGACAGTCTGTCATGGTTCCTTCGCTATGGATATCAGCATTTTCCGGCGGATCAGTACGCGCTTATTCTCTGGGATCATGGCGGCGGACCGTTGGAAGCAGCTTGCCTGGATGAACTTTTTTCATCGGATGGACTGACTCTCGGAGAAATGTGCAGTGCGTTTGAATCAGCACAGCTCCCTCAGAAACTGTCATGGATTGGCTTTGACGCATGCCTGATGGGAAGTGTAGAGATAGCCAACGCGCTCTCTCCCTATGCGGAGTACATGATCGCGAGCCAGGAAAGAGAACCTGCTGCCGGATGGAATTATGCATTTCTGAATGGAATTGAACAGGATGAGAATGGCGGAATCACCGGCAAGCGAATCGTTCAAAAATACTTTGAAGCTCTCGCGGATGATCCTAACCCGCTCACACTGGCCTGTATTGATCTGGCCAAACTGCAGGAAGCGCTTCCTTCCATGGATTCCTTCTTTTTAAACGCCGGTTCTTCAGTCAATATGGAAAACTATTCAGCTCTCTCTGTTGTTCGCCTTGATTCTGCCACTTTCGGGAAAGCGGTCAAGGGACCGGAATCACATTCATACGATCTGGTGGACCTTCAGGATCTGATGTTAAAAATGGGAAAAAACGGGAACGAACAGCGGGCGGTCTCCCTGCTGAATGCTGCTGTTGTATGCAGCGAGAGCAATGTTCCGGGGGCTACTGGGTTAACGGTATATCATCCCTTCAGCAATAAGGAAGACTATACAAAAAAATGGATGAAAAGATATGCCGGCGTTTCCTTCTGTGCAAATTATCAGGACTATATCACTTCCTTTGGTTCGATTCTTGTTGGTGATCGATTGGCTGACTGGAGCGCACTTCTTCCCCGGCATGATCCAACAGATGCCCAGGATTCTCCGCGGTTTTCACTGAAGCTGACAGATACTCAAATAAAAAACTACGCCGGGGCGCAGCTGCTCATTTTGGCCGCTTATGAACAGAATACCGGAATATATGGAATCACAGAATCCCGGGACAATACAGAAAAAATGTATTCGCCGGTTTCAGTAGAACCAGCCGGGCTGAATGATAGCGGAGTGCTGTCGGGCAGTTTTGTCGGAAGAACACTTTACGTAACAGACGAGGAAGGAAATGCTGTCTGTGGTCCTCTGACGTATACGCTGTCTGAAGACGGTAAGAACTGTTATATCCGGGGTACCTATTATGATCACAGCGGGCGGGAAAACCCGGCAGATGATCTGGATGTTCTCTATTCATTTTCAATGGACGCAGAAAACGGAAACCCGCTGAAACTCAGCGGTATCATGGGATATGATGAATTGGATCATGCCTTTACTTCCCGTATACCGATTGATCCCGCTCAATACACAATGCTTTCCTTTAAGTCAGATGCGCGTTTCATGCCTCAGGATCGGGAGAACATGCCGGGTTTTGAAGAATGGACTGCCGCGGAATCCTATCAGAACATCGCTTCCCTTTCCATTGATCTGCCTCAAAACTGGCAGCTGCGCTTTTTTGAAACTCAGATGTCCGCTGTTCAGCTATACGCGGTTTTCCAGATTACAGATTCTCAGCAAAACACCCATGCGAGTTTACCGGTTCCGATTCAGAATCCGAATCTGGAAGCTATTCAGATAGAACCCCGTATCATGGAAACAGAGGATTACAGGATTCGGTTCTTCCTGGTCAAAGATGCCTCCCCTCTGAATCCGGGCCTTAATCTGGCAGCGGAGATCACCAATCTGTCCAAATGGACGACAACCTATGCTGTCACCGATCTTCTTCTCAATCAGAAGCAATCGGGCAGTCCCGGCCAGAAGGAGGCCATGCGGATTCCTGATGTCATGCCCGGTGAAACCCGTACCTACGTTCTCCATCTGGATCAAATGACATTATTGAATCTTGAAAGCGTTACCGGCATCGGTTGCCATCTTCAGATGTCTTCCGACCAGCATATTTATGAATATTCAGATCGTAAAATCCGCTTTTTCGTAAACCAGTGTTCTCTGGACGATATTTCAAAAATGGAGCAGAACGTATTAGGCCGGACGGAGGATGAAGATCTGACAGTGGAGCTTCTGTCGCTCAGACACGATATCTCCGGCGATATTCACGGCATCCTTCGGATCTGCAATCATATGAAGGAACCATTGGACGAACAGGGCTACTGGATCATCAACCACCTGATGATTGCTTCTTCAGATAACAGGGTTTCGCTGAATATACCGGCTGGAGCCACCGCTTATTATGCTTTTACATATCAAAATCGATGCTATCTGCAAAAAGCATTTTCCGCAGGCGGCAGGCAGATCGAATATACGTTAAATGCTGATAATCTGCTGGAGCTGCAGGGATACCATGAAATTGAATCCCTGCAGCTGCTTTTCCGGAATTCTTCCCAGCCACGGACAATAACAATGAAACTCGATACACCGATTCATCTCAATCCGGCAGTGTCAGAGATGCCCGAAACGAAGACCCTTCTGGAAGGAACGATTGGTGCTGAGATTGAACGGCTTTTCGTCGCGGATGACGGCATAGGTCTTCGAATTGTTTTCTCCAATCCAACAGACCAGGACATCCTGATTCTTGCCGGAGGATGGAAAGTGAACGGATCTCCCTTACATCCCAATGAAACAACGGATGTTTTTGCCGTTCCTGCTCATGGAAAAGCCGTCCAATGCATAGGTTGCAAAGCTCCTGAACTTCTTTCCGATGGAGGAACTGTTGAGAAGATCGAACTGGCCTTTCGGGTGAACAATGAATTCTGTTCTACGCCGGCGGTGATCGAATTTCATGGAGCGGATAAAGGACATTATTTATCAGCTGACTCCTGTTCTGTGATTCCTGCCAGCTACAGCAGGCCTCAGATCTCCTTTGATTCAGATCAGGTCAGCATTGGACCCTACACAGCTCAGATCAGCGGCGCTGTATGCAACGGAAGCCCGACGGATCCGATTGGAATGTTCAATTCGGAGAAAACGTATTTATCCTTTGTCATTCATGTTTCAAATCCTATGGGGAAAACAGGTCGTCTGTGTTTTTCGAATCTGATCCTGAATGCGGAACGGGTTGTTGATTCCTCCTGGGGAAATATGGAAATTGAGCCGGGAGGCACTGCGGCTGCATCTGTATATGTAACGGACTCAAGTCTCCTTGGGATGAGGGAAATCAAACAAATTGGCTGTATTGTCAGCCTTTTCCCAACGGAAGACGATGCTCCGGAAGCTGAAATCATGCAGTCTGTCCATTTTGATCTTCAGCCTCTTGATCTGCCTGCCCTGATCGCGGAAAAGCCACCCGCTCTGGCTTCGATGGAGCAAAATACATTGTTGTGGCAGGTGCTTGATCTTCAAACAGATGATGTGAATGACTCCATCATCATCGATTTGTATATCAAAAATCAATCCGATTCCGCTTCAGTCATCCATTCATTCGATGTCTATTTGAATGACTGGTTCTTTGGGAATAAGGAGCAGTTTGTTCTCCAACCGTCTCAGGACATGGTGCTTCAGATTGTTTCAAAGAACAGCATCGAACTGGTGAAAGCCGACCTGGAAATCAGTCAGAGAAGCGACCCGGTTATCCTGGAAGAGCAGATTTTGCAGCATCGCGGAATAGAAAAGGTGGAAGAAATAAGAATCGTTCCGGTGGATGATGAAGCCTCTTCATTTTCATTCAGGATGAGCGAACCCGTTCCGTTATCATGGATAAAAAATTCAAAAGAAGCGGACGGATTGGAATTAGTCTGCAGCCCTGTTATCCTTCTGGTGAGACAGGTTCTGATCGGAGATTGGGATCTCGCCGTTCAGACTGACTGGTATAATTCGTCAGATGAGCCCGTCAATGTGATTCTGACAAATCCGACTGTCAATGGGCAATACTATCTGCCTGAATCGATTGCTGAATTCCGCCTTCCTCCGCATACAGGCCGGACCGACTGTTTTATCCTGCGTTACGATAAGTGGGTAGCGGCTGTGTATCAGGATGAGACAACCATCCTGAAGCAGGGAGACAACGTTCGCGACCTTTCCTTTATGCTGCACCTGAATCAAGACAAGATCCCGGTTACATTCTCCATCATCGGAGAAGCGCAGATTGGAATGGCAGGTGGAAAATGGATCAGTGCGGACAGACTGTCTTGTACTGTGTCAAAAGCAGATATGCTGGTCCATACGTATGCAGATCTCACTTCTTCTGAAAACCATTTTGTTTTGCTGAGTCCGGCTCTCGTTGAAGCAGAGAGAGAGCAGTTTGTCTATGGGACAGCGACAGTTTATTTGAAAAAGGATTCGGCATATCAGTATCGGGTCATTGAACAGAATGGAGATAACTATGATATATATCTGCCAGAATATCAAAGAATTTGCACTCTCGATCTTCATCAAAGCGAGGATGGCCTGATTTCGACCCAATACAGCGGACTGGCCTGGACCAATACCGCGGGCAATGTAATCGAAGGTTATGAACTCGATGAAGGCCTCAGCGGTGATGGCCTGGCCTCTGAAGGAAAACGGCTGCTCACCATCGAAGGAGATATTTATCGGGACTGGACCGCTTTCAGGTATATTCCGCCTAAAGGTTCCTCAAAAACGCGGGAAAAACCAATTCTGAAGCTGGGAGCAGCTTACGAAGTTGATTTTTCCGGAAGCAGTCCATTCATCTCAGGTTGTGAACAGGAAGTATACGATTTACATTCTGATATTGTCACCGATTCATTTCTGGAGAACGGAGAAAATATGATCTGCGTGGGAAAGCAGGAAATCATCGTTGAGTATCAGGGTAACCTGTTGGAAAGAAGGGATGAGTATCGTGAGATCATCAGAATGGGCGATCTTCGTCTGACCAACGCGGATCGGTTGCCTGGATCTCTCATTGTAATCTATGATATTTATAAACAGGATGGAAGTTTCGAAAGGCTCCATGAATCTTATCCCTATGAATAAGGAGAATCACGAAAAATGAAAAAAGCCATATTCATTCTTTTCTTCGCTTTCATGCTCCTGATATTAGGCCGGTCAGTAAAAGCTGAGCATTTGTTTCAAATGGGGAATGGCTTTGAGATTCGTCTTTCAGATGAATGGGAACAGCGCACCAATCTGCTGACCAATGGATCCAGGCAGCTCCTTTATGCTGTTTCGGATCTGTCATCCCTTGGAATAGACCTCGATTCAGTGGACGCAACCAGTTTTGTTAAAAATCTGACTGAATCGATGGGAATCAAAACGGAGCATTACAGATCCTATGATCCGCTGAATGGTTTTCACACCACCGTCATGGATATGGAATTAGCCAATGGTGGCATGACGATCAGCTCTCCAGGTGCAGTATTAATAAAGTCCCCATATGTTTGCCTGATATTTTGCTGCTCCGCGGATCCCGCTGATCGTATTACGGAAGATGATATTATCGATATAGTTTACTGTATTTCCTTCAATGGTTCCAATGATTCAGTCATGGATCATTCTCCGAATAGCCGGACCGAAAACGGGTTGCTTTTGTACAAAACGCCCTTGCTGATCAGGCTGAATGAAGATGAGTATAATTTAGCATATCTCGGCATGCCCGAAGACAGCGTCACTTTGAATCGCGTTTCCTACAGCTATGACCAGATAAAAGAGTTTTTAACACTCGGCGAAAGCACCGATTGCGTCATCTGGAGAATAGGAACGGATGGGTTCATCAATTATCAGGCACCCTGTGTCAAAATCCGTATTAAGGAAAACAAAGTCCCTGAGACACTGGATATCAGAAACATGAATCAGGAGCAGCAGAAACTGATCTGGGATGAACTGGTATCAAGCTTCCGGTCGGACGGAAAATATATGACAGAAGCTATCAATGGTATTCCCTATGCATGCTTCTCTTTCCCGATGGGGTTTCAGCAAAGATATATGACCATCCTCAACGGAGACCTGATTTATGTGTTCGTTGAATCTCCCGATGAATTGACTGAAGATGACCTGAATCTGCTGCATACAGTCCTGGAAAGCATCACTGTACCGGAATCACAGTCTGCTCCTATGCAGAAGGTTGATGTAACGGTGGATGACCTTCAGTATACATTCAGCATTCCTGAAACCTATTATATTTATACTTCAGCCCTGGGAAAGACCGGGATCTATGGCGATCTGGATACCGGGAAATTAGACGCATATTTACAGCAGCTTGGCAGTTGTATCTATGGAGAACATACAAAACTGAATCACCAGTTCTGGATTTCCATCAATGATCGAAGCCCGGGGTTAGGATCGAATCCATCCAAAGAAATGATCGAAGCCTATTACAATGGCCAGACTATCAGTCGGGGCCCATACACAAAGGAAAGCTTTGAAGGCCAGGACTATTATCTGTTCGCCGATGGGCAAAGCATAAATCCAAATGGCATCAATTATCGGATCTCTACATTCAAGGGATGTCATGAAATATCCGTCAGATGGGAATCCGGATCCGGCACGAGAACGGAAGAGGACATAACAGAGCTGAAAAATATCATTCGTTCTGTTGTGATTGATAATGTACGCAAATGACACTGTGCCGCCCTGGCAACATCCAATCCTGGCTCTTTATTAATACATTCTATTTCTGCCGTTGTTGAACATGTCCCTGATTTCATCTGCATCACCGGTTTTGTCTGCCTGGAAAAAACCTTTATATCCGCAACTGTAGCATTTGTATACCAGGATATGCCTGTTCCACATCTGTTTTAGTCTGATCCATATGGAGCGGATCATAATGGGAATACTGATGATAAGGCCGATATAGGGTATTTCTGCAATTGCCTCTAAAGTGGGGTTCATCTTTTCTAACTGGATATTGACAGTCGGATCATTCAGGCAGTGCCAGCCTATTTCCTCACCTCATCCGGGGCATTTGAATGGCGCGCTTTTCATGCTGCTGTACCGATTTCCTTTCTTTATCTATCCGTAATTCGGGAAGTAATCATCCGTCTCCAGGTTGCAGGAGTAAGTGTCCGCTCTGTAGGGTATGTCTCGTAAAGAAACAGCCCTTCATTCACCTTTGTCCGGGATTGCCCGCTTTCAAATTTTGATCCTTGCCAGTTCATGGTTTGAATATGCCGGATCATTTGTAACTTCCCGGATCACATCGATTTCCTCCGGGAAGACGATTTTTTGGTCTTCATCGTGAAGCTTTATTTCCATGATGGCTTTGTCTTCCCACTCCGGATAAATATCGATCTCATAGTACAGTCCGTTCTCGCTCAGGCAGTACCGTTTCTTGTGGATCATTCGGTAGGCGGGATCTGCTTCCACCAGTAGGGAGATATATTCATCCTGGCTGAGACGTTCCTCAATTTCCACGCGCTTGATACCATTCGTTCTTCTTTTACGTGTCATGAAGTATACATAACTGCCGTTGCTTCCTCTCTGGCGGATCCGGAGTTCTTCATCTGGATCCTCACTTTTAAGGTATGTTTGAACAATGTCCACACATTCGCAATTCGGTATCTGCTCAAGTGTCTGAAGCTGAGGACGGGCGATAAGATACTTGCGTTCAATTTCCATTGGAGCGGGTTCTCCGAGGAAAGACGTAATTTCTTTGATCAGCCGGAGCATCTTTTCCTCAAAATCGGTGGTGTTGTCAATGATTCTGTAATGCGGATGGCCTGTCCAGGCAGCAATCAGTTGATCATCCAGCGCAGCGGCTTCTTCCGCGGTTTCTCTTCTTGCCTGATTGTTGGCCAGCGTATAATACTTTTCCGCTCCTTTTGCGGCGGTAACCAGATGAAAAACAGCATCATACTGATCCCTGAGCGTAATTTTGCTGGTATTGATCTGATTTATAACCCATTCAAATTCTTCTTCTGTCATATATGCGCGGCAGTCCATGGCGCCGCGGTCGCATACGACAAGGATTTTATTCTGCTTCATCAGTTTTCCGACTTCCGCGAATGCTTTTTCCTTCGCTTGCTGAAGCAGGAGCATCTGCAGCTGCAAATCGCGCATGGAGGCGCAAAACCGGAAATCGGCCCCGCCGCTAATCAGTTGGGTTGCGGTTTCGTCCACAAACAGCACGGCGTACCCCATTTTTGTAAACGCATTCTGGATCCAGCTCATGGCAGTTGTTTTGCCGGCGCAGGGTCCGCCAGTGATAACGATTTTGCTGATCTGTTTTTCGTTATCAGACAGATTAAGAAGTTGTTCCGCTGAGACGCATAATACCTCCGCCAGCTTGAGAATAGTGTCCGTTCCGGGCTTTGTCCGCCCGTTTTCCCATTTTGAAACCGCTTTGCCGGATACTCCGACTTTCTCTCCGAGCTTCGCCTGGGACAGCCCGGCCTTTCTCCTGAGTTGATTTAACCGGGTGCCGAATTCAATACCCCGCATGGATTTATCGCCCCCTCATGTAGAGTTCATCCCGGAACCAGTACAGCTGAAACCGCTGCTGGAATTACCCGTTGCGCAGGTCATTCTGAGATGCCCAGCTGCCGGTATGACCACTGATACAGTCCGGCGCAGATCCGGGTCCGCACCTTGAATTAACACAAACATAAGGAATACCAACGTTTCCATGGCAATCTACGGCATCATAGGGTATCGAGTTTGAAGGGGCGCTGAACATATCTTTCCGTAAGATCGATACCCGGCAGATTTCTTTTTCCGACAGCCTATCCAGCCTGACCGAACGGGAGAAGAAAGCGTTGGAGAAGTCATGGGGAAAGCGTTTGCTGATGCGGAAATTATAGCATAGAGCTGATTTCATATCAATACTGAAGCCGGGACAGGAAACACATTCCGCCGGGACAGGAACCACATTCTATCGGAAATATGTCAATTTATTCGGAAATATATCAATATTTCATGACATATTTCCGATTGAATTGATTGCAGATCGCCCTTTCTTTCCTTTTCGTTTGGGAAAAATCAACACATTTATGCTTTGATACAGGCAATACGGCCCCGGATATATGGAAGAACACAATCTTTCGGAAATTGATCGGAAATATATTTATTCCATTTCCGATTTATGGTATTATATTTCCGTCTAGAGAGGAGGCATCGGAAATGGATCAAAGCGATTACCTGAGCACTTCCGAAGCTGCGGCTTTGCTTCAGCTTTCCGCGCGGCGGGTTGTGGGGCTCTGCCATGAAGGCAGCTTCTCCGGTGCGGTTCAGATCGGCCGAAACTGGAAGATTCCGAAGGATTCCGTGCGCGCTTATTCGGGAGCTGCACAGATCTGTGATTCTCTGCTTCCCTGCGCTGTTGGAAATACCTCCTACGTGGAAATCTCCAGTGAATGCTACTACGTGGATAAAACACTGCTGATTCGTGATCTGATTGACGATCACAACATGGTCACGCTGTTTACGCGCCCGCGGAGATTCGGCAAAACCCTGGCGATCAATATGCTGAAAACCTTCTTTGAAAAGTCTGAGGAGGATACTTCAAAATACTTTTCGGACAAAAAAATCTGGCAATGCGGGAAGAAGTATCAGGCCCTGCAGGGAATCTTTCCGGTGATCCTGCTCACTTTTAAGGACATTAAATTTGAACGCTGGCAGGAATCCCTGGAAGCAATCCGGCTGGTTCTGAAGGATGAATATAAACGGCATTCAGAATTAAGGGAAAGTCCGGCACTGGGAGCGGACGATCAGGATTACCTCGCCCGGATGGAAAAAGGCTCTCTCACCGACGTTGAATACAGCCGTGCTCTCCTGAATCTGACGCGCATGCTTTCGGCGCATCACGGAAGAAAGGCTGTGATTCTGATTGATGAATATGATACTCCCATCCAGCAGGGATATACCCATGGCTTTTATCAGGATGTGATCGCGTTTATGCGAAACCTCCTGTCCGGCGGCCTGAAGGATAATCCATACCTGGCTTTCGGGGTACTGACAGGAATCACACGGGTTTCCAAAGAAAACCTGTTCAGCGGTCTGGACAACCTGATCGTTAATACTGTGCTTGATGAAAAATACAGCAGCTATTTCGGATTTACCGGTGATGAGGTCCGGGAAATGTCGACTTATTACGGAAAACCAGATGGAATGCAGGAAATTCAGAGATGGTATAACGGATACCGCTTCGGAAATTCGGAAATCTACAATCCCTGGTCCGTCACCAGTTATTTTGCAAATGACGGACAGGCGAAAGCCTTCTGGGCCAATACCAGCGATAATGAAATCATCCGGGAAATGCTGCAGGAGCTGACACCGGAGATCTCCGACGAACTGACCGGTATCATGCAGGGAGAAGAAATACACGCCGCGCTGAACATGGAAGTAATTTATCCCAGGATCGCGGATGGCGCGGATACGATTTTCAGTTTTCTGCTTCTCGCCGGTTATCTGACCCTGTCTTCTGCTCCGGATGAAACAGAATACGGAACATTTGCCGCGCTGAAAACCCCGAATATGGAAATCCGCAGGGTCTATAACACGGAAGTCCTTGGATGGATGCGTACACGGTCTTCCGGCGGAGTGATTTCGAATATCGAGAAGGCGATCTACCTGGGGGATGGAAAACGTCTGGAAAAAGCCATAGGGAACTATATGATGAGCTGCGTTTCATCTTTCGACGGGGCGGCAGAAGGCTTTTATCACGGGATGGTACTTGGCCTGGTGGCAAGCCTTTCCTCCAGATATTATATTCGTTCCAATCGTGAATCCGGAGACGGACGTTTCGACCTTCTGATGGAGCCCAAAGAAAATCTGCTGCCCGGAATCGTGATGGAGTTTAAGGCAGTTCCCGCTTCGGGAAAAAAGGAACTGTCAAAAACGGCTGAAGAAGCCATTGCACAAATTGACAGACAAAATTACACCCGGGAGCTTCAGGAGCGCGGCGTCAGGAGAATTGTCAGATACGGTATAGCATTTTCAGGAAAGTCTGTGGAAGTCAAAACGGCTGATTAGTTGTTCGCATTCCTTATTCCGGAAAGCAAGTCCGTAGATCAGGAACCCTTCAGGCGGAATTCCCCGGGACAACAGCTCTGTGCCATATCTTTTCCTCAATCTGTTTCAGGGCGTTTTGAGCCGTATCTTCCAGGGTTCGTTCTCCCTTCCGGGCGTCATAAACCTTGAACTCCAGAATCACAGCCGGTAATCGTTTCACCCGGATTCTCTCCCTTCCCGAATCCCTTCCGCTCTCCGTTCCTGGCAGCCCTCAGTCTCTGTGTATATTATACAGAAAGGGCTGTTTAACATCAATAGCGGATCAGGTCTGACACTGTCCCCGATGTAATTGTACGGGCGGATTTCGCACAGCTTTATTCCCTGTCGGACGAATGGACAAACCCTGATCATTCTGATATTCTGGGAATGGTATATCCCATTTTTGAACACACCATGAAAATAAAGGAAAGCACCGATGAAACACAAAAGATTCATCGGCGGGGAGAAAGATGTCAGTAACAGAAAAAGTGATTCATTGCATGATGGCCATGCAGCGATATCCATGGGAGCAGGGGGTCTGCGCGCAGGCGCTGTATGAAGCGGGACGGGATGAGCTCTGGATTCCGATGGCCTGCGACGCGGTTCAGCGGCAGGCGCCGGACGGCAGGCTGGCAATGATCGGCGGGGATATCGCCGTTTCCGACCCTGCCGCGAACGGAGAGGTGTGCCTTCGCGCCTGGCAGCGGACCGGTAACCCTGTCTGTCTTCGCGGGGCGCAGCGCATGCTGGACTATCTGCTTCATACCGCTCCCCGGACCGGGGACGGGATCATCTGCCATAACACGATTTCGTTTGCCGAGGGGTTTTCCGCGGCGCAGCTTTGGATTGACGGGCTTTACATGGTGCCGCCTTTTCTCGCCGTGATGGGCTGTATGGATGAGGCCGCAGAACAGATCCGGGGGTATATCCGCCATCTCTATGACGAAAAGGCCGGTCTGTTCTTTCATATTGTGGATACGGCGGACGGAAGATATGTCCGGGATAAACACTGGGCGACCGGAAACGGCTGGGCGCTGATGGGGCTTGCAAGGGTGACGGAGGCGGCTGAGGAATCGGGCCGCCCGGATATCCGAAAAGAAACAGCCGGTTTCCTGAACCGGCTGCTGGAAGCCATGATCCGCCTGCAATGCGCGGACGGCCGTTTCCATGATATCCTGGACGATCCGGCCAGTTTCGTGGACGGAACCTCCTCCCTCATGATGGCGGCAACGGTTTTCCGCGGAATCCTGCACGGATATGTCAGCAAGAGTTACTTTGACGCCGCGGAAACCGCTTACAGAACGGTATCCAAAAAGGCCGACGGAATGGGACTGATCCATGAAGTCTGCGGGTGTCCTGATTTCATTTCCGAAGGGACCTCCGCGGAAGCGCAGGCTGCTTTTGTCATGGCGGACGCATGGCGGGAAAAACTTGCAGCCACGATCGGGCAAAGCGAAAAATGCGCGGGACAGTTCTGATGCAGTCCCGGCTTACCGGGATTTCACACCCACATAGATGCGCTCCGGCTGGGCTTCATAGACGTCGCGGTACAGTTCGACCCGGTTCGTCAGCACGTTGCCGGTATACTCCAGCCGGTAGCTTTGAATAATATGCCCTTCCTTAGCCTTGGATACGCTCTTCTGCTGATCGCTGTAGGTGACATAGGTCGCGTTCGTATCCTTGATATATTTCGGCTCCGTCGGCGGTTCGATGGTGGAAACCTCCTGGGTCTCGATCTCGTAGCGAACGTCGCCCATATCCTTGCCGTACATGCTGATCTTTGCGATCAGCCGGCGCTTGTTGGTCGGATCGGTTTCCACCGAAGCCACCAGATAGATCGGCTCATCCGTACTGTTGCGGAAGGAGAAATCGATCTTCTTCCGGTCTCCCCAGTAAACCGTGGCATCCTTGCCGTATTCCGTATAATTCACGGCGTCGGAATGAGGCTCCCGCTTGACAATGGTAAGCCCCGCGCAGACGGCTGCCTGATAAAGGGTCGTGCTGGCCTGGCAGACGCCGCCGCCGATCCCCATCACATGCTCGCCGTACGCGTATTCGATTGCGGGAAAGAAACCGTTTGCTTCCGTCCGCTCGCCCACCACGTTATTGAAGCTGAAGGTCGCTCCCGGTTTCAGCACATAGCCATTGATGAACTCAAACGCTCGGCGGATATTATTGTTGCGTTCCTCCGTGGAGTTTTTCGAAATCGGGGTATAGACGGAAGACCGCAGCATGTAATGCTTGATCAGGTCGTTTTTCCGGACCTGCGGCTCAATCGTCTCCGGCTGCAGCTCGATGGTTCCGCTTTCGAGCAGGGCGACCTTCCGGTACAGTTCATCCACGATCGGCCCGATATCCAGGGTCCGGCCGAATACCTCGTCCTTAAAGATGAAGGGATAACTCTGGGTCGTATCGAAGGCAACCAGTTCCGCGTTCTGCGGCGCCACTTCGATCCCGGCCTTGACCTGCTGCATCAGGGTATCAATCACGGAAGTATCGCCGCTGGGCACGGCGGTATACGCTTCATAGGGTGTCTCCCGCAGCTGAAGCATCGCCTGATACCGCTCCTCTTTGGTGCCGGTATGGCCCTGCATCCACGCGTGGTTCATGACGTCTCCCACATCCACGCTCATACCCAGCATGGCCGCGTTGATGGTGGCGACCGTCTGGTTCTGATAGGTCAGCTCCACGTTCCAGGCATCGTTCCGCCTGCGGATCTGGCTCTGTACGGAATTCATCGCCTGTTCGGGAGTCATTCCCGCCAGATCGATCCCGTCCACATAAACCCCCGGGCAGAACAGGTTTTCATAGGGATCCACCGTATCACGGATGGTCTTATCCTTCGTGTAAGCCTGTACGCCGTAGTATCCGCCCGCTCCGAGCGCGGCCAGCAGGAAGAGGGTCAGAATGACCGGCAGCACCTTGCTCTTTTTCTTCTTCTTTTTGGGAGGCGCCGGCTCCGGCGGATTCGGCATCACGAAGCCCCGATAGGCGCCCGTGGGCTCCACCCGGCTCTGCCCTGACTGTATGGGACTCTGCGTATAGTTCATCTGCGGGTTTCCGGGAACTCCCTGCCCCGGCATTCTCTGGCCGTTGGGCTGAGAATAGCCCGGCTGTCCGGCCGCCTGCATGGACGGCCGGTAGCCCCGCATGACACCCGTGGAGGTGTTCTGCATGGCCTGAGCCGCGTTTTCCACCCGCTCCGGCATCTGTTCATATCGGGATGACCGTCGTTTGGACGCATTCAGTTTCTCCGGCATCAGAAACACCTCCTTTCCTGTTTTTCTCCAGGTTGATTCTGATCCATTAATTCTTTTCTGTCTCCATCCCGGTCACAGCCTCTTTCGGGGCCTCTGCTTTTTCCGGGGCTTTTGTCTCTTCCGCCGTTTCTGTTTTCTTCTTTTCGGCTTCATCCTGCGGCAGTTCTTCCGCCAGAATCTGCTCGGTGGTTCTGGGTTTATCCTGGCCCAGTCCCTCCGCCAGTTCTCCGGTTTCCATAATGGAAAGGAATTCCGCCCGATTCAGCGTTTCCTGTTTCAGCAGGGCATCCACCAGGGCATCCAGCTTGGCTTTCTGATCCCGGATGATCTGCTTGGCCAGCTGGTAGCGCTGCTCCAGAATGCCGGAAACTTCCCGGTCGATCTTGGCGGCGATCTCTTCGCTGTACTCACGGCTCTGGCCGAATTCCATGCCGACGAACACTTCCTGATCGCTGCCCAGGTAAATGGTTCCGATATTTTCGCTCATGCCGAACTGGGTAACCATCTTGCGGCAGAGCTCCGTCGCCCGCTTCAGGTCGCTGGAGGATCCGGTATAGATCTCACCCAGGGCCACCTCTTCCGCGGCATGTCCGCCCAGCATCATGGCAATCTGATCCAGCAGCTGCGTCCGGCTGATATTGTCATGCTCCTCCGCCGGCAGCGCCAGCGTATGGCCGGCGGCCATTCCCCGGGGAACGATGGTGATCAGGTGGACGTCGTCGCAGCCCTTCAGCAGATGGCCCACGATGGCATGACCGCCTTCGTGATAGGCCACCATCCGTCTGTCATCCTCGGAAACCTTGTGGCTCTTCTTTTCCGGGCCCATCTGAACCCGGGCAATGGCGTCGATCAGCAGCTGCTGATCGATGACCTTCTTCCGGGCTCTGGCCGCCAGGATCGCCGCCTCGTTCATCACGTTTTCCAGATCGGCGCCTGTCGCGTAGGGGGTCCGCTTCGCGATATTGTCCAGATCCACATCCAGCCCCAGCGTCTTGCCCTTGCTGTGAACCTTCAGGATGGCGACCCGTCCCTGCTGATCCGGATAGTTGACCGTCACCTGGCGGTCAAACCGGCCGGGCCGCATCAGAGCCGGATCCAGGATATCCCGGCGGTTGGTGGCTGCCATCACGATGATTCCTTCGTTCACCGCGAATCCGTCCATCTCCACCAGCAGCTGGTTCAGGGTCTGTTCCCGTTCATCGTGTCCGCCGCCGAGGCCTGCGCCGCGGTGACGGCCCACCGCGTCAATTTCGTCGATAAAGACGATGGCGGGAGCCACTTTCTTCGCCTGATCAAACAGATCGCGGACACGGCTGGCGCCGACGCCGACGAACATTTCCACAAAGTCACTGCCGCTGATGGAGAAGAAGGGCACGCCGGCTTCGCCGGCCACGGCCTTGGCCAGCAGGGTTTTGCCCGTTCCGGGAGGTCCGACCAGCAGCACGCCCTTGGGGATGCGCGCCCCGGCCTCGGTATAGTTCCGGGGATTCTTCAGGAAATCGACCATTTCCTTGAGTTCTTCCTTCTCCTCATCCGCGCCGGCCACGTCGGCAAAGGTGACCTTGTTCCGGGAAGGATCCTGGACTCTGGCCCGGCTCTTGCCGAAGGACATAACCCGCCCGGTTCCGCCGCCCTGGGCCCGCATCATGGCGAACCAGATGAGTCCCATGACCACCAGCATGATGAGATAAGGAAGGAAATCATACCACCAGGGTACGATCACAGGCGCCCGGTATTCCAGATCGAAATCCAGGTCCTTGACCGATATGCTTTCCAGCGGAACGCCGGCTTTCTTCGCCTTCATCTGCCGGACGGTCTCGATAAAATCGCTGCCGATGGTCGTCTCAAAGTCGTAGCTCCGGTCCGGAAAATCCACGGCCGGAACCATGGTTGTTTTCGTCAGTCCGACCAGCGAAGTGTTCCGGATGGCGACCCGGCCGACCTTGCCGCTTTCAATCATTTCCAGAAGCTTCGGATACTCAATCCGCTTGCTCACGGTCTGGTTCAGCCCGCCGTTCAGCAGAATGGCAATGACCAGCAGTGTTCCCAGCAAAATGATATAACCGAGATATCCTCTCGATTGTTTTTTCATCTTGTGCTCCTCCTTGTGTATTCTCCCCTTCTGATGGCTCAGGGCTTTTCATAAATCGCCGGGGAAAGGACTCCGATATCCGGCAGGTTGCGGTACCGCTGATCGTAATCCAGCCCATACCCTACCACAAAGGCGTCCGGTATGTCAAAGCAAACATAGTCCACTTTCAGGTCCTTGATTTTCCGCCTGGCCGGTTTGTCCAGCAGCGCGGCAATCTTCAGGGAAGCGGCTCCCCGTTGAATCAGAACCTGGCGAAGGAAGTTCAGCGTCACCCCGCTGTCCACGATATCCTCCACGATGATCACATCCCGCCCGAGAATGGGCTCATCCAGATCCTTCAGCAGCCGGACCACGCCGCTCGTCTTCGTGGCGCTTCCATAGCTGGAGATCGCCATGAAATCCATGGTCAGCGGAAGATCGATGGCCCGGACCAGATCGGTAAAAAAAACGCAGGCCCCTTTCAGAATACAGATCAGCACCGGAGAACGGCCTTCATAATCCCGGGTGATTCTCTCCCCCAGTTCCTGAACCTTCAGGCTGATTTCCTCCCGGGTCACCAGAATGCGGTCCAGATCCTCATACAGCTTGGAATTTTCGTTCATACTGTCCTCCCTGCTTCCCTCATCCAGGGCATTTCTCCCTGCCACAGGAGCCTCACGTTATGTCCTTCCCGGTTCCATTCCGGGATTGCGCCAGCGCCGACGCCGGCCGCCAGGATCACTTCCGTTCCTCTGCACAGCAGCGGAATCTGATCCCTCCATGGTTCTCCGATCTTCCGGTCCGTCAGGTAATCCTGCAGCTTCCGGCTTCCCGCGCATCCGAAGGGCCGGATCCGGTCCCCCGGTCTCCGGGTTCGCAGAACGCAGCCTTCGGCGAACCCCGCCGGTACCTCCTGGCAGGTTTTTCCGTCTCCCGGGTTCCCAGCGGAAGGCTCCTGCCTCAGCGTCAGTCCGCCGAATTCCGTTACCGGTTCCCGCCACTCGGCCGGTTCCGGAACGTTCCTTTCCGGCGGAATCAGATGCAGGAATCCGCCGTTTTTCACGCACCGGTACCCGGCCGGCAGATTGACGGTTCCGTCTGGGCGCTCTGTCAGCGCTGCCAGCTTCCCGGTCGTTTCTCCGTTCAGTTCCCGCTCCCGCAGCGCGGGGCCCTGGGCTCTCCACCAGCTGCGGAGCATTCGGGACCGGACCGCTTCCGGCTGCTCCAGCAGAACGTCCGCCGGCATCCAGGAACGGCTTTCCCGTCCGTCCAGCGCCCGCTCCGCCAGTGTCTGCAGGACTTCCTGATCCGCCTGGGCCAGCGACGCCGTATGCGCGATCCGCGCGGAAGCGCCCGGCGCCAGACTGTTCATCAGTGGAATCAGCTTTTTCCGGACCGCGTTCCGCAGATAGCGCTCATCTTCGTTGCTGGAATCCTCCCGCCAGGGAATGCCGTCCTCCCGCAGGGCTGTCCGGATTTCCTCCCTGCCCAGGGACAGCATGGGGCGCAGAATCCGGAACCCCATCCGGGTCTCTGTTTCGCCCATGCAGGCCAGTCCTTCCGTTCCGCTTCCGCGCAGGAGACGCATCAGGAAGGTTTCCGCCCTGTCGTCCCGGTTGTGGGCCAGCAGCAGGGCCCTGGCGCCCGTATCCGCCATGATCCGGCGGAAACAGGCCATCCTGGCTTCCCGGGCGGCGTTCTCATCCCTTCGTCCGCCCAGATCGGGCCGGCGGATCTCCAGCGGGATCCCCTTTCCCTCGCACAGGGTCCGGACAAAGGCTTCGTCCGCGTCGGATTCCCCGCCCCGCAGTCCGTGATTCACATGCACGGCGCAAAGATTCGTCCCGTTCCGGTCCGGATCCAGCAGCGCCGTCAGCAGAAGCGCCACGCTGTCCGCTCCGCCGGAAAGGCCGATCAGCAGCCGTCCTTCCGGCAGGGGGCTCATGCGGGCTTTCAGGCTTTCCAGTCCCGTCATGGCCGCAGGGGAGCTCCGCACACGTTGCAGGGCGACAGCTTTACATACTGGCTCTTGTTGATCTCGGCGTAAGTAAAGTGGCCCTTGAACGGAAGGTACTTCTGGTGCGTGCTCTTGCAGTTCGGATCCAGATGATACTTGCTTCCCCCGTCCGGATTGTAGTAGAGCACCGTGCTTCCGTCCACCTTCGGCTCTTCGGTCGGGGCGGGCGTGGGCGTCACGTTCGGATCCGGAGTATCTGCCGCCTCGTAGGTCTTCAGGCTCTGCGGATCCACATACCAGATGTCGGATTCCTTGACCATGATCACGTTCAGCCGGTACCGGGACGCTTCCTTTCCGTTGTTCCGGTCGATCAGCGTGTTCAGCGTGATCGTGCGGCTCTGGTCGTCATTGGTGCCCGAAATGTTCTCGAAGTGATAGTCCTTCGGGGTCCGGTTGGCCAGAATGCTGAACAGGTCGGCCTTCGGGGTCCCCGTCTTGCTCTGCCAGGAGGGAGAGCACAGCGTCAGCATTTCATCGGTCTGATTAACGCTCCAGTACTGGAAGAACATGTAAAGCCTGTCCGTTACGGCGGATTCATCGCCGGGTTCCGGCGTGGCGGTGGCCGAAGCCGCCGTGGGCGCCGCTGTTACGACGACGCCGGAAGTTCCGTTCGTCTGGCCGCCCGACCCGGAGGAGGAAACGTTCCCCCGGCCGCTGTTCTGCGGATCCGCCGTCCCGTTCCGCCCCGCGCCGATGTTCAGCGCGCTGATCAGCGCCACCGCGGCCAGCGCGCCGAGAATAATGGTAATGCAGAGGCGTCTGTTCTTCTCGGTCACCGGCCGGATCCATAAAAACGCGATCAGCCCAGCTGCCAGCGCCACAAAGACCCATTTCAGCGCGGCCAGCGCCGGCACAAACAGCCCGACGGCAAACAGCACCAGCAGCAGGCCGCAGCCCGCGATCAGCAGCCTGTCGTTCATCACGAAGGGCTTCCGCCGCACCGGAACCGGCTGAGGCACATACCCTCCTCCGTTCAGGGGCACCTGGCCTCCCTGGGCCGGCGGACTGACCGGCTGCCGCCCCATCTGGGGATAAGGCATCTGCCCCTGCTGGGAAGTATATTGGCCCGGATAGCCCTGTCCGCCGTATCCCTGCGGAGGATAACCCGTGCCGCCGTATCCCTGCGCCGGGCTTCCCGGAGCGGCATAGCTCTGGGTTCCGTATCCCTGCGCCGGATAGCCCTGCGCCGGGTTTCCCGGAACGGCATAGCCCTGGCCGGTATAGCCCGCCACGCCGTATCCGGAGGCAGGATTCGGCTGGGCGCTGTAGCCCTGCGCCGGATTCCCCGGGGCAGTATATCCCTGCGCCGCGTAATTCTGCGGCGCGTTCATCTGCCCGGTATAGCCCTGGGGTCCGTACCCGCCCGCACCGTAACCCGGGTCGGCGGCTCCCCGGCCGTCGTAAGCCTGGCCGGCCATTCCCTGACCCGTATATCCCTGTGTTTCATAGGGATTCACAGGCGCGCCCGCTCCGGGCGTTCCGCCGTATGCATATGGATAGCCGGGGTTCTGCGGCGGATATCCGTTTGAACCGCCGGCCTGTTGATTCTGATAAAAAGCATTTCGCTGATCCTGGTTCATTCCCCGCTCCTTTCAGCGCATCCGTCCTCAGCCAATAGACATACAGGGTCAATTTTAAATTTTATCATTCATAACTAGTCTTGTAAATCCCCTTTTTCCTGCGTCAGTCTGTCCGGATTCCGTTTTTTTCGGCGCGTCCCTTGTGTTTCCATCCGTTCTGTTGTAAAATTTTCATCGGTTTTTTGATTTGTGAAACGAGAGGAAGTGTTGGCCTTGACAAAGCTGGAAACAGCCCTTCTGGACCTGCTGAAGGAGGATTGCCGTCTTCCGTTGGAAAAGCTGTCCGCGATGACAGGCGCCTCCCTGGAGGAAACGGCGGAAGTCATTGACCGCCTGGAAAAAAATCATGTGATTCTGCGCTATACTCCCGTGATCAACTGGGACCTGACGGATCGGGAGCGGGTGGAGGCCATGATAGAGGTCCGCGTCACGCCTCAGCGGGACATGGGCTTTGACGCGGTAGCCCGCCGGATTTACCGGTTTGACGAAGTCAAAAGCGTCTATCTGATGTCCGGTTCCTACGATCTGCTGGTGCTGGTGGAAGCGCGCACGCTGAAGGAGCTGGCCTCCTTCGTCTCCAGCAAGCTGTCCACGCTGGAAACCGTCACCGGTACAGCCACCAGCTTCGTGCTGAAGCGTTATAAAGAGGAAGGCGTCATTTTCGAGGGAGAGGAATCTGACCGCAGGCTGGTGATTTCTCCTTGAACTACGATCGATTTCTGAACCCCTCCATTGTCGCCGTTCCCCCCAGCGGGATCCGACGTTTCTTTGATCTGGCCTCCACCATGAAGGACGCCATCTCCCTCGGTGTCGGTGAGCCGGATTTCAAAACGCCCTATCACATCCGGGACGCGGCAATCAATTCCTTGGTGGACGGGGAAACCCAGTATACGGCCAACCGGGGTCTCCCGGAGCTTCGGGAGGAAATCGCCGCCTATCTGAAGGGCCGTTTTTCGCTCAGCTACCGTCCGGCTGATCAGATTCTGGTTACCATCGGGGCATCGGAAGCGATCGACCTGGCGCTGCGGGCCATGCTCTCTCCCGGGGATGAGGTGCTCATTCCGGATCCCAGCTATGTTTCCTATGCGCCGGGAGTCATTTTTGCCGGCGGCGTTCCCGTGTGCGTACCCACGGACGAGGAGCATGATTTCCGCCTTCTGCCGGAGCATCTGCTCCCCCGGATCACCCCCCGCACCAAACTGCTGATCCTTCCCTATCCGAATAATCCCACCGGCGGAATCATGGAAAAAGCAGATCTGGAAGCGCTGGTTCCCGTGATCGAAAAGCACGATCTGATGGTGATCTCCGACGAAATCTACGCGGAGCTGGTCTATGACGGCCGGAAGCATGTTTCCATCGCCTCGCTGGAGGGAATGGCGGAGCGAACGGTCGTGATCAACGGTTTCAGCAAGGCTTTCGCCATGACCGGCTGGCGGGTCGGATATATCTGCGGCGCGCCGGAGCTGATCGGGATCATGAATAAAATCCATCAGTATACGATCATGTGCGCTCCCCGCCAGGGGCAGGTGGCGGCGGTTGAAGCCCTTCGGGCCGGCCGGGAAAATGATTATGAGGATATCACCGTCATGCGCGACAGCTATGACCGCCGGCGCCGGCTGATGGTCTCCTCCTTCCGCGGCATGGGGCTTCATTGCTTTGAGCCGTACGGCGCCTTTTACGTCTTCCCCTCCATTGCCTCCACCGGCCTGAGCAGTGAGGACTTCTGTTCCCTGCTGCTACGGGAAAAGAAAGTGGCGGCGGTTCCCGGGAACGCCTTCGGCCCCAGCGGCGAAGGCTTCATTCGCTGCAGCTACGCCACCGCTCTGGACAAGCTGAATATCGCGCTGGAGCGGATTGCCGAACTGATCGGCGAGATTGCGCGGAAAGAGGTATCGCTCTGATGAAAAAATGGATCCTGTTTTTCCTGGCTCTGTCCCTGCTCCTTCCCCTGCCGCTGCTGGCGGAAGAGGATGATCTGCTGATTGAGGAGGTCATCGAGAACGTTCCCGTTCAGGAGGCCGCCAGCGTGTTTGACTCCCGGGGCACGGCTCTGATTACCATCTCCTGCACCGGTGATTTTACGGTCGGGGACAGCTATGGCCGCTCAAAATCCTCCATTTTCGCCAAGGCGCTGAGCAGTCATAATGACGATATCAATTTCACCCTGGCCAACACCCGGAATATCTTCCTGCAGGATCAGCTGACCCTGGTGAATTTTGAAGGAACGCTGACAGAAACCCGCAATATCCCCGCCAACAAGAAGGAGAATGATTTCCTTTTCAAAATTGCCCCTTCCTATGTGCATGTGCTGACGGATAACGGCATTGAGGCCGTCTCTCTGGAAAACAACCATGTCATGGATTTCGGCGAGGAAGGATACGAAGACACCAAATCCGCCCTGCGGGAAGCCGGCGTCATTTATTCCAACTCCACGGAAATGGGGATCTGCAATGTGGAAGGCATCCAGATCGCCATGATGAGCTATCTGTGCATCGACCGCTATAACAAGCCGGTCGGCGGCTATAACACCCTTTTTGAGAAAGTGGAGGCGGATATCAAAGCCATCAAGGAAAAATATCCCATCCTGATCGTTTCCTTCCACTGGGGCAACGAACTGGATTACGCCCCGACGGAAAACCAGATCAAAATGGCCCATCTGGCGGTGGATGCCGGCGCGGATCTGGTCATCGGCCATCATTCCCACCGCATCAATCCCATTGAGCAGTACAACGGGGTTTATATCTGCTATTCCCTGGGCAATTTCTGCTTTTCCGGCAACAGCCGCCCGAAGGACATGTCATCCTATATTTTCCAGACCCGCTTCCGCCTCAGCGAGGGAACGATTCTGGACAGGGATTTCCGGATCATTCCCATCAGCATCTCCTCCCGGGAGGACCGGAACGATTTCATTCCGACCGTTGAAACGGCCCCGACGCGGATTGATTCCATGATGACGGTGCTGAAAACCAACGGCCGTAAGCTGCAATACGCGGTCAGCGACTATCCCACGGAGTGGAAATAAGGAGGAATGGGCGATGCTCTCTTCAGTGCTGCTGGATGCCTGCCTGGATGCGGGAATTGATTTTTTTACCGGGGTGCCGGATTCTTTCCTCAGCGGTCTTTGCGATGAACTGTATGCCCGCTGGGGTACGGACGGTCCCCGGCATACCGTCGCCCACAATGAAGGCGGCGCCATCGGCCTGTGCGCCGGTCATTATCTGGCCACCGGACGCCCCGCCCTGTGTTATATGCAGAACAGCGGACTGGGAAACACGGTCAATCCCCTGGCCTCGCTGATGGATACCCGCGTTTACGCGCTTCCCTGCCTGCTGGTGATCGGCTGGCGCGGAGAGCCCGGCGTGAAGGATGAACCGCAGCATGTCCGGCAGGGCGCCGTCACGCTCGGCCAGCTGGACCTGCTGGAGATCCCGTACTTTGTTCTGTCTCCGGAGGATACGGAGGAGCAGTTCCGGGAGCGTTTTTCCGCGCTTCTGACCCGGCTCCGTCAGGGGCGTGTCGCTGCCGTCGTGGTTCGCAAGGGCGCGCTCAAAGCCTCCCTGAAGCCGGATTACGGCAATGGCTATACGATGACGCGGGAGCGGGCCGCCGAAATTCTGCTTTCCCGGATGGCTCCCGGGGATATAGTTGTTTCAACCACGGGCAAGCTTTCCCGGGAAGTCTTTGAAATCCGCGAGCGGACCGGCTGCGGGCACGAAAAGGATTTCCTGACAGTAGGCTCCATGGGGCACGCTTCGATGATCGCGCTTCAGATCGCCCGGGAGAAGCCGGACCGCCGCGTCTGGTGTCTGGACGGGGACGGGGCCGCCCTGATGCATCTGGGGGCGCTGCCGGTCATCGCCCGGTCGGCTCCTGAAAACCTGATTCATGTGGTCATTGAAAACGGCGCTCATGAAACGGTGGGGGGTATGCCCGTCTGCTCGGGTCACCTGCCGCTGTCCGCGCTGGCCTCCGCCGCCGGATACAGGGCCGTGCTGGAACCGGACGGAGAAGCCCCGCTGCGGGAAGCCCTGGATCGGATCGCGGGCCGGCCCGGCCCCATCCTGATCGCCGTTCGGTGCGCCTGCGGCGCCCGCGCGGATCTGGGCCGTCCCACCACGACCCCGATTCAGAACCGTGACGCGTTTATGGCCTTTTTGAAATAATTGTCATGAAATCTTAATCTTTTTTGAACACAATATCTTGTGGAAACCTATTGACGAAAACAGCATATTTAGCTATCATAGGCACATGCGATAACGAAAGGGGGGCGTGCCTGTGATAGCCGGATACAGCTATAAGCCGGTCTTTCAGTATAAGTTTCGTCCCCTGATGCCGGACGGCCGCGCGCCTGACGGCGGTTTTTCAGTCATCCTGTATGAGAATCGTATCCTTTCCTTCAGCACCTATGATGCCAACGGCGCCTTTCTAGATGAGCTCTGTTTTGCTCTCCCCGGGCGTGTGATGCAGTGTTTTTACAGTCTTCTGCGCAACGCGGCCAGCTGGCTGGGGATGACGCCCTGCGATCTGCGCGGCGGAGCCTACTCCGCCTATGCGTCCTCCTTCGCGTTTGACGGGTATGAGCCCATCCGGGTCTGGGGGATCAACGAGCTGCTCTGCGAGCCGACCGGGTCGGAAGCCGGCTTTTTCACCCGCCATCTCTATGTCCTGTTTGAGGATGTGGCGAATCTGTTTGCCGAAAACGGGATCCGGCTCTCTCTCGACGGTTTCACCTGGAACGGGCAGCAGATTACTCCGTTCCGGAAGAATCAGTTCTATACCACCGGCCAGCAGGGAGTTGTCTGACCCCTGCCCGGTGTCTTTTTTTTATTTCTCATCAAGGAGGGTTTCCCTATGTCCAGCGAATCGGCGATCCATGAAATGAAAAAGCAGTGGCTGTCCTGCCCGGCCATGCCGGAGGAGCTGCTGAAGGAGCTGCGTGAAATGTCTCCGGAGGCTGAGCATGACAGCTTTTATCGGAATCTTGCCTTTGGCACAGGCGGTCTTCGGGGCGTGCTCGGCGCCGGAACAAACCGGATGAACCTGTTCACCGTGGCGAAAGCCACCCGCGGTCTGGGTAACTATCTGAAAACGCAGTCCGGCTCCCCTTCCTGCGCGGTCAGCTATGACAGCCGGATTCACAGTCAGGATTTCGCCGAACTGACGGCGGCGGTTCTTGCTTCCATGGGAATCCGGGTGCATCTTTATCCCCGGCTGATGCCTACGCCCATGCTGTCCTACGCGGTCCGGAGCCTGGGCGCCACCGCCGGCGTCATGGTCACCGCCTCCCATAATCCCGCGAAATTCAACGGCTATAAGGTCTACGGATCCGACGGCTGCCAGATTACCCTGGAAGCAGCCGACCGGATTCTGGGCTTCATCAATGCGGAACCGGATCTGACGGACCAGCTTCCCTCCCTTCAGGACGGCCTGAACGCCGGTCTGATTCGCTATATTTCGGAAGATACGGTGGAGGCCTATTATCAGGATATCTGGAAGCTGCGGATCCGGCCTTCCGACTGCCCCCTGCACGTGGTTTATTCTCCGCTGAACGGTACCGGAAACCTGCCGGTCCGGGAGATCATGCGCCGCATGGGCAATATTCAGGTGGATGTCGTCGGCCCCCAGGAGCTGCCGGACGGCCGCTTCCCCACCTGTCCCTATCCGAACCCGGAAATCCGCGCCGCCATGGAACTGGCCATTCAGAAAACGCTGGAAACCGGAGCGGATCTCTGCTTTGCCACGGATCCGGATTGCGACCGTATGGGAGCCGGCGTCCGCGCCGGTGATGATGTGGTGCTGATCAGCGGTAATGATATGGGGATTCTGATGCTGGATTATCTCTGCCGGCATAAGCGTCCCGGTTCCCTGCCGTTCGTTGTGGTCAAGACGATTGTCAGCACGGAAATGGCCGTTCCCATCTGCGCCCGTTACGGCGTGGAGCTGCGGAATGTTCTCACCGGCTTTAAATTCATCGGCGAGCAGATCGGCCTTCTCGAAAAAGAAGGACAGCGCGATCGTTTCCTCTTCGGCTTTGAGGAGAGCTACGGCTATCTTTCCGGAACCGACGTGCGGGATAAGGACGCCGTTAACGCGGCTCTGCTGCTCTGTGAAATGGCCTCCAATCTGAAGGCGGAAGGAAAAACCCTGCTGTCCCGTCTGGAGGAACTGCGCAGGGAATATGGCTGTTTTGCTCAGCGTCTGCTGACCTTTGAATATGAAGGGGAAGACGGAAGCCGCCGCATGCAGGGCATTATGGAAGCCCTGCGGTCGCCCTCCCTCTCCGGGCGGGATGAGCGGCTCCTTTCCGTCGAACGGGTGGATTACCTTACCGGAATCGGCACGCTGCCGAAAAGCGACGTGCTGGAGTTCCATCTTCCCGGCGGCTTCAAGTTCATCATTCGTCCTTCCGGAACCGAACCGAAGCTGAAGGCCTATCTTTTCGCCCAGGCTCCCGGTCAGCGGGAAGCTGAAAAATCCCTCGATGACCTGGAATCGCTGGTGTCCTCCCTCTGCCGGGCCTGATCCGGATTATTCCTCGTCCCCGGCCGTTTCGTCCACGAGCTTTAAAAACTGTTCATACACCTGGTCGGACACGTCTTCGTCCGGAACGGTGTAAATATCCTGGCCCTGTTCGTCTGTCTCGATTTTCAGGATGAAAACCTCCAGCCCGTTCTCATCGTTTTCATCCGCGTCGGGATCGCACAGGGCCAGGTAGCTTTCTCCCTTGTATTCCAGAGTCGCCAGATGCTCAAAGCGGGTTGTTTCTCCGTCCTCGTCCACCAGTTCAATCAGATCGTCTTCCTCTTCCTCGGGACGGTTTTCGGGATACTGATTCATTTTCTCTTTCCTCCTGTTTTTTATTTTTGCGTGGCCTGCCGGTCCAGCCATTCCTGCAGGATCAGGGCCGCCGCCACCTTGTCCACCATTTGCTTCCGTTCCTCTCTCGACCGGTTGTCTTCCAGCAGCGCTTCTTCGGCGGCAACCGTGCTCAGCCGTTCATCCTGATAGGAAACCCGGAAGCCGGCTTTTTCCAGCTGGGCGCAGAATGCTCTCACCTTTCCGGCCTGAAATCCTTCGCTGCCGTCCATGTTCAACGGAAGCCCGGATACAATTTCCCGGGTATCGAAGCGGCTGCACAGCTCCGCGATCTTCCGTACGTCCGGCCCCCACCCGACCCTGCGGATTACCTCCGCCGGAGTCGCGATGGTCCGTCCCGGATCAGACACCGCCGTGCCGATCCGTACGTCGCCGATATCCAGGCCCAGCACTCGTTCGTCCATTCTTTCGCTTTCCTTCCGCTCTTCTGTGGTCAAAAAAGGGCTGCCGCCTTTCCGGGTAGGGATCAGCGGCAGCCTCCTGATGATCAGTTATTGCTGTTCCTGCGGGGCGGACGGCGGTTTCCGTCCGCGTTCCGGGCAGGTTCCCGGCTGGTGTATTCAATATCGTTCCGAACCAGATTGATCCGGCCCTGAGCGTCGATCTCGTTCACCCGAACCTCCAGCTCGTCGCCGATATTGACCACGTCTTCCACCTTCTCCACCCGCTTGTTGTCCAGCTTGGAGATGTGAACCATTCCGTCCTTGCCGGGGGCCAGCTCCACGAACGCGCCGAAGTTCATGATCCGCACCACCTTGCCGGTGAAAACGTCTCCGACTTCGATATCCTTCGCAATGCCCTCGATGATCTTCCGGGCCCGGTCGGAAGCGGCCTGATCCGGCGTGGAGATGAACACCCGTCCATCGTCCTCGATATCGATCTTGACGCCGGTTTCCGCAATGATCTTGTTGATCATCTTGCCGCCGGGTCCGATCACTTCCCGGATCTTGTCCGGATTAATGGTAAACTGAACGATCTTCGGCGCATAGGGGCTCAGGTTTTCTCTCGGCTGGCCCAGCGTATCCAGCATGATCTTCAGAATATACAGGCGGCCTTCCAGCGCCTGATGCAGCGCCTGCTGCAGGATCTCCCGGTTGATGCCGGCGATCTTGATATCCATCTGCAGCGCGGTGATGCCGTTCATGGAGCCGGCTACCTTGAAGTCCATATCTCCCAGGAAGTCTTCCAGGCCCTGGATATCCGTCAGCACGGCCAGCTTGCCGGATTCCTGATCGGTAATCAGGCCCATGGCCACGCCGGCTACCGGCGCGTGAATCGGCACGCCGGCATCCATCAGGCTCAGCGTGGAGCCGCAGACGGAAGCCATGGAAGAGGAACCGTTGGAGGACAGGATCTCGCTGACCAGCCGCATGGCGTAGGGGAACTCTTCCTCTGAGGGAATCACAGGGATCAGAGCGCGCTCAGCCAGCGCGCCGTGACCGATTTCCCGGCGTCCGGGGCTCTTCAGGCGGCCCGCTTCACCGGTGGCGTACGGCGGCATATTGTACTGATGAATGTAGCGCTTGAAGGTCTCATTGCTCAGCCCGTCCAGGGTCTGCCCGTCGCTCATCGTCCCCAGGGTTGTCACCGTCAGGGCCTGGGTCTGTCCGCGGGTAAAGATCGCGCTGCCGTGCGTCCGGGGCAGAACGCCCACATCGCACCAGATCGGGCGAATCTCGTTCACCTTCCGTCCGTCCGGCCGGATGCCCTCGTTCAGGATTTTCGCCCGCATTACCTCTTTGTTCAGATAATACAGGGCGTCGGCGATTTCGCTCTCCCTCTCCGGGAACTGCTCCGCCAGAGCGGCCAGCGTTTCTTCCCGGGTCTGTGCTTCCCGCTGTTGCCGTTCGGCCCGGTCGAAGGTGTCGAAGGTCCATACGCACTTATCGTATGCGAACGCGCGCACCGCGGCCTTGACGTCGTCTCCGGTGGTGATCAGCGGCACTTCCTTCTTTTCCTTGCCGATTTCCGCCACGATCTGCTTCTGGAAAGCCACCAGCTTCTTGATTTCCTCATGGCCGAAGAGAATCGCGTCCAGCATGGTCGCTTCGGACAGCTCGCAGGCTCCGGCTTCAACCATCATGATGGCTTCTTCCGTTCCGGCCACATACAGGCTCAGATCGCTCTTTTCCCGCTGCTCCTCGTCCGGGCAGATCACAAACTGTCCGTCCACCCGTCCGACCAGCACGGCGCCGGTGGGGCCGTTCCACGGAATATCGCTGATCGCCAGCGCGATGGAGGAACCGATCATGGCCGGAATTTCCGGCGGAACATCCTGTTCCACGCTCAGAATGGTCACGACAACCTGAACGTCGTTGCGCATGCCCTTGTTGAAGAGGGGGCGCAGCGGCCGGTCGATCAGACGGCAGGTCAGGGTCGCTTTCTCGGAAGGACGGCCTTCCCGTTTGATAAAGCCGCCGGGAATCTTGCCGACAGAATACTGTTTCTCCTCCACGTCCACCGCCAGAGGGAAGAAGTCGACTCCCTCCCGGGGAGTGGGCGCCATGGTGGCGTTCACCATGACCACGGTATCCCCCAGATGCACCCAGACAGATCCGTTCGCCTGTTCGCAGTATCTGCCGAATTCCAGCGTCAGCGGACGCCCGGCCAGATCCATTGTAAACTTTTTGGATTCCATACTTTTTCTCCTTTCCGTCTTTTCGTTCAGAAATTACCGAAGCCGGAGAAGCGTATGCTATCATATGAAAACCCCGCCGGGGATTTTCAAGGGATAACACGCGCTCTCCGCCTTTTTTGAAAAAGCCGCCGGAAGAAATCAGCACTTCCGGCGGCTTCCAAAAGCGACTCTCAAACCGGGTTGAACCTTACTTGCGCAGATTCAGCTTCGCGATCAGCGTCCGATACCGCTCAATATCCGTCTTCTTCAGGTACTCCAGCAGATTGCGGCGGCGGCCGACCATCAGCAGCAGACCACGGTTGGAATGATGGTCATTCTTGTTCAGCTTCAGGTGCTCGTTCAGATGGTTGATCCGATCCGTCAGCAGCGCGATCTGCACCTCGGGAGAACCGGTATCCCCTTCGTGCTGGGCATAAGCGGCAATGATTTCAGACTTGGTCATGGGATAAACCTCCTTTATTCGCTTTCAGCGATATTCCGGCCGAATCGCCGCAAACTCAGCGGAGCGTCGGAGAATCGACAACCCGAGCATACGGTTCATAAAGGCCGGAAAATATTCTATCAGACTATTGTGCTTTTGTAAACTGTTTTTTCAGGGTCATTTTCCCTCTTCCAGCTGATACAGGGCCACGCCGATGCGTCCGTCGAATTCCTTCACCATGACGGAAACCACTTCGGAATGACTGGTCGGAATGTTTTTGCCGACATAGTCCGGCCGGATCGGCAGTTCCCTGTGCCCCCGGTCAATCAGGACAGCCAGCTGAATCGCCCGGGGACGCCCGTGATGAAAGATCGCGTCGATGGCGGCGCGGACCGTCCGTCCGGTGTAGATGACATCATCCACCAGAATGACCGTCTTTCCGTTCAGATCAAAGGGAATCTCGCATTGCCCTGCCTCCGGAAGATCGCTCAGCTCCGTCAGGTCATCCCGGTACAGGGATACATCGATCCGTCCCAGCGGAATCTTCTTCCCTTCAAAACGGAAAATGTTTTCCTGAAGCATGGCCGCCAGCGGAAGGCCCCTCCGCTGGATGCCCAGCAGCACCACGTCCTCCGTCCCGCTGTTCTTTTCGATGATTTCATGGGTGATCCGCACCAAGCTTCTCCGCATGGCGTCCTCATCCATGATGGACGATTTGAACTTCATTTTTCTCTCCCGCTGCCTACAGCCTTATTTTTTCGCAGGGCGGTTGAACAGCATGTTCACCACGATTCCCAGAATCAGCGCGCAGGCGATTTCCGTCATGGTAACGGAACCGATCTTCAGCGTCATCCCGCCGATACCGGCAATCAGGATCGCGGAAGCCGTGAACAGGTTCCGGTTATCGTTCAGATCCACCGGCTGAAGCATCTTCAGGCCGGATACCGCGATAAATCCGTACAGCGTAATGCACACGCCGCCCATTACGCAGGAAGGAATCGTGCTCAGGAACGTGACAAAGGGACCGAAGAAGCTGGCGACGATCGCCAGGATCGCGGTGGTCAGAATGGTCACGATGGACGCGTTTCCGGTAATCGCCACGCAGCCAACGGATTCACCGTAAGTGGTGTTGGGGCAGCCGCCGAAGACCGCGCCGACCATGGATCCGATTCCGTCGCCCAGCAGGGTCCGGTGCAGGCCGGGCTCCACCAGCAGCTCCTGGCCGATAATCGTGGACAGGTTCTTGTGGTCCGCAATGTGCTCCGCGAACACGACGAAGGCGACCGGGATATAGGCGACGGCCACGGTGGCGATATACTGGCCGGTCAGCGCGTTGACGCCCTTGAAGGCTTCCACAAAGGTGAAATCCGGAACCCACTTCATATTGGAGAAAGCGGAGAAGTCGATCACCTTCAGTGCTTCATTGCCGGAGGCGTTTCCGATCAGGGTGAAAATCAGCGCCACCACATAGCCGGCAATGATACCGATAATGAAGGGAATCAGTCTCATCATCTTTTTGCCGCGCACGGAGCAGTATACCACCGTCAGCAGCGTAACCAGGGCGCAGATCAGGCTGATCCAGCCCGCGGTATTCATAACATGGGTGCCATCCGCCAGCAACTCAGCGCCGTGCAACGCGTCACCGATCGCGTTGCCCGCCAGGCTCAGACCGATAATGGCCACCGTCGGTCCGATCACGACCGGAGGCATCAGCTTTCCGATCCACTTTACGCCGGCAATCTTGACGATGAGGGCGATCACCACATACACCAGGCCGGCCAGCGCGGCGCCGATGATCAGGCCCGCATATCCGACCTGTACGGATGCCGCTCCGCCGAAGGCCGCGAACATGGAACCGAGAAAAGCGAAACTGGATCCCAGGAAAACAGGGCTCTTGAATTTCGTAAAGAGCAGATAGACGATCGTACCGACGCCCGCGCCGAACAGCGCGGCGCTCTGGCTCATCCCGTTCCCCACGATGCTGGGCACGGCGATGGTGGCTGCCAGAATGGCCAGCAGCTGCTGCAGAGCGAAAACAAGGGTTTCTCCAAACCTGGGCTTGTCCTGGACCCGGTAAACAAGATTCATGCAGACGCCTCCTCACTCGCAATAAAAAAACCTGCCGGCAGTCAGGGCCGTGCAAGCATAGCGAATGAGCGCATCTTGCCGGTATCCCGTACCGCCTTAAAGACCCACCATGTAATACTATAGCACCGGACCGCCGGGGAAACAAGGGGATAATCATTACAAATTCGCGAATTCATTTAAAGAAAAAAGTACTTGACAAACCGGGGAACCTGTTATATGATATTCGAGCCGCTTGTGAGGGAAGCCTCCGAGCAGGGTTCGGGAGCATAGCTCAGCTGGGAGAGCATTTGCCTTACAAGCAAAGGGTCACAGGTTCGAGCCCTGTTGTTCCCACCATTTATCTGGCCCGGTAGCTCAGTTGGTTAGAGCGCCAGCCTGTCACGCTGGAGGTCGAGGGTTCGAGCCCCTTCCGGGTCGCCATAAGCCTTGGTAGCTCAGTCGGTAGAGCATGTGACTGAAAATCACAGTGTCGGTGGTTCGATTCCGCCCCAAGGCACATTTTGCGGTAGTAGCTCAGTTGGTAGAGTGCCACCTTGCCAAGGTGGATGTCGCGGGTCCGAGTCCCGTCTACCGCTCCATTTTATTGGTGCCATAGCCAAGTGGTAAGGCGAAGGTCTGCAAAACCTTTATTCTCCAGTTCGAATCTGGATGGCACCTCTTTACGAACCCTGCGGCTCCGTGCAGCAGGTTTTTTTCATTCTTGCCCCCGAGGCCCCGTACGTCAGGATCCTGCGTTTTTTTTATGCCTGAATAGAAAAAAGGCTGTACAAAGCGAAATCAACGTGCTATAATTTCCCGGTAAGCCCCGGCCTGGTTACTGCGGTAGGTTCATTTCCTCCATGGTTGTTTCTCATAACCATTGTCTGGAACGGAGCTTTCTTCTTCACCAATGGTGCGGGTAAACAACATTTTGAGGAGGGTATTTCCATGTACGAAGACAAAACCTTGACCTGCCGTGACTGCGGCAATGAGTTCGTGTTCTCCGCCAGCGAGCAGGAGTTCTTTGCTCAGAAGGGCTTCCAGAATGAGCCCAGCCGCTGCCCCGCCTGCCGCGCTGCCCGTCGGGCTCAGAACGGCAACGGCAATGGCCCCCGCCAGATGTACACCGTGATCTGCGATGGCTGCGGCTGTGAGACTCAGGTCCCCTTCCAGCCCCGCGGAGATCGTCCCGTGTACTGCCGCGAGTGCTTCGAAGCCCAGCGTCAGAACCGCTTCTGATTTCAGCAAGCAATGAATACGGCCGCGCAGGAGAATCTTCTCCGCGCGGCCGTTTTTAATGCATGCGCTGACTTGTACTTGTCAGGAAAAGGGCCGCAGCCTGTAGGACTGCGGCCCCGCTGTGTTTTTGGAACCTGTTTGTTTTCCGGGTTATTTTCAGGTGGCTGCCGTGCTCTGGGATTCATCCGTCTCCGCAGATTCCGTTTCGGTACTCTCCGTTCCGGTACTCTCCGTTCCGGTGCTCTCCGTCCCGGTTGTTTCCGCGGCGGCCGCGGTTTCCACATCTCCTTCCAGGAACTGAACCATCATGTATCCGGTCTTGTCTCCGACCTGGACCTTGACCCATTCCTCCCCGACTTCCAGAATCCGGACTTCCGTCCCGTTTTCAAAGGAATCGACAATTCTGGAGCGCTTGCTGGGATCTTCTCTCATTCGCAGCGGAGCGTTGTTCCCTGTCTGCACAGTGACCGGAGAAGGGGGCTGCTGTCCATTCATTCCGTCCGGATTCTGCCCCTGTTCGCTGCCGTTGGGCAGGGCCGGAGGCTGCTGCCCGTTCATTCCGTCCGGATTCTGCCCCTGTTCGCTGCCGCTGGGCAGAGCCGGGGGCTGCTGTCCATTCATTCCGTCCGGATTCTGCCCCTGTTCGCTGCCGTTGGGCAGGGCCGGAGGCTGCTGCCCGTTCATCCCGTCCGGATTCTGCCCCTGTCCGCCGCCGTTGGGCAGGGCCGGAGGCTGCTGTCCGTTCATTCCGTTTGAGTTCTGCCCCTGTCCGCCGCCGTTCGGCAGGGCCGGAGGCTGCTGTCCGTTCATTCCGTTTGAGTTCTGCCCCTGTCCGCCGCCGTTCGGCAGGGCCGGAGGCTGTTGTCCGTTCATTCCGTTCGCGTTCTGCCCCTGTCCGCCGCCGTTCGGCAGGGCCGGAGGCTGCCGGCCGTTCATTCCGTTTGGATTCTGTCCGTTCTGTGTGGTGTCCTGAGCTGTAACCGCGCCGGTTTCGGCTGCCGGGGTTTCCGCCGCGGCAAAAGCTCCCAGCAGCATGCTCACACACAGTCCGGTCGCTGCAATTCGTTTCAGATTTTTCATGTTTTCTCCTTCCTTTCCTCCGGTTCTTTTCTTCGGAATCCGGATTCTGTTCCGGAAGAACCCTGCAGTGTTCCTTCCGATGGCCCTATTCTGCCATGAAAACCTAAAGCGAAATTAAAACAACGCCCCTTCGTCAAAAAAAGACTCCGGCTGAATCAGCCGAAGCCTGAAGAAACCCGCTGAGCAGAGCAGCCTCAGGATCCCGATCTCTTTTTTCGTTTCTTCTCCTCGTACATCGCCTGGTCCGCGTTGCTCATGAAATCGTCTATATCCTCTCCCGTCTGAGGAACGGCGGCATAAATGCCCATGCTGGCGCTGATCTCCCGGATCCATGGATCCGCCTCATTGCTTCGCCTGATTTCCTGACGAACCAGTTCCGTTACCTCCCCGGCCTCCCGGCCGTCATCCAGGATTCCGTACGCCAGAAATTCATCCCCGCTGATATGCACCGGCGTCAGGCCGATGGTTTCCACCACGCGCATGATCCGGCCCATGCGGCGAATGGCTTCATCCCCCATCAGATGGCCGTAGGCGTCATTGATGGCCTTCATATGATCCATGTCAACGCTCATCATGACAAATTTTTTCTTTTTTTCCATGGCTTCCTGCATAATCGCCGGCGCCTTTTCGTTGTATCCCCGCCGGTTCAGCATGCCCGTCATGATATCCTGAATCGCCATCTGCTCAATCGTGGTCGCGTATCTCCTGATATTCTGCTGCAGGTAGAGGCTCATCAGCGCCCCGTTGAGCAGCATCAGCACGGAATAAAGGGCCGCGCCTGTCCCCTCCCCGAGATTCATCGCCACATATCCGAGGCTGTGATTCCGGTAATACAGCGGGCAGAAAACCAAGGTGAGCGCGTTTTTACGCATTTCCTGCAGCACGGGCGTCAGATCTCTTCTCCGGAAAAGTTCGGAGGGATATTCCCTTCCGTCCCGTATGCCGAAAAGAAGCAGCATGTCTTCCGGATAGGGGGAATCCGCCGGGAGTTTCTCGGTAACCCCTGGCCGGCAGATCGCCGGATCCACGCACAGATACATTTCCCGGATATTCCAGCTGTTCGCGAATTCCCGGATTTTCCCGACCGCTTCCTTCTCGTCTCCAACCCCCGCCAGGCTTCCGGAGAACATGCTGACGCGTGTCAGGATGGTTTCCATATTCCAGCGCTCCGTCGCCATCGCCCGCAGCTTGTCGCCCATGTGTTCCAGGCTGTGTTCGCATCCGCAGCTTTGCCCGTAAATCGGCACGGTCGGCAGCTGAATCGTATCCTGTTCCGGTTTTTCCCCGTCAATCCAGCGGGTCAGCACTTCGACCGCTTTGCGCGCGCTCCGGTCAACCGGGCGGCAGATCGTCGTTACGCCCCGCATGATGGCCTCCCGCAACGCGTCAAAGCCGGTGACCGCCACGTCTCCCGGCACTCTGATTCCGTGCTCATGAAAGCACTCAATCACGCTGAGAGCCATATCGTCATTCCCGCAGATAACCGCGTCCGGCAGCTGTCCTCCCATACTGAGAATCTTTTCCGCCGCGTTTCGCCCGCCGATGCGGGTCCATTCCCCGTCAATGATCATCCGGTCGCTCAGCGTGAGTCCGTATTCTCTCAGCGTTTCCCGGCAGGCGTTGATCCTCTCCAGCGCCACGTCGTGGTTCAGGGGACCGCTGACCATGGCGAACCGTCTGGCGCCGTGTTTGTTGATCAGGTGCGCCGTCATTTCCCTCATGCTGTAATGATCGTCGAAGCAGATCGTAACCGCCCCTTCCAGCGGCACATCGATGGATACATGCGGCTTGTCCTTCATGGGCGCCAGCAGCGCCGCCGCTCTCCGGTAGGCCGATTCACTGCCCATGGTCGCCAGCAGAGAAATAATCCCGTCGAATTCGTTCGGATCCGGCAGCTCATAAATCATGCTCTCGCCGGTCTCGCTGGTGGAAATATCCACATTCATATGCCCCTGGCTGTTAAAGATGCAGATATCCGTATCATACTGTGCTCCGGCCGCTGCCAGTCCCCTGGCGAAATCCTGCTGATATTCCCGGTCAATACTGGCCATCAGAACCGCGATCTTTTTACGGCTCATCAGACAACCTCCTTAATCCTGCTTCTGTTTCATCCGCGGCGGCAAGCCGTTCCGGATTCTCTTTTTCCCATTCGCGCGGCGCCTTCCGCCTGCTGCGGACATTCATAACGGGAAGGCTCTGCTCCTTCCGCAATAAGCTTTGTGCTTTCATTGGACAGGTCCGCCAGCTCCGGTAAAGACAGGAAAAACCCGTTATTGTATGATTCGCCGCAAACCAAAAAAATCCTGCCGGATGAAGAATCATCCGGCAGGATAAGCTTTGAGCTGTCCTGGATCAGGTGTAAAGCACCGGATCAGGGTTCTCCGATATTTTCCAGCGTCATCACGCACGCCAGAAAGAAACTGACGCCGCTGCGGATGGTTATATCATCCCGCAGAGTTTCCAGGCGCTCCGCCACGCCGGCATCGTAGTAGGCATCCGTCAGCTTCTCCTCTTCCTTCAGCAGGCGCAGCGCCTCCGCCGAAACCGCCGGTTCATTGGCGTCAAACGCCGCAAGCTCTTTTTCTGAAAGCAGTTCCCGGGCAGCAAGCATATTCCTGCCGAGCTCCTCCGTCTCCGTCAGCCACAGTCTGTTTTCCATGCAGAAGGCATAGAGATCGCACACCGCCTGCGCTTCTTTGAGGCTCGCGCCCGCGGTTCCGTTTTCCAGGGAAGCGATGGTCTGATAGTATCCTTTCAGCAGCGTCTCGGCTGAAGGCGCCGGAGCCGTTTCCCGGGTCAGTTTCATCGAGGCCGCGTCAGAAACGTAGGAATCTTCCCATTGCAGCACGCCGCCGTCCGTGAGGGTAAACCGCCCCTGGCCCTGATCCTCCAGAAACTCCGCCGAACCGTTGTCGGAATCGACGATCGTGTAGCGGACATAGAGACCGTTGTCATAGACGAGGCTTTTGCCTTCCTCGCGGGCGACCATCCGGTAGCTGTCATAGGAATCGGCGGAATTGGACCATTTCATGCTGATCACATACTGTCCGGAAGGTTTCTCCCCCAGCAGATCCGTTGTCCAGGCTTCAAAGTCACGCAGAATCACAATCTCCGCCCGGTCAAAAGCCGGATCCGTCCACAGTCCGGAATAATCCGGAATCGCGTTTTCCTCGGCCAGAACCGGCAGCAGGCCAGTAACCAGGAACAGGGCAAGAACAACAGCAATGATTTTTTTCATGGGGTACCTCCGGTTTTTTTCCCCCGGCTCCCGCTGACTGCCTCAGCGGGCTGCCGCAGTTCAGTCCGCGCTTCTCTGCCGGATTTTGATGCAGGATACAACCAGCACCATCGCCGCGATGCCGGCGGGCAGCGCGATCCATGCGTTCGGGACAAACCCGGCCAGAATGTAAGTCAGGAAGGACACCGCGGCACAGGTTACCGCGTATGGCAGCTGGGTATTGACGTGATTCACATGATCGCACTGCGCGCCCGCGGAAGACATGATCGTGGTATCGGAAATGGGGGAGCAATGATCGCCGCAGACAGCGCCGGCCATGCAGGCGGAAATGCAGACGATGGCCAGGGGGTTATCCATGGGGAACACGCCCTGGACGATCGGAATCAGCATGCCGAAGGTTCCCCAGCTCGTGCCGGTGGAGAAAGAAAGCAGGCAGCCGACCAGGAATACGATCGCCGGCAGGAAGTTGTGCATCCCCTGCGCGCTGTTCGATACGATACCCCGCACATACTCCTTCGCGCCCAGCTCAATGGTGATATCTTTCAGCGTCCAGGCGAACATCAGAATCAGAATGGCCGGTACCATCGCCTTGAATCCGGAGGGCAGGCATTCCATAATATCCTTGAACTTCATGGCCCCGGAGATCAGATAGAAGATCACGGTCACCACGATGGCAAAGAAGGAGCCCAGCATCAGACCGACGGAAGCGTCCGAATTCGAGAACGCCGTCACAAAGTCGACCCCGCTGAAGAAGCCGCCGGTATAGACCATTCCCAGCGTGCTGAAAATAATCAGGGCAATCACCGGAACCAGAAGATAGGACATCCGGCCGCCCTGTTCCTGCTTCTCCAGTCCCTCCATGCCGTCATAGGGATTCCTGCCGGAGAAAAGATCTCCCTTCCGGGCGTTCTTCTCATGGCGGGCCATGGAACCGAATTCCACCTTCAGCAGGATCATGGTGATCATCATCACGATGGTCAGCAGCGCGTAGAAGTTGAAGGGAATGGCGTTGATAAACAGCTTCAGCCCTACGCCGTCATCCGCGAAAGCCGCCACGGCGGCCGCCCAGGAGCTGATCGGCGCGATAATGCAGACCGGAGCGGCGGTCGCGTCAATCAGATACGCCAGCTTCGCCCGTGAAATCTTATGCTTATCCGTCACCGGGCGCATCACGCTGCCCACTGTCAGACAGTTGAAATAGTCGTCAATAAAGATCAGAATTCCCAGCAGCATGGTCGCCAGCTGGGCGCCGGCCCGGCTGTGAATATGCTCGCCGGCCCACCGGCCGAAGGCGGCGCTTCCTCCCGCTTTGTTCATCAGGGCGACAATCATTCCCAGCAAGACAAGGAAGACCAGAATGCCGATGTTATAGGAATCCGAGACCGACGCGATAAAACCGCCGGAAAAAATGCGGTTCATCGCGTTCTCCAGATGGAAATTCGTATTCAGCAGCGCGCCGGCCAGAATCCCCACAAACAGGGAGGAATAAACTTCCTTGGTAATCAGCGCCAGACAGATCGCCACAATGGACGGAACCAGCGACCAGAATGTATTCACAAACGGATTGGGCGCTCCCGCCGCCTCCGCCGCCCCCGTATCCTCCGCGAATGCCGCGGCGCAGAGCGTCAGCAGCGCCAGCAGCAATGCGGCGCTGCACAAAAATCTCCTTCTGTTCCTCATATGGATCGTCCCTCCTATAACAGATAACCTCTATGGCTATTGTAAGGACAGATTCGCGTACGCTCAAGTATTTTTTCTGTTTATTTTTTCCCCAGCAGACCGCCGGCCAGGCTGCTCAGCAGATTCCCGGCCAGATCTCCCAAAGTGCTTCCCGCGGAATCCGCAGCGGCTCCGGCCCCGCCTCCCACCGCGCCCAGCAGCGTGGTCAGCTTCTCTCCATACTCCCCTTTCAGCACCTTCAGCGCGATCTTTTTCAGATCAGGGGCAGCATCCCGGTAGGCTTCTACCAGCTTTTTTTCGGAAGCCGTCACCTTCAGGGAGGTGGTGGCCGCGGTGGTTTTGCGGGCGGCCGTCGTTGTCTTCGCGGCGGTCGTCTTCTTCGCGGTTGTCGTCTTCGCGGCGGTTGTCTTCGCGGCCGTCGTCTTCTTCGCGGCGGTTGTTGCCTTCGCGGCCGTCGTCTTCTTCGCAGCGGTTGTTGTCTTCGCGGCCGTCGTCTTCTTCGCGGTTGTTGTCTTTGCGGCTGTCGTCTTCTTCGCGGCGGTTGTTGCCTTCGCGGCGGTTGTCTTCGCGGCCGTCGCCTTCTTTTCGGTCGTCTTTGCGGTGGTAGCCATGGTTTTGTTCCTCCTCTTTCTTTTTATTCAGAAAATCCCTTCCCTGTTTCTTTTCCGGCCGCGCTTTGCGTCAAGCGAAAACCCCGGAGCTTCCTTTTACGGGAGTCCGGGGTCGAATCAGCCTTATTTCTTTGCGTTCTGTCCGAGAATCGGCAGATGCCAGATGGTATCGTTGTATTCGCGAATGGTGCGGTCGGAGGAGAAAACACCGGACATGGCGGTATTGATTACAGCCATCTTCTGCCATTTCTCCTGGTCATGATAATCCGCGTCCAGTCTCCGCTGGGCCATCGAATAGGAGCCGAAGTCCTTCAGCACGAAGAAGTTGTCTCCCATCAGCAGACTGTGGTAGAGATCCTGCAGCGCGGCGGGATTATCGGGCATCAGGGTACCGTCGATAATCTGCGTCATGGCCTGCCGGACTTCCTGGTTGGTCTCGAAGATCATCATCGGGTTGTAGGTGTTCTCCCGGTACATGTTCCGTACGGTATCGGCCCGCATACCGAAGATGTAAATATTGTCCATGCCGACCTGTTCGCTGATCTCCACGTTGGCGCCGTCCATGGTGCCGATGGTGATCGCGCCGTTCATCATGAACTTCATGTTTCCGGTTCCGCTGGCTTCCTTGCTGGCTGTGCTCAGCTGTTCCGAAACCTCCGCCGCCGGAATCAGCACTTCCGCGCTGCTGACGTCATAATTCTCGAGGAAAACCACCTGCAGCATCTTCCGGGCCCGCGGATGTCTTTCGATCATTTTGCTCAGGGCGCAGATCAGGCGGATAATCTGCTTCGCCCGGTAGTATCCGGGGCTGGCCTTCGCGCCAAACACGAACACCCGCGGAGCCATGGTGAAGCTCTCGTCGTTGACGATCCGGTTGTAAAGCACCATGATATGCAGGGCGTTCAGCATCTGCCGCTTGTATTCATGCAGCCGTTTCGCCTGCACGTCGAACATAAAGGACGGATCGATCGTCACATCCTGCCGCTGTTTGAGCATGGCGGCCAGCCGTTGCTTGTTGTGCAGCTTGATCGCGGCAAACTTCTCCCGGAAGGCCGCGTCATCCGCGAAGGGCGCCAGTTCTCTGAGCCGTTCCGGCTCCTTGATCCACGCGTCCCCGATGGATTCGCAGATCAGATCGGTCAGCTCCGGATTGCAGCTGATCAGCCAGCGGCGATGCGCAATTCCGTTGGTAATGGCGGAGAATTTCTCCGGCATCACCAGGTAGAAATCGTGGAAGGTTTCCTCCTTCAGGATTTCGCCGTGCAGCTTGCTGACGCCGTTTACGCTGTAGCTCATGGCGATGCACAGATTGGCCATCTGGACATTGTCGTAGCTGATCACAGCCATCCGCGCGATCCGGTCCCAGTCGCCGGGGAAATAGTTCCACAGGCGCTCGCAGAACCGGCGGTTAATCTCGCACAGGATCTGGTAAATCCGGGGCAGGAGGTTCTGAACCATGTTCACGGGCCAGCGTTCCAGCGCTTCGGACATAATGGTGTGGTTGGTATAGGCAAATGTCCGCTGCACGATCTGGCTGGCTTCATCCCATCCAAGGCCTTCCTCATCGATCAGAAGGCGCATCAGCTCGGGAATGGCCATGCCCGGATGGGTATCGTTAATATGAATGACCACCTTTTCCGGCAGCCTGGAAAAATCGGTTCCGAAGCGCTTCTTGTAGTCCTTCAGAATATACTGCAGCGAAGCGCTGGCAAAGAAATAGTGCTGTTTCAGCCGCAGCTGTTTGCCTTCGTAATGCCGGTCTTCCGGATACAGCACCTTGCTGATGGTCTCCGCCAGTTCGATCTCCTCGGAAGCCTGAACGTACCGGCCCTCGCCGAAGCTGTTCAGATCCAGCTTCTTGGGGCTCCGGGCGGACCACATCCGCAGGGGATTCACGACCTTGGCGTCATAGCCGACGATCGGCATATCGTAGGGAACCGCTTCCACGGTATAGTAATCCTTCGTGTAATAACGCTTAACCCCGTTGACTTCGACTTCTTCCACATGGCCGCCGAAATGAACCTCGCAGGTGTCCTGCGTTTCCGCGGTTTCCCAGGCGTTGCCGTTGTCAAGCCAGCTGTCCGGCAGCTCCACCTGCTGGCCGTCCACGATCTTCTGGCGGAAAAGCCCGTATTCATACCGGATGGTGCAGCCCATCGCCGGCATATTCAGGCTGCTCAGGCTGTCCAGGAAGCAGGCCGCCAGACGCCCGAGGCCGCCGTTCCCCAGTCCGGGTTCCGGTTCTTCCTTCAGCACGTCCTGAATATCGATCCCCAGCTCGCTCAGCGCTTCCGTATACTCCTTCGTGGAGGTCAGATTCAGCATGTTGGTATACATGCTGCGCCCCATCAGGTATTCCACGCTCAGATAATAGAGCCTCTTGCCTTTATTCCGTTTCCGCTCTTCGCGGCACTCAATGGCTTTCGCCATAATCTGATCCCGTACGGTGGAAGCCACCGCGCGGTAAAGCTGCTGCGGCGAAACCTCCTCGATGGTACGGCCGTTATAGCGCTGAACCTTCCCGATGATTGCTTGCTTGATGGATTCCTTATCAAACTTGGTGGTCGGCATCGTTGTCCTCCTCAGTCATAACAGGTGCTGCAAAAAAATTCGCATCGGATAGTATAGCATGAACCGCGCGAAAATGACAAGGAATGGAACTAGGCTTTTTCTTCCCATCCTGAACATCTTTCGGCTTCTGTCAGAGCCTTCCTTCCAGAATCAGCCGGCATTTTTCTCCGGCGGCCTGCCGGAATCCCGGCTGGTCTTCCGGGGTGGCGCGTCCGTTCTCCAGCCGGATCACCCGCTTTTCGCTCTCCCGCTCCCCGGAAAACCGGATCCGGCTCCGGTAGATTCCGTCCGGTGGAAGCAGCCGGTTCCGCAGCCGGATGCTGCTTTCCGCGGATCCCGCGGGCTGTTCCGCGATCCCCCCGAACTCCGGAAAGCGGCCCAGCATGATGGCCGCCAGATGAAGATCTCCGGCCGCCACCGCCTCCCGGACCGCGCTGGAGGAAACCACCCGGTCTCCCCCCTCAATCGTGACCGGCGGAACGATCCGGACGGCATACCCGTGCCTTTCCCCGTCCCGGATCAGCGTCTCGGCCGTTCCGGCGCCGCCCCGGCCGAAGGAATAATTCCATCCGGCCACAACCGCGAGCAGGCGGGTGCTTCCCCTCAGCCTCTGAAGAAATTCCTCCGGAGATAAATCCGCCAGCCGGCGGGTAAAGGGAATCAGCTGCATCTCATCCGCGCCGTACAGCCGCATCATCCTGGCCTTTTCGGGGATGGAGGTAATCAGGGTCGGAGCCGCCTCCGGCCGGAGCACCGTCAGGGGATGCCGGTCAAACGTGCACACCCGCAGCTTCGCGTGCGCTTCTTCCTTCAGTTCTCCTCCGATCGCGAGCAGTTTCTGGTGTCCCCGGTGAACGCCGTCAAAGGTTCCCAGAACAACAACCCGGGGAGCGTACCGGTTTTCATCCGTCTGAAATACTTTCATAGGCCGGCGCTCCTTTCCGTTTCCGGGGCAATCTGGGCCTGCCAGACGATCTGATCCTCCCGGCGGATCAGAATCCCCCAGAACGCGTCGTTCAGATACGCCCGCAGCGGAACCACTTCCTCCGGCAGGGCTTCCGCGGCCGCCTGCAGCGGCAGTTTCGCGCCCGCCGCCACCGCCCTGGCATACTTCGGAAGAATATGCACCGCCGGAAGATGCCCGAGCGGAGCATCCGGCGGGATCATTTTTTCCGTCAGTTTTCCTGCTTCGGCCAGTTGCCGCGCCTCGTCCAGTGTGATGCCGTTCTCCAGGGTAAAGAAACCGCTCCTCGTCCGGACCAGGCTCCGCATATGCGCCGGGCATCCGCACCGTTTTCCCAGATCATGGCACAGCGTACGGATATAGGTTCCCCGTCCGCATACGACATACAGCTCCATGCCGTGATCCGGTTGCTGGCCCAGGAGTTCAATCCGTTCCACATGAACGATCCTTTCCGGCGCTTCCACCTGCTCGCCCTTCCGGGCGCGGGCATACAGCGGCTTCCCGCCCACCTTGATCGCGCTGTAGATGCTGGGCCGCTGCGGAATATCCCCGGTCAGTCCGTCCGCTTCCTTCCGGATGCGTTCCGGATCCGGATACCGGTCTCCTGTCTCCAGAACGGTTCCGGAAGCGTCCTGCGTGTCTGTGCTGCTCCCGAAAGCCGCCACAGCCCGGTATTCCTTTTCCTTGTCCGTCAGGTATTCAAAAAGCCGCGTCGCCTTTCCCGTCATGATGGGAAGAACGCCCGCGGCATCCGGATCCAGCGTTCCGGCATGGCCGACCCGCTTCTCTCCCGTCAGGCGGCGCATCACCGCAACCACGGCGGCGCTGGTCATTCCCTCCGGTTTGATGATATTGAAATAGCCATTCATTTTTTGTCGTTTCCGTTCAGTTTTTTGATCATGGCCTGCAGCACGCGCTCCACGGCCTCATCCAGCGGCCCATCCTGCAGAAGGCCGGAAGCCTGCGGATGTCCGCCACCGCCAAAAAGCTGCGCCACATCGTCAATACGCTGGGGCGATTTGGCCCGCAGGCTGAATTTGATCTTTCCGTCTCCGGTGTCCCGCGCAAGCAGCGCCATTTCCGTTCCGATGGTCTCCAGGCCGATGTTGACCAGAGTATCCGCGTGCTCGCTCAGCGCCCCGCAGTCACGGAAATCCTGAACCGAAAGCTTCATGACGGCAATCCTGCCGTCACAGGCATACCGGATGCCGTTCAGCGCTCTGCCCATCAGCAGGACCTGGGGTCTGCTTCTTTCCCTGAAAAGAATACGGCTCAGTTCGCTCAGCGGAAGCTGATGATTCATCAGCTCGCTCATGATCGAAAAGGTCTCGGCATTGGTGGCGGAGAAGGAAAAATTCCCCGTGTCGGTGCTCAGGCCGGTATACAGGCAGATGGCGATTTCCCGGTTCAGGGGGACGCCGAGCTCCTCCATCTGTTCCCGGATCAGGACGCAGTTTGCGGGAGCGTCCCCGTCCACGCTGTTGATTTGCATGTACAGCGGGTTAGTGGGATGGTGATCGATCTGCGCCGTCATCCCGGCTTTTTCGATCAGCTGCTCACACCGTCCCATCCGGGCCCTGTCGCTGATATCCACCGCCAGAACCAGGTCGAAGGGACCTTCCGTTCCGTCCGGCACCTTAAAGGTGCTGACTCCCGGCAGAAAGCTCAGGAGGTCCGGAATCTTGTCGTCGCAGAAAAGCTGAACTTTCTTTCCCAGATGCTTCAGAATCAGCCGCATGGCTGTCGCGCTACCCACCGTATCGCCGTCCGGACAGATATGGCTGCATACGGCGATGGTTTCGGCCTTTCGGATCGCTTCGCCGACAGCTTCAGGATTCCGCTTCATCCGGTCTCTCATGCTTTTCCGTCTCCTTCATGGTCTCCGCAAGTACCTGGGCAATGTGAACGCCGTAGGCGATGTTGTTATCGCTGACGAAGATCAGCTCGGGCGTGTAGCGGATGATCATCCGCTGCCCCAGGGCATGCCGGATATATCCCCTGGCGTTTTTCAGCGCTTTGATCAGCGGTTCCCGCCGGTCCTCCTCGAGCACGCTGACATAAATCTTCGCAAAGCGCAGATCCCCGGTGACCTCGGCGCGGGTGACGGAAAAAGTCCCGCCGATCCGGGGATCGCTCAGCTCCTCCCGGATAATGGCATCCACTTCCCGGCGGACCTCTTCCGAGATCCTGTCAATTCTGGTATAGCTCATTTATCGCGGAATCTCCTCCATGATGTAGCACTCAACGATATCGCCTTCCTTGATATCGTTATGGCCTTCCAGGCTCATACCGCATTCATAGCCGGCGGCCATTTCCTTGACGTCGTCCTTCAGATGGCGCAGGCTGCTCAGCTTGCCTTCGAACACCACCACGTTATCCCGCAGCAGCCGTACGCCGGCATTCCGCTGTACCTTGCCGTCCAGCACATAGCAGCCGGCAATGATACCGGCTCCGGTAATCTTGAAGACGTTGCGCACCTCCGCGTGGCCCAGCAGCACCTCCCGGTACTCGGGCTCCAGCAGGCCCTTCATGGCCAGCTCCATGTCCTCGATCGCCTTGTAGATGACCGTATACAGCCGCACGTCCACCTTGGCCTTCTCCGCTGCTTCCCGCGCGGAGGCGTCCGGCCGGATGTTGAATCCGATGATGATCGCGTTGAACGCGGAGGCCAGGTTGACATCGTCCCGCGTGATGGCGCCGGCGGCGCTGTGCAGCACCCGGATCTTGACCTCGTCGCTGCTCAGCTTCTCCATCGCCTGCTTGACCGCTTCCACAGAGCCCTGTACATCCGCCTTGATGATCAGGTTCAGCGTGGTCACCTTGCCGGCCTCGATGGCGGAGAACAGATTCTCCATGCTGACCTTGGCCATGGTGGCTTCCCGGCTCGCCCGCAGTTTTTCGCGCCGCTCATCCGCCACCTGGCGGCTCAGATGCTCGTCGCCGACCGCGATCATTTCGTCGCCGGCGCTGGGCACATCGTCAAAGCCCATGATCTCCACCGGCATGGAAGGACCGGCTTCCGTCACCCGTTCTCCCTTGTCGTTGATCAGCGCGCGTACGCGGCCGGAGGCCATGCCGGCAATAATGCTGTCTCCCACATGCAGGGTACCGTTCTGCAGCAGCACGGTCGCCAGAGGTCCTCTGGCTTTGTCCAGCTTCGCCTCGATGATGACGCCGCGGCCGAGACGGTTCGGGTTGGCCTGCAGCTGCAGCATGTCCGCCTGCAGCAGAATCATTTCCAGCAGCTCGTCCACGCCCTGTCCGGTTACGGCGGACACAGGCACGCAGATGGTTTCGCCGCCCCAGTCTTCGCATACCAGGCCGTACTGCGTCAGATCCTGCTTGACCCGTTCCGGATTGGCGTCCGGCTTGTCCATTTTGTTGATGGCAACGATAACGGGAACCTCCGCCGCCTTGGCGTGATTGATGGATTCAACAGTCTGCGGCATAACGGAGTCGTCCGCCGCCACCACCAGCACCGCGATATCCGTGGCCTGGGTGCCGCGGGCGCGCATGGCGGTGAATGCTTCGTGGCCGGGGGTGTCCAGGAAGGTGATCTGTCTTCCGTCCCCTACGTCCACGGTATACGCGCCGATGTGCTGGGTAATGCCGCCGGCTTCTCCGGCGGTGACCCGGCTCTTGCGGATATAGTCCAGCAGGCTGGTCTTGCCGTGGTCGACGTGGCCCATGATGGTCACGACCGGCGGTCTGGGCTGAAGGTTTTCCTCCTCGTCGGTGAAGTCCTCCGCCACCAGCGCGGCCTCGGCCGTCTGTTCCTGCTTCCGCTCCAGCGTAATATCAAAGTCCGAGCAGACCAGCTGCGCGGTATCGAAATCGATCTCGCTGTTGATGGTCGCCATATTGCCCAGCATGAACAGCTTCTTGATGATTTCGCCCGCGGGCTTGCCGATCTTTTCGGTCAGGTCCCGCACCGTGATCGTGTCCCCGGCCATGTAGGCGGTTTCGATCTTGATGGGGGCCATCATTTGCTGGGCGCTGGGCTTCTTGGCCCGGGCCCGTTTGCCGCCGCGGATCACTTCATCGTCATATCCGTTGAAGCCGCTGTTCTTGCTGGCCTGCTTCCGGTTGCGCGTCACATGCTCCGGATCATGCTGCCGTACATAGTTTTTCTTGTTGGGATCGTAATTGGAAACGCGTTCCTTTTCCATCGGAACCGGCAGCTCCGTCGCCCGGCTCCTGGAACCCGCTCCGCCCTGGCGGCTGAATCCGCCGGCCTGCGGACGTCCCTGTCCCGCGCCGCCGCGGTTAAAGCCTCCCTGCTGGGGGCCGGGACGGTTCCCCGCCGGCTGTCCGGCCGGACGGCCGTAAGGTCCCTGTCCTCCCGCGGGACGGCCATAGGGTCCCTGAGGATTCGCCGGACGGCCGTAAGGCCCCTGCGGATTCGCGGGACGGCCGTAGGGTCCCTGGGGATTCGCCGGACGGCCGTAAGGCCCCTGCGGATTCGCGGGACGGCCGTAGGGTCCCTGGGGATTCGCCGGACGGCCGTAAGGCCCCTGCGGATTCGCGGGCTTCGGCGCGTCTCCCGGACGGCTGATAATCTGGCCGATGGCGGGCCGTTTGGGGGCAGCCGGTTTCTGCTCTCTCGGCTCCCTCTGTTCCCTCGGCTCTCTCTGCTCTTTCTGCTCCTTCGGCTTTTCCGCCTTTACCGCCGGCTTTTCGGCCGCGGGTTCCGTTTTCGCGGGGGCAGGCTTCACTTCCGCCGCGGGCTTTTCGGGAGCGGGCTTCTCGGAAACGGGTTTCTCGGAAGCAGGCTTCTCAGGAGCAGGTTCTGCCGCCTCGGAGGCCGGAGCAGGCTTCACTTCCGCCGCGGGCTTCTTCGGTTCCGCTTCGGCCGCAGGCGCGGGAGCCGCCGGAGCAGGCCCGGAAGTTTCCGCCGCCGCTGATTTTTCCGCCCGCATGGCTTCCTCCATCATGCGTTTCTCGTCTTCATCCAGCATGGTGTATGCCTTCGTATGGGCAGACTGAACACGCATCTGTTCCTGTTGCCTTTTGCGGGCTGCCTCTTCTTCCTTCTGCCGGTTCCATTCCGCGTCCATGCGCTTCAGCGCTTCCAGCAGCGCGTCCGCGCCCTTTCTGACCGTGCTGGCCTGTTCCAGAAGATTGGAAGCTCCTTCCATCAGCTCCCTGGTGGCATCCTTTAAGCTTAGCTTCGCCATTCGACGTTTGTCCCTCCAGCCTTAACGGCAACAATCTTGTATATCTGTGCAGGCCAACCTGTGACGATCAGCCGGTCAACCGAACCGAGAAAGAACCTTTTTGAACGGCCATCGCCATTCCGGGCCGTCCGGTAGCCGCCAGAATCAGTCCGCCCGGCAGCAGCCGCACCGGCGTCCCGGTCCTGCCGCAGGCTTCCTCGTAGCGTTTCCGGCTTTTCGGGGAAATCTCCCCGTCCAGCAGAAGCACGCCGCACGTCCCGGAATTCAGGGCCCGCATGCATCCCTCTTCTCCGAAAACCGCCTGTCCGGCCCGGACGCACAGGCCCATGATTCCTTTCAGCTCCGTGTCATTCATCCTGCTTTTCAGCCGCCTGAGCCTGTTCCATAGCCAGTTGCAGGCCCCGGCTGACTTCCTCCGTCAGCGTAATTTCCAGCTGTCTTTCCAGCTGCCTGCGTTTGATCGCCAGCTTCAGGCATTCCGCCTTCCGGCACACATAGGCGCCCCTGCCCGGTTTTTTTCCGGTGGGATCCAGGGAAACCTCCCCGTCCGGGCTCCGTACGACCCGGATCAGATCCCGCTTGTCCCGGCTTTCCCGGCATCCGACGCACATCCGCATCGGGGTCTTCTTCGTCTTCATGTCCCGGCTCCTTCAGGGTTACATCGTGTCATCCTCGCTGTCCATGCTGGTATCGAAGTCCATGGTGAAGCTGTCATACGTCGGGGTTTCCACCTGGACATATTCCGTCACTTCGCCGTTCTCGTCCACCATGTCGTTCATTTCCGCCGCCTGGCTCTGGCTCTTGATGTCGATCTTCCATCCGGTCAGCTTCGCGGCCAGCCGGGCGTTCTGTCCTTCCTTGCCGATGGCCAGGCTCAGCTGATTGTCCGGAACGATTACCCGGAACGCCTTCTCATCCCTGGCCTGATATACGCTCAGCACATGGGCCGGGTTCAGGGCGTTGGCGACAAACTCCGCCGGATTGCTGCTCCACTTGATAATATCGATCTTCTCGCCCTTCAGCTCGGTAACCACCCGGTCCACGCGGCCGCCGCGCTGTCCCACGCAGGCGCCTACGGGATCGATCAGCACATCCGTGCTGTGAACGGCGATCTTGGTGCGGCTCCCCGCCTCGCGCGCGATGTTCTTGATCACAACGATGCCGCCGGCAATCTCGGGAACCTCCATCTCAAACAGCCGCTTGACCAGGTTGGGATGAATCCGGCTCACATACACCTGAGGCGTATAGGAAGAGCTCCGGCTCTCCCGGTGCACCTCCAGGATGTAGACCTTGATATGATCGCCGTCCCGCAGCACCTCGCCGGGAATCATCTCGTCCTTTTCGAGCACGCCCTCGGTCCGGCCCAGATCCACATAAGCCGCGCGGGGCTCGATCCGTTCCACGATACCGGTCAGGATTTCGCTCTCCTTCTCCACGTATTCGTCGTAGATCTTTCCGCGCTCCGCTTCGCGGATATGCTGGATAATCACCTGCTTGGCGGTCTGGGCCGCCACTCTCAGGAAGCCCTTGGGAGTCACGTCCACTTCGGCGATATCCCCCATCTGATACCCGGGATTGATCTTCTGGGCGTCCTCCAGCGTAATCTGGTTGGTCGGATCCTCGACCTCTTCCAGAATCAGCTTCCGCGCGTAAACGGACAGGGCGCCGGTTTCCCGGTTCACGGTCACGTCCAGATTGTTCGGCGCGGTCTCGCCCTTCGGAAGATTCTTCCGGTAGGCCGCCTTCAGGGCCTCCTCGATAGTATTGAACAGGGATTCCTCGCTGATTTCCTTTTCCTTCGCCAGCAGTTTGATGGCTTCCACGATCTCGGATTTCATGTCTCGTTCCTTTCTGTCTCATTCTCAGGAACCGCTTGTTCCGGTTCCGGTTCGTCTCCGCTCAGGTCCACGTCTTCCACGCCTTCCATGTCCACCACCGGTTTCACCAGAGAGGCGGATTTGCGTGGAATCCGTCTCGTTTCCCCGTCTGTCTCCAGCAGGATATCCGTCCCCTCCAGGCCGGCCAGAATCCCGGTCCAGCGTTTGCTCCCCTCCAGAGGCCGGAACAGGTGCACCTCGATCTCGCTTCCCAGATTCCGCTCGAAGTCCCGCTCCGTTTTCAGCGGACGGTCAATCCCCGGCGAGGAAACCTCCATATAGTCGTAATCAATTTCATCCGCCAGGGCTCTGACCGCCTTGTGATAGGCTTCACAGTCATCCAGCGAAATGCCTTCCGGCCGGTCGATGTAGAATCGGAGCATCATCCCCGCCGGTTCCCGGTCCATGGCGATTTCCACCAGCTCGTACCCCATCTGTTCCGCGATCTTCCGGCATCGGGGCTCTATGCCGGCTGTGCGTCCCGCTTTGGCCATGCGCTTCTCCTGTTTCAGGCAATCAAAAAGAGCGGAAAACAAACACCCACTTCTGCCGCCTCCGCTCCCCGGCCCATGCCGGATGAACCGTACTCTGCAGCATTCGGGCTGTTTCCACTCTTACCGTTAAACCCTTCTTTCAAGGCGTTATGCCATATCTGATGGTGTGGTTACCCACACGCCGGGAAGTATAACATACTTTCCGGCGTGTGGCAACTGTTTTTTCACCGTTTCCGGGCGTTTTCAGGCGTTTTTTTATTCTGTTTTCAATCCCGCTCCGGCCGGTTTTCCGGCCGGCCGGATCAGTCGCTGATCCGGGCCAGAACCATCGCCGTCCGGCAGGGGGAATAGACATTGAACCCCAGCCCCTGGCCTTCCCGGTATTCCGTCTGATACACGTAGTCATGCTGAATCAGTCCCGCTCCGCCGAAACGCCATTCGTCGGTGCTCAGGATGACCTTGAACTTTCCTTCACCGACCGTATGGGTGTGCAGGAAGAAGGCCGGTTCGGAATAGCTGCAGTGGAAGTTGACCACAAACAGCAGCTTTCCCCGGCTGTAGGTGATAATCTTCCGGTCGGGATCGATCCACAGGCTGGCGGCGTACGGATCGTCCAGCAGCCGGTGCTCCCGGGCCATCGTGATCATCGCCCGGTCAAACTCGTTCAGCCATTCATATTTCAGATCGGGATTGTCCACCAGGGACCACTGCCGTCTGCAGTATTTATAGCTCCATCCGTTTCCTTCCCGCGGGAAATCGATCCATTCCGGATGGCCGAATTCATTGCCCATAAAGTTCAGATAGCCGTTTCCGCCGGTGCTCATGGTGAACAGGCGGATGATCTTGTGCAGCTCGATCGCCCGGTCCATCGTCATGGAATGATAGTCCTTCATCATTCCGGTATACATCTCGGCGTCCGCCATGCGGAAGAGAATCGTCTTGTCCCCGACCAGCGCCTGGTCGTGGCTCTCGCAGTAGCCGATCACCTTCTCCTGGGGCCGGCGGCTCGTCATCTCATGCCAGAGCGCGTGCATCTGCCAGTCTTCGTCCCGGGTTTCCTTCAGCAGCTTGATCCAGTAGTCCGGTTCCCCCATGCTCAGCCGGTAATCAAAACCGATGCCGCCCTGTTCGATCTTCAGGCACATGCCGGGCATGCCGCTCATGTCCTCGGCAATGCTCAGCGCGTTGGGGTTCACCTCATGGATCAGCTCGTTGGCCAGCTGCAGATAGTTGATGGCCTCCAGATCCGTGTTCATGCTGAAGTACATGCCGTAGTTCGTAAAAGCGGAACCCAGGCCGTGATCATGGTAAATCATGCTGGTGACGCCGTCGAACCGGAATCCGTCAAAATGGTATTCCGTCAGCCAGAACTTCAGATTGCTCAGCAGGAAGTGCAGCACCTCCACCCGGCCGTAGTTGAACAGCTTGGTCCCCCAGGCCGGATGCCATCCCCGGTCCCCGCTGAGGAAATACTGTTCGTCCGTGCCGTCCTGCAGGTACAGTCCTTCGCCCGTGTTCGGGCAGGCGTGGCTGTGCACCACGTCCAGCAGCACCCGGATCCCCATCTCGTGGGCCTTGTTGATCAGGTACTTCAGATCCTCCGGCGCGCCGTACCAGTGGGCGGCCGCGAAGAAATTGGTCACCTGGTAGCCGAAGCTGCCGTAATAGGGATGCTCCTGAATCGCCATCAGCTGAATGGTGTTGTAGCCCAGGTGCCGGATCCTCGGCAGAACCAGATCGGCGAACTCCCGGTAGGTTCCGATTCCTTCCTTGTCCTGGGCCATGCCCACATGCGCCTCATAGATCAGGGGTGCCTCCGGCTGGCGGCGCCGGAAGGCTTCGTCCGTCCACGGGAAGGGCTCCTCCGGAACCCAGACCTGCGTGCACAGCTTTTTGAATTCCTCGTCCATGCTGACCTTGACGCTGTAGGCCGGAAGCCGCTCGAACCAGTTCTCGCCCTTCCGCACCCAGAGCTTCACATACTGGCCGTTTTTCAGGGCGTCCCGTCCTTTGAGAACGATCTCCCAGTTGCCGTTCTCTCCGCGCGCCAGCGGATGGCTGTCGTGATTCCACTCGTTAAAATCCCCGATCAGGCGCACTTCATCCGCGCCGGGAAGCCATTCCCGGAAAACCCATCCGTCTTCCGTCCGGTGGAAGCCGAAGTAAAGATGCCCGTTGGCGAAATCGGTCAGCGTTTCCGCTCCTTCCACGATCTGCCAGCGTCTTTCCTTGAAGCGGTTCATCCGCAGCTCCAGCTCTCCCGCGTAGGGCTCCAGCCACGGGTCGATGGAGGTAATCTCAAAGGGAGGAAACAGTGTATTCACATCCATGGTTCAGACCTCCTGTCAGCCTTGTTTATGGGTTGGTTTCCGCCGTAATCGGTTCCGCGGCGGTTTCCGTCAGTTGTCCTTCCGCGTCATAGCTGTAGTTCAGCGCTCCGGTTCCGTCCGCTCTGGCGATCCGGTTCCCGGCGGCATCCAGGAAGGTTTCCCGGATCACCCGGCCGTTCTTCATCGTCTGAACCAGCGTGATATATCCGCCTTCCCAGGCGACGGGATTCCCCGCGGCGTCGTACCGGGTGATGCGCTTTTCCCGTTCCGAGGGATACCGGATCTCCTCCCGGGCATATCCTGCGGCGCCGTTGACGGGGTTTTTATCCGTGCCGTAATAGCTGATCCGGGTTTCCCTTCCGTCCTTGTCCCGCTGGATTTCGCAGGAACTCCACCCTTCCTCGCAAAGCGCCGGCGTGCCGTTCGCGTGCTCATAGGAAATACCGGTGATCTGATTCTTCTTGTTCACCTTCTGGGTCATGGAAGCGTAGCCCAGCGCCGTATCCACCGCCCGGCCGCCGGCGTTCACATAGGTCCGGCCGGTCATCGTCTGCCCGCGGTAGTCATATTCGATGGCCGCGTAGCCCAGCGAGGGAACGTTCACCCGCTTCTTGCCCGTTCCGTAATAGGACAGCCTGCGTATGGCGCCGAATCCGGTATAGGTGAAGGTCACCCGGGCGTACCCCCAGGCATTCAGCGTCAGGCCGCCCTCCGCGTCCAGATACCGGATCTCCGTGATCCGGTTTTTCCCGTCCCTCGTCTCCGTCCGGCCGTAATAGCCGCCGCCGGCCATGCAGGGCTTCCCTTCCGTGTCCGTATAGCTTTCCGTCACGCTCTTCCCGCTGTAGGTATACCGGACGCAGGCGTATCCCTCCGGCCCGGCGGCCGGCTGATCCGCCTCATCCACCCAGGTCACGCGAACCGTCTTTCCGTTCTTTTTTTCCTCCAAAGGCCGCGCTTCCGCTCCGGCAGATCCGGCAAAGGCGGCCAGGAGGCTCAGCGCGAGGACCGCCGCTATCCATCTTTTTCTTTTCATCGGTTTCATCCATTCCCCCGCAGTTCTTTTCCCTGCCGAAAGAATCCGTCTTTCTTCCGTTTCAGTATACCAGATTCCGGGCGTAAAAACAACTTTGTTCACCGGCGGAATCACCGGGCCGGCTGTTTCCTTTTTTTCTGCCGGATCACCTTCGTCAGCGCGACGACCATCGCCGACCCCAGAACCATCAGGATAATCAGCGCTATCCAGGCCTTTCCGTCCAGCGGCTCCAGGAAAAATATTTTCCGGAAAAAGATGCACATGATCACAAACGCCGCCGCGATCAGCGCCAGCATGATCCCGCGCATCCGGTTCAGCGGCAGGCAGGTAATCGTCAGAACCGTGAACCCGATGGTGCCGGCCAGAATCGTGGCGATGGTGCTGCACATGGCGCGGTCCCACCCGAAGGCGGTCAGAATCATCGAGATGGCCGCGCAGACCGTCACCGCGGCGCCCCCCGGAATCGCTTTTTCGAAAATCGTCCGCAGAAAATCTCCGTGAATGCGCTCGGCGTTGGGCTCCAGCGCCAGGAAGAATCCGGGGATGCCGACCATCAGGGAACTGACCAGCGACATCTGGATCGGCTGAAACGGATAGCTCCCCGGGAAAAACAGCATCAGAACGCTCAGGCAGAAGCTGAACAGCGTCTTCATCAGGAAAAGGCTGGCGGCCCGGGTGATATTGTTGATCACCCGCCGTCCTTCCAGCACGATGGCCGGCATCACGCTGAAATCGCTGGTCAGCAGGGTCAGCTGCGCCGCGTGCCGGGCCGCGTCGGAGCCTCCGGCCATGGCAATGGAGCAGTCCGCCGCCTTCATGGCGGGGATATCGTTGACGCCGTCTCCCGTCATGGCTACGGTATGCCCCTGCTCCTTCAGAATTTCCACCAGTTCTTTCTTCTGTTCCGGCGAAACCCGTCCGAAAATGGTGCAGGTTTCACAGGCCTGAGCCAGCTCCTCCCGGGACATCCCGGAGGCGTCCACCGCCTGATCCCAGCCTTCAAGCCCCGCCAGATTGGCTACGCGGGAAACGGTCCGGGGATTGTCGCCGCTGATTACCTTCAGGTCAACCCCCTCCTGCCGGAAATACCGCAGTGTCTCCTCCGCCCCCGGACGGATCTCGTCGGTCAGGCAGAAAATCCCCAGAATCCGGCGGACCTCCGGAAGAATCTCCTCGGATACCAGTCCCTGCCCCTCCGCCAGCACCAGCACCCGCTTTCCTTCCTCCGTCAGCGTTTCAATGCGTTCCCGCAGCGAAGGCGGAAAACGGTCTGTCAGCACAAACTCCGGCGCTCCCATGATCAGGGCCTTTCCGTCTCCGAAGGTTGCCGCGGATTTCTTTCGTTTGCTGGAAAAAGGCAGCACGGCCCGGGGTTTTTCGGTGCCCGGTTCCACAGCCCGGCGGAGCGCGTCCAGGGTTCCGGTGTGCTCGTCAAATGCGCCCAGCAGGCGGCTCATCCCGGCCCGGGCCTCCTCCTCCGTCGCCTCTACCCCCTCGATCCGGTCCAGCACCATCTCGCCGGTGGTGATGGTTCCCGTCTTGTCCAGGCAGAGCGTATCGCAGCGGGCCAGCGTCTCGATCCCGGCCAGCTCCTGCACGAGGGTATGGCGCTGGCCCAGCCGGATCACGCCGACCGCCATGGCGATGCTGGTCAGCAGCACCAGTCCCTCCGGAATCATGCCGATCATGGCCGCCACGGAGGCGGGCACCGTCGTGGTCAGCGGCAGCTTGTTGATCAGCCACTGCTTCAGAAACAGTAAGATGCCCAGCGGCACCAGCACCATGCTGTCAAACCGGATAAGCCGGTTCAGCTCGTGCATCAGGCGGGAATCCGGCCGCGCGGTTTTTTTCGCCTCCCGGGTCAGCCGCCCCGCGTAGCTCTCGTCCCCCACATAAACCATCTGAGCGGTCAGCCGGCCCTCCGTGATATAGCTTCCGGAATAGAGCCAGTCGTTGATACGCTTGGGAATCGCGTCGCTCTCACCTGTCAGCAGGCTTTCCATCGCGCTCCCGAATCCGCTCACCACGATGGAATCCGCGGCTACCTGGTCCCCGGCCCGCAGAATGCTCAGATCCCCGGCCACCGTTTCTTCCGGCCGGCATTCTATCTCCTTCCCGTCCCGCAGCACGTGCAGTTTGGGCACATTCAGCAGCTGAAGCTCCCGGATCGTTTTCTGCGCCCTGTATTCCTGAATCGTCCCGATCAGGATGTTGGCAATCACGATCACGAGAAAAGTCATGTTCCGGTAGCTGCCCACCAGCAGCAGGCAGGCCGCCAGGGCAAAGTTGAGAAAATTGAACAGCGTGAATACGTTCTTCGCCAGAATCTGCCCGATGCTCCGGTCCATCTCCTGGCTCATCACGTTGGCCATTCCCCGTTCCCGCCGTTCCTGAACCTGGCTTTCCTTCAGTCCGTTTTCATCTGTATACAGAAATCCTTCCGGCAATTCGGAAGGGAGCAGCAGTTTTTCCATGTTTTCTCCTGTCCTCCGTTCCCGGACGAGCCCGCCGGTGCCGCGGGCTCCGCCTTCCGCTACAATATAGAGGAAGCGGCCGAAATTGTCAATAAAGGAGCCGGACCATTAAAAAAGCGGAGCAGGGAATCTCCCTGCTCCGGATCGGAATGCTGTGTGGTTTTACTCCCAGATATCGATGCTGCCGACGTTCTGCGGGCTGACCCAGTAAATCTTGTTTTCCTCAACCTTTACATAAACATCCGTCGCTTCTTTCGGAACCCTGGCGGCGATCTCTTCCGGGGTAATCGTCCCGCCCATCTGGCTCTGAATGTTGATGTTCAGCTTCGCCGCGGCATGCTTCCGGGCCGGAGTCCTGACGGTTTTCTTCACGTCCTCCAGCTTCTCTTTCGTTTCCGCTTTCTTCCGGGTGTTTCTGGCTTTGGCTTTGCCGGCCTCAATCTCGCCTGCCAGTTTGATTTCATCGATCTTTTCCGCCGCGGGCGCGGCGGCTTTTTTGACCGCTTCCTTCACCTTCCGGCCGGCGGAGCGGACGCTTTTCTTCGCTTCGATCTTTTCAGCCGCGACCTGATCCCGGATGGTTTCCGCCGCCGCGGCCGCCTCTTCCTTCTTTTTCTCCGCGGCCTTCCGGACTCCGGCGCCTGCCTTTTTCGCGGTCTTTTCCGCCGCTTTTGCCGCCTTATCCTTCAACGCAGGCATCTTTGGCCACCTCCTGGGTCTCCGGGGTCTCCTTGATCACCTGAACCTCCTGCTTCCGGCCGTCTCTCCAGGCCCGGAACGCGTTCAGCTCCGGCTCGCACATATGCAGCGCCAGCCCGAGCACGGCCAGATCATCCGCGTATCCAAGCACCGGAATCCGGTCGTCGATCAGATCTTTTCTGTTCACCAGATAGATGATCGCCCCCACGAGGCACGCGATGACCTTCGGGCTGATCTCCGTATACTCCTTTGTAATCCAGGCCTTCACCAGGGCAATCACGGCGGGCAGATTGGCCAGCGTATCGCCGACGGCGGGAACTTCCTTCAGCTTTGCTTCCAGCTGAATCAGCAGCTGGTCTATCTTGGAGGGATCCTTCATCAGATCCTCCGCGTCTTTCGTGGCCTCCTTCAGCCATTTTTCGGCTTTCTTGAAGTCTTTTTCCATACCCATGTGGTTCACCTTCCTTTTCTTTAGTTGTCCGCGCGCGGAGTTTTATGTTGTTCTAACTATATCACGCCGGAATCCTGTTGGCAAGTCATAAACCGGCGCGTCGGATCCTCTCAGGCCTGTTCTCCGGAGGGCGCGGGCCCGTTGTACTTCAGACACAGCATGGTGATATCGTCAAACTGCTCCGCGCCCGCCACAAAGGCGTCGATCCCTTTCATGACGTTCGACAGCACCTCTTCGGGCTGGGCGTCCGGATGGACGTTCAGGGCATCGAGCATGCGGTCGTTCCCGAACAGCTCATTGTTCGCGTTGGTCGCTTCCGCCACGCCGTCCGTATAGACGAACAGGCTGTCGCCCGGGTTGAGCTGAAAGCTGTGCTCCCTGAACGGGATCCCGTCCATCGTGGCGACCGCGGGCGAATGGCGGTAAACCTGCAGCGCGTATTCGCCGTTTGCCCTTCGGATCGCCGGATGCTCGTGGCCGGCGTTGGCGGCGACGCCCTTGCCCGTGCTGATTTCAAGCACCCCTGTCCACACCGTGACAAACAGCTCCGCCTCGTTGCTCTCGCAAAGCTGATTGTTCACGTTCTCCAGCGCCACGGCGGGACTTTCGCCGTTCTGCAGGTGAGCCTTGATCAGCACCCGCGCAACCATCATGAACAGCGCCGCGGGCACGCCCTTCCCGGATACGTCGGCCATGACCAGGCCGATATGGTCGTTGTCGACCAGGAAGAAATCGTAAAAGTCGCCGCCGACCTCCTTCGCGGGCTTCATGCTGGCGTACACGTCAAACTCCGGCCGGTTCGGAAACGCCGGAAACAGCCGGGGCAGCTGACTGGCCTGAATGGCGGTGGCCATGTTCAGCTCCATGCTGAGCCGGTTGGTTACGGCCTGCTGTTTCTCGTATTTCAGCATCTGGTCGCGCATGATGACCATGGACATATACACCGCCGCCGCGACCGTAGCCAGGATGATGAACTGAACGTCGCGGAAGAAAGCCTGGATCAGAATCGCCGCGAGGGGCGCGATGATGTAATTCCAGAACGCGGGCCGGATCCGGTCGCTGAACTTGTTCCTGTAGCGGATCAGCAGGACAACATCCCCGCCGAGCATGATGACATGCGCCAGGTTGGAAAACAGATAGCCCGGGCCGCGGTGATAGATATTGTCCGCGTCGAAATAATAGCAGAGACTGATGAACTGCGAAACGATCATCAGCACGGTATGCAGCGCAAGCGTCCCGATGAAGAGCATTGTATACCGGCGGTTCTGGTCTTTTTCCGGAGCGGCGATAAACAGGGTCAGCCCCGAAAACAGGAAGGCCATCGCCCCGGAGGCCAGGAATTCCAGAAGGGTCACGCCGTACAGCGCGTAGTGAACCACCGGGCCCGGCTGCCCTTCCAGCAGCATGCGGACCAGATGGCTTCCGATGTAAAGAATAACGATGCTGAAAAAGAGCCGGAAATACCGGGTAACCTCTTTTCTCAGCTGCGTTCCCGAATTGACCTGAAGGATAATCATGCCGCAGATGCCGATTCCCGAGGCAATCAGGATGATATTGATCATGTTTCCGATGGAGAAATTGAATGCTGGCATGGATTCCCGTCCTCTCGTTTTGCTGCCAGAATATTACTCGGATTTTACATCCCCGTCAAGAGGATGTGACCATTTTCCAGCCGGTCTCCCGTTTCTTTCCGCAACCCGGCGCAGCTTGTTTCAGGCATAAAAAAAGCCCCGGAGCCATTGAAACAACGTCCCTGGAGCTGATGGAGCTGATAGCCAGATTCGAACTGGCGACCTCATCCTTACCAAGGATGCGCTCTACCGACTGAGCTATATCAGCACGTTGTCTCGCGACAACGACGGTATATTATCACACCGTGAACCAAAATGCAAGCCCTAATTTTATTTTTTGCCGAATCTTCACCGCGCCGGTTCGAAATCGGCGCCGCATTCCCTCGCGAACTCCGTCGGATTCAGGAACAGAAAGTTCTTTTTCAGGAACTGTTCCCTCCGGTAAGTCACGGTCAGCAGCGTCTCGTTTCCGCTCTTTCCGCGCACGAAAACCTCGGTTACCGGAAGGCAGGCGAACAGGTCCCGGGCCGCCCGGAGGCTGACGGCGGCCAGATAGTGCTCCTGCTGTTCCGCCATGTATTCCGTTTTCGCTTCAAAGCCGCATTCCAGACGGTCCCCGCTGACCGGTTTGATGGTAATCCGGTCGGCGAAGCAGGTGAGCTCCGCCAGCGGATTGGCCGCCTGCAGCATTTCCGCGTAGGCTCCGGTATCTCCGGCCAGCACCGCCTCCGCCTTCTGATGGCAGAGCTGCCACAGCGCCGGGGAGGTCAGCCCGTCCGGAGAGTAATCCTGCCGGAGCGCGTCCGTCCATTCAATGGTTTCATCCGCGGTTTTCCAGAGATTGCGCAGATTTACCGCCGGCCGCTCTGTTTTCTTCGCCGGTTTCGGCGGATTCGCGGCGGCTGCCCGCGCCGGCTTTCCCGCCGCGGTGACGTCCGGAACGGCGGAACCGCTGTTTCCCCACAGATCCCCCGCAATCTTTCGCAGCTGCTTGGCGATCTCGCTGTCCATCAGCGCGTATCCCTGATGATTGTTCTTTTCTTCCGCCATCAGGCCTTCCCTCCTTCAATCCTGCACCGGATCGCCGGCGGATTCGCGGCGGTTTCAAACGCTTCGATCACCAGATCCGCGTTCTCCGTGATTTCATGATCGAACAGCCACCGGCTCAGAGGATTGATCATCAGGCTTTCCACCTGATTTCCGATGCCCCGGCCGCCGTTGCTCAGGTCGAACGTCGCCGCCTTCTCCAGCCCTTCATAGGCATGATCCTCGATCCGGATCCGGATGTCCTTCTGCTCCCGCAGCCGGGAAATGATCTTATCGGTCTGCGCCCTGAGAATCAGCTTCGCCGCATCCTCCCGGATGTAGTCAAACACGACGATGTTCTCGCCGATCCGGTTCAGAATCTCGGGCCGCCCCAGCTCCAGCTTGAAATAATCCTCGATCGCCGCGCGCACCCGGGTCTGCACTTCCTTGTACGGCATATCCATGGTCACGTTCGGTTCCCGGTTGCCCATCGCGTCCTTGACATAGATGCCCAGGTTGCTGGTGAAAATGATGATGCATTCCGAAAAATAGACCGTATTCCCCTGCCCGTCCGTCATGCGCCCGTCTTCGAGAATCTGCAGAAACTTGTCCAGAATGGAGGTATGCGCCTTCTCGATTTCATCGAACAGCAGAATACAGAAGGGGTTCTTTTTCACCGCGTTGGTCAGCTGTCCCCCGGCTTCGTATCCCACGTATCCGGGAGGAGCGCCCATCAGTTTCTGGTCGCTGTGGCTCTGGCCGTATTCGCTCATGTCAAAGCGGATGCAGGTGCTCTCGTCTCCGAAAAGCTTCTCCGCGAGCGCCTTCGCCGTTTCGGTTTTTCCGGTTCCGGTCGGGCCGGCATAGAACAGCACGCCCTTCGGCTTTCCGGTATTGGAACTGTTCAGTCCGTTCATCCCGGTTACCGCCCGTTTGACCACGTCCAGCGTCCGCTCCAGCGCGGTATCCTGCCCCTTGATCCGCTTTTCAAAATCCCGTTTCGCGGTCTTCAGGCTCCTGACGCTCAGGGTGGACCAGGGGTTTTCCTTGATGCCGTATTTGTACAGATCCACCACCTTGCACAGATCGTGAATGGAGGTTTCCTCTTTCCGGCAGAGCTTCCGCATCTCCTCCAGCTCCGTGAAGGTCAGCCCCTCGGTCAGGCCGACGAATTTCTCCCGCAGCCGTTCCAGTTCTTCGGGATGCTCCCGGTAATAGGGCATCTCCCGCCGGTAGACGGTTCCGGAGAAGAATCCGGCCAGCTGCTCGCCCTCCAGAAAGCGCTTCCGCTCTTCCCGGTCCGGCGCTTCGAGGGTCAGCACCTTGCAGACCGGGTTGTTCAGGTAGAACCAGGCGGGCAGATCGTTCAGCTTGTTGACGAGCAAAATCAGCAGATTCTGCTTTTTCCCCTGCGGCGTACGGACCAGGCTCGCGCTCAGCGCGCTCTGCAGCAGAATGTTGAAGCTGTTGACGTCCTGCTGATCCATGCGCTCCGGCGTCGTGATATAGTGGCTGGCCATTTCCATCACCGTCACCGTGGCCGCTTCCTGCTGCCCCAGCGCCCGCCGGATCACATTGGGCGCGGTGTTGGCGTCGTTTCCCTTGAATTCCGACGGGATGGCCCCGTTCTTGATTTCCGTTCCCGTCAGGGCCGCGTAGCGTCCCAGCATATCCGGGTCATAGGGGCTGACGAATCCGACCAGATTGCTGTAAAAAATAATCTGATCATAGCCGTTGTCCCGGAAAAAAGTATGCAGATATCCGCTCAGCGGCAGGACCGTGTTCTGTTTCACCGATCCGTCCGTCGGGTAGCGGTACTGATCCATTACGTTGCCTTCCAGGATCAGCAGCGATTTGATGCCGCTGAACAGCTCCAGTTCCCGGTGCCATTTGGGGATCAGCGGGGTTTGCTCCATCATCCGATTCATTCCTTTCTGTCCGGTTCTTTATGCTTCCAGATCCTCGAATCTTCTGCACCAGGTATACTTGCTGATCGCGCTCTGCTGCGCTCCCGGGCAGTAGGTGCAGAGAAGATCCCGGATATAGGGAGGCAGTACCTGATTGTACTTGACCTCCAGAATAATCAGGTTTTCATCAAAAGGGGAAATCGTCGGCACATAGGGATTAAAGAGATCTTTACTTCCCAGGCCGCTCCGCAGCTGCTTGTCGAAGGTGATCCGCACCTCCTCCGCCGGATGCAGATAGGCCTCCCGCACATAGTCCACCAGCACCACCGGGTGCAGCAGATTGACCGTCATTTCCCGGTATACATCGTTCAGCAGGCCGCTCTGCGTGGTTTCCAGGCCGGTGGGATCGCCGCTCATCAGCTGCTCGCACAGCAGCTTCGGAATGGTCAGGCTTCGCTTGGAGATCAGGCTGCCCACCTTGGTTTTGCATTCCAGCTTGATAATGCGGTCGCTGAAATTGTAGATCCGGATCCGGTATTTGTCCCGGTTCTGCACGCCGTCCAGTTTATCGTACAGGGCCGTATTGTACACGGTATCGAAGTACAGGGAACGGATGTGGTATTCATTATACTCATCCCCGTTCGGATCCCGGTGCAGAACGGAATCCAGAATGCCGCTGAGGATAAAATACTGCATCTCGTTGATGAAATATTTCAGCTCATGCCGCAGCGGCAGGGTTTCCATCGCCACCTCCGTCACCCCCTCTCTTTCCGGTTCGTGGCTTTCGCGGATCAGGCGCCAGCTTCCGTCTGGCAGGCGACCAGCGTCGCGTCATGGACGCCCTCGATATTCAGCACAGCGCTGACCAGATCCTGCTTGCTGTCCAGGCGCACTTCCACCGTCATTTCCGCTCCGCTGCGGGTCACCGTCTTGCTCCGCAGCTTCCGCTGGCGGACCGTACGGCGAAGCAGCTGGGTGATGTCCTGCTCGGCGTAATCGTCGTAGTGAACCACCAGCAGATAGGCGTTGGGATTCCGGAACTTGATAAAGGTCATGAGCATCAGGATCAGGCTGATGGCCAGCACCACGATCAGGGCATGCACGTACAGCTCGGCTCCCAGCAGAATGCCCATGGTCAGCGCCCAGAACATGTAGGCGGTATCCATCGGATCCTTTACCGCGGTCCGGAACCGGACGATGCTCAGCGCGCCGACCATGCCCATGCTCAGCGCGATATCGCTTTTGATGCACATGACCACCGGCGTTGTGATCAGCGTCAGCATCATCAGGGTCATGGCGAAGCTGGGGCTGTACAGCACGCCCCGGTAGCAGCGCTTGTACACAAAGGCGATCAGCAGCCCGACAAGACAGCCGACTCCCAGCCCGATCAGAATCTTCAGGGGAGTCAGATTCTGAAACTGGCTCGTGAAGTAATCGCTCAGGCTGGCATCATTTTTGAGAATGGAGCTGATACCGTCAGCATACGCGGTGGACAGGAACATGGGCAACTCCTCCTTGTTTTGGTTTCGCTCTGTGATTCACGCGCGGGCTCCGGTCACGGAATCGCCTCCGGTGGCATTTCCGGCTGAGGTCCGAAATAGTGAATCATTTCCGAATCGGTCAGGTTGAATGCGTTCTGTGTGTATTCCCACAGGCGGGTAGGCCGCAGCCTGACCACGTTTCTCAGCCGCTCCACCCGTTTCTCCCAGTATCGGTAGGCGCCGTCCACGGATGTGGGCACCTCGGCGATGACCATCGGGTCGTTTTCCTCTCCCCACCGCGCCCAGTGCAGCGGCATTTCCGGGGTAATCTGCGCCACCAGCTCGTCCAGAACAGACAGCATAAAATCCGTGGTCAGCTGCTTGAACAGGTTCCCATACACGGTCAGGTACTTGTCCCTGTATTCCGGCACGCTCAGCAGCTTCAGGAAAATGGTGTTGTCAATCAGCTTCTGTCCCATCCCCTTGGCCTTGGTATAGCTCTTTGGGCTGTCAAAGCTGGAGGAATACAGACCGTAGTCCACATCGTACAGCACCCATTTCCATTTGCTTCCTTCCGTTTTGAAGCGGTAGAACCGGGTATTGCCGATATCGCTGTTCCCGAAGAACATTTCGTAGGCCAGGTACTCGAACAGGTTGTCCACATCCACATTGTCCAGAATGTACTGCAGATCCTCCGGATTCTTCGCGGGATCCCCGGCCTTGATCTTCTTGATCATCGCCTTGTAGGCCTTGTTGGATCCGTATTTGACGCTTCCGTTTCCCTGAAGCAGGTCGATATTCTGCGCGTCCTCAAAGGTCAGCCCTTCGTGCTGGGCCAGCATAAACCGGTCGGTGCGCTCCCGCAGGTTCATGTGGCCCCAGTAGATCCCGTTCAGATACACCGCGTAGGGCTTCCAGGCCAGATGCGCCACGGTCGCGCCGGTCGCGTCCATCAGCCGGCTCTGGAATCCGTCCTGCACGCGGGTCCACATGCTGTCGTTGCCGCTGTTGCGCAGCACGAAACTCTTGTATTCCATGTAGGGCCGGTCCGGGAACAGCGGGGCAGCAAAGGTCTTCTTCCCGTATTTGCTCTTGGCCCGGAATTTCATGCTCTTCTGCGGCATATCCAGGCTGAAGTCTCCCATCAGGGAGAATTCAGCGCCCTGGCTGATCAGCGGATTGCCGCTCTCGTCGTACATTTCCACATAGCATTCGGCTCTCGCGCCGGAATCCTTCACCTTCCGGTATACCGTGTTGGGGAAGGGCAGCTTGCCGGCTTCCTTGACCACGTTCTTACCGACGGTCAGCATCCCGTTCTGCTCGTCCCACAGGTTCACCGGATCCGTCACCACGCTGACCACCGGCAGCTTATGATAGGCGTTGATGAAATAGGTGCCCGTCAGCACGTCGCTGGGACGCAGCCCGGCGGCCGAGAAGGCTCTGGCGCGGATCACGCTGGTGAAGTTCAGCTCCAGCCGTTCTCCGTTGTAGGGCGTGGAGTTCTGGGTCGGCGTGGTGCTGTCCGTGGTATAGAACACCTGCGTTCCTTCCGGAATGTTGATCTGCACATAGGTGGTAGAGTAATACAGGCCCGGCTCAATGCTGAAGGAAGGCTTCGCCGCGAATCCGGTAAATCCGTTCTGATTCGCGCTGAAAGGCGTCGGTGTGTCATAATAAAAAAGGCCGGCCATTCCGAGTGTCCGACCGTAGGATACATCCGTCTTCATCTCGGGAAGGCTGATCTTGTCCAGAATCCTGCCCCCGGCGTCCGAGAGGACGATGGTCTCCCTCCCCGTCCGCGAGATTTTAAATCCGGCGTGGCATTCCCCCGTAACGGATTTTTCCGGATGCCGGTCGCACAGAATCACCTTGTATTCTCCCGGGGCGATGGATGTCCCGGCCGGGAACTGCCATTTGCGGGGCCGGCTCAGCCGGTCGCTCAGCCCCCAGCCGGAAAGGTCCACCGTCTCGGCGGTGCTGTTGTATATTTCAATCCAGTCCGTGAAGCCGGCCTTCTGATAGGTGGCGATGCTGTCGTTGCTGGCCAGGATCTCGCTCAGATAGATGCCGGTATGATTCATGGCCCGCAGATTGATATCCATCTGCAGGAAGCCCGATTCATTGTTCGGCAGCGTCGGCGTCGGGGATTCGAACGTCTGCATCGTCCCCTGATCGTTCCGGCCGTAGCTGCAGTCCTCCGGCAGATTGTCGATCATGACCCGGTCGAGCACCCGCCCCCGGCTGTCCGTCAGGACGATGGTTTCCTTCTCGGCGCTCAGCCTGAAATTCGTATGTGGAACGCCGTTCCGCGCCGTATCCATCCGGTTCTTCCCGGTGCAGAGGACCAGATAGTATCCGTGGGGCTGAATCACCGCCCCGTCGGGGAAGCGCCACTTCAGCGGCTTCCGTTCGTTGTCGCTCAGCCCGTACTGATCCAGCTGGATCACCCGGTCCGTCGTGTTGTACAGCTCGATCCAGTCGCAGAGCTCGTCGTCGTCATCCCGAAGCCCGCTCAGCGGATCCGCCATCACCTCGTTGATCACCAGCGCTCCGTCCGCCACGGAAATGCTCTCCCGGTAGCGCAGGTTGCCTTCCGGCGTATTCTCGTACCAGGGGCTGAACCAGGTCACGCTTCTCCATCCGTCCTCCGTCAGGCTCCAGCTTTCATCGGAGGACATGACCGGATACTTGCAGCTGTCAATCAGATAGGCGCTGGGATCGTACAGATAGACCGTCTCCCCGACGCTGCTCAGCTTAAACTTGGCGTGGAAAATCTTTCCGGCCTGGCTCAGATTCGTATTGTCGCAGAAAACCACGGCCCTTCCGTCCGGCGCCAGGCTGACATTGGGGAAAAGAAAGCGGATGCTGTCCCCCCGGTCGCTCAGGCCGATCCCTTCCAGGTTGATCTCCCGGTTTGTGCTGTTCCAGATCTCCACCCAATCCCCGTAGCTGCCGTTTTCGTCCGTCACCGCCGCGGAGTTGGCGGGCATAATCTCGCTGATCACGAGCCCCTCATACGCGCCGACCACTTCGTTCACCGGCTCTCCGGTTTCCCCGTTCTCCGTGGCGACGGTATAGGTCGCCCGGTGCAGAGGCTCCTTCGGCGTAATCAGAATGATCAGAATCACCGCGGCGGCGATCCCGAGCATGATCAGAAAATTCAGTCTGGCTTTTCTCTTTTTCAGTCTGGAAGCGCGGGAAACCGTCCGGCGCTTCCTTTCCGGACCCTGCGTCTGCTCCATCCCGGCTTCCCCCTTCCTGCTTACCATTTGGCTGAGATTATACCATATTCCCTGTTTCTCTGCAAGTTTCCATCCGGACTTCAGCGCGGCCTGGCCGCCCTCCGTTTTTCAATTGTACTCTTTGCCGCATCGTGATATACTGCGCAGAGAAACAGAAATAAAGGAGGCGCCCCATGGCCAATCTGAATTTGTCGGATCTCTTCCCCGCCGCCTCGGTGCAGGAACGGCTGACCCGCTGTCTGGAGGAGGCTGTCAGCCGGCAGGAAGCCGCCGGGATCACGCTTCTGGTCTCCCAGGCGGATTACGAAATCTGTTACGCGCAGGCCGGCTATGCGAATCTGGCGGCCCGGAAGCCGGTGTCCAGGGATTCGATCTTCCGCCTGTACAGCCAGTCCAAGCCCATCACCGCCGCCGCCGTCATGCGCCTGGTGGAGCAGGGTAAAATCGATCTCATGGACGGGGTGGACCGTTATCTGCCGGCCTTCCGGAATCCGAAGGTTGTCTCCGCGGACGGAACCCTTTCCCCGGCTCTCCGGGCTCCCTGGATTCTGGAGCTGCTGGGAATGACGGCCGGCCTCTGCTATCCGGACGCGGATCCCGCCGGCCAGTACGCGGCCCGCGTCTTTGAGGATGATCAGGCGCGGATCCGGGCCGGCGGCGGGCTGAGCACCCTGGAGTTCTGCAGCCTGCTGGGCGAACAGCCTCTCGCCTTCCAGCCCGGCACGAAATGGCGCTACAGCACCTGCGCCGATGTTCTCGGCGCGGTGGTGGAAGTCGTTTCCGGTATGTCCTTCGGTTCATTTTTGAAAAAAGAATTCTTTGATCCGCTGGATATGAAGGATACCGGTTTCTGGGTGCCTCCGGAAAAGCGGGACCGTTTCGTCACCTGCTACCGCCGCACCCCGGACGGGCTGGAGGAATTCCATGAATACCATCTGGCCGTCGGCGGGGATTATGACCGGGAGCCGGCCTTTGAATCCGGCGGCGCCGGCCTGGTTTCCACCCTGGATGATTATCTTTCCTTCGCGCGGATGCTGCTGAACGAGGGCGTCGCCCCGGACGGCCGCCGCATCCTTTCCGAAGCTTCCGTCCGGTATATGCGCGCGCCGCAGCTGAGCGAGTCCGTCCGCCGGGATCTGTGGGACGGGCTGGGCGGCTACAGCTATTCCTGCCTGATGCGCGTCTGCGACCGTCCCGGGGAAGCGCCCCTGCTGACCCGCAAAGGGGAATATGGATGGGACGGCTGGCTGGGCACCTATTTCTGCAATCTTCCGGAGCAGAATCTGACCTTCCTGCTCTGCCAGAATGTCACGGATACGGGAACGGCCGCCGTGACCCGGAAATGCCGCAACCTGCTGTCCGCCTCGGGCATCGGCTGACCCGCGTCCGCCTCAGTCAAACAGGGCGCGGATTTCCTGCTCGCTCAGAGCGCTGATCTCCGATTCTCCCGGCCGGATCAGCCGGTCGAACAGCGCCTTTTTGCGCCGGCCCAGCTCCACCACCTGTTCCTCGATGCTCTCCCCGGTCACCAGCCGCAGCACCTGAACCTTCTTCTGCTGTCCGATGCGGTGCGCCCGGTCCGTCGCCTGATCTTCCGTCGCGGGATTCCACCACGGATCGTAGTGGATCACCATGTCCGCCCCGGTCAGGTTGAGTCCGGCTCCGCCGGCCCGCAGGCTGATCAGGAACACGGAGGCTTCTCCGCCGTTAAACCGTTCTGTCAGCTCCTGCCTCTCCGCGGCAGGAGTATCTCCGTCCAGATACATCGTCTGATATCCTTCGTCGTCCAGCCGTTTGCGCAGCATTTTCAGCATCCCCGTAAACTGGCTGAACAGCAGGATGCGTCTTCCTCCGCTGATGAATCCCGGCAGCACCTCCATCAGCATTTCTTCCTTTCCGCTGCCGCCCCGGTATTCGTTCATCACCAGGGCCGGATGGCAGCAGATCTGCCGCAGTTCCGTAATGGCGCTGAGCACCTCCATGCGTCCCCGCTGCATGCCCTTTTCCTGCAGAATCTGCTCCACCCGGGGCCGCAGCCGCTCGGTCGCGGCCTGATAGATCCGCTTCTGCTCCTCCGTCATCTGGGCGGTCAGCGTCATATCCATCTTGTCCGGCAGCTCTTCCAGCACGTCCTGCTTCAGCCGCCGGATCAGGAAGGGGCGGATCCGGCGGAGCAGATCCTCCGAGTTTTCTCCGTCCTGATATCTTCTGAGAAAGGTGTTGTATCCCGGCAGGTATCCGGGAAGAATAAAGTCAAACAGGCTCCACAGCTCCCCGACGCCGTTTTCCATCGGGGTGCCCGTCAGGGCGAAACGGCTGTCCGCCTGCAGCTGCTTCACGGCTCCGGCGGTAATGCTGCCCGCGTTTTTGATATTCTGCGCCTCGTCGAGAATCACAAAGCGGAACGGCAGATCCTTCATCTGCTCGATATCCCGCCGGACGAAGGGATAGCTGGTGATGAGCACATCCACGTCCCGGTGCTCCCGGATATGGCTGATCTGACGGTTTCGCTGAATGCTGGTTCCGGAAAGGACCACCGCGCTGAGCTCCGGCGCGAAGCGGTGGATTTCGCTGAGCCAGTTGTAGGTCAGCGAGGTGGGCGCGACCACCAGGCTGGTTCTCTGAGGATCCCGGGTCACCTGCAGGAGCGCGATCACCTGCACCGTTTTTCCGAGCCCCATATCGTCCGCCAGCACCCCGCCCATCCGCATCTGATCCAGGGCGTACATCCATTCGTAGCCCCTTCTCTGATAGTCCCGCAGCTGAACGCCGGGAACCAGCTGCGGCGCCTGCGCCGTAATGATCTCTTCCCCGTTCAGCACCCGGGACATGCCGGCCACGCTTTCGTCCATTTCCAGCTTCAGCCCGGTCACCGACAGCATGTTGCTCAGATAGGCCGCGCGGTAGGACCGCAGGCTCAGAATATCCCTTCCCGGCAGATTGCCGTCCCGCACGGCGGCCTCGTAGAGAACGGCCGCCGTATCCTGCCACTGGGCCAGATCCTGAAGATCCAGGAAGGATCCGTCCTTCAGCCGGTAATACCGCCGCCTGCGGCTGAGCGCTTCGATGATCTCCAGGATTTCCTCCGTGGTCTCTCCGTCCTTTTCCAGCACCAGCTCCAGCCGGTTTCCGTTCATGCGCATGCTGCCCCGGAGCGTGGGCCGGCTGGGCGCCATGCGCTTGAAGTCATGGCTCAGAAAAACCTGGGCGGCTGCCTGGAGTTTTTTCACGCCCTCCGTGATGAAGTCGAAAATGGCGTTGGATCCGGTCAGCCGGATGTTCTCCCGGCGGACCCGGAAACCCGCGTTCGCCAGAATCTCCAGCACCGTATGTTCGGATTCCGCGTCCCGCAGCAGCAGCTGCTCGCTTTTTCCCAGGGTGATTTTTTCTTTTGTGCTTCCGAAGGGATTGATAACCTGATGTCCGTACCGGAACTGGATTTCCGCGATGACATCCTTGTTTTCCTTGTCCAGATAAACCTGGGTTTCCAGCGGCAGCCGGACCAGGCGCTTGTTCAGCTCGGGACTGATCTCCACGCTTCCGCGGAGCTTCAGATAAGGCAGAATCTCCCCGATGACCGCTTCCGTTTCCTGAAGCGGAAAGGAGAAAAGGCTCTTTCCCTCATACTGGCTCTCTGTCAGCAGCCGCAGCAGCGGCTGCTGTTCCTTTTCCACCTGAATCAGCAGATCTCCGGTCAGCCCCCACGCGCAGTCCAGGGTCAGGGGCTGAAAATCCACCGGGATTTTTCCGCTGACCAGAAGGCCGCGGGGCCCCAGCTGGATTCCGAACTGCATGGGAATCTTTCCGTCCGGCACCGGGTGGCATCTTCTGGCCTTCCCTTCCTGATTCATCACCCGGATCACCGTCTCCCCCAGCCCGTCCAGTAGCTCCCGGACAAAGCTGTCCGGCAGCTGCAGCAGCCGCTGGGCGGGCGGAGCCGTCTCTCCTTCCGGATCCCGGGCGTCAAAATATTTCCGCAGCAGATTCAGAACGTTCTCGTCATCCTCCCGAAAGCGCATCCACTCAGGCTGATAGGTGAAATCCCGTCCGAAGGGTATCGTCTCCATCTGTTCCTCGGCCGCCAGAAACGTTCTCAGATCCCGGACCACATACAGCTTTTCCTCTCCGACTCTCAGCCCGACACGAACCATTTCCCCGCTCTTTTTCGCGGGCACCAGCGTGACTTCCAGCCGCAGATTGGCTTCATAAGGCATCTGGCCGCTGACCAGGTTGGCCAGTTCCCTGCCACGCTCCGGGGCGGCCTTCTGCTGCAGCCCTTCGATCATCCGCTCCCGATCCGCCTTCAGCCAGGCTGCGATCACATGCCGGCAGCAGCCTCTGCGTACAAAGGTTTCGCAGTCGCAGTGAACCGTCAGGCTTCGGGTCAGCGTAACGGTGCGGGGCGGCGTTCCGGCAATTGTAAAACGAATGAGGCCCGGGCTGTGTTCGCTGACCCGGACGCTGCCCGACTCTTCCAGGTCACGCCCTTCGGTATACTCCTGCTCTCCCGCTAAAACCCTCATCTGCGTCGGATTCAGTTTCATAAAGCCCTCCTCCGGATCCCGGTCGACGAATCGCTGCATACGGCCGCTGCCATGAATTGGCTGCGCCGTAAACCGAACCATATTTATTTCGACGTTTCTCCTTCTTTTTCCTTGTCTGAAACAGTTTTTGACGGCAAAAAAAGAAGAGGCTGTGACAGCCTCTTCCGAAAGTTTCCGGATTATCGCTTTCCGCGATCAGAAGCGGAGCGGATTGACCCGTACGGCGGGACCCATGGTAGCGGAGAGATACAGGCTCTTCACATAGGTCCCCTTGGCCGCGGCGGGCTTCGCCTTGTTGATCGCTTCCATCAGCACGTTCAGATTCTCCTGCAGCTTTTCCTTGCCGAAGGAAACCTTCCCGATGGGGCAGTGGATGATAGCGGTCTTGTCCAGACGGTACTCCACTTTACCGGCTTTGATGTCCTTGACGGCCTTGGCGAGATCCATGGTCACCGTACCGGACTTGGGGTTGGGCATCAGGCCCTTCGGGCCCAGGATGCGGCCGATCCGGCCGACCATACCCATCATGTCAGGGGTGGCTACGCAGACGTCGAAATCGAACCAGTTTTCATGCTGGATCTTCTGAATCATCTCTTCGGCGCCGACATAATCGGCTCCGGCTTCTTCCGCTTCCTTCGCCTTGTCGCCCTTGGTGATAACCAGCACCCGGGTCACACGGCCGGTTCCGTGAGGCAGAACCACCGCGCCGCGGACCTGCTGATCCGCGTGCCGGGGATCGACGCCCAGACGGACGGAAATCTCGACAGTTTCGTCAAACTTGGCCTTGCCGGTCTGCACAACCAGATCAACGGCCTCTTCAGGATCATACTGCTTCAGATGGTCGATCAGCTTCGCGCTGTCGGAATACTTCTTGCCATGTTTCATATGATTCATTCCTCCCATGTGGTCTTAGCGGCACTATGTCCTCCCACATTGTTAAGGGGCCATGCCCCGGTGTTACTCTTCCACGGTCACGCCCATGCTGCGGGCGGTTCCGGCCACCATGCTCATGGCGGCTTCGATGCTGCCGGCGTTCAGGTCGGGCATCTTGATGGTAGCAATCTTGCGGCACTGCTCCTTCGTCAGCTGACCCACCTTGTCCTTGTTGGGACGGCCGCTGGCTTTCTGCAGGTTCAGTTCCTTCTTGATCAGCACGGGCGCCGGCGGCGTCTTGGTGATGAAGGTGAAGGTCCGGTCGGAATAAACGGTAATCACCACGGGGATGATCATACCAACTTCCTTCGCGGTCCGGTCGTTGAATTCCTTGCAGAATCCGGGAATGTTCACGCCATGCTGGCCCAGCGCGGGACCGATAGGCGGAGCAGGAGTCGCCTTGCCGGCAGGCACCTGCAGCTTGATGTAAGCCGTTACTTTCTTGGCCATATGAGTGGCACCTCCATAAATATTGTGGTAGAGCGGAAATATTGATTTCCTCCCACGTCCCCCCGCTTCCCTCCGGAGCGGAACTCCGTCAGGCGCGGGTTGCAGGGAGCGGAACGTTCAGGGCTCCGCTCCCGTTGCGCCTTTGTCTTTCGCAGCGGAATCAGACTCAGGTCTCTTTTTCGACCTGATCCAGATCGACTTCCACCGGCATCTCCCGGCCAAGGAACATCTGCACCTTGACCGTCAGCTTGCCGCGGACCGTATCCACGTCTTCCACCACGCCGCTGAAATTCTCCAGGGGTCCGGAAAGAATCCGGACGTTTTCCCCGATTGCGAAGCCAAAGTCAACGCTGCTCTGTTCGGTGTTGAGCATCATGTCAACCTCTTCCTGAGTCAGCGGAACCGGCTTGGAATCGGGGCCGACGAATCCGGTCACGCCGCGGGTATTCCGCACGACATACCAGCTTTCGCTTGTCTCGATCATGTGCACCAGCACATAGCCGGGATACACCTTGCGGGTGCTTTTGACGCGCTTGCCGTTGCGGATCTCCACAACTTCCTCCATGGGAACCCGGACCTCCAGGATCAGATCCTGCATGCCGTTGTTCTCCACGGATTTCTCCAGCGTGTCCTTGACCTTGTTTTCATAACCCGAGTAGGTATGGATGACATACCAGCAGGGCTCCTTCGTATTTTCAGCCATGATCCCTCTCCTGTGTTATGCGATCAGAAGCTTGACCAGCGCGGATGCGCCCATGTCCAGCAGACCGATCACGACGCCCATGAACAGCATAAACACCAGCACGATGATGGAGTACGTGATCAGCTTCTGTTTGCTGGGCCACGTCACCTTCTTGAGCTCGTAATACATGTTCCTGAACGGCTTCTTGATTCTTCCGGGAAGCTCTTTGAACCAGTTGATGATTCGGCTCAGGCGGCTTTCAGACTTTTTCTCAGTCTTTTCAGCCTGCACTTCCTTCTTCTCCTCGGCCATCTTTTTCACATCCTCATCCCAATGATTTTCATCAGTGCTGCCTGAATGTCTTACTTGGTCTCACGATGAGTCGTGTGCTTCTTGCAGAAGGGGCAGTACTTCATGAGCTCAATGCGATCAGGCGTGTTCTTCTTGTTTTTCATGTTGTTGTAGTTGCGCTGCTTGCACTCGGTGCAGGCCAGGCAAACCTTGTTGCGAGCGGCATTAGCCATGTGGATTCCCTCCTGATTTGATTACTCGATGACCTTGGCCACAACGCCGGAGCCAACGGTCCGTCCGCCTTCACGAATAGCGAAGCGCAGTCCCTGCTCCATGGCGATGGGGGTGATCAGGGTGATTTCCATATCGATGTTGTCACCGGGCATAACCATTTCCACGCCTTCGGGCAGCTTGATGT
>SVGS01000033.1 GCA_015056205.1 Clostridiales bacterium | reverse complement strand
TTCTGTCACATCATCGTTCATCGGCAGCTTCCGGGTGCCCGCGTTCGTCTTTGTTTTCTCGATCACGTACTTCATGTCGCTGGTGCGCTGGAGCTGGTGATCGATGTTGAGGATCTTGTTCTTCAGGTCAACATCCCGGATTGTCAGTCCGCAGAATTCAGAAATCCGGATCCCGGTGTGGAACAGGATGTAAACCACGTCGTAGTACTTGCAATAACAATTGTCATCATGAATGAACTTCAGGAACTTGTTCATCTGCTTTTTCGAAATCGCTTCTCTTGTCACGGAATCATTCACCACCACTCCTGCTAATGCGAACCCGAAGGGGTTCTTGTTTAATGCATCATCGTCCACTGCCATCTGGAAGGCAGGCCGGAGTACCCCGCGCACCGTCTTAATGGTGCTGTGACCTTTCCCGTCGTTCTGCAGCTTGATCAGAAACAGCTTCGCGTCAGAAGTCTTCACGTCGCCGATCTGCAAAGCGTAAGATCGGGCAGTAACCTGCGCTCCGTGGCATCCCTCGGCATACTGCGTGCACGGACTTGATTTCTTCCTCCAGCTGGGCTACCTGTTTGTTTCCGTGTTCTTCTTCTGCAGCGGCCTGGGCCTGTACAAGAGCTTCAGAACCAAACCGGATTACCTGAAGGGCTTTTTCCGGCGGCGCGTCCTGCCGATCGTGATCGCCTTCTACCTCTTGGAGTGGATTTACCTGGCGATCCGCCTGCTGGCGGGCGAGCGGATGAAGGCGGTGACGATCCTCTGGTACGCGGCCGGCCTGCATATGTCCAATCCCAACGCCTGGTATATCATTGTCATCCCGTTCTTCTACCTTGCTTTCTGGGCTGCTTTCCGCTTCTGCAAACACGAAGGAACCGCGATCTTCTGGGTGTTCTTCTTTGTGATCGCCTACACGGTGGGCTGCACTTTTATCGACCACCAGAGCGACTGGTGGATGTGCGGGGAATGGTGGTACAACAGCGTGATCCTTTTCCCGCTGGGCCTGCTGTTCGCGAAGTTTGAAAAACCGCTGGTCCGCTTTTTCCGGAAGGGATACTGGATCTGGCTGGCGCTCTCCTTCGCGGCAACGGTTTTTGTCTTCCTGCGGTCGGACTACCTGGTCAACAACGTCTGGGGCTATTACGGCGAATGGGGTGACCGGCTGAAGGTCCAGCACCGGCTGATGTGCGTTGACGTCCAGTGGCTGTCCTGTATCCTTTTCACGCTCTTCTGCTGGCTGCTGCTGATGAAGCTGAAACTGGGAAACGGCGTCCTGGCCTGGCTGGGGAAGCGGTCCCTGGAATTCTACCTGATGCACGGGGCTTTTGTCGAGCTGTTCGGCTACAACTTCCTGGACGTTGGCAAAAGCATCGTCTATATTAAGGACGTGCCGCTCTATACCGCGGCCGTACTGGCCAGTTCCGCAGCGGCGGCGGTCCTGTTCTTCCTCCTGCGGACGTTCGTTACAGACCTGCTGACGGGCGGGCGGAAGCGGCGGCGCCTGCAGGCTGCCGCCGGGGCAGCGGACGGCGAGGCGCCTGCCGGTCCGCGCAGAAAAAAACGGAAGCTGAAGGACAGCCGCGCTGCGGAAATCATCCGTAAGATCGGCAGATGGTTCTGGCCGGCGGTGCTCGTGCTGGTGGCCGCCGGGTACTTCCTGCTTTTCCGGCAGGCTCCGGACAAAACGATCGGCGGGCTGAAGGTCGTCCCGCCGGCGGGATATACGGTGACGTTTTCGGACGCCCGGTATATCAAATGGGAGTATTCCGGGGAAGACGGAAAGCCGGGCGTGCTGATTCTCGACCGGGAGATCAAGGGGCATCGCGGGCAGCAGTTTCCCACCGCGGAGTCCGTGCTGGAGGAGAGCGACTGGCTGGCGGATGCGGAGCTGTACGTCAACCCCCACGGCATCCGGATGGTACGGGGGTTCAGCACGGAATATTCAGGCTATCCGGAACGCCGGTATTATGTGGAATGCGACGAGACCGTCTTCCTGCTCAGCATGATTGAAGACAGCCGGTATTACGACGCCGGTGACTGCGAAAAAGCCATGCAGGAAACGGCCGACCATATCGTCAGAAAATAAAATTTTGTATACAATGGCCCATACTATTGACAACGTTTCCAATCCGGATATAATAAGCTTATAATAATGACCGGTAACGTTTCCAGTGTTGAAAAACCTTGCATTTCGCTGAACGGTACCGCAAAGGATGAAAGGAGTCCCGCATATGAAAAAACTGTTAACTGTCCTGCTGGCCGCCGCCCTGCTGCTGGGCATGGTCTCCCTTGCCTCCGCCGAAGAAACCGGCAAGGTCTACTACCTGAACTTCAAGCCCGAATCCGACCAGGCCTGGCAGGATCTGGCCAAGGCCTATACTGAGCAGACCGGCGTGGAAGTGAAAGTGCTGACTGCCGCTTCCGGCACCTACAGCGACACCCTGACCGCTGAAATGGAAAAGAAGGACGCCGCGCCCACCCTGTTCCAGATCGGTAACGCCGAAGGCGTCGTCACCTGGGGCGATTACGCGCTGCCGCTGGACGGCACCGACCTGATCAACGAGATGACCACCGCCGACTTCAACCTGAAGAACGCCAAGGGCGAAACTGTCGCTGTTGGCTATTGCTACGAAGCCTACGGCATCATCACCAACAAGGAACTGCTGGAGAAAGCCGGCCATTCCGTTGACGAGATCAAGGATTTCGCCAGCCTGAAGGCCGTGGCCGACGACATCCACGCCCGCGCTGAGGAGCTGGGCTTCGACGCCTTCACCTCCGCCGGCCTGGACGGTTCCTCCTCCTGGCGCTTCTCCGGCCACCTGACCAATATGCCGCTGTTCTATGAATTCCGCGACGACGGCATCACCGAGCAGCCCGCCACCGTCAAGGGCAGCTACCTGAACGCCTACAAGAACATCTGGGATCTGTACATCACCGACTCCGCCGCGGATCCGACCAAGCTTTCCACATATACCGGCGGTGCCGCTGAGGAAGAGTTCATGACCGGCAAGGCCGTGTTCTTCCAGAACGGCACCTGGGAATACGCGACGCTGAGCGAGGCGGTCGATCCCGCGAACCTGACCATGCTGCCCATCTACTGCGGTGTGGAAGGCGAGGAGAACGCCGCGCTGTGCGCCGGCACTGAGAACTGCTGGGCTGTGAACTCCCAGGCTTCCGAAGCCGACCAGAAGGCTACCCTGGACTTCCTCAAGTGGGTTGTGACCAGCGAAGAAGGCACCAAGATGATGGCCGAGCAGTTCGGACCCATCCCCTTCAAGAGCGCCAAGGAGCCCGAAAATGTATTCTTCAAGGTTGCGAACGAGTACCTTGCCGCCGGCAAGTATGTTGTGACCTGGGCATTCAACTTCACGCCCGATGTGGACAACTGGCGCGCCGGTATCGTCTCCGCCCTGGAGCAGTACTCCGCCGGAACCGCCGACTGGGGCGAAGTGGAATATGCATTTGTTGACGGCTGGGCCAAGTGCTACGAAGCTACGCACTGATCTGCCTGACCACCCATGGGGAGCGGGACTGTACCCGCTCCCCGTTTCAGTACTGAAGAGGAGTGATTCACTGTGAAGAAAAAAGGCAGAAAAGCTGCCGGAGCGGTTACTTCACCCCTGATCCGCCGCCCGATCCAGCGACAGTTCGCCATCTTCCTGCTGCCGACTTTCCTGTGTTTCTGTATCGGCTTTCTCTGGCCGTTTATCCAGGGTATTTACCTGTCTTTCAATAAGTTTTCGACCATCAGCAACACGAGCTGGGTGGGTTTTGGCAACTATGTGAAGGCTTTTCAGGATGACGGCTTCAGGCACGCTTTCGGCTTCACTGCTATGGTGGCGGTCACATCCCTGGTCCTGATCAACGTGCTGGCCTTTGCCGTGGCGTTTGCCCTGACCAAGAGTATCCGGGGCAGCAACCTGTTCCGGGGCGTGTTCTTCGTTCCGAACCTGATCGGCGGCATCGTGCTGGGCTATATCTGGAAAACCCTGATCAATTCCGTGCTGCCCGTCAGTATGTCCATCCAGGCGAATTACGGCTTCTGGGGCCTGATCGTGGTCATGTGCTGGCAGCAGATCGGCTATATGATGATTATCTATATCGCCGGATTGCAGGCGGTGCCGGAGGATATGCTGGAAGCGGCGAAGATTGACGGCGCCAGCGGATGGAAGACCCTGTGGCATATTATCCTGCCCAATGTGATGCCGTCCATCACGATCTGCACCTTCCTGAGCCTGACCAACGGGTTCAAGCTGTATGACCAGAACCTGGTGCTGACCAACGGCGCGCCGGTGCGCCGGGGTGTCGGAATGACGGAGATGCTGGCGCTGAATATCGCCAACAACTTCACGACGGCCAACCAGCGGGGTGTTGCCCAGGCAAAAGCCGTGCTGTTCTTTATCCTGGTCACCACCATTGCCCTGGTCCAGCTCCGGCTGACCCGCAGCAAGGAGGTGCAGCAGTAATGGAAATCCCGATGAAAAAACGCATCACCGATGAGCGGAACACCCCCGGCAAAAAAGCGCTGACGGTGTTCTTCGCGGTCATCAGCGTGCTGTGGATGATGCCGATTGTCATCGTACTGTACAACTCCCTGAAAACGAACGGCGCCGTAAACACCCAGCTGTTCGCGCTGCCCAATGCCGAAACCTTTGTGGGATTTGACAACTATATCAACGGCATGACCTTCGGCAATTACCCGTTCTACCTTTCCGCGGCATACAGCGTGTTTATTACGCTGGCGTCCACCTTCCTGATCCTCCTGTGCACCTCCATGGCGGCCTGGTACATCTCCCGGGTGAGTGATACGTTCTCCAAGGTGGTTTACTACCTGTGCGTGTTTTCCATGGTGGTGCCGTTCCAGATGGTGATGTTCACCCTGGCCAATACGGCCCGGGACCTGCACCTGGACACACCGTGGACGATACCCGTGGTATATCTCGGCTTCGGCGCGGGCCTGGCGGTATTCATGTTCGTGGGCTTCGTGAAATCCATTCCGATCGATATTGAGGAGGCGGCGGCCATCGACGGCTGCGGCCCGCTGCGGACATTCTTCAGCGTGGTGCTGCCGATGATGAAGCCGACCCTGATCTCTGTGGGCGTACTGGAAATCATGTGGGTCTGGAATGACTACCTGCTGCCGTACCTGGTGCTGGATGTGACGAAATACAAGACGATTCCGATCCATATCCAGTATCTGCAGGGAAGCTACGGCAAGGTGGATCTGGGCGCCACGATGGCGCTGATTATCCTGAGCCTGCTGCCGATCGTGATTTTCTACCTGACCTGCCAGAAGCACATCATCAAGGGTGTGGCTGCCGGCGCGGTCAAAGGCTGAGACCCTTGGCCAGACGCCTTTCCGGAGCGTTCCGGGAAGGCGTTTTTTATTTGCCGGTTCCGGCTTGAAAGGGTCCTGCCGGGATGCAATAATGGATGCACACACCTGAGAACGCAGACTGAACACCCTCAAAACTGAACAGATAAAAGGAGAATGAGCAGATGGATATCAAGGCCCTGATCGCACAGATGACCCTGGAGGAAAAGGCCGGCCTTTGTTCCGGCGACGATTTCTGGCACACCAAGGCGGTGGAGCGCCTCGGCATACCGCGTACCATGGTCAGCGACGGCCCCCACGGCCTGCGCAAACAGGACGAGGAGGCGGACCATCTCGGCATCAACGACAGCATCAAGGCGGTCTGTTTCCCCACGGCCTGCGCGACGGCGGCCTCCTTTGACCCGGACATGATCCGGGCCATGGTGAAGAAGCTGAACGGGGAAACATGAGGTTCCGGAAGAGCCGGCGCGGCGGCAGCCCGGGCACCATTCCGATCCACCTCAATCTTTGCCTGGTGAACCATCTGATCTGCTACCAAAGGAATTGTAGACATAGAAGAAAAATCTGCTTCTTCCCCGCTAAAAGCTTTCTGGATCCCCAGAGATTTCATCATCTCATTCAACTCAACCCGGAAAGAAAGCTTAAACTCAGGCATCTTAGAATGAAGAATAACATGCCGCTGCTGATCCATCAAACCAGAGAAATCCACTGAATTCAAAACCGCATGAAGAGCCTCCTGTCCTTTTGCCTTAGGAAGCAGTGCCATAAAAGAATACCCACATTGCTGGAATTCCTTCACGAAACCTATCGCTAGGTCATTTTCTACAAAGCTATCTCCTCCGCCATATAGCATGACAGCCTTGCTATCCGTACAATCAGCATTATGAAAAACGCCTTTCCTTATCTGTCTTCCTTCATACGGATATTGCCACATCGCTTGGAAAAAGACAGTGTTAATCATCGCCAGAAGGCTATTTGACTTCACGATTTCCTCTAACAGTGGCAGCATCTCCCGCGTTGCTTCCAACGACCAGTTTTTCACTGCTTCACGAAGATCCGGAGATGAGAACAAGCCTCCATTATAAGCCTCGTTGAAATGTTTTCTGAAGCCAGAAAGAATTGAGTCCTTATATTTTTCTATGACAAATATCGCATTGGCTGTATTCAGATGCTCGTTCCGATCAAGGATCGGTTTGCCATGGTACGGATCCTCATAATCCAGCCAACTAGAATAATCCTCCTTACGAGTCAGTTTCTCCCGGACAACCTTCAACTGTTCCGGGAATCCCTGACGAGGTAAGTTGCCATACAGAAGATCCTGAACCTCCCGTCTGGTAGCCCCATTAGTTGCATCCGACAAGATCGACAACAATGAAAAGATGGAGAAAGGCGAAAAAACGATATTCTTATCCGGTGCTTCCTCACCGAATTTCTGTAGGAACAGACTGGTCAGATCATTATACCGATCAACAAACTTTTTTAAATCCATTTGCGTTAGCTCCTTTCTTCTCATTCCGATTTTTACCTTGGCAGTATACCTTGGCCCCCTCCCCACACTAAGTCTACTGAAAACAATGCTGCATTTTTACATCATCTATGAAAAAAGAGGCAAATCGCCTCTTATTTTGATCAAAATAGTGAACAGATGCCACGGAAAAATCATAAATAATTTATCTTCCACGGAAAGTAGTAAATTGGTAGTAAAACAAAAAACTACCGGCACGATTTGCCGCGATAAGTGCGCCTCCGGTTGCGTAAAGTCCTATTGATAGGAAGTGTTTCCGTGGCAATCATTCATGTATTTTTGTTTACATTTTGAAAATAAAAGATTATCGTCAATCATTTCCTGGAAGGCAGGCCGCTGATCTGTCCTTGCAGAAAACGCTCGGTCAATATAATTTCTCAGCACCTGATATCCATTCTTGTCAGCAAAAGCGGTACACTCCCTGATCTGGCCTTCAATGCTCTCCTCCCGCTGATTATCAGAGGAATACCGTGCATAAATTACGGCTTTCATGGATTAGTCCTCCATATTGTTGGCGCTATTACACAACAGATTTTTTCTGTCCTCAGACAGTTTTCTCTGTTCGCGTTCAATTTGCTTAACGCTTTTATCTGGTGTGGGCAGATCCTCCGGCATCGTTCCGCCCAATTCTTTGATCGTCTGCCGCACTTTCTGCCCAACCTCAAAATGAGTCTGATTGGCTTTTTCCTTTCCCTGGATATTCTCCCGGCGAAGCTTTTCATCCGTCTGCGTGGCTCGGAAAAGGTTTGCAGCCAGTTCTGTACTCCCCATATAATCAAGAATCTTCTGGCTCTTCTTTAAGCCCTTACGAGCATGGATTTCCTGAACGCCCAAACCTCCATATAAGCCCTTATACCCCATGTTCTGAAAAATAGCATAATCCCGTTGCTCAACCACGCCGGCGTTTTTCGCTGCATCTGCCAGCGATTTGTTATGTTCTGCCATCTCTCGCCGAATAGCCAGGCGCTTCTGATCTTCTGATAACTGATCATACTGATCAATCAGTTCCTGTTGGCGTGTCTTCACTGCAAAATAGGTCTGCCCGACTGCGATGACCTCCTTGCGCGGATCACCATTCATAACTATCAGATAGCATGCATAGCGGGAAAGCTCATAGCTTTTTAGTTCTCTATGTGCTCCAGAACCGATTTCGACCATTTCGGTGACTTCACCAAAATGGTCCTCAATTTCCGCTCCTGCAGTTTTGCATGCTTCCATGGCTTTAAAAATCGTTAATTCGAAGTTTCTATAATCAGAATACTCCAGAACTCTCTGCAATTCTCTTGCCAGCCAGTATTCCTGTCCGAATTCATTTATGTGCTTTATACTCTCAAAGGTTTCCTCTGAATAGCGCTTAATCATACCGTCCATTTCAGTCCTCTTCCTTTTCGTCCATTATTCTGAACAGGCTTTCCTTCAGCTTCATGTTTGCAGGAGTTCCTGGCTCAAAGCACATTTCCAGAAACCGACGCATCTCTTCTTTGTCCGGCGGAAGATCAGGATGATAATTATACAGTTTCCCTTCTGGCACATCTGCCCTGCCAAAGATATAATCCAATGACACATCGAAAAGATCTGCATATTTGCGGAAAAGCTCAATCGGCATCTCTGTCTGTCCTTTTTCATAGCGATTAATGCTGGACTGTGTTGTACCCAGCATTTTCGCCAACTTTTCCTGAGAGACGCCAATTCCTTCCCGGAGATATTTCAGTCGTTTCCCGATTTCTTTCATGAACGCTTTCCCCATTTCAGCCGGATAATCATCTCAGATCACTCAGGCGCGTATAATCTGTCGCTGTTTTCAGATAGCGCTCCGGACATTCGTCCCAGATCAATTCTGCATAAGCCTTGGGATCATTGTAGATCAAGCGATCCAGTTCGGAACGCTGATACATATTGTCCGCATAGGCATTTTCCACGGCGTCACAGTCGATCAGAATCAGATTGCAATCATCCGTCCAGGCATAAACACACCCGGAATCCATATCAAACTTGGCGAAAACGATGTTATTCATTTAATGATTCCCTCCTCTTCCTCTCTCACTGTTTTGATCCATTCCTCTGTTTCACTCATAATCTGATGCCATTATAAATCACAATATGATTATTATCAACTCATTTTTGCATGTTTCCCTTTTTTAGTAAGCGTAAACTAATCGGTGTCTATGAATAGCCCCGCCTCTCAGATAGAATACCGGAAAGGGAGATATGCATTATGTCGAGAGAAGCAATCAAAACCGCACCTGTTTATACTCGGATCGATCCTGAAACAAAGGAACAGGCCGAGTTTATTCTCGCCCAGTTGGGGATTCCCATGTCCAATGCCATAGGAATGTTTCTGAAACAGGTCGTTCTTCAGCGCGGCATTCCCTTTGAGATGAAACTTCCTCCGGCAAATCCTGTTGCAATCAGCAACCTTGCAAAGGAACAATTCGATGCGGGACTCCGGGCGGGAATCGAAGATATTAAGTCCGGGAATATTGTATCCGCAGACGATGTTGAAGCAGAAATGGGAGGAGATTAAAGAATCAGCGGCCGGTCAAACCCGAAATGAACATCAGTCGATGGGCGTACCGGTTTTCCAGCGCCGGTTCCGGTCCTGATGGAAGATCATGCAGCTGTCCCCGCCGGTCCGCAGAATCAGAAAGCCGTCCGGCCGCAGCGTCAGCCGGTCCTCTCCAAAGCGCCCCTCGTTTTCCGACCGGACGGACCAGCGCTGCGTATCCGTCACGCCCAGATAGCTCAGACTGCCGCTGTGATTCGCTTCCAGCTTCAGGATGATTTCCGTCCCGTACAGCTTCATCGGATCCCCTTCCACCCGGCCCGAGCGCATGTAGGAGGCCACCCATTCCCCGACAAAGGCTTCATCATAGGAGACTCCGGGGGTGGATTCCAGGGCCGGCTCCGCCGTAGGCTCCGGGGTCGGCTCTATCGTGGGTTCGGCCGTAGGCTCCGGGGCCGGCTCCGCCGTGGGTTCGGCCGTGGGTTCTGCCGTGGGTTCAGCCGTGGGCTCTGGGGTCGGCTCCGCCGTGGGTTCAGCCGTGGGCTCTGGGGTCGGCTCCGCCGTGGGTTCGGCCGTGGGCTCCGGGGTCGGCTCTATCGTGGGTTCGGCCGTAGGTTCCGGGGTCGGCTCCGCCGTGGGCCCGGCCGTGGGGTCCGGCGCCGGCTCCGTCTCCGGACCGTTTCCGGACGCGGGACCGCAGACAATATCGATGCCCATGATGTGAACATTCAGCAATCCGTCGGTACGAAGGGACAGGATTTCGCTGAAAACATCCGGGTCGTCCATGCCGGCCGTGTTTTCCGGTATGGATTCCAGCCGGCCATGGGCAAAGGTGTATTCCCGTTTCAGATTTCCGAACAGGATCACGCGGGTTCCATCGATCACCACCGTCTGATCGGCGGATCCGAAAAGCATTTCCCAGTTCCCCGCCATCTCCGGGGCGGAAGCAGGCATCGTCATGCCGTCCGCCAGCACCCACTCCGCCTGCCAGATCCCGGAAAAAGCCGCGGAATCCTCCGCTGCCTGTTCCTCAGCGGGCGGCAGAAAAGGGCCACGGAATTCTTCCGCCGCATCCGGCCGGGCAAAGACCATCTTCTGATCCCCGTTTTCCAGCACCAGCCGGCCCTCTTCCAAATGTCCGGGTGACTCGGTGCCGTCTATGGAAACACAGACCGTTCCCTCCCGGACCGACCACTCACCGGAGAGAGGATCCCCGGCAAGATCCCCCTCCAGCGATCCATCCTCCTTCAGGTTCAGGGTAATACTCATCCCGAGATCCGCCGGATTGTAAGCGGTTCCGCCCAGCACCATTTCAATCAGAACCCAGGCGCCGCCGGAGGCGGCATAATCCGCCTCCGTTACGGCCTGAGCTCCCGCCGCCGACAGCACCAGCATCAGGAGTGCCAGCAGTTCTATCCCTGCTTTCTTCATCATCTCCGTATCCTCCCGCGTTCATTCTGCTCCGCGCGGCCGGTTCAGTCGGTCAGCACGCCGGCGTCATGAAGCACGCGGCACATGGTCAGGGTCCGGTTCATGATCATATTGGCCAGCACCTCCGCGGCTGTGGCCGGATCATCCGGATACATCTCCGCCAGAGCTTCCCGGCGGGCGTTGATCAGCTCGTCGAAGGACATCCGGTCCGCAGCGATGATCACCCGCTGCACCGCGTCCGCCGACAGATACCAGGTGTCATACATGGAATTCAGTTCCAGCAGCCAGTTCCCCTGGGCCCGAAGCCAGGCGTTCTCGCGGTCTTCCTCGTCCGCGGCGATATCCAGCAAATACTGGGTCAGCTGCATGGTCATGGTATGGTTCTCACACTGATCATCCAGGAATCGGGCGGCTCCGTGTTCTCCGTAGGTAACGGAGTGGGCGCATTCGGCGCCCGTATTGGATTTGTTCAGGACGCTGTGCGCCGCCCTCAGGCTGTCCGGCCTGGTTTCCGGCGCGGAATGGAGTTCATAGCACATCTCCACCGTCTTTTCCATCCGCTCCTCCACCGCGATGGTCTGGGCGGTTTCCTCGGAGCAGACCAGGCTCAGGGACGCATCCAGCGCGTCCATCTGATGGCCGAAGGCGGCCTGCTCGTTCTCGGCCGCCCGCCGGCCTTCGCCGCCGGCGGCTTCCTGCCATTCCCGGTACAGCTTGTCAATATCCTCATCCCACAGGGTTCTGGCTTCCGTCAGGCTGCCTTCGCCCACCAGCTCTTCCGACTTCTCCGCCGTTTCCGTATGCTCGTCGCACTCGGTCAGATCCCGCTGGGTCACGCCGTCGCCCACCGCGGTCAGCGTGCTGGCACAGGCATTCCCTTCCAGGGCGATCGGCTTCGGCTTCCGCTCCGCCATCACCTCCGCCGTGGGCACGATCACCGGATCGGAATAGGTTTCCACGAATTCATCCGGATTGATCGCCCACAGCGCGCTGGCGATATTCGTCACTTTGGTATTTTCCACATCATAGGGGCCGACCACAAAGCTGAAGTGGGTGGAGAAGGTCTCTCCGGCGGCCAGGGTTTCCCCGGTGTGGATCGTCCGGTAGCCCTTCTCGTCCATCTCAGCCAGGGAATCCCGGATATCCATGGCGATGATATCCCGGACCGTGTTATTGGTCACTTCGATCAGATAGCGGATTTCCTCGCCGTCCTGATAGTACAGGCCGTTCTCCGGCGTGCTGATCACCGTCTTGGTCACGATGACCCCGTCCTGGCCCTCCAGCCCGCAGGGAACCGTGCATTCATTGGACAGCGCCACGCGGTCCGCCTTTTCGGGATCCCGATAGGTCACCCGGACGATATTGGTCAGGCTGCCCAGCTTGCCCTGCAGCTTCGTTACCTTCGTCTTGAACGTATAGGATACGAACTTGCCGGCTTCCAGCTTCGCCTCGGTCTGCCAGGCCTTCGTCTTGCTGTACAGCCAGTCGTATATCTTCAGATCGGTAAAATCGCGTTTCGTGGGATTGGCGACGGTAACCTCGAAGGTCACCTCCTCGTCCGGCAGATAGAACAGGCCGTTGGCGGGAGAGGCGATATCCACCTTATAGATATACAGGCCGTCCGTATCCTGCGCCACCGGCGCCTTGTCCGTCGCCTTGGAGGTGCGGGTCTTTCCGTCCGCTCCGGTATAGGAAACCACCGCCGTATTCACCGCTTCACCGTGATTGACGTCCGCGGCCGTGGCCTTGTAGTCCACCTGATAGGTTCTGGAATCGCCGCCGGCCAGCGTGCCGATGGTCTTTTTCCATTCGCCCAGCAGCTTGTCCGTCAGAATCACATTCTTGACATCCTTGGAGGTGGTGTTTTTCACCGTGATTTCAAACTGAATCGTTTCTCCCTTGAGGAAGAACAGCCCGTTCTTCGGGGTATTGACCACCTTCTTGGAGATGCTCAGCAGCTCCTCGACCGGCGGCGTCCATCCGCCGGTTCCGCCCTTGCCCGCGCTGGCCGCGTTCACAAAGCAGACCTTGTTGGAGTCCACTTTGGTCCCGCCCAGCTTGCCCCGGGCGATGAAGCCGAAGGTGAACTTCCCGGTCAGCGCGTCCTTCTTCGTCACCGTGTAGGTATAGGTGCCGGATACGGAATCGCCCTGCTTCAGCGTGCCGGGCTGATCGATCACCTGATCCGTCTTTTTGGACGGGAGCAGGCCGCTGAAGAAGGCCACGCTCAGGTTTTTCGCGTCGTTCTTTTTGGAGGCGTTGGTCAGCGTCCACTTGTATTCCAGCTGATCCCCCACCGCGTAATAGCTTTGCTTCGCCGAGGTCTGGACCACCGCCAGCTGCAGCTTGTAGCCGGATACGTCGTCCGTAATGCCGTCGCCCAGGCCGCCGTGCAGCCCCAGCAGCTTCAGCAGGCCCGGCCAGCCGATGCCGTCCTGTTTATGCTTCAGGTTCTTCTGGACCTTTTTTACGGCGGACACGGTTTTCTTGTCGAAACTGCCGGATGGGGCGCCGGAATAGAGTCCCATGCTGCCCAGCACGCTCTGCAGCTCCCTCACCGCGGCGGGATCATTCTCCAGATCCTTCGCCAGGGTGCCTTCCGGATAAAACTCCTCCGTCTTTTTCTTTCCGCAGAACCGGCAGACCGACTGCCTCTTTCCCCTGCTGAAATCCGTCGCTTCCTTCACGGTCTCCCACGATTCATAGTCATGGTTTACCTTCGGAATCTTTTCCTCCATCTTTGTGCCGCAGTGGACGCAGGCCGATTCCCGCCGGCCTGCCTTTTTGCAGGTCGGTTCCTTTGTCGTCGTCCACTCGCCGGCTTCGTGGGGCTTCTTTTTCAGCTCCTTCGTTTCCGTGACGCCGCAGACCGCGCAGCGATGCTGCCGCTTGCCTTTGTGGGTACAGGTCGCTTCCTCCAGCGTCTTCCAGGCGCCCCAGGAGTGATCCGTTTTGGCGATGGTGTCCGTCTCCGTCTGGCCGCAGACCGAGCACCGCCGCGTCCGGGTCCCCGTCTGGGCGCAGGTGGCTTCCTTTGTCACCGTCCAGCCGCCCCAGGAATGGTCATTGGTTTTGGCGATGGTTTCCGTTTCCGTCTGGCCGCAGACCGAGCACTTCCGGGTCCGGGTTCCCGTCTGGCCGCAGGTGGCTTCCTTCGTCACCGTCCAGCCGCCCCAGGAGTGGCCCTTCGCGGGCAGGGTCCGGGTTTCCTGTGTCCTGCATTTTGAGCAGACATATTCCTGCGTACCGCTCTCCGTACAGGTCGGTTCCTTCGTCACCCGTCCGGCCTGCCAGTCGTGTGAATCGCACACAAAAGTATACGTCTGTCCCGGCCTGATATTCACATTATTGTTCCAGGCGGGATCGGTATCTCCCGCGGCCGCGTTCAGCATGCAGCAGATCACCAGCAGCAGAATCCAGCCTACCGACAGCTTCCTCTTCATGTTTTTTCCTCCTTCTCTCCCCCTGCCCTTCCTCCCCGCGGACAGGCCATCCTCCTTCTGTCCTTCGCACATCCTCCCCGCGCGAAAACAGAACGCAAAAGACTCAAAGACAAGCCCCGCGGGCTGCCCTTCCGCTCAGGGATCCCAGCCGGCGGGAATGCGTTTTTGCTTCAGGCCTTTACCATGTTAAATTATAACAGAACCGCACAGGGTTTGTCTATCATTTGTCCGAATCTGTTTCCATTATTTGCATTTGTTTTTGCATTTTCTTTTTTGCATTTGCCGGCTATGCTTCCTCCGGCGGCCACGCCTCCGGTTCCGGTTCTTTCGCGGGCATCGGCGGCCGTTCCTGTTCCGGGGCTTCGGCGGGGACCGGCGGCCGCTCCGCCAGCTCCTCCATCCGCAGCTGCTCGATAGCCTCTTCCACCTCCGGCACCAGCGGCGCCATGGGCTTTGTCTTTCTCCGCGGCGGAGCCGGCGGCGCGACCAGGCTGGCGGGCAGCCGGATCTTCTTCTTTCTCCCCAGCTTTTCCCGGATCAGGCCCATCACGTCCTCCCAGACCAGAGGCGTGCAGGCCGCCGAAACGCGCAGCCACCAGGCGGGCGCGTAAAACAGGATCATGCACTTTTCCGGCCACAGCTGCACCCGGGCGGTCTCCCGCCAGGAAAGATGCCGCTCCTCCAGCTTCAGCACGGGCACGGCCGCCTCCGGATTCACCCGGCTCATCAGCGCGGGGCTCTTCAGCCGGGCCAGCAGCTTCAGGGGCGTCGGATTCGGCAGATACCGGGTTTCGTGAACGCCCCGGCTGTCCACCACATAATCCGTCAGTTCCTTTCCCTGAACGCCCAGCAGCAGGCCCACGATCGCCAGCACCGCGGCCAGCAGGATGCCCAGCACGGTCAGAAATCCGCCGCCGATCAGCCGCTCCAGCGCTTCCGTCCCGCCGCTGAGGCCCTCCGCCGCCAGCACGATCAGCAGCACCGCCAGCGCCGACGGCAGCAGCACCCGCATGACCGCGTTCCAGCTCATCCAGTCCCGGACCGGAATCTTTTCCATACACCAGGCCGCATGCGCCGCCGTTTTGCCCAGCCGGGTTCCGCAGAAGGGGCAGAGTTCCCCCGCGTCCACCTCTCTTCTGCATTTCTTACAATACGCTGTCAGCGCCATTCTTTCTCTCCTGTCGTCAAAAGGACCCACCGCATCGCACTGCGGCGGGTCCCGGACGGTTTTTCCGTTTCGGCTTTATGCCGTTTCAGCCTTATTTCCTGGCGGCCAGCCAGTCGCTGAACTGCTTTTTGAAGGCCTTCAGCACATCCTGATAGCCGGCGGCGTCCAGCATATCCTGATATTCGGCAATATAATCCTCCACCGCGTCCGCGGGAATCGCGCCGGTTTCCAGCTGGAATCCGTAATTCCTGAACACCTCGCGGCAGGCGTCATATTTGCTCTCCACCGGGCCCTTGTCGAACCGGAAGCCCGCGGCAACGGAGACTTCCGCGCCGCCGTTGAAGAGGCGGTACAGCTCCGCCTTGTTGTCCGGCTCGTCGTTCTTCGGGCTGACGATCGTCGCCGAAGCGGAGTTCCACATCTGATGATTATACTTCTCGCTGTGCTGCGTCACGTGATCGATTTCCTGGCCTTCCTCCCGGGTATACTCGAAGTCCGCGTCAGCGCCTTCGATGCCGAAGGTGTAAAGATCCGCCAGGGTTTTATCCGTATACAGAAGGCCCATGAAATCGACACAGGCTTTGGCCTGCTCCTCGGTGCTGGAAGCGGAGATGCAGTAGCAGCTGCCCAGCGCGGAGGTGGAGTGGGAATACCGTTTGGTCGCCGGCTGCATCACCATCTCCTGGCCGTAGCGGGTGTTCGCTTCAATATTGACGGGGGTGTCGGTCCACCAGGAAACCGCCCAGTCCTTCGTCTTCGGGGTATTGTCGTTGGTCATGCGGTTCGCTTCATCCTCGGAGATATAGCCTTCCTCCGCCCAGCGGCCCATCAGCTTGCAGTAATTCTTGTATTCCTCGGTCTGAACGGTGTTGACCACTTCGCCCTTCTCCCGGTCCACCGCAACAAAGTTGCTGCTGGCATCGCCGGTGAAGAAGTCAAACCGGTCCATCATGAAGCGGTAGAACATGGCGGTTCCCTGCAGCAGCAGGGGGTATTTCAGATCGTCCGCGGCGGCTTCCGCCAGCATGGGCTCCAGATCCTCCAGCTTCTGAACGGTGGTCACATCCCAGCCGTATTTGTCCACCAGCTCCTTGCGGAACATGAAGTCGTACCCTTCCACGTTGTCCTTGTAGACGGGGATGAAATAATTCCGGCCGTTATACTTCGTCGCTTCCCACTGGCCTTCCTCCATGGAGGCATACAGCGCCGTACCGGGAAGCAGATCCGTAATATCGTACACCGCGTTCTTCGGAACCAGATCGTTGCACCCGATGGTCTCGAGCCAGGCGGCGGTCCACAGCAGATTCACCTCTTTATACTCCAGCGCCATCCGGGCCTTTTCCGGATATTCCCCGGCCTGGATATCGCTCAGGCGGATCTCCACGTTGATCTTATCGGCGATATAGGCGTTGATCGCGTCTTCCACCTTCTTCGCCTCCGCCGCGTCGGGATGATCGGTATCATAGGTACTCCGGTACAGACTGATCACAACCTTTTCTTCCGCCGAAGCGAAAGAACCCAGGGACAGCACCAGAACCAACGTCAGGATCAATGCGATAAACTTTTTCATAGGTCACCCTCCAGGAATGAATGATTCGGTTTTCTCTTCCTTATTCATTATACCGCAGAACGCCTGTTTTTGCAAATTCAATCTTCCGTTCTCAGTTCATCCGGATCAGGGAAAAGGGCTTTCCGGATTCCGTTTTCACCCGGATCTCCTCGCCCTGCGCGGTGAAGGTATACACGGCGTCGATCTTCCCGTCCGGTCCGGGAATCTCCAGGGTATAGCTTTCCCCGTCCTTCAGGCCGTAAGCCCGGAACTCCACGCCCCGGGCATAATCATAATCCGTACGGGTTTCGCAGGCGCCCAGGGGCAGCACCGTCCCGGCCCGAACCATCAGGGGCAGGGAAAGGAATCCGTGCTTTTCCGTGCGCCAGCCGCCGCCGGTGACCCGCTCCCCGGTCAGCAGACTGAACCAGTCTCCCGCCGGCAGATAATAGGTCACCTCTCCGTCCTCCCGGAAGACCGGAGCCACCAGCAGCCGGTCTCCCAGCATGTACTGACGGTCCAGGTATTCGCAGGCCGGATCCTCCGGGAATTCCATCATCATGGGCCGCATCATGGGCGTCCCCTTCTCATGGGCTTCCATCGCCATCCGGTACAGATAGGGCATCAGCCGGCATTTCAGACGGGTGAACTCCCGCACCACCGTTACGCTCTCCCCGTCAAAGAGCCACGGCACCCGGTAGCTGGTGGAGCCGTGGAGCCGGCTGTGGCTGGACAGGAGCCCGAAGGCCGCCCAACGCTTATAGACATCCGCCGGAGCGGTCTGCTCAAAGCCGGAGATATCATGGCTCCAGAAGCCGAAGCCGCTGTGGCTCATGCTGAGGCCGGCCCGCAGCGTCTCCGCCATGGACACATAGGAGGCGCTGTTGTCCCCGCCCCAGTGCACCGGGAACTGCTGGCCGCCGGCCGTGGCGCTCCGGGCAAAGAGGATGGCCTCCCCCTCGCCCTTTTCCCGCTTCAGCAGTTCAAACACCATCCGGTTGTAGAGGAAGGAATAGTAATTATGCATCCGCAGGGGATCCGATCCGTCGAAATACGCCACGTCCCGCACGGGGATCCGCTCCCCGAAGTCGGTCTTCAGGCAGTCCACGCCCTGGTCCAGGATCACCTTCAGTTTTTCGCAGTACCAGTCCCGGGCCGCCGGGTTCGTCACGTCCAGAATGCCCATACCGGCCACCCACTGATCGGTCTGCCAGACGGATCCGTCCGTCTTCTTCAGCAGGAAGCCCCGCTCCATCCCCTCCTCAAACAGGGGGGAGGCCTGGGCGATATAGGGATTGATCCAGCAGCACAGCTTCAGCCCCCGCTGATGATAGCGCTCCAGCATTCCCTTCGGATCCGGGAAAACATCCGGATCCCAGGTGAAATCGCACCAGTTGAAGGCCTTCATCCAGTAGCAGTCAAAATGGAACACGCTCAGGGGAATTTCCCGCTCCGCCATGCCGTCGATCATGGAAGCGACCGTCTTCTCGTCATAGCTGGTCGTAAAGGAGGTGGACAGCCACAGGCCGAAGCTCCAGGCCGGCAGCAGCGCCGGACGGCCGGTCAGCGCCGTGTAGAGATTCACGGTCTCCTTCGGCGTTCCGCCGTAGATGACGTCATAGGTCAGCCTTTCCCCCGGCACGGAGAACTGCACGCGCTCCACCTTTTCGCTGGCCACCTCAAAGGAAACATCCGCCGTGTCCTCCACGAAGACACCGTAGCCCCGGTTGGTCATGTAAAAGGGAATGTTCTTATAGGCCAGCTCGCTGGCGGTGCCGCCGTCCGCGTTCCACATATCCACCCGCTGCCCGTTCTTGACATAGGCGGTAAAACGTTCGCCCAGGCCGTAAACCGTCTCGCCGACCGCCAGGTCCAGGGAATCGATCATATAGCTTTTGCCA
>SVGS01000032.1 GCA_015056205.1 Clostridiales bacterium | reverse complement strand
ACCACAATTGTAACAGTAGCTTCTGATTTCGTCACTGATTTTTGCAGATCTCATTTGATACTGAACGACTTACTTCCAGTTCCTTTTCTACGCCTTTGGTACTGGAAGCAACCTTTTCACTTCAGCACAAATTCAGGAAGTCAGTAACTCCGAAGCGCTTCCATCAGCGCGTCCAGCTGTTCCTTTTTCAGCAGGAAAAGCGTCAGCCCGTCCCGACGTACGGCGCAGTAGTCCGCGTCATAATCCAGGTATTCCACCAGCAGCTCGCCCGGATCCGATTCCAGCGTGTAGCGGACGGAAAGCAGAACCTCTCCGTCCAGGAAATAATCCTCGCTGAGTTTGGAGCTGGTCAGTCCGATAATCCGCTGATACAGCCTGCGGAAATCGGAAGCGTCCGCCACCGTCTTCCCGTTCACGCGGAAGACGTCCGGCGTTTTTTCATCCGCTCCGTGTTCGATCTCCAGCAGCCAGCGTTCCGCCCCCGCCTTCAGCTCGATGCTCCGCACTGCTTGAATATAGATCAGGTTGGCAAACTGATCCACCAGATAAGCCGGAGTGGCCTCCCCGAGGAAGTTCACCCTGCCCGCGCCGGTCAGGTACACCGCCGGTCCGTCATCCACCGCGATATAGACGGATTCCCCGTCCTCCGTCCGGTTCCCGACGCGGAAAACGAAGGTTTCCCCGTCCGCCGGATTCTCCGCGTCCTTCGCCTGCGTCACGGTCAGGCGGAAACGGAAGTTTCCCCCCTCGAGACCCGTGTCCTTCAGCTCGTCCGGCAGGCCCGCGAAACCGGTGATGTCCAGCGCCGCGATGTTCTGGAAAAACTGCGTTCCCCGCTCCGCGTTCGCCGTATAGTAGAAGGGCCGGCGAAGCCGCATCCTGGAAATGCTGTAATTCCGGTCCGCGGATCCTTCCTCGGAATAGCCGATCTCCACAGGATCCCCTTCCGCCCGCTCCAGCAGCACGTTCCGGATTCTTCCGGCATCAAGCGGCCCCGGCATGTTCAGGGTATGCATCGCGTTGCGCTCATGGCTCAGGCTTTCCGCGGCGGAGGCGTAGAGCAGATAAACCGCCTTTTCCCCTTCCCGCATGAAATAGGAAGCCGTGGAGGTCGGCGCCCGGTCCCCGATCCGCCACCGGATTTCCGTCCCGTCCGTATAGCGCATGATGACCCGGGCGACAGGCTGCTCAAGCCCGTATGCCGACAGATCCTCCGGGTTTTCCGCCACCTGCCGGGTGGCCGTAAGATGGGCCGCGCAGGAAAGCAGGGCTTCCGCCTTGCTCTGGTCCAGATCAAACTCCGGCCGTTCCTTCAGGGTATGCCGGGAGGGCTGATCCGCTCCGCCTGCCCGGGCCGGCACCACGGTATAGGACGTTCCGCCGCGCTCGACGCACACCTCCGCGACCTCTTCCAGGGGCCGGTCGATCAGGCGCACCCGCTCGTCCGGGGCGGACGTCACGGCGGGAGTTTTCTCCGCCGGAGGCTGAACCCGTCCGCTGATCAGGTAGACGCCGGCCGCGAGGCCCAGTCCCAGCAGCAGGATCAGGCCGCGGATCAGAAAGGACTTTCCGTTCTTCTTCCCGGAACCGCCGTTTTTCTTTCCCTTCAGATCCTCCGGGGAGGCCATTTTTTTCCCGTTCTGCATCGTTTTACAGCCGCCTCCTCCTGCGCCAGACAATGATTCCGACAACCGCCACGATCAGCGGCATGACGCCGATGGCGATAATTCCCAGCCGGTTGGCGGTTTCGCTGTCCGGGATATTCAGGGTTGAATTGGCCATCACCTTGCTGGAGACGTCCACCGTGGTGTCACTGTTGATCAGCCAGTCCAGCGCGGTCACGGTAAAATTCAGGTTATAGCAGTAATACAGCAGGTTCGAATCCGCCAGTAGATAGGCCGAATCCATCAGCACAATGCGGATATCCTTTTCCTTCTCCATATTTTGATCCGCCCGGATCATGGCCATCGCCAGGATCTGGGTGCCGGGGGTTCCTTTTTCATTCCCGTCCACGGCATAGGCCCGGTCCGAGGTTGTCAGCAGCCGGGAATACACGGCCCCGGCTTCCGGAAGCAGCACCGGCTGAATCGGCCGTCCCTGGGGAATGATCAGGTTTTCGGAGCCGATTTCGGTCAGCTTATCCGTGATCTCATGTCCCTCCGCCAGCCGGGGAACCAGGTTCAGCGTGTTTCCGTTCCAGTACCGCGCCGTTTCGTTTTCATTTTCATACACCACGCCGTTCCCGAAGGCCAGCTGATAGTAATCCAGGATACGGGTCAGATTCGGCAGGCCCGCCGTATCCGTCTGATAGCTCAGACAGACCAGCAGCCGGCCGCCGGCCGCCAGCCAGGAACGCAGCAGCCCGGCTTCCTCGTCGGTCAGATCCCGGGCGGGATCGGCGATCACCAGGGCGTCGTTCTGCAGCAGGTTTTCCGCCCCGCCCGTCAGGTTCAGCGTACCCACCTCATAATTCCGGTTCGCCAGCGACTGCTGCAGCATCGTGCAGGAGGAGGCGCCGATTTCCCCGTGTCCCGTCAGGAACCACACATGGGGCGTATCCCTGCTGGTCACAAAAACCAGGGAACTGGTCACGTACCGTTCCAGATACAGATAGGTAAAATGATAGTTTCCGTAGGTCGTAACCCCAAAGTAATCGTCCCGGTTGTAAACCTTCACCCGGCTCTCGTCCTGATTGGTGATAATCACCGCGCCTTCGTCCAGCGCCTTATCTCCCGCCAGCTGTGTAATCCGGCCGGGTTCCGTCACGGGATCGATATTGCCGATCCGCACATGCGCGTTCAGCGCGTGGTATTTTTCCAGAATCGCGTCCACCTGTACCCGCAGCGCGTTTTCCGTGCTCGCCTGATACACGGTGTATACGTACACGTCCTCATCCACCAGCTTCAGCACGTCCAGGGTGGACTGATCGAATTCCGTCGCGTTCAGCCCGTTCAGATCCACCGCCCAGGCCTGGGTCTGCTCCAGCCGCCCTACGGCCACATTGAGCAGAATCACGATGGCGAACACGACCACCGTCAGAAAAACGGCAAACCGTCCGTATCGGTATTTCCGCTGGTTCAGACGGGAGAAAAACCGGCTGCCTTCTTTCTTCTTCATATGTCTCACCCCTCACTCCACCGTCTTCTGTCGATCACGCGCACCGTGAGAAACAGCATCAGCCCGCTGAAGGACAGGTAATACAGAATATTGGCAAAGCTCAGCCGGCCCGCCGCGAACTGGTTATACCTGGAATACAGGCTGAACCAGGACAGCACCGGCCGCAGGAAGGACAGCGCCCCCGGCAGCGCAAAGGAAGAGGAGGAAAAAACGCTTTCCAGAATCTGCAGCAGGATGTTGACGCCGAGCGTCAGCACCGCGGCGGACACCTGGCTTTCCGTCAGCGCGCTCATCAGCAGCCCCAGCGCCACGTAGCAGAGGCTCAGCAGCAGAAAGCCCAGATAGTTGCAGGCGATCGCCGCGGGATACATCCGATCCGTGTAGCGGCTCAGCAGCGCGATATAGAGCAGCGTGCAGCAGGTGGTCAGCAGCACCACCGTGGCCGCCGCCAGGAATTTTCCTCCCACGATATCCCAGATCCGGAGGGGGGAAGTGATCAGCAGCTGATCCGTCTTTGTCCGCCGTTCCTCACTCAGCAGGCGCATGGTCAGGATCGGCACCGTCAGCATAAAGATATAGTTCAGATTTCCCAGCAGCGTCGCCGCCGACGGCGTCATGCCCATAATGTTTCCCAGGTAGAACATCACGCCGCCCACCAGCAGAAAGATCCCCATGAACACATATCCGATGGGAGTCAGATAATAGTTCTGAAGCTCCCTTTTCCAGATTGCAAGCATCTTAAGCCTCCTCTCTGCTGTCCCCGGTCAGCTGGAGGAAAACGTCCTCCAGATCCAGATCCACCGGGCGCTGAATCAGAATCGGATAGCCCTTTTCTGACATCCGGCTGAATACCGCCCTGCGGAGATCCGTCCCGGCTTCTCCCTGCAGCAGGAAATCGAAGCTTTCCTTCTCCAGGCTGCCCAAGCTGTCCGCCTGCGTCACGCCTTCCATGCTCCGCAGCGCCTGCAGCACTTCCGCCTCCGGACCGGCAATCCGCAGCCGGAGCTTCCTCGTATCCCCGTCGGCATGGGTCAGATGCTCCAGGCTGTCTTCCGCCACAATCTTTCCCTGATGAATGATCACCAGGCGGTTGCAGACGTCCGCCACCTCCTGAAGAATATGGCTGGAAAGCACAATCGTATGATCTTCCCCCAGCTGACGGATCATCCGGCGGACTTCCAGAATCTGCTTCGGATCCAGGCCTACCGTAGGCTCGTCGAGAATGACGACCTCCGGATTTCCCACCAGCGCCTGAGCCATGCCCACCCGCTGGCGGTATCCCTTCGAAAGATTGCGGATCAGGCGCCCCCGCACCTCTCCCAGGCCGACCAGCTCCGTGATGTCGTTCAGATGCGCGGAGACCCGGGACCGTTTCACGCCCTTGATCGCACACACAAATCGCAGATATTCGTCCACCGTCATGTCCGGATACAGCGGCGGCAGCTCCGGAAGGTATCCGATCCGGCGCTTCACTTCCAGCGGATCCGCCAGAATATCATAACCGTCCAGCAGCACCGACCCGCTGCTGGCGGAAATATAACCCGTAATGATGTTCATGGTTGTGGTTTTTCCCGCGCCGTTCCGGCCCAGAAAGCCCAGGATTTCTCCCTTATTGATGGTAAACGTCACGTCGTTCACCGCCAGCTTGTCCCCGTACCGCTTTGTGACATGCTGAATTTCGATCATGAAAAAGCTTTCCCCCTTCATGCCCCGCCGCCCTCCGGCCCGCGGGAACACAGTGGTATGATGGTATTTCCAGAGGAACTATTGGCGCATTATACCACATGCGGCCCGATCTGTAAATCTGCACACCCCGCAGCCTTCCGGGCCGGGCCGCCGTTTCAATCCATTCCTTTTCCGTCATTCCTTGCCATGTTTACAATTGCCGTAAAGTATATCAGGGAGTTTTCATCCGCTTCCCGGACAACGGCTATTTCCGGATGATACTGCAATCCCAGAACAAAAGTTTTATCCGGCCGTTCAATGGCTTCAATGATTTTTTCAGAGGCGGTGTCCGTTTCACCGGTTACCACCAGCCGCGTACCGTCTACGCTTCTGACCGACTGATGATGCCAGGAGGGGACCGATTTGATCGTATCCTTTCCGGTCAAACGGAACAGGAGAGAATCTTTGACTGTTACCGTTACATCATGAGAAGCAAAACCCCTGTAGGCTCCGGGTGCTTCAGGTTCATTGCGGTGCTCATATCCGTATTCTTTGCCCAAACCGGCCATGTAAAGCGGTATGTCCTGGATCATATCGGCTCCGGAAACCACGCCCAGCAGCTGCATGCCGCGGCAGATTGCCAGAGTCGGTATATCCTTCTCCAGACACCAGGACATCAGCAGGAAATCCGACACATCCCGTTCCGGACTGATACTCTCCCGGGTTTCAACCGGCTGAGGGGAATAAAACAGGGATGGACTGATATCTTCTCCTCCCGGGAATACGATCGCCGGAATGCCGTCCATCACTTCTTCCACATTGGATCCCTGCCAGGTGTTGCAGCGGATCAGCTTGGCCGCTTCCGCGGTCAGATATCCGTCCGCATCCGTACTGCCGACAAGCATGTTATTCTCATAGACAAGATCAGCGGAGAACACCTGCCCCAGAATCACAGGACGTCCCCCTGCCGCTTCAATGGCTTTGCATGTGGCGACAAAACTTTCCGATTCCTGATCGCTTCTCCAGGCCACACCCACAACAGGCCGGAGATCCGTATCCTCTGCGTGAATATCAGGGGATATCGCGAACAGCAGCAGAAAAGCAATCAGCAGAGAGTTGGCTTTGGTTTTCACTTTCATACACCTCCGGTTTGGATTTTCGAATCAGCCGCTCCCGTTTCTATGGTTATGTTCACAGCTGTTTCATTTCTTTTCAATGACGATAAGCGGAATTTCCATTTCTTCCCGGGTCAGCCCGGCATGAGCGCCGAGTATCTCCTGAGCTTCAATATGCGTGTTGAATATGCTTCTGTCTGAAACCGCGAGGGCAACATAGTCGCCGATCATTCTTTGCAGATCTTTATGATCCTTTCCGATTCCGAATAATCCCCCGGAAATAACCTCGTCCCTTGTCAGGAGAACGAACGAATCTCCGAAATGCTTTCTGAATATTTCCGGAAAGGCTTCCCTGCATTCATCCCTGACAAAGAGGTTCAGCGTACGGGGCTCGAAGGAGGGCTGACGGATAAGGCAGTTCATGATTTCCGGATAATCCTTCAGACAGCAATTCCTGCTGTCCGTATGGCCATGATCCGCTATGATGATGAACAGCGTATCGGACAGCGCGGATACGGTTTCTTCAACCATTTTTTCAAGTTCTGCCACCATAGCGTGCGTTTCGGCACTTGCGGTTCCCGTCCGGTGCATCGTGGAATCGGGTTCGTTCCAGTAAGCATAGATGAACTTTTTTTCCGGTTCACCGCACAGCGCTTTCACGCGGTTCAGGATCGCTTCCATACTCTGCGGATAGGGCGGCAGAAAAGGCATGGCCGCATAGGCATGGCCGCCCGAGTCCTTTATCCTGTCAAGAATGTTCCTGTACGAAGTATACCGAAATGCGACGTTATACCCGGCGGCGGGCAGGAGTTTCTCCAGAGACTCCTCCGTCCATTTTGCCGTTCCGTCCGGACAGGCTGCCGGAACAGCGTCTTCTTTTTCTCTGATTTGTTCTTTGTTTGTAAATACAGTCACGTTTTTGCCGATCTGCGGATAATAAACATCCCACCCGAGCCATCCGTGTTCATTCGGATAAAGCCCGCTGAGCATCGAAGTTGTGGCGGCCGCTGTTGTCGGAGGGTATACGGAATCAAACGAACCGGCAAGATGGCTTCTGAAAAAACCGTCCCGATCCAGATGCTTTTCCAGAATGGATGTGCCCATTGCGTCAAGCAGCAGGACAACGACATTCCGATTATTCTCCTGAAGATACCGATCTGCGAGCGGCAGGGTTTCAGCACTTGTTTCCGCGCCGAATTTCTTCAGAATGGAATTGGCCAGATTGACAAGGCAGTGATGGTAGTCAGGATAAACGGGCAGTTTCTTTTTCAATTCCATTTCGCATCTCTCCTGTCCGAAAAGAGTGACTGTGTTTTGCTCGCCATATCCGGGACGTTTTATTCCTTTCTCAGGATCCGGATCAGACTGCTTCTGTACTTCCGGGCGGAGGAAGGATCCTGCTGAATATCAAAAGCCGCTTACCTGTCAGAGATAAGCGGCTGGTTGACTGCTGTAACTATACCAACGACTCCTTCTCTGATCCCCCGGGCATCGGATACAACGACGGTGCGGACCTGTTCAGCAGGGTTCGGGGTAACCGGCATTGCAGAAACATATCCGAACCGGTTCATGAGAGGAGCTCCTTTACGAAAGATTGTGCTCAGTGTACTATGGCCAAACGGTAATGTCAAACATTTCTTTATTCCGCAGATCATCGTCAGGATGATGAACTTAAAAAACCGGAGAAGTTTTTCACGGCCAGGCAGGAAGAACCGGAGGCCTTATCGAAGGTGAGCATAGTGTTGAATTTCATCCTGAGAGATGAGGAGGCATAAAATGAATTACAGAGTACTTGGAAAAACAGGATTAAAGGTAAGCGAAATTGGCTTTGGCGGAGAATGGCTGGAGCGTCATCCGGAAGAAGAATCAATTGAATTGATGAAATACGCAGGTGAGAAAGGCATCAACATAATCGACTGCTGGATGCCTGATCCCAAATCCAGAGATATTATCGGAAAGGCGATGAAAGGGAACCGGGAGAAGTGGTATGTGCAGGGACACTTTGGATCCACATGGCAGAATGGCCAGTATGTTCGTACCAGGGATATGAAGCATGTTAAACCTGCGTTTGAGGATCTTCTGACAAGACTTCAGACTGATTACATTGATATTGGAATGATTCACTTTGTGGATACTGTGGAAGACTGGAATGATCTTCAGGATTCACCCTTTTTAAAGTATGTTCTGGAGATGAAGGAAAAGGGCGTCATCCATCATACAGGAATGAGTTCCCATGATCCAAAGACTGCGGCTATGGCAGTAAAGTCCGGCCTGATAGAAATGCTTTTGTTCAGTGTGAATCCTGCTTTTGATATGCTTCCTTCAGGCCAGGATTTGGGGAAACTGTTGGAAGAAGGCTATCAGTATGATAATCAGCTGGCAGGGATTAATGCGGAGAGAGCGGATTTATATAAGCTTTGCGAAGAATACAATGTGGGAATTACCGTCATGAAAGGCTTTGCGGGAGGACGGCTCTTTGATGAAAAGAGATCGCCGTTTGGCGTCAGACTTACGCCCAACCAGTGTATCCATTATGCTTTGACACGTCCGGGCGTAGTATCTGTTCTCTGCGGATACGATACAAAAGAACAGGTTGACGAAGCCATATCTTATGAAACCGCAACAGCCGAAGAAAAAGACTATGCAACTGTACTCAGCGGTGCGCCGTTACATTCCTACAGAGGCGAGTGTACATACTGCGGCCACTGTAAACCATGCGCCGCCAAACTTGATATCGCTATGATCAATCAGTATTACGACCTGGCCGCTATGCAGTCAGAAGTGCCGGAATCAGTAAAATCCCATTATATGCTGCTTGGCCATACGGCCTCTGAATGCATCGGATGCAAGCAATGTGAGCCCAGATGTCCGTTTGGCGTTCCGATCGCGGACAGAATGAAAAAGGCGGCTGAATTATTTGGGAAGTGATTTCATTTCGGCCTTCTCCTGTTATCAATCAGAAGCCTGAAGGAGACAGGGAACCGTCCCCTGTCTCCCAGGGAACCGTCCCCTGTCTCCATCGGAAGCCTGAAGGAGACAGGGAACCGTCCCCTGTCTCCCGTTGACGAAATCCGGCGCGGATGATAGGATATGAACATATACGACTATATATTCAGGTGGCGGAGTTCTGCCGGATCGGAAAGGCAGCCGCCGGGGAGGGAGAGATCATTTCATGCGTAAAGACAGTCTGAAAACAAGAGAAAGATCCCGGAGCTGCAGGTTTTTCTGCTTCCTGGCGTCGCTGCTGCTCCTGCTGCCCTGCGCCGCCCCGGCGGAGGGCGCCGGGGATGGCTGGAACCTCCCGGAGGGCTATCAGGCAGAGCGGGTGGTCATGCTGAGCCGCCACAATATCCGTTCCCCGCTTTCGGACGGGGACTCCATGCTGGGAAAGCTCGTGCCCCATGACTGGTTTGCCTGGACATCGCCCTCCGGGGAGCTGTCCCAGCGCGGCGCTCTGCTGGAAACCTCCACGGGCCAATTCTTCCGCAAATGGGCGGAGAAGGAGGGCCTGTTCCCGGCCAATTATCAGCCGGGCAAGGCGGCGGTCAGAATCTATGCCAACGGATACCAGCGGACCCAGGCCACGGCCCGCTTCTTTGCCTCGGGCCTGCTGCCCCTGGCGGATATCCAGGTGGAATGCCATGCGCCGATGAACACGATGGATGAGGTTTTCAGCCCCCGGCTTCGCTTCTGCAGCGACCGATATCGGGAGGATGTCCTGGCCCAGATCGCGGAAACCGGAGGAGTCGCGGGAATGGAGGGTATTTTTGCGGAGCTGCAGCCCTCGGTTCAGCTGCTGATGGATGTAACCGGCATGGCGGACAGCAAGGCCTATCAGTCCGGAGAATATGGGGATCTGCTGGACAGCCGCCTGGAGTTTAGCCTGGAGGATGGCAGCTCGCCCGATGTGAAGGGCTATCTGAAGACCGCCACCTCCGTGGCGGACGCGATGATCATGCAGTTTTATGAGGAGCCGGATCCGGTGAAGGCGGCCTTTGGCCATGAACTGACGGAGGATCAGTGGCGGATGATTACCGGCATTGTCACCCGGTATGAGGAGATCCTGTTTTCCACGCCGCTGATCGCCCTCAGCACGGCGCATCCCATGCTGGAAACCATCCGGAACGAGCTGACGGCCCGGGACCGGAAGCTGACCTTCCTGTGCGGGCATGATTCCAACCTCGCCAGCGTCATCGGTGCCCTGGGGGTGGAAGATTATGACCTGCCGGAGGCGATCGAGACGCGGACTCCCGTGGGCGCGAAGCTGGTGTTCATCCGACTGATCGACGAAAACGGGGACGCCTGGTACGATGTAAGCCTGGTTTACCAGGGCATCCGCCAGATGAAGGAGATTCAGATTCTGGGCATCGACACGCCCCCGATGAAGGCGGCCCTCCGGCTGAAAGGCGTCCCGGTCAATGAATACGGACTGGTGGCGGAGAAAGACCTGCTGGATCTGCTGCAGAACCGGATCGACGCCCTGCCGCTGATGAGGGAACAATATACCCGGGAGACCGCGGCGGAAGACGCCGCGTGACGGCGGCATTCCTGCCGGAACGGTGAAATGATCCGGGATTATAAAGGCCGGTTCGGAATGCGGCTGCGTGCCTGCGGTGAGAATCAGGGGTTCGGCTATCTCGCCATCGCGGCTATGATCTTCGGCAACTGGAAGATCGGGCCGACCACACTGGCGTGCCTGGTGTTCGGCCTGGCGAAGTCCGGCGGGCTGCAGCTGTGTATCGCGGCGGGGCTGCCGAGCAATTCTACCGATATCTTCCTGACGCTGCCCTATGTGCTGACGCTGCTGCTGGTGTTTTTCTCCAAGAAGAATCGCCCGCCCAAAGCGGGTGGGATAAGAGCAAACGATAACGGGACTTCCCGGCAGTCCTGCTTCCGCGGCGTTCTCCCGGTCAATCCTGGTCTGGCATGAAATCTTTGTATAGCTTGTTTCCACATCCGAAGCCGGATTGGCCGCGATCAGGACCGGCGTAATACCCAGTGCCGCCGCCCTTCAGGCGAACCGTTCAGGCAATGTCAAGCCCGGTCCGGCCTGGAGACGGGGAACCGTCCCCTGTCTCCGTCCCCTGTCTCCGTATCTCCGAGCGCGGAATAGATCTCCCTGACGGTTGCGTAAGCCATTTTGGGAACTCTGAATTGGTCAACAACGCCTTTATTATTCATGCACTTCGGCCGGTTTTTGGCCCATTCTTCAGCTACCCTTACATCTGCGAACTGCCATATGTAGGTGCCGCTGCATCTCTGAATCCGATGAATATCCGAAAGCTGCTCCCGCAGGATCTCACATTGCCGTTCTTCGCTCCACTTTGCGTGATGGAGAGGATCATGAAATCCTGAAACAGCCCCCGCGCCGATTTCTGTTATCAGAATCGGCTTGTTTTCAGCCCCGTTCCCGTCCATCCAACGGAAAAGCCTGTCAGCCAGATCAGCGGGCTTTTCATCCGTGTACCAGCCGGGATAGATATTAAAGGACGCGATATCCACCAGATCCAGACAAATATCCTTGAAGAACCGGCAGGATGCGTAAGAAATCGGCCGGGTGGGATCCAGCTCGCGAAGCTGAGCGATTTGGGTTGCATAAACTTTCCTTCCGAATTCCGTATCGCTCTCACATTCGTTGAGCAATCCCCAGACATAGATCGAGGGATGATTTACATGCTGCCCGATCATTTCCTCGTTGCAGGCGGCGCATTGCTCCGCAAACAGTTCACTGTGGAATACCTGCTCCGGGAGAGCACGGGCGTGGTTCTCCTCCCAGACGAGAATACCCAATTCATCGCACAGGTCGAGAAAGCGCGGATCATTCGGATAATGACAGGTGCGGACTGAATTGCCTCCCATATCAAGAATCATCTGGAGGTCGTCCATCATTGCCTCCACCGGGAGCGAGCAGCCAAATTGACCGTGATCCTCATGACGGTTAAAACCTTTGATCCGAACTTTCCTGCCGTTGAGAAGGATATCCTCGCCGGAGATCCTGATGGTACGGAACCCGACGCGATCGATCAGATCATCTGTTTCATCTCCGTTTACGATCAGCCGGGCCTGCAGACAATATAGATTTCCCTGTCCGAGATCCCATTTCCGCACATGAGGAATATGCAGGCGGAGATTGACATCCGCGCTTTCTCCTCTCGGGAGATCCGGTACTACGCCTGATGCAGAGGAGCCGGCGATGGACACATTGAGAGACGCCTCCTTCAGTGGATCCACGGCATGAACAAACACCCGGACATGGGCTGTAAAACTCCCGTCTTCTTCTTCCTCAGAGTGAAAAGCCATGCGTTCAATATATGCCTGGCGAACTTCATGGATTTCTACAGGACGGTTTATCCCGCCGTAGGTCATATAGTCATTCGGAACATGAAGCGCGGAATGAGGCCCATAGCTGTCATCGACTTCAACCCGCAGCTCGTGTTCTCCGCCGGGAACAGCCGGAAGCAGGATACTGAAGCCGGTGAAAGCATTATAATGTCTTCCGATCATGGATCCATCCCAGAAGACCTTTGCGGTGTGGCTGACGCCGCCGAAACGGAGGAGCAGGTTCGCGTCATGATCTGTATGAACCTTTCGGGTATAATCCGCCGTACCGCGGAAGCCCGCCAGGGCCGGGATTCGTTCCCATACGCCCGGAACGCCGGCCTGTACAGAAGTGCCGTTCTCATCATGCGCTGTGATACGCCAGATCCCATCCAGGCTTTTTACCGGCCGTGTCAGATGCTCAGAAAAAATACGCTGCATTGTGCTGCCTCCCGGAAATTTCCCGGTAAACCTCATTTCGGCGGCGGAAGGATTATCCTTCCCTGAGGTTCCCCGTAATTCTTTTATGATTGTGAGTTTATCATGGCTCCGGTCTTTTGAAAAGTCCCGATCACGGAGACAGGGGACGGGTACGCGTCTCTTTTTTGAATGGATCAATCACCTTCTGTTGAGTGTACCAAAAATTGTGGGTAAACGCCCTATCTCTGGGTGAGCCCCAGCTTCCTGTAGAGTAGTGGCACTACATCGGAATTCCATCTACCGCTGTCATACAGGATAATCGGGAGCCCGGCCTGTGCGTATTCCATCAGACGGCTGATGCAGGCGAGGGAAACGACATGAACCCGGTCAACGATGAGCGCTTTGTACCTGCAGAGCCCGAATTGTTCAAGTCTTTTGGAACTGTTGGATAACCCCTTGATAGTTCATCAAAAGGGGCTATAATGGAGACGAGCCGGAAGGAGGCGCCTTTCGTGAACAGAGATCAGATCGAAGTACCGGAGATGGAGATTGCTGCGTGATGCTTCACATTACCCTGATCTCCTACAGGGAATAGGAACGGGTGCCCTGTATTCAGGACATTGATCAGTATATCCGCTAAGAAAGTCTTGTGTTTCAGGAGGAATCTATGAATAAACAATTGATTGTGATTGACGCGCAGGAAGATTTTGTACGTGGCGCGCTTCGAAATGAAGAGGCAATTGCTGCGCTGCCGGTGATTCGGGAAGCCGTTGCATATGCATCTCGAAACTTTGACAGAGATATTATCTATACGAAAGATACGCATAATAAAGATTATCTCGAAACGCAGGAGGGCAGGAATCTGCCTTATCCTCATTGCATTAAGGGCTCTGACGGCTGGAAAATCTGCCCGGAAGTACTTGCTGAAAAATCAAAGATCATTGAAAAGAACACCTTCGGTTCAAGGCTTTGGGATATGCAATGTCTGGATACAGTTGATGAAATCTGGCTTTGTGGATTTTGTACGGACATTTGTGTATCCGCAAACTTTCAGATTCTCAAATCAATATATCCGGAAGTACCGATCGTGGTAATTGAGGACGCTTGTGCGGGCGTAACGAAAGAGCTGCATGAAGCAGCGTTAAAAGTAATGAAATCCTGTCAGGCAAGAATTACTGCTCTTTCAGAGCTAATCAAAACAACAGAGGATGCACGGGCACACTTTGCCGAAATCAATCCGCCTCCGGATGCAAAAAGTTTTTAAGGGGTTGTGGGAAGGTTGCTGGAAAAGGTATAATGATTACAGAAGAACAGGGAAAACAGACACCGAACCATACGAAAAAAGGGGGAATCAGTCATGGCCTTCCTGCAGATTCAGTTTTTTTCCGCAGTCCTCAATGTTGCCTCCACCGTCAATGTCATCCTGCCGGAACTGAACCAGGGAATCGGGATAGGCTCATCAAAGGATGAAAGGCCGCCGAAAGTGTTGTACCTGTTGCACGGATACAGCGACGACCATTCAATCTGGATGCGCAGGACTTCTGTCGAACGCTATGCGGCAAATCACAACCTGGCTGTCATCATGCCGGCTGTTAACCACAGCTTCTACTGCAATGAGATTTACGGCGAAAAATACTGGGATTATGTGAGCGACGAGCTTCCGAGGACGATGCACAGTTTCCTGCGGCTGAGCAAGCGCTGGGAGGATACCTATGTGGCAGGCCTGAGCATGGGCGGATACGGCGCCATGCGGCTGGCGCTGACCTACCCGGAGCATTTCGCCGGAGCGGCTTCATTCAGCGGAGCGGTGGATCTGGCAAACACGCTCTATCAGCGGCACCGGGAAGGTGAGATCGATCGGGTATTCGGAAATATGAAGGAAATCAAGGGCACTGAGTACGACAACTATTACCTGATGGAAAAGAATGCGAACGCTGCGCACAAACCGTGGCTGTATGTCAGCTGCGGCACGAAGGATTTCCTCTATGAGCAGCATCGGACCTTTGTTCCTGCACTGAAGAAAAACCGCTGGGATGTGATGAGCCATGATGAGCCGGATGCCATTCATGAGTGGGGATTCTGGGACGAACAGATCAAGACGTTCATTGAGCTGATTTATGCCCGGGAGGAAATGAATATAAATGCGTCTCCGGACACGAAAAAAGCCTATTGACAGGCAGGCCTTCCGCGACATCAACGGGAGACAGGGGACGGATCGCCGCCTCTCTTTTCATAGATTCAGAGCACGATAGATTGCAGGAATGTTCCTTTGCCGGACCTCTCGAACGAAAAGATATTTCCGGGCTGGATCAGGGTGAGGGCTCTTTTGGCATCGGATATGAAGTGGCGGCTGGTTGAGGAATTCGGTCCTCGCTGCTTTACGGAGGCTGATGACGGCCGGCTGCTTTTCATGGCAGACTACACGGACATGGACAACCTTGTCTCCTGGCTCCTGACGCTCGGAGCCGAAGCGGAAGTGCTGGAACCGGAAGAGGTGAGGAACAGAATCCGGAAGATCGCCGGGGAACTGGAAAAAATCTACAGGAGCTGATTGATATGAAATATACGTGGATCGACGAGCATATTATGGGGAAACCCGGCGTGACAAAAGACTTTCAGCCGGAATGGAAATGGATTCGATACCAGATCGGCGGAAAAATGTTTGCTGCAATCTGCCTGGATGATCATGACCAGCCATATTACATCACGTTAAAGCTGGAACCGGCGGAAGGAGATTTCTGGCGAAAGCAGTATGACGATATTATTCCCGGATACTATATGAACAAAATCCACTGGAATTCAATAAAAGCCGATGGAGCGGTTCCGGATGATATCCTCAGGGATCTGCTGGATAAAGCCTATAAAATAGTGCTTGGCAGTCTGAGCAGGAAAAAACAAAAGGAGATCTCCGGCTGAGAAAGCGGCCGGAATTTTGTTTGCCTGCGGAGTTCTGCACAGTTCTGAACGAAACAGGTATCTGTGACAGAATGCTGATTCTGCGTCATATTTCAGAAAAAACGAAAAATCACCTTGCGTCATGTATTGCTTGTGACGTAACGTCATATTGTAGGATGACGCTGAAAGGAGGCCGGAACTATGTCACAGTACACCACCGGAGAACTGGCAAAAGAGTGCGGCATCACAGTCCGGACAGTTCAGTTTTATGACCAGAAAGGGATTCTGGTTCCAAGCAGCCTGACAGAAGGCGGCAGACGGCTGTATTCCGAAGAAGATATGAAAACGATGAAGATCATCTGCTTTCTGAGGGATATAGGGCTGTCGCTGGATACCATCGGTCAGCTGCTGAAGGAAGAAGATCCCGGCAGCGTCATCTCCATCTTGCTTGAACAGCAGGAACAGCAGCTGCAGGAAGAGATCGGCGAGCGTCGGGATAAACTGGATCGCCTGGCGGAACTGAGAAAAGGCCTGAAGACTACTTCGCCGTTCTCCATCAGAAACATCGGCGACATAGCGACTGTTATGGAAGGAAAAAAGAAACTGAACGCGGTGCACAGGAATATCATTCTGCCTGCCATTCCGCTGGGAATTCTGCAGTGGGGGTCCATCCTTCTGTGGATTCTGAAAGGGGTCTGGTGGCCGTTTGCTGTCTGGGTTGCTCTGATAATTCCTTACGGAATCTGGGCTACCCGGTATTACTTCCGGAATACTGCCTACATCTGCCCGCAGTGTCATGAAGTGTTCAGGCCTGCATTCAGGGAGATGTTTTTTGCAAAGCATACCCCGAAGACCCGGAAACTGACCTGCACAAAATGCGGCCATTGCGGTTTCTGTGTAGAAACATATGGAGGAAACATCAAATGAAAAAGATGATTGCGGTCCTGCTGGCTGTCATGATGCTGACCTTCTGCGGAATGACTGCAGCGGAGCAGGAAGTCAGGGAAATGGAAACTGCCGCGGATGCGGATGAATTCATTGCAGTATTTCTGGGAGAACACCCGGAGGAACTGGAAGGCGTATGGGCTTTTTCTGCCCGGATGGAAGCCGCGCTTAAGCAAATGAACGGAATTGCCGGTATGGCAAAGCAGCTGTCTGCATTGGGTACACTCGAATCTGTTATGCCGGCGTATGAAGGTGAAATGAGCGGACTGAAAGTGTTCTATATTCCCTGTGCCTTTTCCGCGATGCAGGTGGATTTGATCCTTGTGGTTCAGGACGGTGTGATTGCGGGCCTGCAAACCGGTACGTACAGCGGCGGCAAGGTGGAGAAAACCGAATCCGATCTGTATGACAGCATCGAACTGGCGCTGCCTGTTTCGTCGCTTGGCGAACTGCCCGGAATTCTGACGGTTCCAAAGGGAGAAGGTCCGTTCCCGGCGGTGATTCTCTTACAGGGCTCAGGAGCCAGTGACAAGGATGAATCGGTTGGGAATCTGAAACCTTTCAGGGATCTTGCGGAAGGACTGGCTGAAAAAGGAATTGCGGTCTATCGTTTTGACAAGCGCTCCTATGTGTATGGCATGGAACTGATGACAGACAGGCAGATCACATTGGCTGATGAATATCTTGAGGATGCCGTGAATGCGGTGCAGTTGGTTGCGCAACAGGAAAGGATTGATCCGGATCGCATCTATGTGCTGGGGCACAGCCTCGGAGGGAACGCGATTCCGGCTGTTGCGCGGGAACTGAAAAATGCACCGATAAAGGCCAGAGGGTTTATCATGATGGCTGCTTCGCCAAGGCCTTTGGATGTGCTGATGCGTGAGCAGTATGATTTCCTTTATTCCCTGATGCCGGAAGTCACGGAGGAGCAGCAGGCGGAGAAGGACGCGCTTTTCGCGGAACTGGACAAATTGCAGGATCTGGATGCCCTGACCGAAGACGATACGGTCGCCGGTGTATACTCCGCTTACTGGAAGTGGCTGGCGGACTACGACATACTGCAGGCTGCCGGAGAGATCACTGAGCCGGTGCTGCTCCTGCAGGGAGAAGAGGATTATCAGGTGACTATGGAAGACTTCAGAATCTGGAAAGATGCGCTTGGTGAAAAGGAAAACTGGCAGATGATTTCTTATCCGGGGCTGACGCATGTCTTCATCACCGGGCAGAAAACAGAAGGAGCTGCGGTTTATTCCCGTTCTGAAAGAATGGATGAGCAGGTCATTCAGGACATTGCCGATTTCGTTGTTCGCTGAAAAAGAAGACGGAGGAAAGGCATCTCCCCCGGCAGTTATCGATGCTGTGGACGAAATGAACCGGATGCAGCAGCTGGAAAGCGCCAGGAAGGAGCAGGAGGCGCTAAGCGGAAAGACGGACGAGGTGAAGATTTCTAAGAAGCATTTCCGGGCAGGATGACCGGTGAAAATGACGATACCGACTGGAACAGATTCAGCCGGTTTTTTGTTGCCCGGGTTTTCTTTCTATGGTATTCTATGTCAAGACAGGAACGGCTCCTGGAGTATTCCGGGCAGTAAACAGGAGCGCGTTTTATCACTTTTCTGCTGCTTCTGACGGTTCCGATCTGACTATGAAAAGCGGTAAATGAGGGAAGAGACATATGGGGGAAGAGAACTGCCGGGAAACGATTTCTTCTGAGGAACTGTTTTTCTTTGACAGAAAACCGGCGGCATTGCCGATGTATGAGGTGCTTAGGGAAAGCTTGCTTGCCGGGATCCCGGATGTACGGATCGAAGTGAAGAAAACCCAGATATCTTTTTTCAGTAAACATATGTTTGCGGCTGTCTCATTTGCACCGGCTCGGAAAGCCAAGGATCGGCCGGACCCATTCCTGACAATCACTTTCGGACTGCCGCGGAGAATTGAATCCGCCCGGATTGATGCGGCTGCCGAGCCCTATCCCAACCGATGGACACATCATGTCATGATCGGAACCAGCGAAGAGATCGATGATGAGCTGCTTGCCTGGATCGGAGAAGCGGCTGCTTTCGCAGGGGGAAAATGAAAACAACGAGCTGAACCTTTCTGATAAAAGATTCTCAATGGGACGGTGTCCCCGAAATACTATGATACCGGCCGCATCATGTGCAATATTGAAGGGGGAGAACCATGACAAAAGACGAAATCATGAATCTTGTTAACCGTTCCCTGTTTGCAACCATCGGATATACCGATGAGAGGGGCAGGCAGAATGTTCGCAGGGTTTTCTGTGTATGGCATAAGGGATTAGGCAGACATTTAATCTCGACAAATACAAGTTCGGCTCATGTGCAAAGTCTGCTGAAAAATGGAAATGCCTGTCTGTATTTCTCGGATGATGCGACTTTTGAAGGGCTTTGCCTGTTCGGAAACGCCGTGATCCATTTTGAAAGAGAATATAAGGAACTCCTTTGGAACGAAGGTGATGAGAAATACTATCCAAAGGGCGTCGAGGATGAAGATTACTGCATTCTGGAGTTTATCGCTGACAGCGGACGTTTCTATCGCTATGACGGAAAAGGCGATTTAACAGCCTCTGAAATTGCAGCATCTGATGCAGGCAGGGAATTTGAAAACGGATACAGTGCCTTCAATGCCAGAGTGCGCAATTATTCATGAAAATAGAAGAATAAACGGCTCAGACAGAATATGAGGGAAGCGGGCATGAAACCGGAATGAAGGGATGCTTTTTTGACGTTTCAAACTGACGGAAATGATGGCCATATGAGAACCACGATCGCAGGCGTGTCTGATTCCTATGCTTATTACTTGTTCAGCAGTTTGTTCAGCTCGGT
>SVGS01000010.1 GCA_015056205.1 Clostridiales bacterium | reverse complement strand
TCTTCTGGAAGCGAGTGACGGCGCGGTCGGCTGACCGTTAGGCCCTGTGGAGAAATCTGCAGGGCCGATCTTTTTTTATCTGCGACTTGTAAAACCCCCCGTGAAAAACCTTATAGGTGAGAGGGGGCGAGAGAATGGAGAGAATTCCCATTAACGAAAAATACAGTCTCACCATACAGGAGGCATCTGAATACTTCAGTATTGGCGTGAAAAAGATGCGCAGGCTGGCAGAAGAGAATGTGGGAAGGTTTTCTGTTTTCAGCGGAAACAGATATCTGATTCTTCGGGAGAAGTTCGAAGCCTTCCTATCACAATGTTCGGCAATATGATAGGCGTGCTCACTGTTGCTGGTGGGCACGTTTTCTTTTTGCCTATACTGTTCGGAATTCTCTTTATCTGCCAAATAGTAGTTGACTTTCAGAGAATTCAGAGTGATTGATAGGACACCTTAAAAGCCTTGAGAAATAAAGGACGACGGGCAATTGAAAGGAGGACGGCAATGCGGAAAGTACCATTGCAGGAAAAGGGTACATTAAACCCTGCAGAGACTGCGGAATTGTATGACTTCAGCGTAAGGAAGCTTTCTCGACTGCTGAAGCAGAAGAATCTTCCCTTTGTGCTTATGTACAACAAAAGGAAGTTGATCGACCGGGAAAAATTCGATGCATATCTTCGGTTCCGGCCAGGGCTGAAAGCGTCTCTCCGGAACGGGGAACCGCTGTATAAAGCAAGATCATCCGCATCATGATGTGCGGAGAAAGGAGAACAGATGAGCAGATCAAAACGACGGGACTCAAAACATAGGGTGCTGCGAAACGGCGAATCAATCCGGGCTGACGGGAAATACCAGTTCAAGTATTACGTCGGCGGGAAGATCAAATTCGTTTACAGCTGGCGCTTGGAACCCACGGATCCTGTGCCGAAAGGGAAACGGCCCGGTCCATCCCTTCGGGAAATGGAGAAACAGATCGGGAAAGACTTTGATTCCATGATCGACCCGAGCCAGAAAGGCATGCTGGTGATTGAACTGGTAGACAGATACCTGAAGACGAAAACCGGTGTAAGGCCGAACACGACGACGAATTACAACTTTGTGAGAAACGTGCTGGCGCAGGAGAATTTCAGCTGCAAAAAAATCGGAGAAGTGAAAACCTCCGACGCGAAGCTTTTCCTGATCGGGCTTCAGGATGCCGGGAAGGGCCACAGCACGATAAAGTGCATGAGGGGCGTTCTCCGGCCTGCCTTTCAGATGGCGGTAGACGATGACCTGCTTGCAAAGAACCCCTTTGCATTCCAGCTTGCTGGGGTAATCATTGACGACAGTGTGACGAGGGAGGCAATCAGTAAAATGCAGATGAAGAAATTCCTGAAATTTGTCCATGACGACAACTGCTACTGTAAATACTACGAGGTCGTATACATCCTTTTCCATACCGGGATGCGGATCAGTGAATTCTGCGGTCTGACCCTGAATGACATTGACTTTGAAAACCATCTTATCAATATTGATCATCAGCTGATCCGGACGCCGGACATGGCGCTTCACGTTCAGGCAACCAAGACGAGCGCCGGAAAAAGAAAGCTGCCTATGACGAAGGAAGTGGAGGACTGCTTCCGGGCGATCGTGGAAGACCGGGAAGTATTGAAACCTTCTTCCGAAGGCGATGTAGTCCAGATGGAAAAGGCTGTGGACGGTTATCGGGGATTCCTTTTCCTGGATGACGCGGGACTGCCTTTGGTGGCCATGCACTGGGAACACCGTTTCAACAACATGGTGAACCGGTACAACGCGATTTACAAAGAGCAGATGCCGAACATTACGCCTCACATCTGCCGCCATACCTACTGTAGTAATATGGCGAAGGCCGGGATGAATCCGAAAACGCTGCAATACCTGATGGGACACAGTAACATCGGCGTTACGCTGAACACGTACACACACCTTGGCCTGGAGGATGCCGCGGAGGAAATGAAACGGCTGGAAGAGGTTGAGCGGGCAAGGCAGGAACAGGAGAAGCTGAATCGGCGCAGGGACGATGACGAAGGTGGAATCGTGGTAGCGATGTGAGAAAACGGAATATAGAGGACGGCGCTTTCATACAGAGGTATGGGAGCGCCGGTTTTTGCGTTTTTGGGGGATGCTGGAGCGAGGATGCCTAGAACGCTGGAACCGTCGTGTGCGGTTGTAGAAGTACGCTTTCACGCTTGATTTGTTTGTAGATGGAGTTTCGTAAATGCTTGTGATATGGTATACTCCACCTGCATGCGGAGGGCGCGTGCGATTACTGCTTAAACGGGGTGAACTTATTGCTGATGATCCCAATGGTCATTATGACCATCGAATCTGATGACGACCGGGCTTTTATGTCTGATGTCTATGTAAAGCATCGAGCCTTAATGGTTAAAATCGCCAGGAACTATACCAGTGAAACAGCGGATATAGACGATATTATTTCAGAAAGCTGTGTTGCTCTCATTCAGCAAATAGACAGCCTTCGAGCTATGGAGGAAAAACCGCTTCGTTCCTATGTGGCTGTAACTACAAAAAGCAAGGCGATTGACCTGTGCAGAAAAAAACAGCGTGAGCAGACAAAAATCGGATCGCTCACTGACGATGTCATTGAACAGACTCCCGATCCCCTGGTCATTGAACAGAAAATATCCCTTCAGTGTGAAATCGATTCGGTGAAGCAGGCGCTGCAGGCGCTTCCTGAAAGAGAACGGGAAACGCTTCGAATGAGATTTTTTGAAAAGATGGAAGTGCGTCAGATTGCCGAAGTTCTGGGCATTACGGAGAATGCCGTATACAGATACATCATGTTTGGACGTCAGCATTTGAAGGCAATGCTGTATGAAGGGGGTGAGGATCAATGAACAAATCATCCTATCAGGATCAGCATCTGGATTTGCTGATTCGCATGGCCTTTCAGCAAATCGAAGAAGAAACCACAGAACAGTTTGTTCAGACTCCCGATCCCGCCCTGAATACGGCCGAAATTGACTGTGCTGATCGGGCGTTTAATCGGGCTGTGAATGCTTCCACAGAGAAAAACAAAGCTGATAGAAAACAAAAAAGAAAGCAAAATACTTATCGCAGCCTCAGAGTCGCTGCTGCCGTGTTGATTGCTGTGATTGGACTCGCATTGATCGCTCTGCCCATTGCGTTTGCTGTTTCGCCTGAATTTCGTGATTCTGTCATGAAACTTTTCGCACAGACAGATTCGGAAAAAGGCCAGGCTTTCTATTCATTCCAAGCAGAGGATGCAAGCTGGGAGGATGAACCAAAGGATGATTCCTCTCCTGATTTCTGGTATGGAGAGCGGTACCCTCAGTATATTCCCGAAGGCTTTACCATTTCGTCCTATGATGAAATCCTTAATCAGGTAATTTATACGAATGCCTCCGGTGATTCCATTCAGTACGCTGAATTCAACGGACAGCTGAATCTTGACTTACTCCCACCCAACGCGGAAATCACTTATTCTGAGGTTCCAGGGAACGAAAGTGTGCTGATTGAGGATACGAACAACAATGTGCCAAAGATCACAATGATGATGGGCCATCTGACTACCTGGAACCAACTGATATGCGAGGGATTAAGCCGGGAGGATGCGCAGAAAATCGCGAACAGTATTGAGGAATTTGAAGGTGTCCGTCGATATGACGCTTTCCATGAACGTCAAAACAAGCAAATGGAACCGTTTTCTCCTTCCTCAATTCCGGACTGGTGGTGCGGCAAATACGCTCCAACGGTATGGCCGGATCATTTGTACCTTGACGGCTACTATGGATATGGAATAAACAGTTTTCAACTGCTTGGTGAAAATGATGTGCAAATTGATTTTGCTGAATACGATGAAAATGCGCAGAGCCTTCTCAGTTCTCCCGGCGCGGAATTCAGTACAATCCAGATATGTGGAAGAGAAGCGTATCTGAGCACAGCCCAGAATGAAGATTGGCTTTATGTTTCACTCTGCTGGGCCAATGAGGAAGCGTGGTTCGAACTTGATGCATATAACGTTCCGGAGAACCAGGTCATCGCGATGGCTGAAAGCACGAAAAAGATTGACCGTGCTGAGGAACCGGATAGGATGGCTGCATATGATGAAAATGGAATGCCGAAGGTTCCGTTTAGTTGGAACGGGGAGTTCTGCTTTGGCTGGCTGCCGGAAGACCTTTCTGTTTTCTGCGTAAACAATTCTTCATGCAGTTATAAGCTGATCAACGAAAATGGACAGAAAATTTGCCTGCAGGAGTATATCCTGAAGGATCCGGAACTCCCTGCGATCAAAAGCGATACAAGCGCCAAAGTCATTACGATCAACGGAGCGCCTGCATTATTACTTCGGACAGGAGATGAAGAGGGCTCGGCATATCTTCGGATCGACTGGGATATCTCTTCTCACGCACATCTGAAATTGACGGGGGATTACATAGCGGAAGAAACGCTCATCCGGATTGCGGAAAATGTGAGAAGGAACAAGTGAAGCAAGTCTTTACAAATTTATTAAAATTTCTTGCCTGCCTGTAATAAATGTGCGTTCTCAACCGTTTCTTTAAGTAGGGGGCCATGAAATTTCCCCTAAAATATGAACCTGCTTGGGGAGGATTTGTATCATGAAACGGTTCCTGGTATTCACTTTGCTGCTTGTGGCGACGCTATGCGTGTGTTCGATTGCTTTCGCAACGACAGATCACGCGCTTCCTTCGGAAATCGAGTCTTATTTCAGCGTTGGCGATTCGACAATTCTCGACTATGCTGATCTGACTGGGCATGGCACGGATGATTGTTGGTTTGTAATGGTTCGTACGAAGGACGGAACCAATATCCTTTATTGCTTCAGCCTGAAAGAAAATGGCTGGGATGTGCAGTTCCGGACAAGTGACGCAGTGCCGCAGGTTAGTGCGCAGCTATCATTGATCGTTGATACTGAGGGGATCGATTATGGAATGAACGCAACGGTTAAACCGCTGCTATGCATATATCAAATGAATGTTTCTGACGAGTATCCTGAACTTACACTTCGCTTTGCACTTGAGAAGGGGAAATGGAATTTACATAGCATTGAAAGCTATATTGGATATGACCATATGCTGGTACAAGATGGGGTTATGACCTTTTTTGAGAGCAGCGAAAATTTGGAAGTAGCCGGTCGGGTTTATGGGACGCTGCAACGAGATATTCGCTATATCAGTCTTTCGGCGATACCGAAGACTATGGCTGAGGCAAGAAAGAAACTGACTGTAGCTCCGGATCTGCCGCAGTCTTCCGAACTGAAAGTCTATCCAGTGACCTTTGCCGGGAAAAAGAAGTATGATGTGTATTCTGCTCCAGACAAAACGTCGATCCGTGGAGCCAACGGAAAAGCCAAGGTTTCTACGAACAGTTGGATTCAGGTCTTTGGCACTGAAGGAGACTGGGTATTGATCCAGTACTCCATCGATGCGTCCCATTATCGCTTTGGGTATATTTCAAGCAGCGCCCTTCCCAGGAAAGCAAATGTTCCGGAGTTATCATTCAAAGGGACAGATGCGTGGACTGTTGGCGAGGTTCGCATCACAGATGATCCCCTTTACAGTCAGACAACCTTGGCAATATTGCCCGATGGCTGCTGGGTTACCTGGCTGGCTACCATGGGCCAATGGGCTTATATTGAGAGTTCAACAGCTGATTATTTTCGGGGATTTGTCCCTGTGGACAGTTTAAGTACCAGCAGGCAGTTCGATTTACAGGATATGGGAGATCCCGCGATGCTGGAAGGAACCTTGTCTGTTGATCCATCCGGCAGGAAAGTCAGTGTCCATTTCAGACCGATTTCCGGAGGTGCATTGGAAGATAAGAATATAGAAAGTTTTGAATTAAGAGATCCTTTCAGCAAGCTGCATCTTTCATCATTAAACGAAAAAGACCAGGAAGGCTATTATTCTGGAACGTTTACTATTCCAAATGAAACATGCTCAATTCAGATCGTGGCGATGCCTGCGTATGGAACCATGGATGAGTGGGACAGCATGAAAGCAGTTACAGTTGAATGGTAGTCTGAGTAAGATCTGAGAGGGAAATGGATAATTAGTCTGCCTTGCTTTGGGGAGGATTTGTGCAATGAGAAGGATTCTGGTTTCTGCAATGTTATTTGCTGTGGTTTTATTCGTATGTTCGACTCTTTTTGCATCGGCGAGTTATGCTGATGGAGTTTCGAATGATGTGTACTGGATTAATCCAGATGGCGGAACCTATTATCATAAAGATCGGAACTGTAAGTCGATCCATCCAATGTTTCTTCCTTTGACTGTTTCCATCACGGCGGAAGATTTGAGCACGCAGTCATATAATCAGCTTTCTCCCTGCCATGTATGCATGGATGAAGAAACGAATTTCGACAGAAAAACTCAGATGGACGGAGAGACGCTTCTCGATCATATTCTTACATCCTATGCTGAAAAGGGCGCAGTACTCTCTGACCAGATACAAATTGTCTGGCATGATGTGAATTTTCGCAAATCGCCCGGAGGAAAAGTCCTTGGACGTCTGCAGGGAGGAGAAATCCTTGACTGTATTGATGAAACACAGTTTAATGGACAACTCTGGTATCACGCAAGGTCATCAGAATATGGCGAAGGATACGTGATTTGCACTTTTGCGAAGCCAGTCTGGAATAACCTTCATTACTGGCCATTGAATGATGATGAAGATATCATCACAGACAATATGGTTCTATATGAATATTGGATGGGCAGTTATCAGCTGGATCATGGACTTTCCATCGTAGAAGAAGTTGGTTCGGACAGAATGCTGAGTATTGCGCCGATGTCCGTCCGCGGGGATATGTCTGTCGTCCCGGATGATGCGAAAATTCAGATAGCAGTCAAGCTATTTGAATATGGCTTTATCTGTAAAAACGACGCATATAATGAACTGATTGACGATACCAAATCCCTGGAAGCAAGGAACTGGATCGCGTCTTCTGTCCTCAAAAACCACTATGGAACGGATGATATCTGGGAAATAACTGTAAGGACTTCAATTGCGCTGTTCATCCACGTAAATGATCTTCACACAGAAGGACAGCCGTCGGGAAGAGACCGCATGATTATATCCGCCGTTCAGAAAAGACTTGTGGATGAGCACTGAATGAAATTGTAACAGTATTGCCGGCAACAGGGAACGGATATCCGGAACCAGAATTAATATGAGTGTGCAGGGTAAAGTGCAAAAGCACCGGGAAAGGAGTTTTTCGATGAAACTGAGACGATTTACAGCATTGCTGATGGTCATGATGCTGTCTTGGACGATGGCTGTCGCGGATGCTCCTGTCGCACAGATTTTTGACGCCGCAGCGGTGTTGCTGACGGATACGTCGAATGTCACGCTGACCGGCAGCGCAACGTTTTCGCTTGACGGAGAGCCTTTCAAATTCGTCGAAACGACATATGTGCAGGACGGGGTTAATTCAAAATGGGTGCTGAATCTTTCGTCCCCCAGAGGGGATGGAAGCATGAGAGAGAATGGATTCACGGCCATTGCCAACAATCGCCATAAGTATGGCATGGAAGTGTTTCAGCCAGGAGTTTACAGAGCTGCTGAAGACGATCCGCAGTCTGTGATCCTGCGTCCCAGTGCCGAACTTTCGCAGATGATTTCCCTGGGGCATGGGCTGATGGAATTGATCCCCGCATGGCCGGAAGATGTGTTTTCCTACACGGAAGGTGGGCAACTGCAAGTCCGTCTCGAAAAAGAACAGATTCCTGATGCTGCGAGCAACCTGATCAGTCTGGCCGTGCTGCTTGCTGTCCAGAGAACGACAAACATCGTGGATGATTCCATTGCGGTTCCCCCTTATCCGGAAGAAGCCAACGCAATGGCGGATTATATTACACCCACCCAGGGGATCATCTGCTGCACAGAGAAATACGAACTGACGGAATTGTCCGTGGACGCTCAGCTGGACGCAGAAAACCGCTTCACAGAAGTCAACGGAACAGCTCGGTTTACGCTGCATACTTTTCTGGAGGGTCCCCACGATCTGCACATCTCTTTTGCCGGGACAGCATCAGATTATGGAACCAGCAAGGTTCCGGCGTTTGACGCAGCGGAATTCGGCGTACAGCCCGCAGAAGGAACGTACATCCCTCTGGATGACATGTCCGGCGCAGACGCAGACCCGGAAGTTCGTGATTCGATGATTGATAAAGCACGCGATTATCTGGAAAAGGCGGGATATCCTCACTTGGATGAGGAAACCTGGAAGGTAAGCATGCAGAGCCCGGAACAGTATCGAATCATTGTCAGAGATGAAGACGCAACACTTTTGACGATGAATTTGTCGTCGGAAGGAGGTCTGCTCCTGTTGCAGGACGATAAGTCGTGGTTTGACGTTGACCTGTCAATACCGTTTACGATACATGACGATGAAAGCATTCGGCAGGAAACAGTTGAAAAGCTGATAAAATTCCTGCGGGAAACAAGGCCGGAGCTGATTGATAAATTTTCCGGCAATCGATTCGACTGGGGAATAGAGACAGAAAACGGGGCGTATGTTTATATGATCGAAAGCTGGCCAATCAGCGTTGATGGCTCTGGGGTCTCCTTTATTGTTCAAGCCTCCCCGGAATGGAAGATTATGTATTTTGATTGCATTTCCAACGGGTAAAGGCGGAATAGGTGATCGACTTCTGGGAAACTCAGGGAGAAGAGCTACTGAGTATCTGTACGGTTTGCATTGATGCCTACACCGGTATTCCCAGTGCTTTAGTGCTTCAGTCCGGAACGCATTATGTTGGTGCCCCGGACAATGCGGAAGTGGTTACTGGGACTGAAGGATGATTTTTCCGAAGTTCTCCCTGTCAGCTGAAACATGCTGCCAGGGAGTTTTTCTGTTTTCAGAGCTATTTGTAACTGTGGAAAATCTGCCTCCGATATGGTAAACTTTCAAAAGCAGCTTTGCGCTGCTGTTCGGATTTTGTTCATTTGCCGTCCGGCTATCTGCGTTGCGGAGCATTTTCTCCGTCCTTCGGAGATGTCCCTGCTACGACAGCCCGGCAAAAAGATGATCGAAAAAATGTTCATCTGCCGCCGAACTATCTGACACGGTAGTAGACCTTTCGATTTTCTACTACCATTTGACTACCATCCATTGCCGCGATTTGCCTCGATTTGCCGGGTTCACCCGGATTTCCGGCAGAAATGTACGATTTTCCGGGTGTGCAAATCGCGGCAAAACGTCGCCTTGTGAGGCATTGAGAGGCCCATGATTAAGATTTTGTTTGTTTGCCACGGCAACATCTGTCGGAGCGCTGCGGCAGAGATGGTGATGAAACAGATGATCCGGGAAAAGAATTTGCGGAATATCGCCGTGGATTCTGCGGCGGCGACCCGGGAAGAGATCGGAAACGACATCTATCCGCCCATGAAGAGGGCGCTGGCGGGGCGGGGATACCGGTGTGAAAACCATGCGGCGCGGCAGACGACCCGGGCGGATTATGCCCGGTATGATCTGCTGATCGGTATGGACAGCGAAAACCTGATGGATATGCGCCGGATTTACGGGGGAGATCCCGAAGGAAAGATTACCCTGCTGCGAAGCTGGGCGGGGGAGCCGGGGATGGAGATTGACGATCCCTGGTATACGCGGGACTTTAACGGGGCGCTGAGCCAGATTGAGGAGGGGTGCTCCGGACTGCTGCGGGCGCTGCTTCGCAAAGAACCGGAAAAGGAATGAGGGACGGCGGATGGAAGGGAAAGAAAAAATTCTGGTGGCGGTACTGTCCGATACCCACGGGCTGCTGCGGCGGGAGGTGGTGGCCGAGGTCCGGAAATGCGCTTACATTCTTCACGCGGGGGATATCGTAAGGGAAACGGATCTGGATGAGCTGCGCCTTTACGGCTCCATCTACGCGGTTCGGGGGAATAACGATCTCTGGCAGGACGGACTTCGGGAGCTGGCGGGAATACTGCGGTTCACGATCGGGGGCGTGTCGTTTCTGATGACGCATGACCGGAGAGATGTGCCCCGCAATCTGGAAGGGGTTCAGGCGGTGATTTACGGCCATACCCATCGCTACAGCGAGGAGTGGATTGACGGGCGGCTTTGGCTGAATCCGGGAAGCTGCGGACGGGCGCGGTGGGGCGGGGAAGTAACCATGGCCAGGCTGCGGCTGCAAAATGGGAAAATCCGGGGAATTGACCGAATCGAATTCCCGGAAGTATAAACAGGAGGCGGTATACGTGTCGGTAATCAACCAGTTGTCCTCTCCCGTGATGTATCTGATCTGCGGGGGAATTGTTGCGTTCGTGGCGGTGGTCTGCGTGATCTTCGCGGTGCGGGCGTGGAGGGCCGGAAAGGCCATCGGGATGGATCCGGGGGTGCTGAAGCGGGTCGTGACGTCCTCCGCGTCATTCTCCGTGCTCCCGGCGATCGGCATCCTGCTGGGCGTAATCGCGCTGTCGGGCGCCCTGGGAATTCCCTGGCCCTGGCTCAGGCTGAGCGTAATCGGCGCCCTGCATTATGAGACCCAGGTTGCCCAGGGAGCGGCGGAACAGGTGGGGATTCACCTTTCCGGCAGCGAAATGACGGCATCCGCCTTTGTGACGATCGCGCTGCTCATGTCGCTGTGCATCATGTGGGGGATGATTCTGAACCTGTTCCTGAACAAGAAGTATACCAACCGCCTGTCGCGGCCGAAAGCCGGAGCGGAAGGCGGATCCTTCGGGGATCTGGCAATGACGGCCATGTTTATCGGCCTGGTCAGCGCCTATCTCGGATCCTATCTGGGTCAGTGGATCTCCGGAAACGGACGGTTCACCTTCAGCGGAAACGCGCTGCCCCTGCTGACGGCGATCGCCGCCGCCGCGATGATGGCGCTGCTGACCTGGATTGCCGGAAAGAAGGAACTGCACTGGCTTGAAGATTTCTCCCTGGCGCTATCCATGCTCTTTGGCATGGCCTGCGCGGTTCTGATCCGGCTGTGGATGTGAGAGGAGGCGGAAACAGATGGAACGCAATGAAACAATCGCGAAATATGAACGGGGAACCCATTTTCTGGGCCGGCTGGTTTCCCTGCTGACCCTGGTGATGCTGGTGGGAGCCCCCTTCCTGATCGGAACCTGGCTGGGGGCGATGCCGGATCTGGCGGCCGTCGGACGCGGTTTTCTGGCGGTAGGCCTGGTCTGGACCATTTCCTCCGTGGTGGAGTTTCTGGTCTATACCCCGATGCTGGGATCAGGCGGAAGCTATCTGGCCTTTATCACCGGGAATCTGATCAATATGAAGATCCCCTGCGCGGTGAACGCGCGGGATCTGGCCGGAGTGAAGGCCGGAACGAAGGAGAATGAAATCGTCTCCACGCTTTCCATTGCGGTTTCCTCGCTGGTGACGATCGTGATTCTGGCGCTGGGCGTTCTGCTGCTGCAGCCCCTGCAGCCGCTGCTGCAGAGCCCCGCGCTTCAGCCGGCCTTTGATAACGTGGTGCCCGCGCTGTTCGGGGCGATGGCCTACAAGTATTACCGGAAGGATCTGAAGCTGGCGGTCTGGCCCCTGCTGATGATGAGTATTCTTTTTATTCTGGCTCCCGCGCTGCAAAGCCAGACCAGCATCCTGATCATTCCCGCCGGAGCGCTGGCGATTTTACTGGCATGGCTGAAATACAGGAAGGACCGGACGAAAGCATGATCATCTGGATTGTAATCGGCTGCCTCGCGGCGGCCCTGCTGGCGGCGCTGGGCACCGCCGTTTACCGGACGCTGAAGATGCCGAAAAAGAAAGCGGTCTATCAGGCGCCCCCCGCCGGTGAGCGGGCGGAGCGGTATGCCGAAAAGCTGAGCCGCATGGTGGCGTTTGAAACGGTCAGTGTTCCGGATACCAATCAGCGCGGGAAGTTTCTGCCTTTTCACGAGCTGCTGGCGGAGCTTTTTCCGCTGGTGCATGAGCGGCTCGAAAAAACGGAGATCGACGGCAATCTGCTGTTCTGGTGGAAAGGAAAGCAATCGGACAGGCCGCTGGTTCTGATGAGCCATCAGGACGTGGTTCCGGCGGAGGGAGTCTGGGATCATGAACCCTTTTCCGGGGAGATCGCCGACGGGAAGGTATGGGGCCGCGGGGCCTCTGATACGAAATGCAGCCTGATGGCCTTCTTTCAGGCGGCGGAGGAGCTGCTGCAGGAAGGATGCGTACCGGAGCAGGATGTTTATCTGTCATCCTCCTGTACGGAGGAATGGGCCGGAGACGGCTGCCCGAAGCTGGTGGAAGAACTGAAGCGGAGAGGCGTGCATCCCTTCCTGGTTTGCGACGAGGGCGGCGGAATCATCACGGATCCGGTGGGCGGAATCAAAGGTAATTTTGCCATGGCCGGCGTATTTGAGAAAGGCAAAGCCGACGTCCGGCTGACGGCGAGATCAACAGGCGGGCATGCCAGCGCACCGGGAAAGCATACGCCGGTGGCCAGACTGGCCGATTTTGTATGGCATTTTGAGCATCGGAATCCATTCAGGCGCAAAATGTCCCCGGAGGTACAGGCGCTCTTCGAGCAGCTGGCTCCCTATGCTCCGTTTGGCATGCGCCTTCTGTTTTCCAACATGTGGCTGTTCAAACCGCTGCTGATTAAGGTTCTTCCCATGATCAGCGCGCAGGCCGGCGCGATGCTGCAGACAACCATCGCGTTCACCCGGCTTTCGGGATCCGACGCGTACAATGTGCTGCCCCAGGAGGCGGTGCTCGGCGCCAATATGCGGTTTATTCCGCACGAAGGGATGGAAGAGAGCCTGAAAAAAGTGGAGAAGGCGGCGAGAAAAAACAAAATCGAGGTGGAAGTGTTCCATGCGGTGGACGTGTCCCGCAGCGTGGATATCCACGGACCGGGATTTGCGATGATCCGGCAGGCGATCAGCGACACCTTTCCCGGCCTGGAGACCTGCCCCTATGTCATGACCGGCGCAACGGACGCGCGCAATTATGAAGCCATCGCGGATCATGTTGTCCGGTTTGCTCCGGTGATCTACGGTCCGGAACAGATGAAGGGCATGCACGGAATGAATGAAAACATCGAGATCAGCTGCCTGCCCGGGGCGGTGGACTTTTACCGCCGCCTGATCGCTCCTCCCTCCGGAAACCGGGAGGGAACCCCGGCTGTTTCAGACTGATCTTTCCATATGAACTACCTGGTGCAGAACGCGAAGGAGAATGACCTTCCGGTGCTCTACATCGGCGGTCTGGGCAGCCTGATGGGAACCGGGGAAACCCGGATCGAAAGCGGGGGAACCGTGGGAGTGCTGCTGTCGGGAGATCAGCGGTTCCTGGGCAACGAGCGGACCCGCTGCGTTGTAACCGGAGGCAGCTTCCGCTTCACGGGTGACAGACAGGCTGTGCCGGTCAGTCCGGACGGGACGCCGCTGACTTTCCGGGAGCTGAAGGAGGAAAGCTACGAGCAAACCTTCCGGGACAGCCGGGAAACCTGGAACTATACCGCCCGCGGAAGCGGGGAGGGGACGACGGGAATCTTTATTCCGCAGCCTCCGGAGAGCTGACAGCGCTGCGAAAGGCGTGCATTCTTGAAGAAAAATGCTGAATATGGTATGATTCATCCGAATTCGGTCCGGGGCTGACCCGGAGAAGAGGTGACAGCGGATGGAGCAGAAGAGGGGGAGCCGTTCCGGGCGGTACCGCGCGAGGCATGCCAACCGGCCCCGGGCTTTGATTCTGGTCGCCGCGCTTCTGCTTCTGGCTGTCGCGGGCCTGGCGGTGTTTGCCGTGCAGCTGACGGGAAATATTTCCCGGACAACCGCTTTCGGACTGAAAAATATCGGAGAACTGGCGACGCAGGCCGGCTATTTCACCACGGTACAGACGATCAGCAAGTCGCGGGATGTTCTCGGGATTGTCGTTCCGGGGACGCAGAGCAACTATGTATACAGCTATGACGGCGTGATTAAGGCGGGGATCGATTTTGAGGAGCTCGATATCTCGGTGGATGATCTCCGCCATGAGATTACCATCCGGTTTCCGGAATTCCGCATCCTGAGCACGGAGATTGACGATGACAGCTTCACGCTGTACAACGACGGAGCCAATCTGTTCACATCCCTGAAGCTGGAGGATGTGAACCGGTCCAACACGGAGCTGAAAAAAGCGGCCCGGGAGACGGCCGTCCGAAACGGGATCCTGGAAAACGCCCGGACAAACGCTGAACTGCTGATCCGGGGTTTTCTTGCCGGGATGTATGATCTGTCGGTTTATACGATCCGGTTTCTGCCGTAAATCCGCCGGCGGAAGGATCATCAGAGGGGGGAACGATCCATGACGAAAAAGCCGGAGAATCATCCGGGGGAGAAACGATCCATGACGAAAAAGCCGGAGAATCATCCAAGGGAGAAGCGATCCATATTGCAAAAGCTGGGCGCCCTGCTGGGAGTGATTGCCTGTCTGATCGGACTGTTTTATTTTATCCTGATGCTGACCCGCTGATTCAGGAAGACTGAAAACCGGCGGGATTCTTTCTGCCCGGACGCGGCGGCTCTTTCCGGAAGAAGAGAAAAGTCCCGATTGACTTCCGGAGAAAAAAAGCATAGGATAGGAGCCGCGGCTCCAGGCCGCGAAAAAAATCATATCGAAAAGGGAAAGAGAGGAATCCTGACATGAAAAAACTGCTGACCCTGATCCTGACCCTGGCGCTGGCCCTGAGCCTGTGCGCCGCCGGAGGCGCGGAGAATGCTTCCGGTATGACGGTAACCGCTCCCAGCGGAGCGCCGGCGATTGCGCTGGCCGCCCTGGCCGTGGAACAGCCGGAAAACTACACCTTTGTCGCTGCCGATACCATTGCCGCCGCCTTTGCCAAGGCGGAGACGGACTTTATCATCGCGCCGGTGAACGCCGGAGCCAAGCTGTACAAAGCGGGCAAATCCACCTACCGGCTGGCCGCGATGGTCAGCTGGGGAAACCTGTATATTGCTTCCCAGAAGGAAAACCTGAAAGCGGAGGATCTGAACGGCGCGGAGATTACCCTCTTCGGCGAGAATACGATTAACGCGGCGGTGGTGCTGTATTCCCTGAAGGAGAACGGCATCGAGCCCGCGAATGTGGTATACCTGGCCGGCGCGGCCGATACCCAGAGCCTGCTGCTGAGCGACGGAAACGCGATCGTGGTAACCGCCGAGCCGGCGCTGACAGCCGCGAAAATCAAGAATGCCGCCATCAGCAGCATTCCGGTCAATGAACTGTATCAGAAGGCTACCGGAAACGAGGGTTACGCGCAGGCCGGCCTGTTTGTCCGGGCGGAGACCCTTGAGAAGGATCCGGAAGGCGTGGCGGCTTATCTGAAGCTGGCGGAGGCATCCTGCGCCCTGTGCTCGGAGGATGTGAACGCGGTGGCGGAGGCCGTCGTCAAGCTTGAAATTCTTCCGAACGCGAAGGTGGCGGCCGCGGCGATTCCCAACTGCGCCATCCGCTTCGTCAGCGCTCCGGAAGCAAAGGAACAGATCGAAAAGACCGCCGCGGTGGATCTGAGCCAGTTCGGCGGAGCGGTTCCCGCGGACGACTTCTACTATGAAGCGAAATAAACCCATCCGGGAAAAAACGAAAGAAACCATCGTCTTCTGTCTGGGGATCCTCCTCGTGGGGATCCTCATTCAGGTGGCGGGATGGCTGAAAGGCGACCGGCTGGTGTTTCCGGATGTGGCCGAAATCCTGCGCGCCTTTGTCCGGCTGCTGGGGCAGGAAATCACCTGGCGGCGGATCGGCACCACGCTGATGCATCTGCTGGAAGCGCTGCTGGCCGCGGGGACGATCGGCCTGGGGCTCGGCCTGCTGCAGGGACGCAGCCGGACGGTCTACACGCTGCTGAAACCCACGATGATCTTTCTGCGCACGATTCCCATGATTGTGATGGCGGTGATCATCATGGTGCTGGCGCCTTATCCCCGCGTGCCGCTGATCGCCACCACGCTGATGCTGATTCCGCTGATCAGCGAGGCGACCTGCGAAGGGTTCCGGCGGATTGAACCGGAGCTGGTGGATGTGTACCGGATGAACAGCGGCTTCAACGCTTTAGTGCTGTTCCGGGTCTATCTGCCCCTGATGGCGGGCTATCTGAAACAGGCCTGCGTGAACGCGGTCGGCATGGGAATCAAGCTGGTGGTCACCACGGAATATCTGGTTCAGACCCGGGATTCCCTGGGAAAGGCGGTCTACAGCAGCAGCTATTTTAATGAATATGAGGATATTTACGCCTATGCCCTGATCATGGTGCTGCTGGCGCTGGCCGTCAGCGGAATACCGGCTTTGCTCGCGCAGGACCGGAGGAAGTGAAGTTTCAGGAGCTTCCGCGGAAAATCAGCGGTTGCCGTACATTCTTTCGTAATAGGTCTGATACTCGCCGGAGATGATCTCTTCCCACCAGGATTTGTGGTCCAGATACCAGCGGATGGTTTTCCGGATTCCGTCGGCAAACATGGTTTCCGGCAGCCAGCCCAGCTCCCCGTGGATCTTGGCCGGATCGATCGCGTAACGCAGGTCATGCCCTTTCCGGTCTCCGACATAGGTGATCAGGCTTTCCGGTTTCCCCAGCTCCCGGCAGATCAGCCGGACGATATCGATATTGGCCATTTCATTATGGCCGCCGATATTGTATACTTCCCCGACCCGGCCTTTCCGGATGATCAGATCGATGGCTTTGCAGTGATCCTCCACATACAGCCAGTCCCGCACATTCTTTCCCTCGCCGTAGACGGGCAGGGGTTTATCATTCAGCGCGTTGGCGATCATCAGCGGAATCAGCTTCTCCGGGAACTGGTACGGACCGTAGTTGTTGGAACAGCGGGAAATCGTGCAGGGAAGGTGATAAGTGCGGTAATAGGCCATGACCAGAAGATCCGCTCCGGCCTTGCTGGAGGAATAGGGACTGGAGGTATGCAGGGGCGTGGTCTCCGTGAACAGCAGATCCGGCCGGTCCAGCGGCAGATCCCCGTAAACCTCATCGGTGGAAACCTGGTGGAACCGGGTGACGCCGAACTTCCGGCAGGCATCCATCAGGGCAGCGGTTCCCATGATATTGGTCTCCAGAAAGATTCCCGGGTTTTCAATGGAGCGGTCCACATGGCTCTCGGCGGCAAAATTGACCACGATATCCGGATGCTCTTCCTCAAACAGGCGATCCACCGCCTCCCGGTCGCAGATATCCGCTTTGACGAAGCGGAAGGACGGATGATCCATAACGGACTGCAGCGTGGACAGATTGCCCGCGTAGGTCAGCTTATCCAGGCAGACGATCCGGTCTTCCGGATGCGCCTCCAGCTGATGAAAAATGAAATTGCTTCCGATAAAACCGGCGCCGCCGGTAACGAGAACGGTCATGTGTTTTTCCTCCTCCGTAAAATCAGTCAGTACCGAACCTTGCCGTCCGCAACGGCTTTCAGGTGAGCACCGTAGGGACTTTTGCCGTACCGCGCCGCGGATTCCAGCAGACGGTCCCGGGAAATCCAGCCGTTTTTATAGGCGATTTCCTCCGGCGCGGAAATGACGATGCTCTGACGCTGCTGGATCATGCGGACAAAATCCGCCGCCTCCACCAGGGAATCCATGGTGCCGGTATCCAGCCAGGCATATCCCCGGCCGAGCAGCTGGACATCCAGCAGGCCGCGCCGCAGATACATATCGTTGAGCGTGGTGATTTCCAGCTCGCCGCGGGCGGAAGGACTGACCTCATGCGCCATGGCGCTGACTCCGCGGGGATAGAAATACAGCCCGGTGATACAGTAATTGCTTTTGGGATGGGCCGGCTTTTCCTCCACGGAAACGACCCGGCCGTTTTCATCGAACTCCACAATCCCGAAGCGCTCGGGGTCGGAGACATAATAGCCGAAAATGGTTGCCCGCCCGGCTTCCGCATCCTCTGCGGCGGACCGGAGCACCCGGCTGAAGCCGTTGCCGTAAAAGATGTTGTCCCCCAGCACCATGGCGCAGGCGTCCTCCCCGATGAAGGACTCTCCCAGCAGAAACGCCTGAGCCAGGCCGTCGGGGGAAGGCTGAACCACATACTGAAGCTGCAGGCCGAACTGGCTCCCGTCGCCCAGCAGATGCTCGAAACGGGGCGTATCCTCCGGGGTGGAAATAATCAGAATCTCCCGGATCCCCGCCAGCATCAGGGTGCTGAGAGGATAATAGATCATAGGCTTGTCATAAACAGGCAGCAGCTGCTTGGAAGTGACCATGGTCAGCGGATACAGACGCGTTCCCGCACCGCCGGCCAGAATAATGCCTTTCATGCGAAACCTCCTCATGCTGAGATTTGCCGGATCATATTGCAAAAACCATTATACGTGCTTGCGTTCCTCATGTCAAAGGGCTATAATGAACAACGATTCGCGGCGCGGAGAAAGGCCGGCGGACCGGAAGGAGTGAAACGATGAGCGAGCAACCGATGAACGAGATGAATGACAAGGTAAAGGAACTGCTGAGAACAAAGATGATCCCCGCCCTGCTGAGCGTGGTTCTGGGAATTGCCCTGATTATCGCCCGCAAGGCTGCTCTCGATGTGCTGGTGCAGATCATTGGATGGATTCTGATTGTCGGAGCCGTCGGCTTTGTGGCCGCGTATTTCTTCGGCCCCTATAAGGACAAGACCGGGCTGATTGCGGCCGTTCTGGCCGGGCTGGCCGGCGTCCTGTTTATTACACAGGCGGATGCCATTGACGACTTCCTGCTCATTCTGGTGGGCGTGGTCCTGATCCTGAACGGACTGGGCAACGTGGCGAGCGCTTTTGTGGAAGGGCAGAACCGCCTGCTGGTGGGCATTATCGGCGCGCTGATCGTGGTCCTGGGCGTTCTGATCATCACGCATCCCGGATCGATGATGAATGCCATTACCGTTTACATGGGTATTTCCCTGATCCTCAACGGAATTCTGGATCTGTTCCTGCTGTATCGGATGAAGGAGATGATCCGGTAATACGGCCGGAGCCCGCTTTGCGGTCGCTGCGCCGGATCCGGTTGATGTGGCGTTCAAATTCGCCGCTGTCGATCAGTTCGGCCAGCACGTACTGCTCAAAAGCCGGAACGGAGCAGGAATAGAAGCCGATCCGCTTTTCGAAGAGCGGCAGCAGACCCGCGGGAAGCACCATATAGCCTGTCCGGAAGGATGGGGAGACTGTACGGGAGAATGTGTTCAGATAGATCACATTCTCTTTTTTTGCGGAAGCGAACAGGGTGTCTTCCGATTTGCGCAGCAGTGAGAACTCGGATTCATAATCATCCTCCACTAGCCAGCGGTCCGGACGGGTTCCCCAGGCCAGGTATTCCCGCCGCTTGGAGGCGGAAGCCGTCACTCCGCTGGGGTAACTGCGATAGGGGGTGATATGCAGAACGGAAGCGACGGTGGCTTCCAGATCGGAGGAGAGAATTCCGTCCCGGCCGAGCCGGAGCAGATCGCAGCGAACTCCCTTGGCCCGGTAAACCTGCTCGATTTTTTCGTAGGAAGGGGATTCAATGCCGTAGATCCGTTCCCGGCCCAGCATTTCGACCACCAGGCCGTACAGGTATTCGGCTCCGGAACCGATCAGGATCTGGTTCGCGCCGGCGCGGATCCCCCGGCTGCGGGCCAGATACCGGCTGACCGCCTCCCGCAGCTCCGGACAGCCCGCGTTAGGTGGCTTGACCAGAATGGCGTCCCCGTATTCCGACAGAACCCGGCGCATGACCCGGGCCAGCGACGGAAAGGAAAAGGATTCCCGGCTGACCACGGGAACGGGCGCCGGAACCCGCGGGGCGGGAAGGGATTCCGGACGGGAAAAAAGATCCGATTCCCGGTAAATCACATAGTATCCGCTGCGGGGGCGGGCTTCCGCGTATCCTTCCTCGCACAGCATTTCATAGCTGTGATCCACGGTGACGGGGCTGATGCCCCGGTCCCGGGACAGGGTCCGGCGGGAAGGCAGGCGGCTTCCGCAGGGGCGGGCTCCGGAACGGATTTCCTCCCGAAGCAGTTCGTACAGGGCAACGTAGGCCGGCTGATGATTCGTGCTCATCTGGTATTATAAAATTCTCTCTTTCTGGCCCTTTTCATATGACCAAATGAAGCATATACTAGGGCGCATCAAAAGTCAAGGAGTGATGAACGGTGAAGAAAGAACGAGCTCAGCTGATCCGGATTGTGTTTGGCGCTGTGATGGCCGCCATGGTATTTGTCGTGACCCTGTTCCGCTTTCCGCTGCTCGGATCCAAGGTGCATTTTGCCAACGCGGTCTGCCTGCTGTGCGGCCTGCTGCTGGGGCCTGTATGGGGCGGGATGGCGGCCGGGATGGGCTCCATGCTTTATGACCTGTTTCTGTACAACGAAGGAATTCTGAATCTGATCATTACCTTCGTTTCCAAATTCGCGATGGCCTGGGTGGCGGCCATGCTGTTCCGGGCTTTCGGAAAAAACCGCCGGAAGCCGCTGAATCTGGTGCTGATCTGCGCGGCCGGAGCCCTGACCTATGTCGCGCTGTATATGCTGAAAACAGCGGTTTACGGAGCGATCGCCGGCAATGCCTGGGCGGCGATGGCCAGCAAGTTCCCGGCCTCCATTATTAACGCGGGTGTGGCGACGGTGGCGGCTCCGCTGTTCTACGGAGCGCTGTATCCGGCGCTGAAGGCCGGCGGACTGCTGAGCGAGTTCGAAGCGGTGCAGAAAGACACCTGACACGATTTCCGGCGCCGGTCGGTAGCGGATGAACCGCCGGAAGCGCATGAAAAAACTTCCGGGATCCCTGTGCGGAAATCCCGGAAGGCATGGTTCTGAAAAGAGAGGAAAAGACGCCGGCGGGGATCAGGATCCGGCGGAAACGGTGAGCCGGATGGACGCGGGAGTCAGACCGGGAGCGGAGACGGACAGAAGGACGTCTCCGCTTTCATATCCCGCGCGGAGAACGGCCAGCGCCCTGCCGCCGTAGCTGGTGAACTGCCCCGCGGTATAGTTCTCTTCGGTGATCGGGTTTGCGGAGCCGAAGCCCAGCAGCTCCGCGCGGCCCTGAACCGCTGCGCTCAGCGGCAGCTCCGCGTCGGGAACCAGCCGGCCCTGCGCGTCCGTCACTTCCGCATGAACGAAAGCCAGGGACAGGCCGTCCGCCTTCAGACAGCCGTCTTCGGCGGTCAGGCGGATGGCTTGCGGCTTTCCGGTGGTTTCCAGCCTGTCGCGGGAGGCTTCCGCACCCTTGACATAGCTGACAGCTTCGAGGGTTCCGGGCGTATAGACCCCCTCGAACAGGAAGGACAGCGGCAGATCCTGAACCTGGGCTTCCCCGGCCCGCAGGCGTCCGATGCTCTGTCCGTTCATCAGCAGCTCCACTTCTTCGGCGGCGCTGAACACCACGATCCGGACCGGCTTTCCTTCCTGCCCCTGCCAGTTCCAGCGCTGCCAGATGCCCGGGAATCCCCAGCTGGACAGCGTTTCAATCCGGGAATAGTTGGCGGGATCATAGGAGAACAGCGCGGTTTCCCGGCTGCCCCAGACGATCCGGCGATAGATTCCCTGGGGACGGATACAGCCGTTGATGTCGAAATCGGCGTCGTTGGCTGTCCGCCAGGGGAAGGGAGAGTCGCTGCCCCAGGGGTTTCCGATCCGGGGATCGCCCGGCTCATAGAACGAAGCCTTGCCGATTCCGGCCTCCCCGATATAATCCCAGGCGGTCCAGGTAAAGTCCCCGATCACCCAGGGGGTCTTTTCAATCATGGGCCAGTGCAGGCCGATTTCCTTGGGGAAGTTTTCGCTGCCCAGAATCACCCGCTCGGGGAACATCCGGTGATCCTGCTCGTACAGGCTTTCCAGATAGTTATAGCCCACGATGTCCAGCCCGTTGGAGAAACCTTCCGTATATTCTTCCCACAGCAGATTCGGTTTCTCCGACTCCGCGTTCTGCAGGCCGCCCAGGGCCGCCTTCTCCTGCAGCTCATCGTCCAGGCCGCACCAGAAGGAACAGATTCCGTTGGATACCGGGCGGCCGGGATCCAGCCGGCGGACCGTATCCGCCAGCCTGTCAGCCAGAACATAGCCGTCGTTCAGTCCGCCCCGCTCGGGAATCTCGTTGCCGGTGGACCACAGAATGACACAGGGGTGGCAGCGGTCCCGCCGGACAAAGGCGGACAGGTCCTTTTCCCAGTCTGTGTCAAAGAACTGGCTGTAATCTCCCGGCTGCTTCCTGATCCCCCAGGCGTCAAAGGCTTCGTCAAAAACATACATGCCCAGCCTGTCGCAGGCCTCGATCAGGGCGGAGGAAGGCGGATTGTGGGTGGTACGGATGGCGTTGAAGCCGATTTCTTTCATTTTACTGATTTTACGGGCTTCCGCGTCATAGACGCTGACCGTGCCGATGACCCCGTTATCATGGTGAAGGCAGCCGCCCCGGAGCTTGACGGAACGGCCGTTGATCCGCAGCCCGTGCTTTACGTCGGCCTCAATGGTGCGGATCCCGAACAGAACACTTTCCGTGTCTTCCGCAGGATTGCTGTCCCGGATGATATGGGTTTTATAGGCGCCGAGATCCCGGACCCGTGCCTGAAGCCGGTACAGGTTCGGCTCCTCTGCGCACCACAAAAGCGGCTGATCGACGGTCATCGTCATCCGGGCGGTGGCAAGGGACATGGCCTGAACCTGGACTACCGTTTTCCGGGAGAGAACGGTTTCCCCGCTGTCTTCCCGGATCAGATCAAAAAAGACTTCAGCGACCCGGTTTTCCGCCCGGCAGTTCTGCACCTCCGCGGAGACCGCCAGGTAGGCGGTTTCCGGCGTTCCGTCGGCGGCGGTTTCGATTTTCCGTGTGTATCCGGCCAGCCCGCCGAAGGCGACACGCAGCGGCGGAGTGTGGATCAGCTCGACGCCCCGGAACAGACCCGCGCCGGAGTACCAGCGGGAATTGGGCTGCATGCTGGGGTTCAGCGTGATGACGATGCGGTTGGTCTTTCCGGGATATACCAGGCGGGTAATATCCGTTTCAAAGGGCGCGTAGCCGTAATGCTGCAGAACCGCCATGGATCCGTTCACTTCGACGGTGGCGTTCATCATCGCTCCGTCCACCCGCAGGCAGATCCGGTCCTGATCCCATTCGGCCGGGATTTCCAGCTCCCGCACATAATGAGCCACGCCGGCGTTGTAATATCCGCTGGCTCCCCCGGAAGGAGCTTCCCGGAAAACATCGGTACCGATCATATAATCATGGGGCAGATTGACAATCTGATCCCCGAAATGCTTTTTGCTCCGTCTGGCCACGTCGAAATCACCCATCCCGAAATACCAGCCCTGATTGATTTTTTCACACCGCATGCTATCCCTCCGTCCCGCTTCAGCGCGGTTTATGATGATTGAATTGTTCCTCCGGTTCTCCCGGACGGTTATCTTCTGCAAAGGTAGCAGAAAACACCTCCTTTGTCAACGAGGTTCTCTTCTTCTGTTTCCAATTTTGCCTCTTCAATATTCTGGAAATTCTCTTGACGGTTTTCCGCGGGAAACATACAATAATATAAAACCGGAAACCGGTTGTTTTCCGGAAAAAAAAGGAAAGGGAATGAGTGAAAAATGAATGCAAAAAGACTTCTGGGACTGCTGATCGCCCTGATGCTGCTCTGCACGAGCGCACTGGCGGCGGCTGAAAGCACGGACCGTGTTCTGACGGTGAATCTGGAAAGCGCCACGGATGAGGAACTTGCGGCCGCGGCCGCGCAGATTAAGGCGGAGCAGCAGGCCCGGATGAAGACGTCGATTCAGCTGGATCCCGCGGAGATTACGCTGCTCAAAGGGGGCACCCAGAAGGTTAACGCTACCATGATCGGCCTTCCGGACGGCGTGACAGCCGGTAAGACGGTGTGGAGTTCCTCGGATGAATCCGTCGCGACCTGCAGCAACGGAACCGTGAAGGGCATGGGAGGAGGCTCCGCCGTGATTACCTGCACGGTGCCTCTTTCCGACGGGTCCGAAGTGACCGCGCAGCTGCCGGTGACCGGGATTCTGCCTGTTCAGAGCATCAAAGCGGCTTCTAAGTTGGAAGTGATGGCCGGGGATGAGTTCACAGTGGATTATACCATTGCTCCGGCGGACGCCACCAATCAGGAAGTCGTCTGGTCCAGCTCGGATGAAAAGGTCGTCAAGCCTGGCGAAAACGGCAAGATGACAGCCGGCCTGTCCGGAAAAGCGACGGTTACCGTTTCGGCCACGGACGGAAGCGGGAAAAGCGCAAAAATCAACGTCACGGTCGGCAAGAGAATCGGACGCTATGATGATGAGCTGACCTTCCAGGGCATTGCCTGGGGACAGGATGACAAGGCGGTTATTAAGCAACTGGAAGAGGCCGGCCTGGTACAGAAGGACAGCGGGATGAGCGCCTACAATACCGGCAGCATTTACTTCTGGCCCAGGGATGACAGGCTCTTTGCGGACTGGTCCTCCTGGCGGAAGCTGCCGGTTGCTTTCGAGGATCACCGGCTGGGAGCGGCCCAGATGTATCTGGGAACGCCGGAAAAGAAGATCGGCGGCTATGCGCCGCAGTCTTTGGGGTTCTTCTTCCTGAATCCGATTAATGAAAAGGGTGAAATCGATCCCGAAAAGACGGAGCTGGTCGGCGTATATGCTTATTATGATAACGAGCATGAGCCCGGGACGGAAATCTTCCTTTCCCTGCTGGACAAGATGGAAGCTCAGTATGGAGAATTCACCCGCTATCTGTCCAAGGATCTGACCCGGAGCTATTACAAGGATACGTATCAGCCCATCAAGGACGCCATGGCAGGCGCCAAGATGTTCCGTTACAGAGACTTCCGGAAGGAAGATCCGGATCTCTGGCTCGCCAGCGAAGCGATCTGCACGCTGCGGGGCAAAAACAATACCGGTATCATGCTGAAAATCGATTCCAACGCGTGTGTCACGCTCTACTTCGGAAAGACGGACACGCTGGACCGGATTAAGGAGCTCCAGACCATACTCGAAGCGCTCCCGGACGATAAGGAAGACGCCGGAATCTGAGCCCGGAGAAGCCCGGGATACCGGAAGTGCACAGAACCAACAGAAAGGGCATCCGCCGATTCAGGCGGATGCCCTTTTGAAAGCCATCCTTTCCATGGCAGGCTTTGTCACGGGCCATTTCTGTCAAGCATGGTTTCCGCGTTATTCGGCGACCTCGATCTGCACCTGTGTGGTAACCGGCTCCGGCGCGCCGAGGGCGGTACAGGTGACGGTAATGACGGTTCCGGCCGGCACACCTTTGGCGATGCTGACCACGCCCTTCGCGCTTACCGACGCGACGCTCTCATCCGTGTCGACAGACCATTCCACGTCCTTTACCCCAGCCGTCGCAGGCTGCAACGCGGCCTTCATTCTCACACTTTTTCCTGCCTTCGCTGTTCCGCTCCATTTCAGTTCGATCCCCGTCACCGGATCGGTCACCTGAACCGACACCGTGGCGTTTTTTCCTTCCGGCCCCGTTACGGTGATCTTTGTCTTGCCCTTCGCCAGCGGACGGATGACCGCTGTTCCGTTTTCCCCGGGCATGACCTCCAGGATTCCCTCCTTCGCTGCTTTCCAGGTAAGGCCGACAAGGGGAATTCCCTCCGGATCGTAGCCTGCCTGCAGTGTCATCGTGCTGTCCGACCCGGTATACAGCACAGCCTTTCCGGGCACGAGGATCATTTTTTTCGCTTGAGGCAGCAGGATCACCGGACAGGAAGCCTTCGTATGGAACGCTGTAGATTCGGCCACGACCTCCGCGTAAATCACCCGTTCCAGTGTCCTGCTGATCTGAATTTTCTGACGGCTGGTCGATGCGGACGAGGAAGCGAGGGTCACCCTTCCTTTTTCGACGCCGTGCCTCTTGTCAAATTGGACCTTTAGTTTTTCCAGTTCAACTTCAGGCACCGGTTCGCCGGTCTCCGGATCGATCACGGACCATGTAAAGCGGTTATAATTCGTGCCGCCTTCCTTCCTCGCTTTGTCCGGATTGACGAATTCCGCATCCATTACAAGTTCCTTTCCGGCGGCCACCGCCGTGATCCCGTCCACAGCGGTCACGGTGAACGTAACGTCTTCCTCCGTCACAGGAGCACGCGACGCGTCATAGGTAACACGCTCCGCGATCTTCCGCATGTCCTCCAGGGTGATTACCGGCGTTTCTTCCGGATGGTGGTACATCTTCTTTGATGTGGTCTGGCAGATCAGTCTGGCCTGCATCAGCCGGTTCTGGCGCACATAGAACAGCACGCCTCCATGAGCGGTAAAATCGTTTTCTTCGTTGTATTTGTCGTAAAGAACGATGACAGCCGGATGCCCGTCAATTTGGATTTCTTCCGTCCCCGTAGTCTGGCCGTCGATTTGGGTACTGTTGTAAACAGTTCTCGCTTTATCCGGATCTTCATAGAAGGTGGCCAGGTTCTTGACGGTGAACTCATGGGAAAGGAGCAGTTCGTTTTTTTCATCGGCGTACCGGCTGCTTTTTCCGTATCCGCCCTGGTAAATGGTGGTAACCGTCCAGCCGTTTCCTTCCGGCAGGAGAATCTGGATGCCGTCGTGGGCAAAGGGCTTCAGTTCCCCCTTCGGCATCAGGCCGCTGAGCGACAATTCCGTCTTTTTCGCTCTGGGGATTCCGTCCGGTGACTCCAGCCGGAAATCGCGGATCTCGAATGACAGTTTCGGGTTATCCAGCGTTTCCACATAGATCTGGTAACTATCGGATTCCCCGGCGGTGAAACTACCGCTCAGCACCGTCCATTCCCCTTTTGGCACGGTGGCTTTCACCAGGTGGAGCCAGCTCGCTTCTTCCCCCCTTACGCTCTCCAGCGTGACAAGGAAATCGACGCTCTCTTTCCTGTTCTGGTATATCTCGACGCTGACGGTATATTCTTCCCCGGCAATCAAGTCGAAAAAACGGGCGGGACCCTCGTAGTCCTCCTCACGACTGTCCGCCAGCAGGGTTCCTTTTTTCGTAACGGTTACCCGGGTATGCGCCCGTCCGAACCATTCGTCCGTGCCCGCGTCAAATCCGGACGCGTAAACCAGGATTTCCTTTTCCTCCGCGACACAGGCCGCGGGAACCGCCAGGCACAGGGCTAACAGCAGGGAAATCCACTTTCTCATAACAACGCCTCCCTCCAGGGTTTGCACTTTTTCATCTGGCTGCCGGGACCGCCCGTGAAAAGGGGCCCGTTCTCCCATTCAGAATAGCCGGAATCCTGCTCCCTGTCAATCAGAACTGTGCGTTTTCACGCCTCAATCATGAAAACTCAGGCATGGTATCATGACAGATATACTGGGAAATACAGTGCGGAGTAATAAAAAATACCGAAATGTGAAAAATTTCCCATATTTTGGTGTATAATAATATTCAGGGCACTAAAAAGACAAACGTTTGGTTTTGAAATTGCTCGTGTCGTTGAGTGAGAGGCAATGATCTTTTGCCCTGAAAATTATAAGAATTAAAAGTGCCTCATGATCATCGTATGAATGATCAGAGGCACTTTTTGTTTCGGGTTTCCTGCGCCGGGACGAATATTGTCACAGCCATTTTGAGCGCATGGGCTTATTTGTCGTTCTTCTTTTTCGCGTCGTCGTTCTCTTTCAGAGCACTCGTGTAGCCCGATATGCCCGCCCCGATCGAACCCACAACACAGATGATAATACTCATGGTGCTGTACTGCTGCGCGAACGGGACTTTCCTAATCAGGCTCATGACATAGATGAACAGCGTAAAAAGGCCCGCAGTAAAAAGAGCGTTCAAAATACCGTTGACAACGGGTTTTTTCGAAAGCTTCACGCGTTTTCCTCCCTCCGTGCTTTATTTGCCGAAGTACCTCTTCAGCAGGCCGGCAAAGGCTTTGCCGTGCCTGGCTTCATCGCGGGCCATTTCATGCACGGTGTCGTGGATGGCATCCAGGTTCAGGGCCTTGGCGCGCTTGGCCAGGTCCGTCTTGCCGGCGGTGGCGCCGTTCTCGGCTTCCACCCGCATTTTCAGGTTCTTCTCGGTGGAATCGGTCAGGACTTCACCCAGCAGCTCCGCAAACTTGGCGGCGTGCTCCGCTTCCTCGAAAGCGGCGGTTTTCCAGTATTCGGCGATTTCCGGGTAGCCTTCCCGGGCGGCGACACGGCTCATGGCCAGATACATTCCGACTTCGGAGCATTCACCGTTGAAATTGGCCCGCAGATCGGCAATGATGTCTTCCGGGGCGCCCTGCGCCACGCCAACCACATGCTCAGCGGCCCAGGTCATCTCCGCGTCCTGCTTCACGAATTTGGAAGCGGGAGCCTTACAGACGGGGCACTTTTCCGGCGGTTCCGGACCTTCATACACATAGCCGCATACAGAACAAACCCATTTCATAACCTTTTTCCTCCTCAATTAATCATTTTTATCAGCCGGCCGGCGGATCCCGCATGCTTGGGGAATACAGGAACAATTTTTTCAGTCGGCTTCTATGGAGTCATTATAGCATGACGCCGGGGGAAAAGCAAACCTTCCGGAGGATATCCAATAATCGGGAATATAGTAAAAACTGGCATTTGGCGCGCGGAAAACCCGGTTCGGGAAGCAATCAGCTGGTTTGCTTCGTTTGAATGCAAAAGGGCTTTTTCCGCGCGTTTTTTCAGTTTGACACGGGGATGAAGTTTCTATAATATAAAGTGTTAGTTTTTTTCGGCATGATGACTGAACCTGGAACGGAGAGACATGAATGAAGTACAGAGGAATGGCCGCTGTGATGGCGGCGGTAATGCTGTGGAGCGGGGCGGCTTTCGCGGAAACCGACGGAGCGGGCGCGGCGGAGGAAAAGAGCGCTTCCTTCGCGCTGCCGATCAATAACGAGACCGGGTCGGTCCCCCGGGCGGAGGGATACACCTCGGAGACGAATTATCAGGACAGTACCATCCGGGTGAACATTTCTACCGGACGGAAAGCGGACTGTGATTACTGGGTGGCGGATATTATTATCCGGGACGCGTCCCAGCTGAGAACCTGGGCCGCCGGCGCGAAGCATGATTTCTCCTCCAACGCGACGGAGGATGCCCTGACGCTGGCGAAAAAGTCCAAAGGCGTCCTGGTGCTCAACGGGGATTTCTATACCGATAATTCCCGGAGGGGCTTCGGCTATATCATCCGGCAGGGCGAGCTGTGTCAGAACAACCTGGACGAGCCGGGAAAGGACAACAGCCGGCTGGCGGATATTCTGCTGATCGACGAGGACGGGGATTTTCACGGCCTGCACCGCGCGGGAAAGGGCGAGGTTCCCGAAACCGTCGGGGGCAAACGGATTCTGAACGCTTTTACCTTCGGCCCCATTCTGGTGGAAAACGGGAAGGCCGTAACGGATTTCCAGGGCGCGGACCGCTGGATGGATATGGCGCAGGGGACGCTGAAGCAGCGAATCTGCATTGCCCAGGCCGGGCATCTTCATTATAAAGTGATCTGCTGCAGCGGTCCTTCCTACGGACAGCCCGGCATGTATCTGAATGATTTCGCGCAGGTGGCGGAAGCGGAAGGCGTGGAGATCGCCTACAACCTGGACGGCGGCGATTCCACCATGCTGTATTTCAACGGGGGAAAGGTGAACGGCGGACGAAGGAATACCCTGCGGAAGCTGCATGATATCATTTACTTCGCTTCGGCGGAGGGGGAGAAACGGTGAAAAGAGACGGCAAGGCGGCCTTCTGGTGCCTGGGAACCGGGGCGGGACTGATCCTGGCCTGCGTTCTTTCCAAGGGGCTGTATCTGATCGGCACGCTGGGCAACCCGGTTTCCATATACGGAGCGGCGGCTTTCATCCGCCTGGAGCCGCAGGAGTTCTCATTCTTCGGCGCGGAGCTGGGAATGGTGCTGGGATTCCTGCTGGCGGCACGGGTTACCGGGCGGGATCGCGGAACCGCGCTGGACGCCATTGCCCTGCCGGGTACGCTGCTGGTGGCGGCGCTGCGGTTCGCGACCCTGTACCTGGGGGAGACCGGACTGGGCGAATTTCAGACGCTGGGCATTTATGACCTGACGGACGGCGTTTTTCCGGCCTTTTTTCCGCTGGCGGTCCGGGACTCCTGGGGAGACTGGTGGATGGCCGTCGGGACGCTGGAAATGCTGGCCGCGCTGCTTTGCGGCGTCTACGCGGCCGTGAAGAAAAAGCAGCTGGCCGGCGCTCCCGGCCTGCTGTTTGAGCGGACCAGCCTGCTGCTTTGCTCGGCCCAGGTCTTTCTGGAGCTTTTGCACAGCGCCGGGACGGTGACCTATTTCGTGCATACGGAACAGCTGTGGAACGCCCTGTATATTCTGATCCGGGTTATCCTGAACTGCCGGAAAACCGCGCTGAGGCGCCCCGGCCTGAAGGCCTGGATTCCGCTGATCTGCGCGGTTCTGTGCATCGCGGTCAACGGGGTGACGCAGTTCTTTATTGACAAGCCTTACGGCTTTCTGGAGCCGCTGCCGACCGCCGTCGGCGACTGGATCAGCGATCATCTGAGCCTTGTGGGGTACGGACTGATCCTGCTCAGCACCATCGGCCTGGGCGCCGCCGCGCTGAAAGCCAGTTCGGCAGCCCGGAGTGATCTCATCGGAAAGGAAACGGCATGAAGGGAAACGGGAGAAAGGGAAACGGGATCAGACGCTTCGGAGCCTGGCTGGCCGCGGGACTCCTCTTTCTGGGAGGAAGCGCGGCGGCGGATAAAACCGTGAAGCTGACCTTTACCGGGGACTGCACGATCGGAAGCGACAGCTCCACCTACGGACTGCCGACCTCTTTTGTGACGGCGGCCTATGAAAAAGGTTTTGATTATTTCTTCGCGAATTTCAGGGAGATGTTCGCGCAGGACGACTGCACGATCATCAATCTGGAGGGGGTTCTGAGCGATTACAAGTCCAACGAGAACACCCACAAGCTGTTTCGCTTCCGGGGCCCGACGGAGTTTGTCGGGATCCTGAAATCCGTATCCATCGAAGCGGCCTGTCTGGCCAATAATCATACCGGAGACTTCGGAGCGCCCGGGCTGAAGCGGACCCAGGAAACCCTGGACGCGGCCGGCATCGGCTGGTTCCGGGTACAGGACAGCTACACCTTTGAAAAGGACGGGATCCGGATTCGCTTTTTTGCCATGGATACCACCAGCATGCACGCGAATTACGGGTGGCTGAAAAACGAAATCGCGCGGGTAAAGCGGGAAAAGGAAGCGAACGCGGTGGTGGCAGTGCTGCACGGCGGCACGGAGTACGACGCGAAACGGAACGATACCCAGATCAAATTTGCCAACCAGTGCATCGAAAACGGAGCGGATCTGGTCATCATGCATCACCCGCATGTGGTGCAGGGAATCGATATTATCAACCAGCGCGTGGCCTGCTATTCCCTGGGCAATTTCGTGTTCGGCGGCAATGATATGATCCGGGAGGAACCCTACCGGAGCAGCAAGGTGACCTCCCTTTATTCCCTGGTCGTGCAGGCGGAACTGCATTTTGCGGACAACGGAACCTATAAAGGACAGCGGATTTCCCTGTATCCCGCCTTTATCAGCGGATCGCCGCCCCAAAACGATTTCCAGCCCCGCCTGGTGACCGGCGATGAAGCCCGGGCGGTCCTGGCGGCGGTTCAGTTTGACACTCCGTTCACCCTGCCGGATTTTAAAGATAAAATCGGCAAGGCGGTGCTGCCTTACCTTCCGGCGGAACGCTGAGGAAGGTGTTTCAAAAATCCTGAATCTATGATAAAATCAGTTTTATCCATGAATCGGAAAGACAATTAATAACAGAAGGGAAGTTCCGGAAATATGAAAAGAATGACGTCCATGATCCTGTCCTTGCTGATGCTGCTGTGCTGCCTGGCCTCCGGTTCCGCGGAGACGCTGATTCCGGTGGCGGCGGAGGCGCCGGTGCCGATCGCTGTGGAGTACCGGAATCATACGGCCGCGGAGGGCGTGAGCCCTCTGACGGGGCTGAGCGTTCCGGATGAGCCCTATACCCCCATCATGCTGGTGCTGGGCGGCGCGCCGGAAGCCTTTCCCTTCTGGGGAATTTCGGAAGCCAGCCTGCTCTTTCAGGTGCCCAGCATGGGCGGCGGAGACACCAAACTGATGGCGCTCTTCGGGGACAGCTATCCGGAGAAGGCCGGCGGCGCCCGGTCGTCCCGGATGACGATGCTCCCGCTGGCGAACGCGTTTGACGCGGCGTTCGTGTGCGCCGGATGCCCTCCCATGGGAACGGCTACCATGACGGATGTGGAGCATTATCTGGATCTGTGGGGCTATGTGGAGCGGGGGAACTATTTTAATCTGCTGGGAACCGCGCCGAAGGAACGGCGGAACGACCGGACGGAGCCTCACAATCTGAGCGCGAAGGTGAAGGAAATCCATGAGACCCTGGTGAAGCAGGGAGTCTCCTTTGAAAAAAGGCCCTTCTTTTTCGCGGAGCATCCGCTGGAATACGGCGATGAGGCAGCCCGCCTGACCATGACGTATTTCGGAAACGAGACGAGGCTGGCGGAACGGAACGAGCGGACGGAAAGCTCCTGCAGCTTCACCTATCAGGAAGGGACGGGCTATACCCGCACTTCCGCTTCCGGACTGAACATCGATGAAGCGACCGGGGAACCGCTGACCTTTGCCAACGTGATTGTGGTCTGGGTCGATTACGATTCCGAGGTCATCGGAGACAACACCTACCTGTGCCTGAAGGATCAGATGGTTGGCAGCGGGCAGGCGGATATCTTCCAGAACGGAAAGCATATCACCGGCGCCTGGGCCCATACGGACCGGAAAGCCCGGCTGGTGTTCCTGAGCGACCGGGGAACGGAGCTGCGGCTGCAGCCCGGGAAGACCTTTGTGATCGTATGCAACCGGTACAATGAACTGACGATTCAGAACTGACGATTCCAAAACCGCGATTCCGGACGGACGGAGGAAAAAAGAGGATGAAGACAGGCAGACGGCTGGCTGCCCTGCTGCTGGCGGGGCTGCTGCTTCTCGGAGCGGCCTCGGCGGAGATTCAATACGGAAATCAGACATTCACCGGCACGGAAACCTTCATCGACCTGGGGGACATGAAGGTGAAGGATTTTGATGCCCTGGCGGAGTTCCTGGCCCAGATGCCGCAGCTCCGGCAGGTCAACATGTTCGGAACGAAGATCAGAAAGGCGCAGTGCGACGCGCTGGCGGAACGGTTTCCGGAGATCCGCTGGGGATGGACCATGGTGGTGAAGGGAAGCGACCACGAACATCTGATCCGGACGGATCAGACGGCCTTCTCCACGCTGCATAACAACCAGACCAGCCACCACCGGAGCGAGGATTTCAGCATTCTGAAATACTGCTGGAATCTGTTTGCCCTGGATCTGGGGCATAACTCCATCACGACGCTGGACTTTCTGGAGGATGTGCCGAATCTGCGGGTGCTGATTCTGGCCTGCAACACGATTCAGGATATTACGCCCATTTCAAAGCTGACGCATCTGGAATACGCGGAGCTGTTCAAGAACGATATCCGGGACATCAGCCCTGTCACCTCTCTGACCCATCTGCTGGATCTGAATGTATGCTTCAATCATATCCAGAATCTGGACGAGCTGAAGCAGATGACCTGGCTGAAGCGGCTGTGGATGTACAGCGGCCGGGTCTATAATCAGTCGTATTCGGAAGAAGAGGCGCAGAGCTTCAAGAAAGCGCTGCCGGATACCGAGGTGGACACACGGCATTATTCCACCGCCGGCACCTGGCGGTACCTGGATAACAACAACAAGGTCAAGTCTCCCCATTACGCGGTCATCACCGCGACCTTCGGAGATACGTCGCTGCGCCCGAAGCTGGTTTATATTCCCTTTGAGGACAGTTATCCCTTTACGGAAGAGGAACAGGCGGCGATCGACACCGCCCGTGAAACGCTGAGCCGGTAACAAAAAACAGCTTGCTTTTGGCAGGCTGTTATGATAAAATTCCACCGATTACGCACCTTTTCCCTGCGGCTGCTTGTGTCGTGAAAAAAACGGCGGCCGGCCGCAACGGGGAAGAGGGAGGAAAAACAAGGAGGGAACCCCTATGGCAGTCATTTCCATGAAACAGCTCCTGGAAGCCGGCGTACACTTTGGTCACCAGACCCGCCGGTGGAACCCGAAGATGGCGCAGTACATCTTCACCGAACGCAACGGCATTTACATCATCGACCTGCAGAAGACCGTCCGCAAGGTGGATGAGGCGTATGCTTTCGTTCGCGACGTGGCGATGGAAGGAAAGAGCATCCTTTTCGTCGGTACCAAGAAGCAGGCGCAGGAGTCCATTGAATCCGAAGCCAAGCGCTGCAACATGTTCTATGTGAACAACCGCTGGCTGGGCGGCATGCTGACCAACTTCAAGACGATCCGCACCCGGATCGACCGGCTGAATCAGATCGACAAGATGGAGCAGAGCGGCCAGTTCGACGTGCTGCCCAAGAAGGAAGTTATCAAGCTGATCCATGAGCGGGAAAAGCTGCAGACCAACCTGGGCGGCATCCGCGAGATGAAGAAGCTGCCCGGCGCTCTGTTCGTGGTGGATCCCCGGAAAGAGCACATCGCCGTGACCGAGGCCCGGATTCTGGGCATCCCGATCGTGGGTATCGTGGACACCAACTGCGATCCGGACGAGATCGATTACGTAATCCCCGGCAATGACGACGCCATCCGCGCGGTCAAGCTGATCGCCGGCAAGATGGCCGACGCTGTGCTGGAAGGCAAGCAGGGCGAGCAGAACGAGCCCGACGAAGCCGAAGCTCCCGCCGCGGCGGAAGAAGCTCCCGCTGAGAACGCCTGATTCAGGAGATCATTGAATTAAGTCTGTAAGTGAAAGGATGATGAAAGATGGCAGCAATTACCTCCGCGATGGTGAAGGAGCTGCGTGAGCGCACCAGCGCCGGCATGATGGACTGCAAAAAGGCTCTCGTGGAGAGCGACGGAGATATGGAAAAGGCCATTGAATGGCTTCGTGAAAAGGGACTGAGCCAGGCGGCCAAGAAGGCCAGCCGCATCGCGGCCGAGGGCGTTGTGTCCCAGTACACCAATGAAGACGGCACGATCGGCGCGATTGTTGAAGTCAACTGCGAAACCGACTTCGTGGCCAAGACCGACAACTTCGTGAACTTCGCCAACAACGTGGCCAAGCACGTCGCGCTGGCGAATCCCGCGGATGTGGATGCCCTGTTGGCGCAGCCCTTCGTGGATGACGCGGCCAAGACGATTTCCGACCTGATCAGCGACGCCACCGTGGCGATCGGCGAGAAGATCAGCGTGCGGCGCTTTGCCCGGTATGAAACCACCGGCGTCGTTTCCACTTATATTCACCTGGGCGGCAAGGTCGGCGTTATGGTCGAAGTGGCGGCGGACGCTGCCAGCCGCGGCAACGAAGCCGTGAAGAACTTCGCTCATGACCTGGCTCTGCAGATCGCCGCGGCCAAGCCCGAAGCGGTTCGCCGTGAAGAAGTGGACACCGCCAAGTTGGAGAAGGAAAAGGAAATCCTGCGGGCTCAGGCGCTGAACGAAGGCAAGCCCGAGAAGATCGTGGACCGTATGGTCGAAGGCCGTATCGAGAAGTACTATAAGGAAGTCTGCCTGCTGGAGCAGCCCTTCGTCAAGGACGGCGACAAGAACATCAAGGGTCTGATGAGCGAGATCGCCAAGGCCTCCGGCGCTGAGCTGGACGTGGTCCGGTTTGCCCGGTTCGAGCGGGGCGAGGGCATCGAGAAGCGGAAGGATGACCTGGCCGCTGAGATCGCCGCCATGCAGAAACAGTAATTTTCAAAACCAATCCATTCAGTCAGATCACTCCGGAGGCTTCGGCTTTCGGAGTTTTTTCGCCGTTGTCAAGGGTCCGGCGGAATGATATAATACTTCCAAAAGAAAAGCGGGAGGCATACAGATGGCCGTATATCACCGGATTATGCTGAAACTGAGCGGGGAAGCGCTCAAGGCGGAGAATGATCTGTTTGACTTTGACAAGGTGAATGAAATCGCCGGGATCATCCGGCGCATGCATGACATGGGCGTGGAGATCGGGATCGTGATCGGCGCGGGGAACATCTGGCGGGGAAGGAGAGGCCCGTCCGCCCATATGGACGCGGTGACCGCGGATCAGATGGGTATGCTGGGTACGATGATCAACTGCCTGTGTATGGCCGACGCCCTGCGGAAGGCGGGGCTGGACGCAGTGGTGCAGTCCGCCGTGGATATGACCCGGTTCGCGGAGCCCTTCAACGCCATGGCGGCCAGGCGCCATCTGAGCGAAGGGAAAGTGGTTCTCTTTGCCTGCGGAACGGGCAATCCCTTCTTCTCCACGGATTCGGGCGTGGCGCTGCGGGCGGTTGAGATGGAGGTGGACGCGGTGCTGATGGCCAAGAATATCGACGGCGTCTACACCGCCGATCCGGCGAAGGATCCTTCGGCCACCCTGATTAAGGATATCACCTATGCCGAGGCGCTCCGGAAGGGGCTGAAGGTCATGGACGCTTCCGCTTTCGCCCTGTGCGCGGAAAACAGAGTTCCGATGGTGCGGGTGTTCGGCCTGGACGATCCGGAGAACCTGATCCGGGTGCTGGAAGGCAGCGATATGGGAACCTTTGTGCATCCCTGAGAGAATGCTTGACAAGTCTGTTTACAAGGGGATAAAATAACCCGTTGTGTTCGCCGGGGCGGAGAGCCCTGTTTCGGTGCGCGCAACCGGATCAACAGCCCGGAAGGATGGAGGAAACACATGCTGCCAGCTCAGGACACACCGGAGTTCCGCGCCCTTCTGCACGAGCAGGTGGAGAAGCGGCGTACCTTTGCCATTATTTCGCACCCGGACGCGGGGAAAACCACCCTGACGGAAAAGCTGCTGCTGTACGGCGGGGCGATTCGCAGCGCCGGCAGCGTGAAGGCACGCAAAACGGACAAGCACGCGACCTCCGACTGGATGGAGATCGAAAAGCAGCGCGGCATCTCCGTGACCAGCTCCGCCATGCAGTTTGTCTACGACGGATACCGGATCAATATTCTGGACACCCCCGGTCACCAGGACTTCTCGGAGGATACCTACCGGGTGCTGGTGGCGGCGGACGCGGCGGTCATGCTGCTGGACGCGGCCAAGGGCGTGGAAGCGCAGACCATCAAGCTGTTCAAGGTCTGCCGGATGCGGAATATTCCGATTTTCACCTTTGTGAATAAAATGGACCGGGCGGCGAAGGATCCCTTCGCGCTGATGGAGGAACTGGAACAGGTGCTGGGAATCCGGTCCTGCCCGATCAACTGGCCGATCGGCGTGGACGGGGATTTCCAGGGCGTATATCACCGGGATACCCGGATGGTGGAGCTGTATACCGGCGGCGATCACGGGAAAAAGATGGTGGAGAAGACGGATCTGGCGGTGGACGATCCGGCCCTGGAGAAGATTCTGGAGAAACATTACCGGGATCGGCTGCAGGAGGAGATTGAACTGCTGGATGAGGCGGGGGATTCCTTTGATCTGGAGAAGGTCCGGCGGGGCGAGCTGACCCCGATGTTCTTCGGATCCGCGGTGACGAACTTCGGCGTGGAGCCCTTCCTGGACCGGTTCCTTTCCTTTACCCCGCCGCCCCTGCCCCGGGAAAGCGACGGAGGGCTGATTCAGCCGGAAGAGCCCTTTTTTTCCGGATTTATCTTTAAAATTCAGGCGAACATGAATCCCGCGCACCGGGACCGGCTGGCTTTTATGCGCATCGTATCCGGGGCCTTTGAAAAGGGCATGGAGGTCTGGCATTCCGGGACGGGGAAGGCCGTGGCCCTGAAGCAGCCGCAGCAGTTCATGGCGGATGAGCGGGAAGCGGTGGAGGAAGCCTGGGCGGGCGATATCATCGGCCTGTTTGATCCGGGAATCTACCGGCTGGGGGATACGCTGTCCACCGGGCCGAAAATCCATTACGCCAACATCCCCGTGTTCGCGCCGGAGTTTTTCAACCGGGTGCGGCCGCTGGACAGCATGAAGCGGAAGCAGTTCCAGAAGGGCATCAGCCAGCTGGCCGAGGAAGGCGCCATTCAGACCTTTATCCGGACGGAGACCGGCCGGGAGGAATTCATGGTCGGCGTGGTCGGCGTGCTGCAGTTCGAGGTGCTGGAACACCGGCTGAGGACGGAATACCAGACGGAGATTGTGATGGAGGGAATGCCCTTCCGCCATGTCCGCTGGGTGGAAAAGACCCCGAAACCGGTGGAGAACCTGAAGCTGACTTCCACTTCCGGACGGGCGAAAGACAGCCGCGGAAGAGACGTGCTGCTGTTTGAAAATGACTGGAGCATCCGGCTGGCCTGCGAAAACAACGAGGGGCTGGTACTCCGGGAGACGGCCGACCGCTGAGTGCGGCGGGGAAATGAATAAGGAGGAAACCTGGACAGATGATTCGGGAAGATATACGGAATATCGCGATTATCGCGCACGTGGACCACGGCAAGACAACCCTGGTGGACCAGATGCTCAAGCAGGGAGGCGTATACCGGGAAAACCAGCAGACCGTGGACCGGGTGATGGACTCCAACGATTTGGAGCGGGAGCGCGGCATTACCATCCTGAGCAAGAACACCGCCGTGCATTACCGGAACCACAAGATCAATATCGTGGACACTCCCGGCCACGCCGATTTCGGCGGCGAGGTGGAGCGGGTGCTGAAGATGGTGGACGGCGTGCTGCTCCTGGTGGACAGCTTTGAAGGGCCGATGCCCCAGACCCGGTTTGTGCTGCGCAAGGCGCTGGAGCTGAAGCTGAAGGTGCTGATCGTGATCAACAAGGTGGACCGTCCGGACGCCCGCTGCGACGAGGTGGTCAACGAGATTCTGGATCTGCTGATCGATCTGGACGCGGACGAAACCACCATTGAAAACCCGATTCTGTACGTATCCGCCCGGAAGGGAACCGCCACGCTGGATCTGGAGACTCCGGGAACGGATCTGCAGCCGCTGTTTGACGCGATTCTGAAATATATTCCCGCGCCGGAGGGAGACGCGGAGGGCCCGGCGCAGGTGCTGATTTCCACCATCGACTACAGCGAATACGTCGGCCGGATCGGCGTGGGCCGCGTGGTGCGGGGAACCTTTACCGAAGGCATGAACGTGGTGCATACCAATCTGGAGACCGGCGTGACCAGCCCGGTATGGCGGCTGGGCGGCCTGTTCCAGTATGACGGCCTGAAACGGGTGAACGCCTCGGAGGTCGGAATGGGCGATATCGTCGCGCTGTACGGCGCGGAGGATATCTCCATCGGCGACACCGTATGCTCTCCCGAACGGGTGGAAGGCCTGCCCTTTGTCAAGATCAGCGAGCCGACGGTGACGATGACCTTCTCGGTCAATGACAGCCCCTTTGCCGGGCGGGAAGGCCAGTATGTGACCAGCCGCCACCTGCGGGCCCGGCTCATGCGCGAGCTGCAGACGGACGTGAGCCTGCGGGTTAACGATACCCAGTCCACCGACTCCTTTGAGGTCTGCGGCCGCGGGGAACTGCATCTGTCCATTCTGATCGAAAACATGCGGCGGCAGGGGTATGAATTTGCGGTCAGCAAGCCGCAGGTCATCTACAAGATGATCGACGGCGTGAAATGCGAGCCGGTGGAACGGCTGATTGTGGATACGCCTCAGGCATCCGCCGGCGCGGTCATCGAGAAGATCGGGCGCCGCCGGGGTACCCTGGAGCACATGACCGGCAGCGACCGGGTACGGATGGAGTTCCTGGTGCCCTCCCGCGGACTTTTCGGATACCGCAGCGAGTTCATGACCGACACCCGGGGCGAAGGCATTATGTCCTCGGTGTTTGAACGGTATGAGCCGGTGAAGGGCGACATCCCGCACCGGAATGCCGGCGCGTTGATCTGCTTTGAAACCGGCGTCAGCACCAGCTACGGCCTGTTCTATTCCCAGGAGCGGGGCACGCTGTTTATCGGCGCGGGCGAGAACGTATATATGGGACAGATCTGCGGACAGAACGCCCGCCCGGGCGATCTGGTGGTCAACGTATGCAAACAGAAGCACGTGACCAATATGCGGAACGCTTCCGCTTCGGAAGACGCCATGCGCCTGATCTCCGTGCATCCGCTGACCCTGGAGGAATGCCTGGAGTTCATCGACGACGACGAGCTGCTGGAGATCACGCCCCAGCATCTGAGAATGCGCAAGCGTCAGCTGGATCATTCCCTTCGGGCCAAGGCCAGAAGCCGGGTTGAAGAAAACTGACAGACCGGTTTTTCGTTCGTATCAATTGGTGTAACCGCCCTGCGGGGCGTTGGCATAAATGACGTTGACGCAGAGCAATGAAAACGATCTGAAGGAGGAATAAACAGAATGAAGAAACTGATTACTCTCGTGGTTTGCCTGGCGCTGGCCCTGACGACGGCAGCCGCTCTGGCCGAATCCGGAACGGATCCGCTGCACGATCATCTGGCGAAGCTGGCCGATACCCCCTATACGATCAGCACGACTGAATACGGCCCCCTGGAGCCCGGCGATTTTCCGTCGGATATCTTCGTGGAGCTGCTGAACAACATGAAGTTCGAAAAGGCGGAGGGCGTGGAAGCTCCCGACGGGGAGTATGTGGTGCTGGCCTTCCCGCAGGAAGGGATCCGGTTCGACTTCTTCCTGGCGCAGCCGGAGATGAATCTGTTCCGGCTGGTGAACGCCGACGGGAGCGAAGAGCTGTACAAGGCGATCGTACCGGAAGAGCAGGCGGACATCAGCGGGCTGATGAGCGCGTGGTATGCCTCCCTGGCGGAGGCGCAGGGGCTGGTTCCGGAAATCCAGGCGAAAATGCCGGGAGAAGGATGGATTCTGGACAGCGTGAACGGACAGGCCTGGATGGATGACCGGGCTTCCCTGGAGGTGTTCCTGGAGGATACGGATAACTATAAGGTTCTGATCTCCTGGGGCAGCAGCGCCTCGGAGCATACCGAGTGGGTTTATGGCTGCAGCTATCAGGCGGACAATCAGACGCTGAAAGCCGAGCACATGATCAAGGAAAATGTGGTTACGGATGATCAGGGTAATGAAACCCGGACCACGGAAGCGGAGAAGGATGTCGATACCATTTTCGCCCTGAACGCGGACGGCAAGGTGGTCATCACCGGCGCGGGGGACGAGCAGCTGGAGGGCAAGACCTTCGAACCGGTTCCCGCGGACAATCGGGGACAGTGGACGATTCCGGAAAGCAACGAAATGACGGAGGAGCTGACCGCTTCCTTCCGGAAGGGCATGGAGAAGCTGGTGGGCGTGGATTATACGCCTGTGAGCTATCTGGGAGAAAAGGACGGCATCCGCTGCTTCCTCTGCCGGGCCGTGGTGGTCTATCCCGGCGCGGAGGCCCGCTATACGCTGGTTTATCTCAACGATAACGGAGTGGAGCACATCGCGGATCTGCCGCTGGAATTCTGAAAGAAATAGAGGCTGACTGAACTCAGGCCGCGGCGAAGCTTTCGCCGCGGCCTGAAAAGTTTACACTGCGTTCATATTCATTCATTGAAGTTACAGGCGGTTTCGTGTATAATGACCGGGAATTGACCCGGAAGAAAGGAAATCGGAGGAGAAGAAAATGAAACGTTTGCTTTCACTGATGCTGGCTCTGGCCCTGCTGCTGAGCTGCACCGCCGTGCTGGCGGAGAATGAGGCTGCGACGGAAGTTCCCGCTGACGCGGCGGAAAAAGCGGCGCCTGTGGTGCTGGCTGTCCTGAACGGCCAGGAGATTACGGATCAGAACGTGTATCTGAAGAGCTTCATGGAGTATTATCGGAATCTGTACAGCATGTACGGAATGGACATGTCCGATCCGCAGATGCTGGCCATGCTGAAAGCCGGCGGCATGGAATACGCGATTTCCACGGAACTCATGTTCCAGAAAGCGCGGGAGCTGGGGTTCGATCAGTTCACGGATGAAGAGGTTGCCGCTTTTGAGCAGTCCGCCCGGGACTATATCGAGGAGTATATCACCAACGCGATGGCGCAGAACGGAATCACCGCGGAATCCTCGGAGGAGGACAAAGCCAACGCGCGGGCCGCTGTGCTGGCGGATATGCAGGCGCAGGGATACGAAGAGGCTTCCTACATGAAGCAGTCCGTCGAGAGCGCCAAAGAGCAGGCGACCTATGACCGTCTGTACCAATATGTGACGAAGGATATCAAGGTAACGGATGAGGATGTTACGAAGCATTTCAACGACCTGGTGAAGGAAGACATGGAGCGGGCGGCGGCCAATCCCGCGGAGTATGTGGCTGCCTATGAGAATTTCCGCCCGTATCTGGACTATCCGGAGTATCTGGAATACGTCACGGACACCGCCTATTATATTCCGGAAGGATACCGGGCGGTTACCCATATCCTGCTGACACCGGATGAACCCCTGCTGGATACCTGGAAGGGCCTGGCGGCGCAGCTGGAGGAGCAGAATCAGGCTCCGGAGAATACGGAAACTTCCACGGACGCGGCAGCGGAAACCGCCGCGGAGCCGGAAGCCACCGAGGAACCGGTAACCCAGGAAATGGTGGATGCCGCGGCCCAGGCGATCATGGACAACGTGCAGCCCAAGGTGGATGAGATCAAAAAGAAGCTGGCGGACGGCGCTTCCTTCAACGATCTGATCGCCGAATACGGCAGCGATTCCGGCATGAGCACGGAAGAAGCCCGGGCGAAAGGTTATCTGGTTCATGCCAACAGCGTGGCCTGGGATCCGGTATTTACCGCCGGAGCGATGAGCCTGGAGAAGGTCGGCGATGTGAGCGAACCGGTGCTGGGCTCCAACGGCGTGCATCTGATCTATTATTTAAAGGACGTTCCCGCCGGCGCGGTTGAGCTTTCGGCCGAGCTGAAGGATTACTTCAAAGGCAAGCTGCTGACCGAACAGCAGGAGAGCGCCTTCTCCCTGGCTCAGGAAGAATGGCTGAAGGAAGCGAAACTGGAATACACCGAGGAAGGCGAGAGCTGGAGGAAAGCGGCTGAAACGGCTGCCACGACCGTGAGCGAGGACGCGGAAGCGCCCGCCGGAGAGACGGAAACCGCTGAAACCGCGGACGCGGAAGCGCCCGCCGAAGCGCCGGAAACCGCCGAAACCGCGGACGCGGCGGAGAAAACAGAGTAAGCCTGTTTCCGGACAAAGGATCATGTACAGGAAATCAACATAAAACATCAGGAGGGAAACCATGGAAAACAACTATGTCAACGAGCAGACGCTGATCGGCGAGATTGTCAGCCAGTATCCGGAATCCATCGAAATTCTGCTGGGAATCGGCATGCACTGCCTGGGCTGCCCCGCTTCGCAGCGGGAGTCCCTGGAGGAAGCCTGCGCCGTGCACGGCTTCAATCCGCAGCAGGTCGCGGAAGCCATTAACAAAAAAATCGCGGAAGCCAAAGCCCAGGCCTGAGACAGTGATCGGAAATCTACGGGAAGAACGGATTTGAATTTACCGGTTACCGCGTTCTGAACGAGGACGTGATCTACTGGGTTATGAGTTCCCGGGGCAAGGCATTTGACCGGGCTGCCTATGAAAAGCTGTTTTACGACATGGAAGGCGAGAAGAGCATTCCCAGGCTGGAAAAAGTGTAACAGGAACAACAGAACGGCAGAAAAAGGACAAACCGAAAATAAGGAAAACCACGGTCCGGCGAGACCGTGGCTTTCCTCTTTTCTTACCGGTTAAACTTTTCGGGAACCTTTTTCCGGATTTCCTTCAGACGGCGGGTCCGGCGGGTTTTCAGTTCGTCGCTCTTGCCCTGAATATCGCCGGCTTTGGTCAGCGCCATCTTGGTCAGGCTCGGCCCGACCAGCTCGTAGACCAGAACAGAGAACAGGATAATATTCCGGATCAGGGTGCCCTCCGGGCCCATCACCCGGGCGGCGGTCGTGCACATTCCCAGGGCTACGCCGGCCTGGGGCAGCAGGGTGATTCCCAGATACTTCCGCACGGTATCCGGACTGTGGGCCAGATCCGAGGACCAGCGGGCGCCGACATACTTGCCGATGGAACGGGCGAGAATATACAGGCAGCCGATCAGCACGACGGAGAGATTCGCAAAGACATCAAACTGCAGCGCCGAGCCGCTGAGCACGAAGAACAGCGTCAGCGCCGGACCGGACCAGCGGTCCGCCTGGAGCATCAGATCCTCGCTCAGAGGACAGAGATTGCAGAACACCGTGCCCAGCATCATGCAGACCAGCAGCGAGGAAAAGCCGAAGGTGAAAGGCCCTACCGGGAACTTCAGCTGGCTCAGGGCGACGGTCAGAATCACGCTGCCCACGATCAGGGCGTTCCGGTTGCGGTGAGAATGGAAATAGCGTTCGGACCAGGTCAGCAGCACGCCGGTCAGGCTGCCCAGCAGCAGGGACAGACAAACCTCGGCGAGCGGCTCCACGATCAGGGCGACTACATTAACGTCTCCCGCCCGCATGGACTGCGCAATGCCGAAGGACACCGCAAAGACCACCAGACCGACCGCGTCGTCCAGCGCAACGACCGGCAGCAGCACATCCGTCACCGGTCCCTTCGCCTTATACTGGCGAACGACCATCAGGGTCGCCGCGGGAGCGGTGGCCGCGGCAATCGCGCCCAGGGTAATGGCAACGGGCAGGGAAATCAGATCCGGCCGGATAAAATGCAGGGAGATCAGGACGATATCCACCACAACGGTCGTAATCACGGCCTGCAGAATACCGATGATCGTCGCCTGGCGCCCGGTCTGCTTCAGCGCGGAGAGCCGGAACTCATGGCCGATGGCAAAGGCGATGAAGCCCAGGGCCACGTCGCTGATGACGGAAAGGGATTCGACCTGCTCAAAGGTCTGGAATCCGAAACCGGGCCAGTTCAGCCGCCCCAGGACACAGGGGCCGATCAGCACGCCCGCCACCAGATAGGCGGTCACATCCGGCAGATGAAACCGGATAAACAGACGGGTCATCAGAAGTCCCGCAAAAAGCGCAAAAGCAATCAGCAACAGGGTTTGCATGGAACTCAGTTCGCTTCCTTTCCTGATTTCAGCCGGTCACCGGCCGAAAATCACCTGATTATATGCGAATCTATCCGCTTTTTCAATCCTATCTGACAGGAAAAGACAATTTCTTCTGAAACGAACAGGATAAGCTTCCTGCGGTTTTCTTTTTGGGCTTGTTTCTTTCCTGCGTTCAATGGTACAATAGAACAGATGTCCGGCCCCGGACGTGGAACGGAGAGAGCCGGGGTTCCGGCGTATTACAATATCGGAGGCATAACAGCATGAATGAACTGGCGGCATCGACCCTTCCTTTTTTACAGACTCTGGCTGAAAACCGGAGTGAATTCCTGACCAAGGCTTTTAATCTGCTCACCTATCTGGGAGATGAGAAGCTTTTTGTGGTCATCGCCCTGATTGTTTTCTGGTGTTTTTCCAAGCGCGGCGGGCAGTATCTGCTGACGGCCGGATTTGGCCTCAGCAGTGTGGGGCAGTCGCTGAAAATGCTCTTCCGCGTTCCCCGGCCCTGGCATCTGGGAAATCCCCCTTTTGAAGGATCGGATCCCGTTGCCCGCGGAACGCAGCAGTTCGACGGGGTCCTCGGCAAGGTGACGAAGGCATTGGGAACCGGCGCGGACGGCTGGTCCTTTCCCAGTGGTCATACGCTGATCAGCATGGGAACCTACGGCGGCCTGGCGGCCTGGTTCCGTTCCGGCTGGGTGAAGGCGATCGGCATCTTTCTTGTGATCCTGATTCCTTTCACGCGGATGTATCTGGGCGTGCATACCCCGCTGGACATCATCAGCGCGCTGCTGCTGGGAATCATTGCCGTGCTGGTGCTGAAGCCTGTCTTTACAAAAGGCAGCCAGAGCAGGATCCGGGCGGTGCTGATCGGCAATGTTGTGCTGACCGCGGTGCTGCTTGTTGTCGCCTATCTGACGATCCCCAAGGGTCTGGAGGGGGAGGACATCCATAACTATGCCAGCGGCATCAAAAACCTGTGGCAGCTGATCGGCGCGACGCTGGCTGTGGTCGTCGGCTTTGAAGCCGACGAGCGCTGGCTGCATTTTGAGACCAAAGCGGTCTGGTGGGCGCAGCTGCTGAAAATCATCGGAGGTTCGGTGATCGTTCTGGCGCTGCAGACATTGATCAAGAAGATCTTCGGCTATTCCAGCGACGCGCTGACGCTGGAAAACATGACCCGGATGGGGATCATTTCCTGTCTGGCGAACCTGGTGGCCGTTTCCGCGGCGATGGCGGCCTGGCCGATGACGTTCAAATGGTTTTCATCCCTGGGACAGAAAAAAGAATAAGGAGAAGAAACGAAAATGAAAGTTACGAAAGATATCCGCTATGTGGGTGTCAACGATCATCAGATTGACCTTTTTGAAGGCCAGTATGTGGTTCCCAACGGTATGGCCTATAATTCCTATGTGATTCTGGATGAGAAGATCGCGGTGATGGATACCGTGGATCAGCATTTCACCCATGAATGGCTGGACAACGTGGCGGAGGCGCTGAACGGAAGAAAGCCGGATTATCTGGTGGTTCAGCATATGGAGCCGGATCATTCCTCCAATATCGTGCAGTTTGTGAAAGCCTATCCCGGAACGACCGTGGTTTCCTCCGTCAAGGCTTTCACCATGATGAAAAATTTCTTCGGCACGGAGTTCGAGAATCAGCGGATCGTGGTGGGCGAGGGAGACACGCTGGCCCTCGGAGCCCATACGCTGCATTTTGTCACCGCCCCGATGGTGCACTGGCCGGAAGTCATCATGACCTACGACAGCACGGACAAGGTGCTGTTCTCCGCGGACGGATTCGGCAAGTTCGGCGCGCTGGATGCGGAAGAAGACTGGGCCTGCGAGGCGCGGCGCTACTACTTCGGGATCGTCGGCAAGTACGGGGCACAGGTGCAGGCGGTGCTGAAAAAGGCGGCGGCTCTGGATATTCAGATCATCTGTCCCCTCCACGGCCCGGTGCTCAGCGAAAACCTGGGCTATTACCTGAATCTGTATCAGACCTGGAGCACCTACGGCGTGGAGAGCGACGGCATCGTGATCGCCTATACTTCCGTCTACGGCAACACGAAGAAAGCCGTGGAGCTGCTGGCGGAGAAGCTGAAGGCCAAGGGCTGCCCCAAGGTGGCGGTGAACGATCTGGCGCGCTGCGACATGGCGGAAGCCGTGGAGGACGCGTTCCGGTACGGCCGTCTGGTGTTGGCGACCACCACCTATAACGCGGAGATTTTCCCCTTCATGCGGGAGTTTATTCAGCATCTGACGGAGCGCGGATACAAAAACCGGACGATCGGCCTGATCGAGAACGGATCCTGGGCGCCGTTGGCCGCCAAGGTGATGAAGGGCATGCTGGAAGGCTGCAAAAACCTGACCTTTACGGATACTACCGTGCGGATCACTTCCGCGCTGAACGATACCTCCAGACAGCAGATTGAGGATCTGGCGAACGAGCTGTGCAAGGACTATCTGGCCCGGCAGGATTCAACCGCCAACAAGAACGATATGACGGCCCTGTTCCGGATCGGCTACGGGCTGTATGTGGTTACCAGCAACGACGGGCATAAGGACAACGGCCTGATCGTGAATACAGTGACGCAGGTGACGGATTCCCCCAACCGGGTGGCGGTCTGCATCAACAAGCAGAACTATTCCCATCATGTTATTAAGCAGACCGGCGTCATGAATGTGAACTGCCTGAGCACGGAGGCACCCTTCAGCGTATTCGAAAACTTCGGGTTCCAAAGCGGCCGGACGGCGGACAAGTTTGCCGGATACGAGGAGCAGCCGCCCCGTTCGGACAACGGACTGATTTTCCTGCCGCAATACATCAATGCCTTCATGTCCCTGAAGGTGGAGGAATACGTGGATCTGGGTTCCCACGGCATGTTCATCTGCGCCGTGACGGAAGCCCGGGTGCTCAGCGACCGGCCGACCATGACCTATACCTATTATCAGGAGAACGTGAAGCCGAAGCCGAAGACCGAGGGAAAGAAGGGCTGGGTCTGCCGGATCTGCGGTTATATCTATGAAGGGGAAGAGCTGCCGGATGATTTTGTCTGCCCCCTGTGCAAACACGGAGCCGCGGATTTTGATCCCATCCCCTGAGCCCTGACCGACATTTGGGAGGTAACGAAAAATGTCCGAGAAACCCCGCAAGAGGCGCCTGAGGCTTCATGAAGTCACGGCGGAGAACGATATCAAATACCGCGGCCCTCTGAATTATCAGCATTTTCAGATTTTAGGCTGGCTGTGCATTGTCGTTACCCAAGCCGTGCTTCTTCTCCGGATCGGCGGCAAACTGAATCCCGACCTGGCGGCCCGAATGCAGTCGGCCATGCCGATTCTGGAGGATATCGGGCAGATGTCTCTGCCGCTGCTGCTGATCGCGAACTTCGCCCAGATTCTGGACAGCAGAGACGGCTATAAAAAACAGCTGCTGAAAAACCTGGGAGCCGCGCTGGGAATATTTGTGGCTTTTACCGTTTTTTTCAACCGGTATTTTATCGATGTGCTGGCGTCTCTCACCGTGAACCCCGCGGAATCGAGGCCGTCCGTCGACGCCATCTTCCGTAGTTTATTCCCCCAGGGTTTTTTCAGCTTTAACCTGTTCATTGACCTGCTGATGTGCACCCTGGTGATGATCTTCCTGAACTACAGGCCGAAGAGAATCTTTGTGGGGAAGCTGCGCTTTATTTTCCGGCTTTTCGCCCTGCTGCCCATTGCCTATGAAATCACCTGCATGGTGCTGAAGGTTCAGGCTTCCAAGGGACTGGTGACGCTGCCGTCCTGGTCCTATCCGCTGCTGACGGTAAAGCCGCCGATGACCTTTGTGCTGTTCATCATTCTCGCGGTCTTTATCAAGACCCGGGAAATGATTTTCCGCCGTCACGGCAAAACGCACGAGGAATATCAGGAATTCCTGAAGACCAACCGGAATTCCAGAAACTTCTCCATCTTCCTGGCGGTGGCAATGATCCTGGTCAGCGTGGCCGACTTTATCATCTTTACGGGGTATTCCGCATACAGCACCGTCTGGGACCTGAAGCAGGCCGGTTTTCTGACCGAGGCGGATGTGGAAAGACTGGAAAACGAAATCTACGCGGAAGAGGGTCAGCCGGCGGAAACGGCGGAGACAGCCGCGACAGCTGCCCAGCCCGCGGAAACGGCGGAGGCAGCCGCGACAGCCGCCCAGCCCGCGGAAACGGCGCAGCCGACAGCTGCCGCTGCCCAGGCGACACCAACGGCGCAGCCGGCAGAATATGCCGTTCAGGCAGCAACCCAGACGGCGGAGACTGTGAAGACGGCCGTTCAGGCAGCGATCCAGACATCGGAAACTGTGCTGATGAATACCAGGGAAAAGCAGCAGCTTATGACGGATCTCCTTGTTGCCACCATCGGAATGGAAATGAAAACCGCAATCGCGCTTGGGTTTGGCGGATCCATATACCTGGCTTTACTGGCGCCTCTGGTTCTGCTGTTCTCCTATACCCGGATTCCGAAGAATCCGAAAGCCGGATTGCTGATTCCGGCGGGAGGCATCGCGTTGATTCTGTTCCTGTATCTGGAAGCTTTCCGCTACTATGCGGGACATCTTCCGGTTCCCAAAATCGATACGAAGGCCATCAAGGAATCGCTTGAGATTGTGGCGAACGGAATCAAGGAATAAAACCGCTCAGACGGCGAGAATCCACCGGATCAGATCCGCCCGGACCTGATCCCGGTTGGTTTCGTTCAGTACCTCGTGACGCGCGTCCGGATAAAGGATTGTCGTCACGGCGGTATGCCCGGTTTCCTTCAGCTTCTGTTCCACCGCACGGATTCCTTTTCCGTAATCCCCTACAGGATCTTCCTCTCCGCTGATCAGCAGAATAGGAAGATCCTTTTTAATGGCGGCAAACCAGGCGTCCGTATTGGATTCACTGTTCACGGTCACCAGATCCGCCATTCCCTGCACGGTGAACAGGAACCCGCAGCCGGGATCGGCCACATACCGGTCCACGATCGCCTGATCCCGGGTCAGCCAGTCGAACGCTGTCCGGCCTTCAAACCGTTCGTTGTATTTTCCGAAGGCCATTTTATTCAGGAAGGCGCTCTTGTGCGTTTTTCCCTTCAGGGAGCCGATCAACCGGGCCATCGTCTTTCCGGCTCCGGCCAGCGGATTAGGGCCGCCGGTGCCCATATAGACGGCTCCGTCAAAAGGATCGGAGGCATAGCGGGCACAATAAAGACGGCAGATAAAGGATCCCATGGAATGCCCCATGACGATCAGCTTCTCCCGCGGGAAATCTTTCCGGGCCTGAAGCACCAGAGTTCGGAAATCTTCCACGAGTGCGTCCGCGCCGCCGCTTTCGCCAAACCAGCCGGAGGGTGCGCCGGGCCTGAGAGAACGGCCGTGCCCGGCCATATCGTGCATCAGCACCGCGATTCCCGATCCGCAAAGGGCTTCGATGGTTTCCAAATACCGGTCCATATGCTCCGCCATGCCGTGATGAATCACCAGGACGGCACGAATCTCTGTGCCGTCATCCGGCCGGAAGCGCCGGGCCTGAATGTCGCAGGTACCGGTGGCGGAAGGAAAGAAGAAGGACTGCTGTTTCATCTGCAAACACCTCTGATCTGATTATTTGGGGTTCGCTTTGTCTCTGTACCTCTATTATACACGGAGGAAGGCAGGCTGCAACCGGTTAAAAATTAGAAACCGGAGACAACGGAAATGTTAAATAAATGTAAAATAAAAATTACAAAAGTTGACAGTTGGGCGGCTTTCTCCTATAATATAGACGTATACGTATAAACATCTATCCTGTTTCGGGTAAGAAGGTATAGTGAAACATGAAAAAGGAATTGATCAGAGCCACAGTCAACAGAGAACACGGAATAAAGAGGGAGCGCCGGCTGAGTTCACGCAGGGCGCTGGCCTTTGTGTGTTCCATTGCGGTGCTTTTTTCCTCTCTGTATATTTCCATGTCGCCCGTGCTGGCGGACAAGCTGATCTGCGGACAGAAGGAGCATACCCATTCCTCGGACTGCTATGAGGAGATTCTGGTATGCGGCGAAGAGGAACGGGATCCGGAGATCGTCGTCCATCGGGAGTTTTCCGGAGACTTTTCCTGGCATACGCATTCAGACAGCTGCCGGAACGAAGCCGGGGAGATCGTCTGCGGTCAGCAGGAGGGGTATTACCATCTGCATAACGAGTGGTGCCTGGATGAAAACGGGAACGTGATCTGTGGCCTGGATGAGATCGCGCCGCATTCTCATGACGCTTCCTGCTATGCGGAAGACGGAACGCTGATCTGCCGGAAGGACGACGTTCCGGTGCTGACCTGCTCGGAAGGAAATATTTCCGAGTGGGAAGAGGTGATTGACGAGGGACATACCCATACGGACGATTGTTACGGTCTGGCGGATACGCCTTCCTGCGGAATGAAGGAGCATACCCATACGGCGGACTGCTATGAGCCGGAGAAGAAAGAAGAGAAAGAACCCGAAAAGAAAGAAGAGAAGGAACCGGAGAAGAAGGAAGAAAAGGAACCGGAGAAGAAGGAAGAAAAGGAACCGGAAAAGAAGGAATCGGAGAAGAACGAAGATAAAGATCCGGAGAAGAAGGACCCCGAAAAGAAGGACGAAAAAGATCCGGAGAAGAAGGATTCCGATCAGACCGAAGGGAAAGAGCAGGGAAAAACGGAAGAATCCGGAGAGAACGGAAAAACGGATGATCCCGCGGAAACGGATCCGAACGCGACACAGAGTGACGGCGAGAAGAAGGACGGAGAAACCCCGGAAGGGGAGGGCAATCCGGACGGAACGCCGGAGGGACAAACCGGCGGAGAGCAGGACGGAACAGAGAACCCGGAAGGAACCGGGGATGGAACCAATGAGAACCCGGAAGGAACCGGAGAAGGAACTGACGGAAATCCGGAAGGGACCGGAGAAGGAACCGACGGAAACCCGGAAGGCGCCGGAGAGGGAACCGATGGGAATCCGGAAGGAACCGGAGAAGGAACCGACGGGAATCCGGACGGGACCGGAGAAGGGATCGGAGAAGGAACCGGAGAGGGAACCGACGGAAATCCGGAAGGAACCGGAGAGGGAACTGACGGAAATCCGGAAGGAACCGGAGAGGGAACTGACGGAAATCCGGAAGGAACCGGAGATGGTACGGAGAACGCCAATCCGGACAGCACCGAGGGAGATCCTGCTCTAAACGGAGAGACCGAAGGCGCGGAAGGCAAGGAAGGTCTTGAAGGCGCGGAAGGTAAGGAAGGGACTGAAGGCGCAGAAGGAACGGAAGGCACGGAACCCGGAACAAACGCTACGGACGCGGAAGGAAACATTATTGGCGAAGACGGGCAGGTCGAAGGTGAAGAGGGCCTGACGGACGAAGAGGGCGAGAACCCTGAAGGCGCGGAAGAGCAGGAACCGGTGGAACCCGTCAACTACATTGTCGGACCGCTGGTCTTTTCGGGAGCCGATTATACCGTCACTGCCAACTTTGGAGTGGAAGCGCTGTTCCCGGAAGGAACAACGCTGCAGGTACGGGAGATTCTGCCCGGAGACGCGGAATATGAGCAGCTGGCTGCTCAGGCGGAAAGCGCGGTGGTCGATGATGAAGAGACCAGCGTGAACATGATGCGGTTCTTTGATATCACCTTCATGACGGAAAAGGGCGAGATCGAACCCCAAGCGCCGGTCAATATCCAGATCACCTATAATGAGGTGATTCCGGATACCGTGGATGATATGGTCTACACCCTCCATTTTGCGGAAGAGGGTCAGGCACCGGAGGTACTGGAAACCAAAACAAAGTCTGTAGATGCCGCCGCTCAGGTTGAAGAAGCGGTGGATACAGTGGAATTCCAGTCGGGGAGTTTTTCGATTTTTGTTGTCGCTTCGGTTAGGCAGAATCAAGGCGGAGGCGAAGGTGGTGGCGGCGGAGACGATAATCAGAGCAAAGGAGTCACTACCACAGCGGCTTCTTTTAAGATCAGCTGGTATGATACGAGTACCGGCGCCGCGACAGCTTGGCCAGTAGGAGATAGTTCAGCAGAGACAGTCAATATAACTATCCAGAAAAACAGCGGTGGGGAAGGTACAGGACCAAATAGCCTGCAATATACTATTGCGGGGAGTGGAGCTGGTACTTTAATCAAAATAGATGGCAGAGACCCAACGGATGCAGAAAGAACAACTTATGCCTGTTCCTGTTCCGTGGAAACGCCATCTAATATTTATACTGTAACAGTTTCCGGCCTTGTAGAAGGAACAGAATACATTATTACGCAGAATAATACTGTATCCGAATATAATCCGCCTGAGTACGAAGACAATATAAAGATAAAAAATTATGGAAAGACTTTTGATGTTCTAATTGATAAAATATGGAATGATGGGCAAGATTCACATACAGAAATAGTTAAGGTAACATTGACCGGAACAGCTGGTGCCTCTTACAAGGAAGAGTATGAGACAACTCTTCCAGGCGAATATGGTTATTCAGATGAGATAACAGATCTACCTTACCGTGGTGATGGAAAAATCATCACATACAGTTTAACAGAAGCTTTACCTCAGACTTTAACCGGGTATGGTTATTCAGTGACCGAAGCACCCAAAGAAGGCGGAGTGCGTTATACAATTAAAAACAGTCTTTTGCAGTTTTCTATTCAGGGAAAAGTCGTATGGGATTTAAAAGCCGAGCATGCGCTACCGGCGTCGCTTAAGTTACAGCTTAAAAGAAAAGCAGGTCAGACCGGGGCGTGGGAGTCCGTAGGAGAGACAACTGTAACAGCAGAGAATGAATGGAAATACAATTGGGGTAGTTTGGATCAGTTTGTTTCAGGAGAAAAGTTTCCCAGAGATGAGTATATCTACCAGCTGGAAGCCACTGATCTTCCGGAAGCGTTCACTTCATCTGCCGGGACGGAGGGCAATCATTATCAACTGAAGGTTGTTTATGAGGTGGCGGATGTTAAGGTTACCACCCAATGGAACGACGGAAGCAACCAGGATGGAAAGCGGCCGAGTACAGGCGATTACGCGTCCTATCTGAAGCTGTTTATTGACGGGGCAGAAGCTACAGGTCAAACACCGACAATCACAGCCAATTCCGATAATACCTATACGGTCAGCTACGGGATCAGAGACAAATACAAAGCCGGAAAGGAGATCCAATATATCATCCGGGAAAATAAAGTTCCGGGATACAATACGACCAGCCAACAGAAATACCGGGATTTCAAGATCGGCCAAACGATCTCAAACACCTACCGGCCGGCGCAGACCCTGATCACGGTGATCAAGCGGTGGAACGACCGGCTGGACAGGGACGGGCTGCGTGCGGACGTGGTGACACGGATTGAGCTGCTGAAGACGGTGGACGGAAATACCGACATCGCGGACAGCGTCACGGTGCAGACAGCGGATCTGGTGTGGACGAAGGTCTGGAGCGGACTGCCGGTCAATGAGGGCGGAAAGCCGATTTCCTACAGCGTACGGGAAATAATGATCAACGCCAACGGGTATACGACTGACGCGGAGGAACCGCTCAGGGTGCTGAACGGCGGTAAGGTTACCATCACCGACACGCATATTCCCGCGCCGGTGGTTCCGCCCTCCAGGAGCAGCATAACGAACAGAACCGGAACGACAGGAACCTCAACCGGAAGCAGCAGCGGCAGCTCCGGCGGCAGCTCCGGCGGCGGATATTACGGCGGCGGTGGATATTCCTCCGGCACCAAATCCTCGATCCGGAATGTGAAAGTGTTCTACTGGCTGAGAAAGCAGGGCGGGGAGCCCGCGGCCAAGACAGCCAGCGTCAATCACCGGGAGGGAGAAGCCTTCGCAATCTACAGCCCGCAGATTCCCGGTTATCAGACCAACATGACGCTGGTCAGCGGGAAGATGGGCGTCCGGGATGACGTGTATCACGTGATCTACAAACCGATGGATTATGTGCTGACGATCGAGTTCCTGGATGAAAAGGGCGAGACGCTGGCCAAAGCCGTCACGCTGCAGAAGATGCACATCGGGGACGAGTATTCGGTTCCCGTGCCGGAGATCGCCGGTTACCGTGCCGGCCTGACCTTGGTTCAGGGAATCTTTACGGGCAATCAGCGGATCCGGGTCGTGTATATTCCGGACGAATACGGATATACCGTGATCGAGGATTACAAGATTCCCAGAAGCTTCGGCGCCATGCCGGTCAACGTGGGCGAATGCTGGGAGTAAGAAGGAGAACAGGGCATGAAACGAATCATCGCATGGCTGATGGCGGCAATGCTCCTGCTGACCGCCGGAGCGGCCTGGGCGGAGGATTTTGAGACGGAAGAGGACGAGGAGGAAGAAGCCTACCTCTATACCGGACCGGCCTATGATCCGAAGGAACTGGTGGTGGGCAATCCGACGCCGCTGAGCGGCAATTTTACCACCCGGATGTGGGGCTACAGTACCAGCGATGTGGACGTGATGGCCCTGATCAACGGGTACAACCTGATCCGCTGGGACCACGGGTATGATTATTTTGAGCCGGATCCCTCCGTGGTAACCAGCATGAGCGTGATGGATCAGAGTGCGGCTGAGGGCGGAAACCGGGTCTATGTCATGACCCTGAACGAGGCGCTGAAGTATTCCGACGGGACGCCGATTACCGCGGCGGATTATGCTTTTTCCATCCTGCTGAGCACCGCGCCGGCGGTGCGGACCCTGGGCGGGGATACCAATCACTATACCATGATTCTCGGGGTGGACGATTACCGGACCGGGAACCGGAACGGAATCGCCGGCGTCCGGATTCTGAACAACTATACGCTGAGCCTGACCGTGAAGAAGGAATACCTGCCCTTCTTTTATGAGCTGAGCTATCTGCGCTGCTATCCGATGCCTATCCGGGCGATCGCGCCGGGATGCCAGGTGCTGGACGACGGCGAAGGCGCCTATATCGACGGGGTGTTCAACAGTGTGCTGCTGGAGACCACCCTTCTGGATCCGAAATACGGGTACCTGTCTCATCCGTCCGTGGTCAGCGGACCTTACAAACTGTACTCCTATGATGATGAAACCCATGAGGCGGTTCTCGATATCAACACCATGTATATCGGGAACTTTGAGGGACAGAAGCCCAGCATTCACAGACTGCGGATCAGGCCCGCGAACGGCGCGGATGTGATCGAAAGGCTGGAGGCCGGGGAATTCGGGCTGCTGAACAAAATCCTGAAGGAAGAGACCATCCAGGAGGGCGTTTCCCTGGTCGGCATGCAGAACTACGCCATGCAGAGCTATTCCCGGTCGGGGCTGAGCTTCCTGTCCCTTTGCTGCGAACTGGGAGCCATGAAGTACCAGACCGTCCGTCAGGCGCTGGCCCTGTGCCTGGATAAGGATGAGACGGTCAGCCGGTACTGCGGTTCCTACGGAATCCGGACAGACGGATACTACGGCATCGGACAATGGATGTATCAGGCCGCCTCGGGATCCCTGGCGATTCCGGAGCTGGAAGAGGCCGGCGATGCCCTGAGCATGACCAATATTAAAAGATATGATCTGGATGTGGAGGAAGCGGTCCATCTGCTGGAGACGGATGGCTGGACGCTGAATTCGGACGGGGATCCTTACGATCCGGAGTGGGACGACTACCGCTGCCGGATGAATGAGGAAGGGAAGATCGAAAGACTCGATTTTACCCTGGAATATCCGGTTGGAAACGGGATCGGCGACATTCTGAAGGATACCTTTATCGCGCATCTGACCGAGGCGGGCATCCGGGTGACCCTGGTTCCCGTGGACTGGCAGAACCTGCTGCGGGAATATTACCGGCTGGACAGACGAACGGCCCATATCCTGTATCTGGGCAGCAATTTCCAGGAAGTATTCGATCCCCGGGCGCAGTTCGATCCCTCGACCGCGCGGATCGGTCTGGGCAACAACACGGGAATCGCGGATGATGAGCTGTACCGGCTGGCCTGCGATATGGCTGCCACGAATCCGGGGGATCTGTTAACCTATGAGAATCACTGGATGGCCTTCCAGCAGCGGTATCAGGAGCTGGTTCCGGCGATTCCGGTTTACTCCAACGCGTATTTCGATTTCTACACCCGCTGGCTGCAGAACTATGATGTGACCGGCCATGTCACCTGGACGGATGCCATCCTGTACGCGTACATGAGCGAACCGACGGTGCCGGATGAAGGACTGTAAAACGAAAAGGGAACCGGGACTGACTTTTCAGTCCCGGTTCCGTCTCATGTGATTGATATCCACCAGCTCTGTGTTTTCCGCCGAGAAGCGGGATCCCAGCAGCTCCGCCAGCGCGTTGGCGGTATCCAGAGAAGTCATGCAGGGAACTCCCAGAATCATCGCCCGGCGGTGAAGCACCCGGTAATCGCCGACGGTATCGTCTTTTACGGCGCCTGTGTAAATGATGTAATGCACGGCGCCGTTTTCCATGAGCTGAATGATTTCATCGCTGACACGGGGATCGGCGACCGTCTGAACCTGAATACCCACGGAGGAGATCGCGCGGGCGGTATCCTTGGTGGCATAGACATGGATGCCCAGGTCATAGCAGCGTTTGGCCAGAATGATGGCATCCGGGAAATCCTCGTCTTCCACGGAGATCAGGACGCCCGTATGGGCATTGTCCCGGGCGGTGGACAGGGAGAATCCGGCGGCGGACAGCCCCTTGAACAGCGCTTCCGCCTTGGTGATGCCGATGCCCAGCACTTCGCCGGTGGATTTCATTTCCGGCCCCAGAATGGAATCCGCGTCGTTCAGCTTTTCAAAGGAGAAGACGGGAACCTTGATGGCACAGTAGGGAGGCACGGGATACAGACCGGAGCCGAAGCCCATGGACTGCAGGGACTCGCCCAGCATGACCCGGGAAGCCAGATCCACCATGGGAACGCCCGTCACCTTGGAGATATAGGGAATCGTCCGGGAAGCCCGGGGATTCACCTCGATGACATACAGTTCATTGTCATAAATCAGATACTGGATGTTGACCAGTCCCTGGGTTCCCAGCGCCAGGGCCAGCTTGACGGAGATATCGCAGACCTTCTTCTGGAATTTTTCCGTCAGGTTGAAGGGCGGATAGACGGCGATGGAGTCGCCGCTGTGTACGCCGGCCCGCTCGATATGCTCCATGATTCCGGGAATCAGCACATCCGTGCCGTCGGAGATCACGTCCACTTCCAGCTCGATTCCGGGCAGATACTGATCGATCAGCACCGGATTCTCAATCCCGCCGGAAAGAATGCGGGCCATGTAGTCCTCCGTCTGGGCGCGGTTCCGGGAAATGGTCATATTCTGCCCGCCGATGACATAGGAGGGGCGCAGCAGGACCGGATACCCCAGATCCTCCGCGGCCGCGACAGCCTCCTCCATGGTCCGTACGGCCATGCCCCGGGGCCGGCGGATTCCGAAGCGTTCCAGCAGCGCGTCGAAGCGTTCCCGGTCCTCAGCGATGTCGATGGATTCGGCGGAGGTGCCCAGAATCCGGATGCCCTGATCATGCAGGAAGCCGGTCAGCTTGATGGCGGTCTGGCCGCCGAAGGCGACGACCACCCCGATGGGCTTTTCCACCCGGATCACGTTCATGACGTCCTCCGGGGTCAGCGGCTCGAAATACAGCCGGTCCGCGGTGTCGTAGTCCGTGGAGACCGTTTCCGGGTTATTGTTGATGATGACCACGTCATAACCGATCCGCCGGAGCGTCCAGACACAGTGAACGGAGGAATAGTCAAACTCAATGCCCTGGCCGATCCGGATGGGGCCCGAGCCCAGCACGATGACCACCGGCCGGCCGGACCGCTTCAGACTCCGGGATTCGCAGGCCTGATCCGTGCAGGAGTAAAAATACGGGGTTTCCGCGGCGAATTCCGCGGCGCAGGTATCCACCATTTTATAGCTGAAGGTCCATCCGGGAACCTGATCCACGCCGGCCAGGCGTTTGATCGCGGAATCCGGATACCCCAGCTGCTTCATGCGGGCGTAGTCTTCGGAGGTGAGGCCGTTTTCAGCGACCTTTTTCTCCATCTCCGCCATATCCCGCAGGCGGAAGAGAAAGAAACGGTCGATCTTGGTCAGGTCAAAGATTTCGTCGACGGAAACGCCGCTCTTCAGCGCCTCAAAGACTGTGAACAGGCGATGGTCATCCTGGCGCGTCAGCCGGACCCGGACATCCTCATCGGACAGGGGCGGCGCGTTCAGCGTATCCAGCGAGATTTCCGCTCCGCGAACGGCCTTCATCAGGGCTTCCTCGAAGCGCTGGCCGATGGCCATGACTTCGCCGGTGGCTTTCATCTGGGTTCCCAGCCGGCGGGAGGAACCGTGGAATTTATCGAAGGGCCATTTGGGGAACTTGACGACGATGTAATCGATGGTGGGCTCGAAGCAGGCGACGGTTTTCCCGGTGATATCATTGGGGATTTCATCCAGGAGATAGCCCAGGGCGATCCGGGTGGTGATTTTGGCGATGGGATAACCGGTCGCCTTGCTGGCCAGCGCGGAAGACCGGCTGACCCGCGGATTGACCTCGATGACCGCGTATTCAAAGGAATCGGGGTTCAGGGCGAACTGGCAGTTGCAGCCTCCGACAATGCCGATGGCGGACACGATTTCCAGCGAGGCGGAACGGAGCATCTGATACTCATGATCGGAGAGGGTCAGCGCCGGAGCCACGACCACGCTGTCCCCGGTATGAATGCCCACCGGATCCACGTTTTCCATGGAACAGACCGCGATGGCGTTGCCGGCCGCGTCCCGCATGGTTTCGAATTCGATTTCCTTCCATCCGGAGATGCATTTTTCCACCAGAATCTGGTGAATCGGGGAGGCGTCCAGACCGCCCCGGGCGATGGACCGGAGCTCCTGCTCGTTTGCGGCGATGCCGCCGCCGCTGCCGCCCAGGGTATAGGCCGGACGGACAATGACCGGATAGCCGATATCCTCCGCGGCCCGGAGCGCCGCGTCCAGCGTTTCCGCGATCTCGGAAGGAACGCAGGGCTGGCCGATGGCCTGCATGGTATCGCGGAATTTTTCCCGGTCCTCCGCTTTTTCAATGGCGTCGATGGGGGAGCCCAGCAGGCGGACGCCGTATTGATCCAGCGTGCCGTCCCGGCTCAGCTGCATGGCCAGGGTGAGTCCGGTCTGGCCGCCCAGACCGGCCAGCAGACCGTCCGGCCGTTCCTTTTCAATGATCCGGCGCAGGGTGACCTCATTCAGGGGCTCCAGATAGATTTCATCCGCCAGATGCTGATCCGTCATGATGGTGGCGGGATTGGAATTGACCAGAACCACATTGACCCCTTCCGCTTTCAGCACGCGGCAGGCCTGAGCACCGGCATAATCAAATTCCGCCGCCTGACCGATCACGATGGGACCGGAACCGATGACCAGGGCTTTGCGGATTGAGGAATCCTTAGGCATGCATTTTCCCTCCCATCCTTGCGACAAACTGATCGAACAGGAAACCGGTATCCCGGGGACCGGAAGCGGCTTCGGGATGGAACTGCACCGTGACGCAGTCCAGATCCGGATAGTTCATTCCCTCGCAGCTGCCGTCGTTGGCGTTGACGAAGGAGGGGATGCCGATTCCCTTCAGGGAATCCGCCAGGACCGCGTAGCCGTGGTTCTGGCTGGTGATATACGCCTTGCCGCCGATCAGATCCCGGACCGGCTGATTGCCGCCCCGATGGCCGTACTTCAGCTTGGCCGTATCGCCGCCGAGGGCCAGGGCGACCAGCTGGTGCCCCAGGCAGACGCCGAAAACGGGCTTCTTTCCGATCAGTTTTTTGATTTCCCGCGCGCAGGCGGAGGCTTCCTTCGGATCGCCGGGGCCGTTGGACAGCATGATGCCGTCCGGATCGGCGGCCAGAACGGTTTCCGCCGGGGTTCCGGCCGGATAGGCGGTGACGGAACAGCCGCGGCGGGTCAGGGAACGGATAATATTCCGCTTGACGCCGTAATCCATCAGGGCGACCCGCGCAATTTCCTTTCCCTGCGCCGGGAAGGAGCGTACCGTATCCCCCGTGACGGAGGGAACCGCGTTTTCCACGCGGAAGGCGCGGATGGCGGAAAGATCCTCCGGAACCTGATCGCAGATCAGGGCGTTCATGACGCCTTCCTCCCGGGTGATGCGGACAATTTCCCGGGTATCCACGCCGCACAGGCCGGGGATTCCGCGGGAAACCAGATAGTCATTCAGCGGATAGGCCGAGCGGAAATTCGAGGGCGTGGAACAGAGCTCCCGCACGATATAGCCGAACAGGGCGCTGTTTCCCTCAAAATCCTCCTCGATGACGCCGTAGTTGCCGATCAGCGGAAAGGTCTGCGTAACGATCTGGCCGTAATAGCTGGGATCCGTCAGGGTTTCCAGATAGCCTTCCATGCCGGTGGTGAATACCAGTTCGCCCAGCCGGTCCACGGGGGCGCCGATCCGGCGGCCTTCAAAGACAGCGCCGTTGCCTAAAACGAGAAACGCCATGGGGCAGTCCTCCTTGATTATGGTTTGCAGACGGTGCGGATGACATCCGCGGCCTGGCGAAGCAGTTCTTCGGGAATATTCAGGGCGGGCAGGAGACGCACCTTATCCTTGGCGGAGAGACAGAGCACGCCGCGTTCCATGCAGCCGGCAATGACTTCCGGCGCGGGACGGTCGGTTTTCAGCCCCATCATCAGGCCGAGCCCCGTGACGGACTGAATGCCGGGCGCGCCTTCCAGCAGGCTCCGGAGAAGCGCCGCCTTTTCGGTGACCTTTTGCAGAAAATCGTCTGTGAGCCGGTCCAGCACCGAGAGGGCGCCGGCCGCGCAGACAGGGTTGCCCCCGAAGGTGGAGCCGTGGTCTCCGTAGGAGAGGATATCCTTGACCCGGTCCGACATCAGGGTGGCGCCCAGCGGCAGGCCACCGGCCAGCCCCTTGGCCGTGGAAACCACGTCCGGATGCAGGCCGTAATGCATATAGGCATACAGCTTTCCGGTCCGTCCGTTGCCGGTCTGCACCTCATCCACCATGAGCAGCAGATTATGGGAACGGCAGAAGGCTTCCAGCTTCTGCGCGAAAACGGGATCCAGGGGCACCACGCCGCCCTCGCCCTGCACGCACTCAATCAGCACGGCGGCGACTTTGTTATCCGCGCACAGGCTTTCCAGCGCGTCCAGATCCCCCGGCGCGATATGGGCGAACCCGGGAGTCAGCGGCTGGAACAACCGGTGAAAATGATCCTGTCCGGTGGCGGCCAGGGTCGTCAGCGTACGACCGTGAAAGCTGTTCTGCAGGGTCACAATCACCGAGCAGTCCGGGCTTTTGTTTTCCGCCGCCCATTTCCGGGCGATCTTGATGGCGCATTCATTGGCCTCGGCTCCGGAATTGGAGAAGAAGACCCGGCTCATGCCCGTCCGCCGGCAGAGGGCTTCCGCCAGATGCGCGCAGGGAGCCGTATAGTACAGGTTGGACATATGCTGCACCCGGTGCAGCTGTTCCTCGACCGCTCCGATCCAGGTTTCATCCGCGACACCGAAAGAGGTGACGGCGATTCCGGAACCCATATCGATATACTCCTTTCCGGCGGCATCCTTCACCAGGGATCCGCTGCCGGAAACGATTTCCAGCGGGAAGCGTTTATAGGTATGGGCCACATAGGCCTGATCCAGTTCCATCGTATTCATCGGAAAGTCCCTCCTTGCTCAGTGGGATACCATTGTTCCGGCGCCTTCGTCCGTCAGCAGCTCCATCAGGATGGAATGGGGAACCCGGCCGTCCATGATGACCACGTTCCGGACGCCCCGGGACAGGGCGGTGGCGCAGCATTCCACCTTGGGAATCATGCCGCCGGAGATAATGCCGCTGTCATACAGCCCGGGAAGCTCCTCCAGCGAGATCCGGGGAATCAGCGTGGAGGGATCGTTTTTATCCCTCAGGACGCCGGCAATATCCGTCATCATAATGAGACGCTCCGCCGCCAGGGCGCCGGCGATATACGCCGCCGCCGTATCCCCGTTAATGTTATAGGCATTGCCGGATTTATCGCAGCCCACGGTGGACACCACGGGAATGTAACCGTTCTCCAGCAGATCCGTCACGGGCTTGATGTGAATCTTTTCGATCTCCCCCACATAGCCCAGCCGGGGATCCTTTACGTGGCACTGGAGCAGGCGCCCGTCCATTCCGGAAAGACCGATGGCCCGGCCGCCCTTCATTTCCAGCAGATTAACCAGGGTTTTGTTGACCTTTCCCGCCAGAACCATCTGCACGATGTCCATGGTTTCCCTGTCGGTCACCCGCAGGCCGTCCACAAACTCCGGCTTTTTGCCCAGCCGGTCCATGAGCTGATTGATTTCCGGCCCGCCGCCGTGCACCAGCACCACCCGGACGCCGATCAGCCAGAGCAGCACGATATCTTCCATTACCTGCTGCTTCAGCTGCTCGTTGACCATGGCGTTTCCGCCGTATTTCACCACGACGATTTTCCCGGTATAGTGACGGATGTGCGGAAGCGCCGCGGTCAGCACCTCGGCCCGCTCCATATTGCTCAGATTTGTCATCGGATCGATCGGGGGGACGTTGTCCCCCGCTCCTTTCGCCGCAGAATCAGGAACGATAGTCCCCGTTAATCTTTACATAGTCATAGGTGAGATCGCAGCCCCAGGCGGTGGCTTCCTCATCTCCCATCTTCAGGTCGCACAGGAAGCGGACCGCGTGTTCGGAAAGCAGAGCCAGCGCCTTTTCCTCGTCAAAATTCTGTACCCGGCCGTCCCGGTAGAAGCAGAGATTCTGATCCGGGCTGACCATATACAGCTCGATGCTGAAAGGATCAAAGGCCGGACCGGCATAGCCCAGGGCGCAGAGAATCCGGCCGCAGTTGGCGTCTTTGCCGTAGATCATGGCTTTGACCAGGCTGGAGGAAACGACGGAGCGGGCCAGCTGACGGGCGTTTTCCTTTGTGTCCGCGTGAATCACCCGCATCTCGATCAGATGGGTGGCGCCTTCGCCGTCGCCGGCCATGATTACGGCCAGCGTCCGGCAGACCTGGAACAGGGCGTCCCGGAACAGGGCGTAGCTTCCGTCCTCTTCCTGGATGCAGCGGTTGCCCGCCTGACCGTTCGCCAGAAGCAGCAGCGTATCGTTGGTGCTGGTATCCCCGTCCACGGAAATCATATTGAAGGTATCCGGAACCACCGCGGAGAGCGCTTTCTGGAGCAGCGGCCGGCTGATGGCGCAGTCCGTCGTCAGGTAGCCCAGCATCGTGCACATATTCGGATGAATCATGCCGGAGCCCTTGCTCATGCCTCCCAGACGGACGGTGACCGTGCCCCGGCCGTCCGCCGCCGGAAGCTCAAAGGCCACGGCCGTCTCCTTGTTCACGGTATCGGTGGTCATGATGGCCCGGCTGGCCAGCGTGCCCGCCTCCGTGGTATCGGAAAGCTGAGCCGCCATCCGGTTGATGCCGGCCGTCATCCGGTCCAGCGGCAGGGCGGGACCGATGACTCCGGTGGAGCCGAGCAGGACCAGCGAGGAGGAAATATGCAGCGCGGCCGCGGCGGCTTCCGCCGTCTGCCGGCACAGGTCGAGGCCGGGCACTCCTGTGGCCGCGTTGGCGATGCCGGCGTTGACGACCACTGCCTGCGCCTGGCCGTACTGATGCAGGATCGTCTGATCCCAGAGGACCGGCGCGGCTTTAAACTGATTGGAGGTAAAGGTTCCGGCGACCGCGCAGGGAACCGTGCTGCAGATCATGGCCATATCCATCCGGCCCTGATATTTGATACCGGCCTCGCAGGCAGCGGCCTGAAAGCCCTTTGCCGCGGTGACGCCTCCGGCGATTGTTTTCATGGTCAGTCCTCCTCCCCGATAAACCGGGTGATGTTTTTTTCATTCAGCACAAATTCGTAGTAATTCACGTCCGACTGGCGCCAGCCGATCTGCTTCCAGAAGGCGTTCCCGGCGTCATTGGAAGGGAAGGCGATGAGGGCCACCTTGTTGATGCCCAGGGCGCGCAGCTGATGCATACACCAGCCGACCATCTGGGTTCCGATGCGGCGGCGGCGGTATTCCTTCGCCACGCAGACATGATACAGGGAACCCTGGCGGCCGTCGGAGCCGCAGAGGATGGAACCGACGATTTTTCCGTTCATCCGGGCGACCACGCTGGTTGTGGGATTCCGGAGAATGAACCGCTCGATATCCTCCCGGGAATCATCCAGGGCCCGGATGCCGAAACCGCGGATGGTCATCCACAGCGCCCGGACCTCTTCATAATCCCCGATGGTCATCGGCCTGATGTTCAGCTGATCCATCCGGCTGCTCCCTTCAGGCCGGTTCCTTCCGGCAGGCCCAGCACCAGATTCATGTTCTGAATGGCGGCGCCGGAAGCGCCCTTGCCCAGGTTGTCAAAGCGGGAAACCAGCAGGATCCGGCCCGGCCGGCCGAATACGGCCACCTCCAGATCATCCCGGCCCGCCAGCGCTCCGGCGGACAGGAAGCCGCTTTCATCCGCCGCGTCCGCATAGCGGACCAGCCCGCCGGTATAGCGGCTGCGATAGACAGCGGCGATTTCCTCCGGCGAGGCATCGGTCTCCGCGTCCGTCAGGGGAACGGTGACCTCCATGCCCGCGTAGTAGGGGGCTACAACGGGGCTGAAGACCGGAGGAACCTCCAGGCCGCAGAGAGCCGCCATTTCCGGCAGATGCTTATGGCCCTGGCTCAGGCCGTACTGCCGGGGAGCCTGCAGCAGCGCGGAGCGGTTTTCCGCTTCATACTCCGCGATCATCTTCTTTCCGCCGCCGGAATAACCGGTCAGGGAAAAACAGGAAAGGCGGGCGCTCTGCTTGAGAATGCCCGCGGAAACCAGAGGCTCGACCAGGGAAATAAACCCGGTGGCGTGACAGCCGGGATTGGCGATCCGCCGGGAAGAGCGGATCCGGTCCCGCTGCCCGGGAAGCTCCGGGAAGCCATAGACCCATCCCGGAGCCACCCGATGAGCGGTGGACGTATCAATGAGAACCGTCCGGGGAGAGGAAAGAAGGGAAACGGCTTCCCGGGCCGCGTCATCCGGCAGGCAGAGGAAGGCTACGTCCGCTTCGTTCAGCGCGGCCTTCCTGGCCTCCGGATCCTTCCGGCTCTCCTCCGGCAGCGTAATCAGCGTCAGATCCTTCCGGGAAGCCAGACGATCCCGGATCCGCAGCCCGGTCGTTCCGGCGCTGCCGTCAATGAAGATGCTGGGCATGAAAAGTCCCTTTCTTACTTTTTCTCGTTCGCGGCATCCACCATGGCCTGAACCTTTGTGGGCAGCCCGAAGAGGGTGATGAAGCCGGCGGAATCCTTCTGATTGTAATCGCTGGCTCCGAAGGTGGCGATATTCTCAGAATAGAGGGAATAATCGCTCCAGACGCCGGCCTTGATGATGTTGCCCTTGTAGAGCTTGAGCTTCACCTTGCCGGTGACCTTCTCCTGCGTCTTGTCCACGAAGGCGGAGAGAGCTTCCCGCAGGGGGGAGAACCAGAGGCCGTTGTAAACCAGCTCGGCAAAGGTGATGGAAAGCTTCTGCTTTTCATGCATGGTCAGCTTGTCCAGACAGATGGATTCCAGCGTCTCATGCGCCTTGTACAGAATGGTGCCGCCGGGGGTCTCATACACACCGCGGCATTTCATGCCGACCAGCCGGTTCTCCACGATGTCGATGATGCCGATGCCGTTGGCTCCGCCCAGTTCGTTCAGCTTCAGAATGATATTCTTGGCGGACATCTTTTCCCCGTCCAGCGCGACGGGAATGCCCTTTTCGAAATCCAGGGTGACATAGGTGGGCTGATCCGGCGCGTCCAGGGGAGAGACACCCATTTCCAGGAAGCCGGGCTTCTCATACTGGGGTTCGTTGCCCGTATCCTCCAGATCCAGGCCCTCATGGCTCAGATGCCACAGGTTCTTATCCTTGGAATAATTGGTTTCCCGGGTGATCTTCAGCGGGATATGATGCGCTTCGGCGTAATCGATCTCCTCATCCCGGGACTGAATCGTCCACTCCCGCCAGGGGGCGATGATGGGCATGTCCGGAGCGAAATGCTTGACGGCCAGCTCAAAACGCACCTGATCGTTGCCCTTTCCGGTGCAGCCGTGGCAGATGGCATCCGCGCCTTCCTTCTTCGCGATCTCCACCAGCCCCTTGGCGATGCAGGGACGGGCGTGGCTGGTGCCCAGCAGATAATCCTCATAGACCGCCCCGGCCTTCATGGTGGGGATGATATAGTGATCCACATATTCATCGGTCAGATCCAGCACATACAGTTTGGAAGCGCCGGTCTTCAGCGCCTTCTCCTCAAGGCCTTCCAGCTCGTCCGCCTGCCCGACGTTGCCGGAGACGGCGATGATCTCCGGGTTGTTGTAATTCTCCTTCAGCCAGGGAATGATGATGGATGTATCGAGACCGCCGGAATAGGCGAGGACGACCTTCCTGATGTTTTCCTTATTCATGATTCCTTCCTCCTTCGTTCTAAATATGCATGGAATATACACGATTCAAACTCCTTTGTCAAGAGGTGAAATATAGAAAAACAAGAAAGAATTTAAAAAAACCGATGAAATACAGAAAATGAATATATGCATATACAGATGCATAAAACCGGATAATTATGCATAATCATGAGACGGAGAACCGGGGAACCGCCCGGAAAAAGCGCGCAGAAAAGCCGGGAGCGGCAGGTGGTTTTCCTGCCGGAAGTATGATACAATCATAAGATACGGAAGGGAGGGAAGACGGATGCTGGAATGCTGCACGCTGGGCACGGGCGGGACGCTGCCTCTGCCGGACCGGGCGCTGTCTTCCCTGTATCTCCGGGTGAACGGACAGGCTTTTCTGCTGGACTGCGGCGAGGGAACCCAGGTGGGGATCCGTCGTCTGGGCTGGGGGTTTAAATGCCTGGAAGGGCTGGCGATGACTCATTTTCACGGGGATCACTGCACCGGCCTTCCCGGGCTCCTTCTGAGCCTTGAAAAAGCCGGGCGGGAGGAGCCTTTCCATATCTGGGGGCCGCAGGGGCTGAAGCGGGTTACGGAGGGCCTCTGCGTGATCGTTCCGAAGCTGAGCTTTCCGGTCCTGCTGCATGAGCTGCCTCCGGCGGGAGGGAGCTTTGAGATCATCGGACTGCAGATCCGGGCCTTTCCGGTGGATCACGGAGGCATTCCCTGTTTCGGATTCCGGATCCATCTGCCCCGGGCGGCGGCTTTCGATCCGAAAAAGGCGGAAGCGCTGCATGTTCCGCTGGCGGACTGGAAACGGCTGCAGGCCGGGGAAAGCGTACGGGTCGGACTACGCAGAATTCATCCGGAGGATGTGACCGGCAGTCCACGAAAGGGAATCACGATGGTTTTTTCCACCGATACCCGTCCCTGCGAAACGCTGCGGAACGCGGTGGCGGACGCGGATCTGCTCATCCTGGAAGGAATGTACGGCGAGGAGGAAAAACGTCCCCTGGCGGTAAAGAACCATCATATGCTCTTTTCGGAAGCGGCGGAGCTGGCCCGGGACGCGGACGCGGGAGCGCTGCTTCTGACCCATTTCAGCACCAGCCTGGAGGAGCCGGAAAGCTGCCTGCCGGCCGCGCGGGAGATTTTTGAACGGACCTGGACGGCGAAAGACGGGGAAACCGTGACGCTGCGATATCCGAAGGAAGAGGAAAAAGCATGGATCAGTTTGTGCTGAAGGCGCCCTATCAGGCCAGCGGGGATCAGCCGCAGGCGATTGAAGCCCTGGCCGCCGGAATCCGGGCGGGTCTGAAGAATCAGATTCTGCTGGGGGTCACGGGGAGCGGGAAAACCTTTACCATGGCTTCCGTGATTGAAAAGGTACAGAAGCCCACGCTGGTGATCGCCCACAACAAGACCCTGGCGGCGCAGCTGTGCACGGAGCTGCGGGCTTTTTTCCCGGACAGCCGGGTGGAATACTTCGTCAGCTATTACGATTATTATCAGCCGGAAGCGTATATCGCTTCCTCGGATACCTATATTGAAAAGGACGCCTCCATCAACGATGAGATTGACAGGCTGCGCCACAGCGCCACCGCCGCCCTGCGGGAAAGGAAGGACGTGATTATCGTCGCGTCCGTCAGCTGCATCTATTCCATGGGAGATCCCAGCGAGTACGAAGGAATGATGATCAGCCTGCGGCCGGGGATGGAAATTCCCCGAAGCCGGCTGATCCGGGATCTGATTGATATTCAGTACGAACGGAACGACATGGAATTTGCCCGGGGTACCTTCCGGGTCCGGGGGGATGTGATCGAGATCATTCCCGCGGGGGAGCACGAGAAGGCGCTTCGGGTGGAGTATTTCGGGGACGAGATCGACCGGATCTCCGAAATCGACGCGGTCAGCGGGCATGTGCTCGCCACGCTGGAGCACGCGGCGCTGTTTCCGGCGACCCATTACGCCACGGATCCGGCCCATATGGAGGAGCATATCGGGGACATCGAGGCGGACCTGGCGAAACGGATCGCGGAGTTTGAGGAAGCGGGAAAACTGCTGGAGGCGCAGCGGATCGCCCAGCGAACCCGGTATGATATCGAAATGATGCGGGAGATCGGCTACTGCCAGGGCATTGAAAACTATTCCCGCTATTTCGACGGCCGGAAGCCCGGAGACGCGCCCTATACGCTGCTGGACTACTTCACGGGAGACTTTCTGGTGATGATCGACGAAAGTCACGTGACGGTGCCCCAGATCCGCGCGATGTACAACGGAGACCGGGCGCGGAAGGAAACCCTGGTGGATTACGGCTTCCGCCTGCCTTCCGCCTTCGATAACCGGCCGCTGCTGTTTTCCGAGTTTGAGGAGCGGATCGGGCAGACCGTGTTTGTATCCGCGACCCCCGGTCCCTACGAGCGGGAACGCGCGGATCAGATCGTGGAGCAGATCATCCGGCCGACGGGGCTGCTGGATCCGGAAGTCGTGATGAAAAAGGCGACCGGCCAGGTGGATGATCTGGTCGGGGAGATCCGGAAGGTGACCGCCCGCGGCGAGCGGGTTCTGGTCACCACGCTGACGAAGCGCATGGCGGAGAGCCTGACGGAATACCTGAAGGATCTGGAGATCCGGGTGCGCTATCTGCACAGCGATATCCAGACCATGGAGCGGATGGAGCTTCTGCGGGATCTGCGCCTGGGAGAATACGATGTGCTGGTGGGCATCAACCTGCTGCGGGAAGGACTGGATCTGCCCGAGGTGGCGCTGGTCGCCATTCTGGATGCGGACAAGGAAGGCTTCCTGCGGAGTGAAACGTCCCTGATTCAGACCATCGGACGGGCGGCCCGGAATGTGGACGGCCGGGTCATCCTCTACGGGGATACCCTGACGGACAGCATGATGAAGGCCATGACGGAGACGGACCGCCGCCGGGCGATTCAGAAGGCGTATAATGAAGCCCACGGCATTACGCCGGAGAGCGTACGCAACGCCATCCGCTCCGTGATCGAAATCACGAAGAAGGTGGAGGAGGGGGCCGCCGCTCCGCTGAATGAGGATGAACGGAACGCGCTCATGCGGCAGATTGAGGATGAGATGATCTCGGCGGCGAAGGAGCTCGAGTTTGAGCGCGCGGCCAAACTGCGGGACCGGCTGCTGGAACTGAGGGGAGAAGCCCCCATGAAGGACGATGTACAGCAAAAAAGACACCGAAGAAGGGAGCGGATCAGAAAGTGATACGGAAAACCAAACGGAAAACAGGCTGGAGCGGAATTCTGACAGCCGCGCTGCCGGGAGCGATTCTCCTGATCGCGGGATTTATCCTCGCGCGGCCCTATATTCTCAAGGCCTTCGGCCTGGTGCTGAAAACGGTGGTGAAAAGATGAGTACGATCCGAAAGAACCGGCAGAGTCCGGGTAAGACGGCCAGAGGGTTTTCCTGGGCGCTGGCAGCCGTTCTGAGCCTGCTGCTGACTTTTGCGCTGGCGGGCGCCGCGGTGCTGTATCTGATTCAGTCGCAGGGCGTGCACGAGCGGGTGGCCGGCAATGAAGAGCTGATCCGGCAGGAAACGGAATGGGCCAGGGACAAGATCCGGGACCTGGCGGAGGAATACGGGTTTGAAGCGGACCGCACGCTGGCGGTCCTCGACGGAGAGATGCTGGCCAGGCGGAATCTGGCGGGGCTGACCTGGATCCGGGATACCATGAACACCGGCAAGCCGAAACAGGGCCCGAAGGTGGATAACGGAGAGATTGAAGAGATGCTGAGCGGGCTGCTTCGCTTTCCGAATCTGAAGGATCAGGATCAGATCAACCAGGCCTACGGCGACGCGACGGCGGGGATTATCCGGATAGTCGGGAACGCGACTTTCTTCATTCGCAGCGATCTGACGGATCTGGGCCTGGAAAAGATCCGGAATTACGCCGATATACGCAGCTTTCTGAATCTTGTGAACAGGCTTCCGGTGATTCTGGCCATTCTGGCGGCGATCATCGCCGGACTGATGCTCCTGCTGATTGCCGGAACTCCGAAGGAAGCGCTCAAATATGTGGGATGCTCTCTGGGAGGCGCGGGCATACAGACAGGGATCTGCGCCGTGCTGGTTGCGATGCTGGATCTGCCGGGAGCCGCCGCGGCAGCCAACGGCCGGCTGGCCACGATGATCCGTCTTTTGCAGCAGGAGCTTCTGCTGCCGGTCATCCTGACCGTCGTCCTGCTGCTGGCGGCCTACGGAGTCTGCCTGACCTTCTATTCCCGCAGAAACCGCCGGCGGCCGGCGGAAGGATCCGCGGCGGAAGAATCCGCGGCGGAGGTGGCCGGCGCGGAAGAGGCTGCGCCGGAAGAACCCGCGGCGGAGAAAGCTGAGACGGAAGCGCCCGCGGCGGAAGGGATCCCTTCGGAAGGAGTGCCTTCGGAAGGAAGGGCGGAGAAATGAACAGGATCCGGACCATTCACAGGATTCAGTCGCCGAAAATTCCGGAGCCGCTGAGGCTGGCGGTGGCGGCGGATCTGCACAGCTCGGAGTTTGACGACGTGATGGAAGATTTTGCCCGCTGCGACGCGATTCTGGTGCCGGGGGATCTGGTGGACCGCCACCGGAGGGACAACCGGAACGCGGAGCGCTTTCTGCGGGAAGCTCCGGAAGCGGCGCCGGTTTTCTACTCCGTCGGGAATCACGAGCGGAAGTACCGTCACCGGGAGGAATATCTGGCCAAAGTCCGCGACAGCCGCGTGACGCTGCTGGACGATGAGGAATGCCTGTTCCGGGGAATCCGCCTGGGAGGACTGAGCAGCCGCCGGGAGAAAACGCCGAATCTGGCCTTTCTGGACCGGTTTGAGCGGGAGGATGGGTTCCGCCTGCTGATGTGCCACCATCCGGAAGTGTGGCGGGACTATGTGAAGGGCCGGGATATTGACTTTACCGTATGCGGCCATGCGCACGGGGGACAGATTCAGATCCTGGGCCGGGGCTTGTACGCTCCGGGACAGGGAATCTTTCCCCGGCTGACCCACGGGCTGCACGACGGCGGAAGGATGATGATTTCCCGCGGAATGACCAACGGAGCGAAGCCACGGGTGCCCCGGATCGGGAACCCCTGCGAGCTGATTATACTGGAACTGATTCCCGGATAGGAAACAGGGAAAGGGAATATAAGACGAGGAGAATGGCAATGAATCAGGAAGATCTGAAGCTGCTGCTGGACTGGTTTGAGAAGAACAAGGATCACAAACTGAACTTCCTCGAAAAGGAAGCGGTCAAACTGGCGGTCAAGAAGGCGGAGACCGTGGGGGATCTGCTGCAGACCGCTCTGAATCTGCTGAAAAAATAACCGGGACCGAACCGGCTTCCCGGCAAACTCTACATTGACAAACAGGGTGAAACCGGTTATAATCCCCGTAACCTCAGGAGATTGGAAACACCTTGAACCCGGGTGACGGTGTCAGGGTGTTTCTTGTGTGTGAAAGGAGCTTATGGAAGACCATGGCAGAAGAAAAGGGCACCGTTCTGACAGAGAGCGGGCTGAAAAAGCTTGAAGAACAGCTGGATTATCTGATTTCCGTCCGCCGGAATGAAATCAGCGAGCAGATTGCCGTAGCCCGCGGGTTCGGGGATCTGAGCGAGAACGCTGAATATGATGAAGCCAAGAAGGAGCAGGCGAAGGTTGAGGCGGAGATCACCCGCCTGCAGGCGACGATCCGTACGGCGACCGTGGTAGCGGATGATGAGATCAGCACGGACCGGGTTTCCGTGGGCACCATCGTCCAGGTGAAGGACCTGGAAGACGGGGAAACGTACGAGTACGCCATTGTCGGCGCGAACGAAGCGGATCCCATGGCGGACAAGATTTCCAATGAAAGTCCTGTCGGCGCGGGTCTGATCGGCGCCAAGAAGAATCAGACGGTGACGATTCAGATTCCTGCGGGCCAGCTGCAGTACAAGGTGCTGGCCATCAAGAAGATGTAAGAAAATGCAATTCAGGGGACTGTGGCGGGGAAAAGACCCCGCCACGGGCGGTATATAAGGAGAAGAGCATGGCGGGAACGGAAATTCAGAATATCAATGAACTGCTGCAGATCCGCCGGGACAAGCTGAAGGAGCTGCAGGAAGCGGGCAAGGATCCCTTTGTAATCACCAAATATGACGTAACCCATCACAGCGGGGATATCCGGAACAATTATGACGCGCTGGAGGGACAGGAGGTTTCCATCGCGGGCCGTCTCATGTCCAAGCGGATCATGGGCAAGGCTTCCTTCTGCAATGTGCAGGACCTGCAGGGAAGTATCCAGTGCTATGTGGCCCGGGACGCCGTTGGGGAGGAATCCTATAAGGACTTCAAGCGGATGGATGTCGGAGACATCATCGGCCTGAAGGGAACCGTTTTCAAGACGAAGACGGGAGAAATTTCCGTTCATGCCGCCGGCCTGACCCTGCTGAGCAAGAGCCTGCAGATTCTGCCGGAGAAGTATCACGGTCTGACCAATACGGATCTTCGGTACCGGCAGCGGTATGTGGATCTGATCATGAACCCGGAAGTCCGGGATACCTTCATCAAGCGCTCCAGAATCATTTCCTCCATCCGGCATTATCTGGATGCCCAGGGATTCATGGAAGTGGAAACGCCCATGCTGGTTTCCAATGCCGGCGGCGCGGCGGCCCGGCCTTTCGAGACGCATTTCAATGCCCTGGATGAGGACTTCAAGCTGCGGATTTCCCTGGAGCTGTATCTGAAGCGGCTGATCGTCGGCGGCCTGGAGCGGGTATACGAGATCGGACGCGTGTTCCGGAACGAAGGCCTGGATACCCGGCACAATCCGGAATTCACCCTGATGGAGCTGTACCAGGCCTATACGGATTATCACGGCATGATGGATCTGACGGAGAACCTGTACCGCCATGTGGCGCAGGAGGTTCTGGGAACGACGAAGATTGTCTATAACGGCATCGAGATGGATCTGGGCAAGCCCTTTGCCCGGCTGACCATGGTGGACGCGGTGAAACAGTACGCCGGGGTCGATTTCAATGAGATTCATACCCTGGAGGAAGCCCGGGCAGCGGCGAAGGCGCACCATGTGGAATACGAGGAGCGCCATCGGAAGGGGGATATTCTGAATCTGTTCTTCGAGGAATTCTGCGAGGAACATATGATTCAGCCCACCTTCATCATGGATCATCCCATCGAGATTTCTCCGCTAACCAAGAAGAAGCCCGGCCATCCCGATTATGTGGAACGGTTTGAGTTCTTTATGAACGGCTGGGAGATGGCCAACGCCTATTCCGAGCTGAACGATCCCATCGATCAGCGGCAGCGGTTTGCCATGCAGGAGGAGCAGTTTGCCGCCGGCGATGAGGAAGCGAATCACACGGATGAGGACTTCCTGAACGCTCTGGAGATCGGTATGCCCCCGACCGGCGGTATCGGCTTCGGGATCGACCGGATGTGCATGCTGCTGACCGATTCCGCGGCGATCCGGGACGTGCTTCTGTTCCCCACGATGAAACCTTTGGAAACTCAGAACGCCGAAAAATAAGGCGCTCGGACAATCCGGGACATAGGAGTGCGTCAAAAGTGCGTCAGTTATCGGACGCAATGAAAATGGTATATCTTGACAGAAAGCGTTCAAACCCTTATACTGTAAGCAAGATCAGGAAACTGATTGGGGTGGTCGAAAGACCCAGGTCCATCTGATGGCGGGGAAGTTCCTCGCCTTTCCTGTTTTCCGGAGGATTTAATCCATGAAAGAACTGAGCGTTTTTATCGATGAATCCGGGGACTTCGGTGAGTATGATGATCAGGCCCCCTATTACATCATGAAGAACGGGAAAAACAGGCACATATTACCACTTATCTTTCTGATAAGCGTTATGCTGCTGTTCGGCAATGCTTCTTGTGAATCAGTATTCGACAACAAGGTAATACTGGACGATCTTCCGGCATACAGTTTTACCTGGCGCATGGCGGAACGCCTTGATGATTCATTATATGATGAATACAGGCAGGATAACGGTCAACGGTTTCAGTCCCTTCTGGCGTTTTCAGAACGATTGCGGTCATCGGGAGAGCTGACTTTTATACCATATGCGACAAATCCTTTAGAATTGCTCAACCTGACAATTCCTGATCAATGTATGGTCAATTACGGAACAGAGTTTGCCGGGGAGTCTGCTTATGAAATAGAGGGCGAACCGGCGGTGGCGGCAGAGGCTGTGCAAGTGACAGAAAACTTCTTTGATCTGTTTCCCGTACAGATTACAGAAGGTCGTGGATTCTCTGATGAGGATTATGAGTTCCTGGGAAACGGAACAATTCCTGTAATCATGGGAGCTGCATATAAAGGATCCTTCTTCCTGGGCGACAGGTTTGAAGGATATTACATTTTGGGCCGTTTTACCTTTGAAGTAACAGGCTTTGCGGAAAGCGGAGGGGCTTTTTACAGCAGCGGCGACAGCAGGCCTGTATCGTTAGATCGCTATATCATCATGCCTTTTGCTTCCGTTTCCGAAGATTCTGAAATCGGCAGAATTATATTGCTGCAGCAAAGCTGCGGATTGATCACGGACAGGAACGGAAGGGATGATGCATTGAAGCAAGTGAATGAATACCTTGCGGATTCCGGCCTCGGAGACTGGAGTGGTCAATTCTATATCACGGATGCCAACTTAAGAAAAATCATCGAGCCATTCCTGAAATGATCTCGTCGAATTAACCAATGTGAAGAAACTTGGAAGATAGCTTCCAAACGTAGAATTAGCAGGTTTAAATATTCTGATCCATCATTACGAATCAACTGGAGGAGACCAGCGATGCCTTTTATCCAAAAAGACTTACCCCAGTATCATTACGCAGATGATGACGGATTGATCGGTCTGCGCGGTGCAATGTATTATTTCCAGAACATCCACACCTGGCATCTGCATTCAATCGACAAAGGGAACGACGTCCTGCCGCAGAAATATGAAGCAGGCTGGATCTATACCCGATATCATGTCGTTTTGAAACAAAAGATGGACTACCGTGGAGAACTGACACTCCGTGCCTGGATGGAGCCATACCGGCAGCCGGTGTTGGTGAATGAAAACATCGAAATCTTGCAACATGGAAAAATCGCCGCCTGCGGAAAGTTGGAGTGCTGTGTGTTCAGCCTCGCCAGGCAGCGTCCGCTGCGCCTGACCGCAGTCGATTTTCCGGAGAATTTTGCCGAAGATGTCCCGAATGATATTCCGGATTTCCTCGGAATTGAGAAGACAGCGGACGGAACGGAAGAGCGTTATATCCGTACAGTTCGGGCATCCGACCTTGATGTAAACCGGCATATGAACAACCTGCACTATATTGCCATGTTCCAGGATGCCTGTGACAGCAGTTTCTGGCGGGTTTTTTCCCCGAAGGAAATGGAGATCTGCTTTATGTCCCAGTGTAAGGAAGGAGAAGCAATCTCGGTCCGCAGCAAAATGACAGGAGATGCTGTGCATTTCGCCGCGCTGCACCAGAATGGACAGATTGCTTCCGTGGCCGATTTCAGGAGATAGATTAATCATTTACTTGCAATGAAACTCGGAAGTTAAACTTACAAAGCTATAAGCATGAGCGCCTTTTCTGAGGTGCTTTTTCGTATCAAAAAAGAAACTCCCGCGCGGGAGTTCCAGGAAGGTTATGTGCTTACCTGATGGCATAGACCTTCATGACCATAATGAAAAATAATGCAAATTAATAAAGATTACTGACTTGTTTGCAATCTTGTGATATACTTTTTCAAAATATTTCCGTTGCGTTGTGACCAAACCTTATGAAGGAGATTTATACCAATGCCTCATATTTCCGAGTATGAAGTGGAAGCCAGGTTCATAGAGCGACTGGAGTCATTGGGTTATACCTTTGCGCCGCTGAACAACTATGATGATGTCCTGGCTAATTTCCGCCTGGAACTATCGAAATTCAACGCAGCTAAGCTGATCGAAGCCAAGGGAGAAGCATCTTTTTCGGATGCGGAGTTTAAGCGTGTTCTGATCCATGTGGAAAACAAGTCGGTGTATGAGTCCGCGAAGATCCTGCGGGACAAATATGTACTGACACTGGATAACGGGAAAACCGTCTATCTGGAGTTTTTGTCTTCTGATACCAATCGGAATATTTATCAGGTCTCGCACCAGATCACAATGGACAAAGACCATAAGGACGATGTTTCGTATAAGAACCGTTATGATGTGACGATCCTCATCAATGGCCTGCCGCTTGTCCAGATCGAGCTGAAGCGCCCCGGCGTGGAAATCAATGAAGCCATTAACCAGATCAACCGTTATCGCAGTTTTTCCTTCCGCGGCCTGTTCCGTTATCTGCAGATCTTTGTTGTTTCCAATTCCGTTCAGACCAAGTATTTCAGCAATGAAAACGAGACCATGAACGGTACCTATAACCCGATCCTGAAAAGCCTGGTTTTCTTCTGGACGGATGTGAACAACAAGCGGATCAATACCCTGGACGCCTTTTCCGCCGAATTCTTCCAGCGGGCGGCCCTGACTGAGATGATCGACAAATACATGGTCATCAAGACGACAGAGCCGGTTCTGATGGTTATGCGCCCCTACCAGATTTATGCGGTGAAGGCGGCAAAACGCCGGGTGCTGGAAGCAAATCAGAATGGTTATGTCTTCGCCTGCACCGGATCCGGCAAAACGCTGACCTCATTCAAGCTGGCACAGCTTTTGCGGGACGAACCCCGGATTGACAAAGTCATCTTCCTCATTGACCGTAAGGATCTGGATGACCAGACCGTGGATGAATACAATTCCTTCGAAAAGGATTGTGTGGATCAGTCAAACAGCACCTATGTTCTCATCCAGCATATGAAGGATCCGCAACGGAAACTGATTGTTACTACCATTCAGAAAATGGCAAACGCCGTCAATTCCCAGAGGTACGAAGCGGTGATGGACGCCTACCGGGATAAGAAAGTCGCCTTCATCATCGATGAATGTCATCGTTCACAGTTTGGTAAAATGCACGGAGACATCGACAGGCATTTCACAAAAGCCAATTACATCGGCTTTACCGGCACTCCGATTTTCGCGGTCAATGCCGGCGCCGGTGGCCGGACCACGGCGGACATGTTCCCGGCGGGCATGAAGCCGGATGGAACAAAACGGGACTCTTGTTTGCATCGCTATATGATCAAGGACGCCATTGCGGACGGGAATGTTCTTCGGTTTTCTGTGGAGTATCAGCGCTCTATTGTTGCCCGCAGCATTGCGGCCAAAGGAATCGATCCGGATCAGCTGGACGATCCGGAATACTGCAGACGCCATAACATAGATATTGACAATTTGTATCATAACGACGAGCGGATCCATAACGTTGCGGAACATATTTTTGAGCATCATGAGCAGCACATCCATCCCCAGGGCAAGGATGTTTATACATCCATCTTCGCGGTGGATTATGTCAAAACACTGGCAAAATACTATGAAGAGTTCAAAAAACTGAATGAAGCCCGGCCGGAAGACAAGCGGTATCGTGTGGCGGCCATCTTCACCTACGGCGCGAACGAGGATATGGACGATCCCCAGGATGAACATTCCGCGGAAATCCTGTCCCGCTGCATGGAAGATGACTGATAGCATTTTAATGGGCATTCCTGTTACTGCTCCATGCGATGAAGAACAACAGAAAATCGCTGATTTCCTGTCATCTGTTGATGAGGTCATTGCTGCCAGCGAACAGGAAGTCGCCAATCTGGAGACGCAGAAGAAGGCTGTAATGAAGAAGATTTTCTCACAGGAAGTGCGGTTCAAGAGGGAGGATGGAACGGATTTCCCGGAGTGGGAAGAAGGTACTATTGGAAGTTATCTAACTGAAATAACATATGGGTTCACCAATCCAATGCCGGACGCAGAACAAGGGCCTTGGAAGCTGACAGCAAAAGATATAGTTGATGGACGGATATGCTATGAAACAGCAAGGCACACTACAGTGCAATCATTTAATGATGAATTGACTGATAAAAGTAGGCCAATAAAAAATGATATTCTGTTGACGAAAGATGGGATCCTCGGTCGTGTCGCTCTTGTTCGGGACAATGACCAGATATGTATTAATCAATCAATTGCGCTGTTAAGACTAAATGATAATGCACCGTTATCTCCCTTGTTTTTGATGCTATTGTTAATGTCTCCCATTTATCAAGAAAAGATGTTAGCAGATGCTGGAGGTGGAACAATAAAGCATATTTATATAACAAAAGTAGATAAAATGGAAATAACATTTCCCTGCCTTAAAGAGCAGCGCCTTATTGCCAATTTTCTTTCCGATTTCGATGAAGTAATTATCGCGGCAAAGAAGGAACTGGAACTTTGGAAGGAACTGAAGAAAGGTTTGCTGCAGCAGATGTTTGTATGAGGTGATTAGAGATTTTGACTGAAGGAATGATTAACGGGATAAACCAGGGAAGGTGATACTCAGTGAACAATGATCCTTTTAAAGAATATATCAGAGACTCTGAACCGGACAAGCGAGAAAAAGGCTATGCGTGGCATACGGCGATTGGCCTGCAGGCGGTTGATGGGCTTAAGACCTCCGATTATCTGGTGCGTACCGCTGTCCGCAATATTGAGGGTGAGATTTCCATCGAAGAAGCCGATGCGCTTCTGCAGAGCTATTATGAGGAGAATCCGGCCCGCGATCCGGAGGATCGTACGGAGGAAGCGGATAAGGTTTCGGCCAGAATCGCCGCGCTTCTTTCGGAAAAAGCATTCAGCTTTACTCCGAATGAGTACATTTCCATCCACCGGAAACTGTTCACCGGGATCTATTCCCATGCCGGACGGATCCGGGATTATAACATAACCAAAAAAGAATGGGTGCTTGACGGCGATACGGTGATTTACGGCACCGCTACGGAGCTGAGGGCCACGCTGGAGTATGACTTATCGGAAGAGAAGAAGTTTTCCTATAAGAATCTTTCAATGGATGAAATCATTCATCACCTGGCGGTGTTTATCTCCAGACTCTGGCAAATCCATGTTTTTGGGGAAGGGAACACCAGGACGACCGCGGTGTTTTTTATCAAATACCTGCGTACGCTCGGCTTTGGGGCGACAAACGGTATATTCGCCGAGAATGCGTGGTATTTCCGGAATTCTCTGGTACGGGCAAACTATAATAACTTAAGATACGGTGTTCATGAGACAACTGAGTATCTGGAACTGTTCTTAAAAAACCTGCTGCTGAATGAGAGCCATCCGCTTCATAACCGGACACTGCATATCAGCGGTTTTCAGCCGGGACAGAGAGAATAAACTGAAATTTCTATAAAAAAAACGAATTTGCCTATTGACGAACAGCCTTGGATGTGATATCTTTTACCCGAAAATTAAAACGTTTCAATTTTAGAAACGATTTAATAATTAGAACGTTTATACGGAGGAAGAACCATGAGCGTGACGGCCATCCCGCGGGGAAGCATTCTGGGCAGACGGTCTGTTACCCGTCACAGAAATATCTATATCGCTGCCGCGGCTTCCGCCGTTCTGCTGCTGATGATGATCCCGGTGATTCCCTGGATTCAGCTGACCGGGACGGACGCTCTTTTTGAGGCGATGAAGCTGAAGGCCTCCGCGATCAAAAAGCTGGGGAACAGCTATTCCGTCTTCACGTTTCTTTCCTTTGTGCAGGACAGCAAACAGGGCGTGCTCGGGCTCTGGTCTTTCATTCTGCTGCCGGTCGGCGCGGCCGCAGCGGCCTTCCACCTCTGGGGCCTGATCCTCTTTCTGGCCCGGAACCGCCTGGCGGAGAAGAAAGGCCTGCTGGCGATGTACAGCCGCTTTCAGTGCGGCATGGTGTTTTCCTTCCTGCTGGCGGCAGGCACCATCGGCCTGGTGATCTTTGCCAACAGCCATTACGGCCTGAACGGATTTGCCGCCGGCATTCCCGCCTATGCCACGCTGGCCGTGAGCGCCGCGGGCTACCTGGCCAGCAAGCGGATGGAAAAACAGGAAAGGATCATCTGCCGGGAGCACGGATTCGTTGAGGAGTTCCGGCGGAACTGGATCCTGTTCCTGTTCCTGGTTCCCTGCTTCCTGTTCTTCCTGATCAACAACTATCTGCCGATGGCCGGCGTGTATTTCGCCTTCACCCAGTTCAATTTCAAGGATTCCCTTTTCGCCAGCCCCTTTGTCGGATTCAAAAACTTCGAATTCCTGCTGCATTCGGAGATTCTCCACCTGACCACCAACACCATCCTGTACAATGTGGTTTTCATTGTGCTGGGGAACGTGCTGCAGATCTTCTTCGCGATTCTGATCAGCCAGGTGATGAACAAACACCTGAAGAAAACCGCCCAGACCATGATCTTCATGCCCTACTTCGTGTCCTTCGTCATTCTGCGGGTGCTGGTGTTCAACGTCTTCGAATACGACGTCGGACTGTTCAACAATTTCCTGACCGGGCTCGGCCGGCCGAAAGTCGATTTTTACAACACGCCCGGCTACTGGCCCTGGATTATCACCTTCTTCTATCTGTGGAAGAATATCGGCTACGGCATGGTGGTTTATCTGGCGACCATAACCGGCATCTCCTCCGAATACTATGAGGCGGCGCAGATTGACGGAGCGAGCATTTATCAGCAGATCCGCTACATCACGGTTCCGCTGCTGAAGCCGACCTTCATCATTCTCCTGCTCTACGCGCTGGGCGGCATCATGAAGGGCCAGTTCGAGCTGTTCTACCAGCTGGTAGGGAATAACGGGACGCTGTTTTCAACCACCGATATCTTTGATACCTACGTCTACCGGATTACGACCACCCAGCCTCTGTCCATGGGCCTGGGCACGGCGGCGGGTCTCTTCCAGTCCCTGTTCGGCTTTGTGGTGATTCTGCTCACCAACTTTCTGATCCGGCGGAAGAATCCCGAATACGCGCTGTTCTGAGAGGAGGGAACGGATATGAAGCACAGGAATCAGACCGGCATCGGATTTACGATCGGCAAAGGCGTGCTGCTGACCATCCTTTCGATCATCTGCGTGCTGCCGTTTATCGTGATTATTTCCGGATCGTTTACCAGCAACCAGGAGATTCTCCGGAACGGATTCAGCGTTCTGCCCCGGGATGTGACGGCGGAGGCTTACAAAACGATCTTCAAAACCCCGGAGGATATTTTTCAGGCCTACAAGATGAACGTGTATTATACCGCCATCGGGACGGCGCTGGGCCTGATGATCATCACGCTGACCGCCTATGTGATCTCCAGACGGGAGTTTAAATACCGCAACACGGTTTCCTTCCTGATTTACTTTACCACCATCTTCGGCGGCGGCATGATTCCCTGGTATCTGATGTACGCCAACGTACTTAACCTCAGAGGGACGACGCTGGCCATCTGGTTTCCCGCGCTGATGACGCCTTTCCTCGTAATTCTGATGCGCACGTTCATTATCGGGGCGGTGCCGGACGCGGTGGTGGAATCGGCCAAGATCGACGGAGCGGGACACTGGCGGATTTTCTGGCAGATCGTGCTGCCGGTCTTGGGACCGGGACTGGCGACGGTGGGGCTGTTTCAGGCTCTGGGATACTGGAACGACTGGTACCGCTCCTCGATGTTCTCCACCAGTTCCCAGACCTGGTCGCTGCAGTTCTACCTGTACGACCTGGTCAATTCCACCCAGGCGATGCGCCAGATGGCGCAGTACGCCAATGTCAACACAGCGGATCTGCCGACTCAGTCGGTGAAGCTGGCGATGTCGGTCGTCGCGACCGGACCGATTCTGATTCTCTATCCCTTTGTCCAGCGCTACTTTGTCAGCGGCATTACCGTCGGCGCGGTCAAAGGCTGACCCCGGGTCTGAAGGCAGCGGAAAAGGACTGCCTGAATATACAGACAAGAAAAAAGGAGGATGTACCCATGAAAAAACTGATGAGCTTTGTGCTTGCCCTGATGCTTTGCCTGACGGCGATCTCCTGGGCCGGCGCGGCGGACGTTCCCGCGGAGGAAGTCAACCTGGTGTTCTATGTGATGGGAGACGCGCCGAAGGATGAAGTCGCAGTGGAAGACGCCATCAATGCGATCCTGAAGGAAAAGTTCAACACGACCATCGATTTCCAGTTCTCCACCTGGACCGATTTCAACCTGAAGTACAACAACACCCTGATTTCCGCCGGCGCGGATCTGATCTACGTGGCCAACTGGGAAAACTACGGCCTGAACGCCACCAGCGGCGCCTTCCTCGAAATGGATGAGCTGCTGGACACCTACGGAAAGGAACTGAAGGAGCTGTGCGGCGAGGGCATGCTGAATATGTGCCGCGTCAACGGCGAACTGTACTGCATTCCGAACCTCTGGCCGGAATATGTGTGCCTGGGCATCAAATACCGCGAGGATCTGCGGGCCAAATACGACCTGCCTTATCCCACCACCCTCGAGAACATCGAAGCCTATCTGAAGGGCATTCAGGCGGCGGATCCCTCTCAGGGCCTGCTGCGTCCCACCAACACCGAAGCGGCTTCCAGCCTGAGCATCGGTTTCGACACCGCCTACGTGCTGGCGGCCAAGTATCCCTGGGTTGCTCCCTTCGGCATGCCCTACGGCCTGACGGCGAACTATGATACGCCCGCCGACATTCAGGACTACTGGTTCTCCGATGATTTTGTGGAAGACTGCAAAATGTTCAAATCCTGGGCGGATCAGGGCTTCTGGTCCAAGAGCGCTCTGAGCGATACCAACGATCAGGAAGCGTATGACAACGGCCTGGCGGTGGCGGAAATCGCCGGCATGAATCCGAACAAGCAGATTACTTCCGCCAACAACTTTGCCAAGGATCATCCCGAATGGGAGAGCGCGTATCTGGCCTACGGCGAGACCACCGGTGTGGTGTATCCCGGCCATGCGACGCAGAACGGTACGGCGATCCTCCGGTCTTCCAAGTATCCGGAACGCTGCATGATGGTGCTCAACTACATCATGACCGACGAAGCCATGAACCGTCTGGTACAGTGCGGTATCGAAGGAAAGCACTACAAGCTGGATGAAAACGGCTTCTATGTGAACCTGGATGATTCCTTCCCCTATGAAGGCTTCAACACCTGGAACCTGCGCGTGAACGAATTCAAGCTCAAGCAGCCGACCGACGTGGCGCTGCAGGCGATGTTCGACAAGTACGCCGAACTGGGCAGCAAGACCAAATGGCCGAACGTGAACATCTGGGACGGCTTCACCGAGGACTATACCGAGTATTCCGCGGAGCGGGCGGCGGTCGGCAATGTGCTGCGGCAGTATCTGGCGCCGCTGCAGGCCGGTCTGGTCAGCGACGTGGACGCGGCTGTGGCCGAATTCCGTGACAAGGTAACCGCGGCCGGTCTGGAAGCCTGCCGTGAAGGATTCAAAGAGCAGTGGGCGGACTACTGCGCGGAATACAATTATCAGTAATCCCTTTGGGATGTGCCTTTCGGGCCGGAGGAAAATCCCTCCGGCCCGTTTTGAAAGGCAGAGGGAAACTTGCCGGTTTTTCCTGAATATGGTATTCTTTTCCGGTGAAACGTTTCAATAATCCGCGCTTTTGATGATTTGTGTTTTACATGATTTGCGCTGAAGAGGTCTGAGATGAAAAAGGCGATTAACCGCGGCCGGGTGGAAGGATTTCTGCATACGGACGGGACGAAACTGAAAAACGGCCGGGAGGAGCAGGTGCTCCTGCTGGGCTGGGGGCTGGGGAACTGGCTGCTGTGCGAAGGCTATATGTGGGGGTTCGACCGGTATCCGCAGTTTGACCGTCCCCGCCGGATCGAGGAAACCATCCGGACGCTGACCGGCGAAAAATACGCGAAACGCTTCTGGACCGCCTTCCGGGATCAGTATATCACGGAAACGGATATCGCCCTGATGGCGGAGATGGGATGCAATTCCCTGCGCCTGCCGGTCTCGTCCCGGCTTTTCATGGAGGAAGGACCGGAGCAGGGTTTCCGCCGGGAAGGCTTCGGGCTGCTGGACCGCCTGCTGGAATGGTGCGAAAAATACAGAATCTATGTGTTTATTGATCTGCACGCGGCTCCGGGAGGGCAGACCGGCGCGAATATCGATGACTCGCTGGACGATCTGTGCCGCCTGTTTATTGACGACGCTCAGTTTGAACGGGGGCTGATGCTCTGGGAGGAAATCGCGCGGCGGTATCATGACCGCTGGATTGTGGGAGGCTATGACCTGCTCAACGAGCCGATCCGGCCGCCCCGTTTTCCCGGAGATCCGGACCTGAGGATCTACGAACCCCGCCTGAGAGCCTTCTATGAGCAGGCGATTGAACGAATCCGGCGGCATGACCGGAAGCATCTGGTCGCGCTGGAAGGCATTCACTGGGCGACAGATCCCGGAATCTTCGATCATGTGTATGATGACAATATGGTTATTCAGTTTCATCGCTACGGGTGCCCGCCGGATCTGAGCGCGATCCGCTCCTGGGTGGAGCTGTCTGAGCGGCTCGGGGTTCCGCTGTGGCTGGGGGAAACGGGAGAGAACACGATGACCTGGTTTTCGGCGCTGATGCCCCTGGCTTTCCGCCACGGGATCAGCGTGACCCTGTGGCCGTGGAAAAAGCTGAGCTGCGATAATTCACCCGTCTCCTACGCGGAGCCGGCGGAATGGCAGCTTCTCCGGATGTACCTGGAGGGCGGCGCTCAGCCGTCCTACGGCAAGGCGCAGCAGATTTTCGACCGCCTTCTCCAGAACATCCGGACGGAAAACTGTGAGATCAACCGCGGGATTCATCCCAATGTGCTGAGAATCCCGGGATGCGAAATCCGGGGAACCGATTTTGATGAACTTCCGGGGCTGAACGAAAGCTATCACTGGGAAACCCCGCATCCGGAGGGCTGTTACCGGAGAGGAACCGGGATGGAGATTCTCAGCGACGGGGAGCAGCCCAAAGCCTTTTTCTTTGACGGACCCTGGCGGACTGCCGTCCTGCGGCTCCATGAAAAGGAATGGGTGAAATACACGGTATATGACGTTACGACCAGCATTCAGCTGGAGGCGGAATGCACGGCGGAGGAACCTTCCGTGATGGAGATCAGCCAGGACGGAATCTCCCTGGGCCTGTTTGAACTCAGCGCCTGCCACGAAGTACAGCTTCTGTCCGGGATGCATCTGTATACGGCGGACCAGAGCGAACTGTGTTTCCGGATACTTCAGGGCAGCGCCTGCATCCGGAGGCTGATGATTCAGCCGGATACACAATCATGACCGGAAGGAGGACCTCCGCGGATGAAAGCGACGATTAAGGATGTGGCGCGGGAAGCCGGCGTTTCGGTGGCTACCGCGTCCAACGCGATGAACAACCCGGAGATCGTGAAGCCGCAGACCCGGGAAGCCGTTCTGGAAGCCGCGCGCCGGCTGTCCTACGTACCCAACGCCAACGGCAAGCGGCTCCGGGCCAGGGAAAGCAAAACCATCGGGCTGTTTGTCAACGCGATGACCGGCGAATTTTACGGCGCGCTGGCGGATTCCATGAATCAGGTCTGCCGGGCACAGGGGTATGAGCTGGATATCTGCATCGTGGCGGATATCGAGTCCATCCGCTTCCGGCTGCAGGATCATTCTCTCGACGGAGCCGTGATTTTCTGGGACGCGGTGAATGAGGAAGCGGCCGCGCAGATGGCGGAAAGCGACTGCCCGCTGGTGTTTCTGGCGGTCAATCAGCAGGGAGCGCATTCCTCCGGGATTCTCTTCGAATCGCGGGAACACGGACGGATGGCGGCGGATTATCTGTACGGCCTGGGCATGCGCCGCCTGATGCACGTATTCGGAATCGCGGGCAACTATGACTCGGAGATGCGCCGCCGGGGCTTTCTGGAGGGGCTGGAGGAGCATGGCATTCCCCGGCAGGAGGTCCGGATCCTGGAAGGCCGTTTTGAACGGGGATACGCTTATCAGGAGATGCGAAAATACCTGCAGGAGGGGAACCCTCTGCCGGATGCCGTTTTCGCGGCGAATGACCTCAGCGCCATCGGCTGTATCGCGGCGCTGAATGAACAGGGATATCATGTGCCGGAGGATATCAGCGTCATGGGCTGCGATGATATCAGCCTGAGCGAGTATATCACGCCGGCCCTGACCACCATCCGTACCCATTTCCAGCTGACCGGCACCCAGGCGGCGCAGGAGGTTCTGCGCCTGATCCGGGGAGAAGAGGGACGCCTTATGCAGCAGGAGGGGATCATCGTGGTACGGAAGTCCTGCGCGATCAGGAAAAAAACAGAAGGATAAGAAGGAGGGCGTATTCCGTGAAAGCTGTTCTGACCGGAATGCGGGAGGGAATCAAGACACAGGAACGGTTCATCATCCGGGAGGACCGGTCGAAGCAGAACCGGGAGATGAACCTGATTACCGTTTTTCCGAAGATGCGCTATCAGACCATTCAGGGGTTCGGCGGCGCGCTGACGGACGCCGCGGGCTATGTTTATTCGCTCATGAGCGAAGCGGACCGGGCGGAGATGATCCGGACCTATTTTGACCCGAAGGAAATGAACTATACCTGGGGAAGGACTTCCATCGACAGCTGCGATTTTTCATCGGAGATGTACGCGGCGGATAACGATCCGGAGGATCCGGAGCTTTCGAAAATGGATTATACACGGGCGGAGAAGAATCTGCTGCCTCTCCTCCGGGATGTGGAAAAGGCAGCCGGTCAGCCCCTGAAGTTCATGCTCACGCCCTGGACTCCGCCGGCCTGGATGAAAACCAATCAAAGCCGGACGGGGGGAGGCTTCCTGCGGGAGGAATGCGCGCCGCTGTGGGCGGAATACATCTGCCGTTACACGGAGCATTGCCTGGCCCGCGGCATGGACGTGCGGCTTCTGTCCGTTCAGAACGAGCCACAGGCGGTTCAGACCTGGGACAGCTGCATTTACAGCGGAGAGCAGGAAGCGCAGTTTATCCGCTTTCATCTGCTGCCGGCACTGAAAAGGCACGGCCTGGATGAACGGCTGGGGCTGCTGATCTGGGATCACAACAAGGAAAAGGTGCTGGAGAGAGCCTGCACCGTGATGCGGGACGGGGATCTGAAGCGGGCGGTAGCCGGGATCGCCTTCCACTGGTACTCCGGAGATCATTTTGAAAACCTTCGGATGGCGGGGGAGCTTTTTCCCGGAAAGCGGCTGGTTTTCTCCGAAGGCTGCGTGGAGCACTCCGTCTGGGGGACGGGAGCGGAACTGACCGGCGCGATCCATTACGCGCATGAATACATCGGGGATCTCAACGCGGGAGCGGATACCTTCCTGGACTGGAACCTGCTGCTGGATGAGAAGGGCGGCCCCAATCATGTGAAAAACTACTGCGACGCGCCCATGATGTATGACACGGTTCATCATCAGCTGAAAAAGAATCTGTCCCTGGATTATATCGGGCATTTTTCCCGCTACATCCGTCCCGGCGCGGTACGGCTGGGAGTCAGCCGGTATACGGCGGACATTGAAGCGGCCGCGGCCCTCAATCCCGACGGCGGGATCGCCGCGGTGGCGCTGAACGTTACGGACCGGGAAGTCCGCTTCTGGCTGCAGGTGGGGGAGAAATACTGGCCGGTCACCCTGCCCGCGGGGGCCGTGATCACCTGCGTGACGGAGGATACCGACCGGTAAACCTGAATATCTCATATAAAAAGACGCCGGGGCATCCGTGAAAGGATCGCCCCGGCGGTTTTTTAAATCCGGTCTTATTCCAGTTCAAAGGCGCCGGTGTAGAGCTGATAGTACTGGCCTTTTTCGGCAATCAGCTGATCGTGGCTGCCCCGCTCAATGATGTGGCCGTGGTCCAGCACCATGATCACATCGCTGTTCTGAACGGTGGAAAGGCGGTGCGCGATGACAAAGACCGTCCGGCCCTGCATCAGCCGGTCCATGCCTTTCTGTACCAGCGCTTCCGTCCGGGTATCGATGGAGGAGGTGGCCTCATCCAGAATCATCACCGGCGGATCCGCCACCGCCGCGCGGGCGATGGAAATCAGCTGACGCTGCCCCTGGCTGAGACCGCTGCCGTCGCCTTTCAGGACGGTCTGATAGCCGTCGGGCAGACGGGTGATGAAATCATGGGCGTTCGCCAGTTTGGCTGCGGCAACGCATTCCTCGTCCGTGGCGTCCAGCTTGCCGTAACGGATATTGTCCATGACGGTGCCGGTGAAAAGATTGACATCCTGCAGAACCACGCCCAGGGACCGGCGCAGATCCGGTTTATGGATTTTATTGATATTGATGCCGTCATAGCGGATCTTGCCGTCAGCAATATCGTAGAACCGGTTGATCAGGTTGGTGATGGTGGTTTTCCCGGCGCCGGTGGCGCCGACGAAGGCTACCTTCTGGCCGGGACGGGCAAACAGGGAAATATCATGCAGCACCGTTTTTTCGGGAACGTAGCCGAAGTCCACATGCTCCATGACGACATCGCCCTGCAGCTTCGTATAGGTAATGCTGCCGTCTGCGCTGTGGGGATGCTTCCAGGCCCACAGTCCGGTCCGCTCCTCCGATTCCGTCAGCTCGCCGTTCACCATTTTCGCGTTCACCAGGCGGACATAGCCGTTATCCTCCTCGGAAGGCTCATCCATCAGGGAGAAGATCCGGGACGCGCCGGCCAGGGCCATGGCGATAAAGTTGATCTGCTGCGTCATCTGGCTGATCGGCTGCATGAAGTTTCTCGACAGCGTCAGGAAGGCGGCGATGCTGCCCAGCGTCAGGGTTCCCATGCCGGACAGGCTCAGGTTCGGGGTGCCGGCGATGGCCAGCGCGCCGCCGACGATCGCCAGAACCACGTACTGAATATGTCCCAGATTGTTGTTCACCGGGCCGAGAATATTGCCCAGCTTATTGGCCTCCGTGGCGTTCTCGCACAGCTCGTCGTTCTTCCGGTCAAAATCCTCCCTGGCCTGCGGCTCGTGGTTGAAAACCTTGACGACCTTCTGGCCGTTAATCATTTCCTCCACAAAGCCGTTCAGGTTCGCCAGCGAGGTTTGCTGGCTGACAAAATAGCGGGCGCTGCCGCCTCCGATCTTCGCGGTCACCTTGATCAGAAACAGCGTGGAGAGAATGACCAGCAGCGTCAGCCACACGCTGCAGCCGAGCATGGAAATGAAGACGACCAGCAGCGTGATCAGAGAGGAAACACTCTGGGGGAGCACCTGGCTGACCATCTGCCGGAGGGTGTCCGTATCGTTGGTGTAATGGCTCATGACATCGCCGTAGGTATTGGTATCGAAATACCGGATGGGCAGCGTCTGCATATGGGCAAACATCTCATCGCGGACAGAGCGCAGCACGCTCTGGCTGACCACGGCCATGATCCGGCCCTGGGTGAAGACGGCGACAATCGCCAGGGCGAAGAGAACCGCCATTTTGATGATCGCCGTGATCAGGCCGCTGAAATCCGGAGAGGAGGAGGCCAGCAGGGGCACGATATGATCGTCGATCACAGTTCCCAGAAAGGTGGCGGCCGACGCGGTCGCCACGGCGTTTACGACGATACAGAGAAGCACCAGAATCAGCCGGGGCCAGTATGGCTTCAGATAAACCAGGAGGCGCTTAAAGGCTTTTTTATCGACCGGCTGCCGGGGACCCATGGCCCGCGGGCCGCGCATACCGCCTCCGCTGACAACCGCCCGGGGAGCCTGCTTTTTTTCACTCATGGTCGGCCTCTCCCTTCGTCTGGGATTCATAGACATCCCGGTAGATCGCGCATCGGGCGAGCAGTTCCTCGTGGGAACCGGCATCCGCCACCGCGCCGTTGTCCAGCACAATAATCTGGTCGGCATCCATGACGGAGGAAACCCGCTGAGCAATGATGATCTTCGTTGTGTCCGGAATATAGCTGCGGAAACCGGCCCGGATCAGGGCGTCCGTCCGGGTGTCCACGGCGCTTGTGCTGTCGTCCAGAATCAGAATCTTCGGCTTTTTCAGCAGCGCCCGGGCGATGCACAGCCGCTGTTTCTGGCCGCCGGAAACATTGGAGCCGCCCTGCTCGATGCGGTAATCATACTGATCGGCGAAATCCTGAATGAAGGAATCCGCCTGCGCCAGCCGGCAGGCTTCCATGATTTCCTCATCCGTCGCCTTTTCGTTTCCCCAGCGCAGGTTCTCCTTAATCGTTCCGCTGAAAAGCTCGTTCTTCTGCAGAACCATGGCCACCGCTTCCCGCAGCGCTGTCAGATCGTACTCCCGCACATCCCGGCCGCCCACCCGGACGGACCCGGAGGAGACGTCATACAGCCGCGGAATCAGCTGAACCAGCGAGGATTTGCCGCTGCCGGTTCCGCCCAGAATCCCGATGACGGAGCCGGAGGGAATATGCAGATCAATATCGGACAGGGTATCCCGCTCGCTCCGGGAGGCGTAGCTGAAATGCACGTGATCGAAATCTACCGATCCGTCCGGGATTTCCTTTACGCCGTTCTCCGGAGAGGTGATATCGGAGGTTTCGTCCAGAATTTCGACAATGCGCTGCGCGGAGGCCCGGGACATGGTGATCATCAGGAAGACCATGGACACCATCATCAGACTGCTGAGAATCTGGATTACGTAGGTGATCAGAGACATCAGCTGACCGGTGGTCATTCCCAGCTCCGGATTGTTCCCGGAGGCGATGATGGCCTTCGCGCCGAGCCAGGCGATGATCAGGGTGCAGGTATAGATACAGGTCATCATCAGCGGCCCCATAAAGGCGATGTTCTTTTCCGCGTGAACGAAGTCCTTGTAAATGGAGGAGGAGATCCCGTTGAATTTTTCCACCTCATAATCTTCCCGGACAAAGGATTTGACCACCCGGATGCCCCGCAGATTTTCCTGCACCACATTGTTCAGCTTGTCATAGGTTTTGAAAACCCGGCGGAAGACCGGATGCGTCCGGGACATGATCCAGTAGATCCCGAAGCCCAGGAAGGGCAGCGCGATCAGGAAGACCATGGAGATTCTGGCGTTGATCGTCAGCGCCATAATCATGGAGAAGAGCAGCGTCAGCGGCGCACGCACCGCCATGCGCAGAATCATCTGAAAGCTGTTCTGCACGTTCGTCACGTCGGTTGTCAGCCGGGTGATGATGGAAGAGGTGCTGAATTTATCGATATTGGAAAAGGAAAAATCCTGGATGGCATAGTACAGGTCATGCCGCAGATTCCGGGCAAAACCGGAAGAGGATATGGCGGCCATTTTGCCGGAGGCGGTTCCGAAAAACAGCGACAGAAGAGCGGTGACCAGCAGCGCGCCGCCGTAGAGGAAGATCGAGCCCATCTGTCCCAGCTCAATTCCCCGGTCGACAAGCCAGGCCATGATCAGGGGAATCAGCGCTTCCATCGCCACTTCCCCCACCATGAACAGCGGGGTGGCGATGGCCTGCTTTTTATACTGCCGCACCCGGGCAGCCAGTTTCTTGATCATCGGGAACCCATCCTTTCCTTCAGCATCATGCTCTTCATTATAACATCAGAACATCCGGAGGAAAAGAAGTTCACCAGAAATTCAGAAAAAGAAAGCGGCGGCAATTGACAGTGTTTTCCTTCTTTGATAACATAACCTTTAACCAATCAGAGGGAGGAGAAACGGAATGCTGCAGGAGAGAATCAGAGAGGGACTGACCTTTGACGACGTGCTGCTGATCCCGGCCAGGAGTGAAGTGCTGCCAAGGGATGTGGATCTTTCCATCCAGCTGGCGAAGAACATCAGGCTGAATATTCCCATGATGAGCGCCGCCATGGATACCGTGACGGACAGCCGCATGGCGATTGCCATGGCGAGGGAAGGCGGCCTGGGGATCATCCATAAGAACATGACCATTGAGGAGCAGGCGGCCCAGGTGGATAAGGTAAAGCGCAGCGAGCACGGCGTGATTACCGATCCGTTTTTCCTCAGCCCGGAGAACCTGATCAGCGACGCGGAGGAGCTGATGAGCCGGTACCGCATCAGCGGCGTTCCCATTACCCGGGAAGGAAAGCTGGTCGGCATTCTGACCAACCGGGATCTGCGGTTTGAAACGGATTACACCAAGCCGATCGGCGAGGTGATGACCAAAGACCACCTGATCACGGCGCCGGTCGGAACGACGCTGGAGGAAGCAAAGACCATCCTGGCGGCTCACCGCATCGAGAAGCTTCCGATCGTGGACGGGGACGGGATGCTCCGGGGCCTGATTACCATCAAGGATATCGAGAAGTCCACCAAGTATCCCAACAGCGCCAAGGATGAAAACGGCCGTCTGCTTTGCGGCGCGGCGGTGGGCGTAACGAAGGACGTGTTTGAGCGGATCGACGCGCTGCGGAACGCGAAGGTGGACCTGATCGTGATCGATACGGCCCACGGTCACAGCGCCGGCGTGCTGAAGCAGGTGGAGGCGATCCGGAACCGCTATCCGGATATGACCATTTTCGCGGGGAACGTGGCCACGGCCGCGGCGACGCATGATCTGATCAGCGCCGGCGTGGACGCGGTGAAGGTCGGAATCGGCCCGGGCTCCATCTGCACCACCCGGGTGGTGGCGGGCATCGGAGTTCCGCAGATTACCGCGATCGCCGACTGCGCGGAGGAAGCGGACAAATACGGGATCCGCGTGATCGCGGACGGCGGAATCAAGTATTCCGGAGATATTACCAAAGCCCTGGCGGCCGGCGGCAGCTGCGTCATGCTGGGTTCTCTCCTGGCGGGCACCGAGGAATCCCCCGGCGGGATCGAGATCTATCAGGGCCGGAGCTTCAAGGTTTACCGCGGCATGGGAAGTCTGGCCGCCATGTCGGTCGGATCCAAGGACCGGTATTTCCAGGAAGGCGCCAAGAAGCTGGTGCCGGAAGGTGTGGAAGGCCGGGTGCCGTATAAGGGAACGCTGGCCGATACTATTTTCCAGATGGTGGGCGGCCTGCGCAGCGGCATGGGCTACTGCGGCACGGCGACCATCGACGATCTGAGAAAGAACAGCGAATTTATCCGGATTACCGGCGCGGGACTGGCGGAGAGCCATCCTCATGACATTTCCATTACGAAGGAAGCTCCGAATTATTCCAGAAGCAATTAACGGGCGGCGTCCTGGCGGGAAATAAAGGGGAAGAACCATGGGAAAGCGGTTTTATCGGCTCGCCGGCGGGTTGATCCGGCTGCTGTCGCCACGGATGCGCGTGGAATGGGAAGAGCCCTTTGAGGACGGTCCCTGCGTATTTGTCGTGAATCACGCGGGAGCCATCGGCCCCGTGGATATGATGGTGAAGTTTCCCCTGCGGGATAAATGCAATCCGTGGATCAATAACGGCATGCTGGAGGCCAAAGAGGTTCCGGCCTACGTCCGGCAGGATTACTGGTGGAAGCCTGGCAGCTTTTTTGAACCGGTTCTGACGGCGACCGTACCCTATCTGGCGGCGGCGGTGATTCCTCCGATTCTCAGAAGCGTGAAGCGGGTTCCGGTATACCATGATCAGCGGATCATGCTGACGCTGCGGGAAAGCATCCGGGTTCTTCGGAGAGATGAGTATCTGGTGATCTTTCCGGAACAGCCCAGCGGCTGGCTGAGCCATCACGGGTGGATCAACACCGGCTGGCTTCGGCTGGGAGAACTCTGGTACAAAGCCAGCGGACGGGCTCTGAAGCTGTATCCGGTCCATGTGGATTACAAAAACAGGGTATTTAAAATCGCCGCCCCGGTCTGGTATGACCCGGCGCGGCGGTTCAGAGATCAGGAAAACGAGCTGGCGGAAAAGCTGGCCAAAGGCCTGCGGGGCGAATAATCAGGGGGCGGCGGAAGCCGTCCCTTCTGTTTCTTCAGGCGCAGCCGGAGGCTCCTCGAACAGATCGTTCACCAGAATGTTCAGAAACTTCAGGGTATTCTCCGTATTGCCGCCGGCAAAGAGGACGCACAGGTAGCCGTCTTTGGCATAGGCATACTGCCTGAGACCGGGAACCTTATCCGCGGGAATACCGAAAAGATGGGTCTCTCCGGATTCCGGGTTCTTACGCCATCCGTTCTGCAGGGAACGGCCGGCCCGGGAAAAGGTTTCCATCAGTTCCGTCTGATCTTCCAGCGGAAGCAGCGCACCGTCGGAGGCGACGGTCAGGAACTGCTCCCGGGGCAGCAGGTACAGATCGCCTTCCGCAACCGCCAGATAGGTGGTCAGCTGGACCGGCCCGTAGGCGTCGTCATCCATCAGGGTCAGACAGTCCATCACTTCCATATCCGGCATTTGTTCCTGATTGACCCGGGCCATATACTCATTCAGCGCTTTCTGATCTGCGTATCCGTAGATATAGAATTCCACCTTCTTTTCCGGCGGACTGCGGTAGGCGGTGGTGGTGTAGAGCAGATCGACCGCGAAAAAGGTCAGAATAAAAAGCAGCGGATACTTCCACCAGTTATAGGTCAGATGCTGTTTCAGGGTCACTTTATTGACGGGCGTTTTCATCGGTTCACCTCTCTGCCGAAACGGGCGGGAATCACTGGTCTTCCGGCCGGTTTCTTCCCGGAAAGTGTAACATGAAATTGACGGAAACACAAGATTATGCTAAACTGTACACAGACAGACCGGGATAATCAGACACAGTCTCTGCAAACTCTGACGAAAAAGGAGGGATTCCGATGAAGTATCATACCATCATCACCATCGGCCGGCAGTACGGATCCGGAGGCCGATATATCGCCAGCATGCTGGCTGAGCGGATGGAGATTCCTTATTACGATAAGGAGCTGCTGGCGGAGGCTTCCAAGGACAGCGGAATCAGCCAGCAGGTGCTGGAAAATTATGACGAAAAATACAACAAGGGTCTCCTGTTTTCCCTGATGAACTCCCGGGGAGATTCGGGAAGCATGTATCTGGATATGCCGCTGAATCACCGGATCTTTCTGGCACAGTTTGATACCATCCGCCGGATCGCCAGCGAGGGTCCCTGCATTCTGGTGGGCCGCTGCGCCGACTATGTGCTGCGGGATCACGATAACGTGCTGAATGTGTTTATCCGCGCCCCCGAAGAGGACCGGATGGAGCGCATTATCGAGTATAACCATGTGGATCCCATGAAGGCGGAAGAAATTCTGAAGAAAACCGACAAGCAGCGGGCCTCCTACTATAACTATTACGCTACGGGATCCTGGGGGGATGTGAACAACTATCACCTGTGCCTGGATTCCGGGGTGCTGGGATACTGCGGATGCGTGGAAGTGATCCTCAAGGCGGTCGAAGTGAAGGAACAGAAGGCCAGCGGCGAAGGCGCCATATGGTAAGGGCTGCCGCGCTGATTCTGATCCTGGCGCTGACGCTTTCCGGATCCGCCGGGGCGGAAATTGCCTGGAAAACGGATACCCCCGCGCAGCGGATCCTGAAGGAATACATCACGCTGGCGAATCAGTTCCTGACGGAGCAGGGGGAGCGGCCGGTCAATACGCTGTTTGAAATTTATGAAAAGCTGGCGGTCTTCGGCATTACCACGCGGGACGGGGCGGAGGAGCCGGAGGGCGTGGAGATTACCGTGCAGCTGTTATATCAGACGCCCGGAAGCCTGCAGCTGCGGGTCAGCGATCCGACCCGGTTCCCGGTGATCGCCGCCGCCTTTCTGTGGGCGCTGGATCCCGGGCAGACCAGCCCGAAGAGCGCTCTGGAAATGCCGTCCCAAAAAGCGAATCAGGTGATCCGGGAACCGCAGACTTCCTTTGAGGAAACGGTGGAGGAGCTGAACGGAACCCGGCCCAGAGTGTATTACGCGTATTATCCCAACCAGTACCGGGACGGCGTCAGCTGGCTGCAGATGACCATCATCTTTCCCCTGGAGGGATCCTGGGGCGAAAACGGCGCCGTCACCGTGTCGACGGCGACCCGGGCTCCGGATACCTACAGCGGGAACGACGCAAATTATGACGGGTATTATTCGCAGGACGATTATACCCACTACGAGGTTTTTGTGACGGAAACACCGGAACCCGATTCCGCCGCGGGGGAGGACTGGTCCATCGAAAACCCGTAATTGTTCTGCTGTTGTTTTAACGTTTTTTCCTTGAATTACCACACCGCTGGGAATACAATTTCAGCGGTGCTTTTTTTGTGCACTCAGGATGAAAGACAGAAATGGCGGGAGAAGAAAATGGCAAAGATTCAGATGAAAACCCCTCTGGTGGAGATGGACGGAGACGAGATGACCCGAATCCTCTGGGCTCAGATCAAGGATACCCTGATACTGCCTTATGTGGATCTGAAGACGGAGTATTATGATCTGGGGCTGAAGCACCGGGATGAGACAGAGGACCGGGTGACGGTGGAAAGCGCCGAAGCGACGCTGAAGTACGGCGTGGCGGTCAAATGCGCAACCATCACGCCCAATGCCCAGCGGGTGGAGGAATACGGACTGAAGGAGATGTGGAAGAGTCCCAACGGAACGATCCGGGCGATCCTGGACGGAACCGTATTCCGGGCACCCATTCTGGTGCGGGGCGTACATCCTACCGTGCGAACCTGGAAAAAGCCCATTACCATCGCCCGTCACGCCTATGGGGATGTGTATAAGAACACGGAGATCCGGGTTCCGGGAGCCGGAAAGGCGGAACTGGTCTTTACCGGAGAGGACGGGCAGGAAATCCGGAAGACGGTTTTTTCCTTCCGCGGCCCCGGCGTGATTCAGGGAATCCACAATGTGGACGCCTCCATTGCCTCCTTCGCGCATTCCTGCTTTGAATATGCCCTCAGCATCGGGCAGGATCTGTGGTTCTCCACGAAGGATACGATCAGCAAAACCTATGACCACCGGTTCAAGGACATTTTTTCGGAAATCTATGAAGCGGAATACAGGGAAGCCTTTGAAAAGGCCGGCATTACCTATTTCTACACGCTGATCGATGACGCGGTGGCCCGGGTGGTCCGTTCGGAAGGGGGCTTTATCTGGGCCTGCAAGAACTATGACGGGGATGTCATGAGCGACATGATCGCCACCGCTTTCGGGTCTCTGGCGATGATGACATCCGTGCTGGTCAGCCCGAACGGGCAGTATGAGTATGAGGCGGCGCACGGAACGGTCACCCGGCATTACTACCGGTATCTGAAGGGCGAGGAAACCAGCACCAATCCGGTGGCCACGATCTTTGCCTGGAGCGGCGCGCTGAGAAAACGGGGGGAGAAAGACGGCATTCCGGAGCTGCAGCAGTTTGCGGACAGACTGGAAAAAGCCACGCTGGATACCATTCAGAGCGGCGTGATGACGAAGGATCTGGCCTCGCTGTATGAAGGAGAAGCCCGGGCGGTCAACAGCAGGGAATTCCTTCAGGCCATCGCCTCCCGGCTGTGAGAAAAACGAACCGGGGCTTTTCCCGCTCCGGGCGGAGAAGCAGTCAAAAAAAGGATTGACGAAAAAGGATGATCCGGCTATAATATATCCAGATCACCTGGGGTTCGCGACAGCTTTTCGGATTTCCCCACATTTCATAAAATGGAGCCCGGGTCCAATGGGTGATATGCCATGCCCCCGTTTTAAACGCCAGGGGACGGCAGAGTCATTCGGCAGGGCACCAGCCTGCTTAACATAGCGGGTGAAAAAACGAGGGCATCGGCTCCCTGGGGTTTCAGGAAACGTTCTTCCGCAAGGAGGGGCGTTTTTTGTATGCGGTCAGCCGAATTAATTGATATGCTTAAACCCCCGCCTATGGCGGGGAGAACGGAATAAGCAGAAGCGTGTGGTTGGATAGAAAAGCCTCCTATGGTAAGATCGGAGCGGTGTCAGAAGCCAATCCGAAAACCATAGGAGGCATCCAAGATGGACGATCAAAGCATATCACATACGCGATGGAAATGCCAGTACCACATAGTTTTTATCCCGAAATATCGGAGGAAGGTGATGTACGGGAAGGTACGGACAGATGTACGAGAGATAATCAAGACACTGTGCCGATACAAGAAGGTGGAGATCATAGAGGGGGCGGTATGCGTGGACCATGTACACCTGTGCGTAAGCATACCGCTGAAGATAGCAATATCCGAATTCATGGGATACCTGAAAGGGAAGTCGGCGCTCATGATCTTCGACAAACATCCGGAACTTGGAAACAAGTTTAAACGAGATTTCTGGGCGCGTGGATATTATGTATCTACTATCGGAAATGTGGATGAGGCGACGATCAGGAATTACATCAAAGAGCAGGAAGAAGAATCCTACAAAGAAAGCCGAAGTCTGAAGTAACCTCTTTAAGAGGCTGCCGGTAACAGGCTTTTGACACCCCACCTTTAGGCGGTAGCAAGTAATGGCCCCTTATAGGGGCAGATATCAAAAAGCCCTGTAATCATTCAGATTACAGGGCTTTATAAGCAGCTCCGACGGGATTCGAACCCGTGTTTCAGCCTTGAGAGGGCCGCGTCCTAGGCCTCTAGACAACGGAGCCAAGGTAGAAAAAAAGCTGGGGAACTAGGATTCGAACCTAGACAATACGAGTCAGAGTCGTAGGTGCTGCCGTTACACCATTCCCCAACAGCGGCGAACCGCAATGCGTATTCTAACAGAATGTGACGGGGCTGTCAAGCGGTTCGGCGAAAAAAAGATCAAAAACTTTTGATGCTGAAGTGAAAAGGTTGCTTCCAGTACCGGGGGCGGCGACTGGAAGTAAGTCTTTCACGAGAATCCAGTTCTGTGGACATGGAAATTAGTCTTTCACATCAGTATAATTTGGATCCCTGACAATG
>SVGS01000046.1 GCA_015056205.1 Clostridiales bacterium | reverse complement strand
TCTTTTCTCGAAAGGTTGTCTGCCAGAACAGTAATTCCTTCCAGCACAAAAATCATGACGACCAGATTGCAGAGGGTGGACGGAACCTGCAGCCAGTGGGCAACCTGAGGGCTGCTGTTCTGGATGCAGGAAGCTATGATTTCAAACACCATTTCCGCGAGAAGCACCCACAGGGCGTTCTTGAAACCGATCTCATCCTTTGATGCTTTGATGATACCGCTGAGGTTCATAAAGAAGCTTACCAGCATGAGCAGCATCATGCTGAGGCTCAGGACGACAAACGGGGTATCCATTTTCGCGGCCTGGAGGGCCCGGGTGGCCTCTTCGCCGGTGAGATTCGTATCGATATGGTTGGCTGCTGTCAGAATCATTACAACAATGGACAACACAGCAGCGAGGACGCTCAGGATTTCGGCGACATAGATTCTTTTGATACCTGTTGACGCGTTCGGATACTTCATGATCAATCCCCCTTGTTTCGGATGTATTGTCAGTGTCCGCCCGGCAGGGATGAGATCCTCCGTGCCTGCCCTGAAGCGGATAATGATATTATGTCATGAGTTATCCATCAGATTTCCATCAAATCAGAAAGCATAAAATGGCGGAAGCAAAAAAGCATACTGAAAATGCAACAGTATGCCGGACAATTCTGCTTGAAAGAGAACGGCGGACCGGCTTACTTCCGTGACAGAAGAGAGGCTGAATTAAACACCGCCCAGGGATATTCCTCCAAATATTCTCCACGGTAGGCATTCACGGCCTCCGGGTCGTTCTTCAGAAAACGGTAAAGGTCACAGTCCAGGAGCTCTGTCCGTATCCGCAGGAAACCGTTCTTGATTTCCAGAATCTCTTCGATCCCGGCTTCTTTCAGCGTTTCCCGGAGGGAACGAATAATGACATCCAGGTATTTCTGCTTGGAATAGTCGTAAAGTCCCTCCTCCCATAACGCGGCAAAGATGCTCGGACGGTTTACACCCCGGCCATTCCGGTCGATCAGATATGCCAGTAGCTCCTTGGCTTTCTGACGGTGAAAAACAAGGGTTTCACCGTCCACAAAGATCTCAAAATTCCCAAAGGTTTTCACCACGATATGCCCGGTGGAGCGAATCGTCTTTCGGGATTGAACGTAAGCCACTTCCTCTTTCAGATCCTCCAGGCTGATAGGCTTGAGCAAATAGCCGCTGGTTCGCAGTTTGATAGCCTGCACAGCATACTGCGGAAACGCTGTCAAAAAGATGACCGCGGCGTCGGGGTACTTCTGCTTCATCTGTTCCGCCAGCATCAGGCCGCTGATCTCCGGCATGTCAATATCCAGGAGCGCCAGATCCACAGGATGATCTTCCAGCCATTCCAATGCTTCCCGGGGGCGAGTAAATCCCGTGACGGAAGTGATTTCCGAAAGTTTCCGGCACATAGCCACTGTATCCTCCATGATGGGCAGCGCGTCATCCACGCACAGAACTCTCATTGGACTGCTCCTTCCTGTTCCGATTCTTCGTCATACTGCGAAGCCAGAGGAATAAAAAGCGTGACGACGGTTCCTTCCCCTTTCCGGCTCACAACGCGAAGTGATCCGCCGCACTGTTTTTCCAGTCGTTCCCGGACGTTCCTGATCCCGATGTGCTTCTCATCCGCCGTGTCAATTGCCGAGGGATCAAATCCAAGGCCGTTATCCGCAATTGTGATTGTGTGACCGGTTTCGTCTTTCCGGACGGTAATGTCTATTTGGCCAACGTCCCTGGCGCGCACGCCGTGCCGGATCGCGTTTTCCACTAAAGGCTGCACTGTCAGCATCGGCAGTGAAAAACAATCGTCTTCGATATCATATCGTATTTGAATGTAGGGAAACATCAGCATTTCGATCTCCGTGTAAATCTTCACATGCTCCAGTTCCTGCTTGAAGGGGATCAGACCGGAGTGGTTCAACGTGTCCAGGTTCTGCCGCAGGTACCTTGAAAATTTGTCGATGGTCTGCGCCGCTGTTTCCGGTGACTTCAGGCAGAGGCCACGGATGGTGGCGAGCGTATTATACAGGAAATGAGGCTGAATCTGTGACATCATGATCTGAATGCGCTGTTCCGCGGCCAGATCCTTCTCATGTGCCCGCACAAACTGAAAATGCAGCCAGATATAATACAGCACGCTGCTGATCACAATAGAAATGGTTAAAAAGCTGACGGGCTGCTGCGTTTCATGCACACTGGAATCCAGCAGCAGTGCAAAGAGAATAGTGAAAACTGAAAAAACCGGAATCCAGATCTCTCTCAGCCTGAATGGGCGGTAATCGCGCAGCGTGGATATGATCAGTGCGCCCAACAGAAGCAGGCTGGAAATCAGGCAGCTGTTTCTCAGCACGGGCCAACCGCCCTGAAACATATTCTCCTCGTTGATCGTGAAGCAGATATCAGTAAACAGCGCTGTCAGATATACCCCGGCGTTGATGCCAATCAGGACCCACCACAGCCTGTCCGGTTTCCGTGGACAAACGATGTACAAAAAGAGCAGCAAAATGACAGGCCGGATGGCGTAGCCGTAGATATCGATCACTTTTCTGAGCGTGATCATCGGGGTTCTGTATGTCAGCAGATTGTCCAGTAAGTTCTGTGCGATCAGGCTGAA
>SVGS01000031.1 GCA_015056205.1 Clostridiales bacterium | reverse complement strand
ACGTCCTGTCGGCGAAGATGAAGTATGACAGCGGGAAGTGGAATTCCGACGTGGTTCCTCTGCTGTTCAGGAAGCTAGGACTAAGCCGCTGACACGGCATTTACCCACAATTTTTAGGTACACTCAATCGCACACAAACCGCGGTATAATCTCCGACAGAAGGAAGAGGAGGCTCAGCATATGGACAATCCTGAAAAGAAGGAGACCAAGGAAGAAGTCAAAGATGCGATCATAGTCGAACTTACCGATGAAGACATGAAAAAAGTCTTCGGCGGGGCCAGCTTTGGAATCTATGACAGAGAAAAAAATAAGAACAAGACAAAGTAATTCACAGGAAAGCGTATAACCGCAATTCTACTATGCAAAGTACGACCGGAAGTTAAAGGAACTGCAGCCATACATCGTCTCGAAGAAGTTAAGGCTGCTGCGGGAAAAACCGCGGGCCGCATTCACATCACCACGCTGATGTGCGGAAATATAAAGCCCACCGCAAATAGCCAGAGGAACAATTCCCCTGGCCTTTTATATCTGTTGGATGAATTGCATGCCGTCCCGGACGGGAAGCAAATCAGAAAACGTCATGTTCCTGTTGAAATGAAGAGGCGCTTCTTGTATAGTAATAGTCAGAGGTGATCGCCTCTGACAGATGGATAACAGAAAGCATAAGACGGGGTCAGGGAAACAAAACGGTTCCGCCGGTTTTGTGCGAAAGATGTTCTGAAAAGATCAAACAGGGCCGCATAGGTTTTCGATTGTGAGAAAGAGAGCAAGGCGCCCTCAAAAGGAATGTTGTGCTTTCGACAGGATACAGTTTATACAGACCGGGTGAAAGTACAGAAAGGAATTCATATGAGAGCAAAGAAAAAAACGGGAAGAATCGAACTGATCGATATCGCGAAAGCGATCACGATTATTCTGGTCATTCTGGGACATACCACGGGCAATCTGGAAACACCGATGTACCGGCGTTTTCTATATGCTTTTCACATGCCGCTTTTCTTCTTCCTGGCGGGATTGTCCATCCGGCCGAAGGTGTTAAAGACCCTTCCGGAATGGAAAGACTTTTTCAAAAAGAATCTTCTTGCGCTTGTTGTGCCGTATACCATTTTCGCGTTCATTTATGCGCCTTTCTCCTTTGACAATGTGCCGAAATTTCTGTATGGATCCTGGCAGGCGCTTGGAAAGGCCGGAACCCTGACCTCCCTGTGGTATCTGACTTCCTTTTTTGTTGCCAGGGTTTACTGCCAGCTCCTGGTGAATCTGGCCGGAAAGATAAACGTGAGAAGCATGAGACGGATCCTGGGGCTGCTGTCCGTGCCTATGTTTGCTGTCGGATTCCTGCTTCCGAAGATTGAAGGGGGATATCCGTGGTGTCTGGATGTCAGCTTCGTCTCCGCCGGATTTATCCTGCTGGGGATGGCGCTCCGGCATCAAATCCTGATCTTTGCCCAGGCAAAAGGGTGGATTCTTAGCTTGTTTACCCTCCTTTCCGCCGCTGTCCTGTGCTGCGGAACCATTCTGCGGGGCGACGCGCTGGAACTGAGCCTGATGTGCAGAAGCGTATACGGAAATATTTTCTGGTTTATGCTCAACGCCATATCGGGCAGCGCGCTTGTGATTGGTGTTTCCATCCTGCTGTTCCGGGTTTCCAGAGAAGGCGCGTGGCCTTTCAGCACTGCGGCCATCACCTATGTGGGGCAGCACACCTTGGGCATTTTCCTCCTGCATAAAAACTTCCAGCTGGATCTGGTCATCCCGTGGATTCATACCTGGCTGGCCGGGCCGCAGCTGAGGGTGGCCTGCATTGCCACCTGCATTTCCTTTGCTTTCTCTCTTCTGATGTGCGCCATCATCGAAAAATATGTGCCGCAGCTGCTGGGACAGTTCCCGCGGTATCCTGTTCGGTAAGGCCAATAAGGGCCTGACCGGTATTGCCGGAACCGGCGTATGAAAGAGCTGAGCCTGCGTGACGGCCTGCTTACAGGCGGCGTTCAAGTAAGCGAAAGAAGGCGTTTGTATGCTTGTACAGAAGCTTCTGGGGGTAAAAGATCATACAGGAAAGCCCATTGATCCGGCCCGAACAAAAGAGCTTTACCGGAAAACGCTTTCCATCGCCTGGCCTTCCACGGTGGAAGGCGCCCTGCTGAGCATCATCAGCTCTGTGGATACGATGATGGTCGGTACGCTTGGCGCGGCATCCATCGCCGCTGTCGGACTGACCAGCCAGCCGCGGATGATTATGCTGATTTTCGCCCAGGCGCTTTGTATCGGTACCACCGCGCTCTGCGCCCGGCGCAAAGGCGGGCAGGACAGAGCCGGAGCGAATGCCTGCCTGAATCAGTCCATGGGGATCATTACGATGATCGGCATTCTGATGACGCTGGCCGGCTACTTCGGCGCGGAATGGCTGATGCGGCTGGGAGGGGCCAACGAGGACACCTTTGCCCTGAGCACGGAATATTTCCGGATCATCAGCCTGGCTTTTTTACCACAGTGCTGGCAGCTGTGCATCTGCGCTGCCATGCGCGCGATCGGGAAAACCCGGGTGACCATGGTCACAAACATTACGGCCAATCTGATCAACGTTGTTCTCAATTATGTTCTGATTAACGGAAAACTGGGTTTTCCTGCCCTGGGTGTCAGAGGGGCGGCCATCGCTACAGCCTGCGGAACCGTTGCGGCCAGTCTGATCTGCCTGTCTCTCGCCCTGCGCAAGGGAGGCTATTACCACCTGGCGCTTCCCAGATTCGACCGCAAAACCCTGAAAGGCCTGGCCCGGGTCGGATCCAGTTCAACGGTGGAGGCGGTCTGCCTCAGAATCGGCTTTCTGATCCTGGCCCGCCTGATCGCAAGCATCGGTACAAACGCTTTCGCCGCTTATCAGATCGTCAGTCAGGTCACGTCCCTTTCCTTCACCCTGGGGGACGGAGTCAGCACCGCCGCGACCTCTCTGGTCGGCCAGAGCCTGGGGGCAAAGCGCAAGGATCTGGCAATGGGGTATGCTCAGGCGGCGTCCAGGATCGGCTTTATGGTCGCGCTGCTGCTGATGCTGGTGATCTTCGCATTCAGGCGGCAGCTAGCGATGCTCTTTACAAACGAAGAGGGAATCATCCATGCTGTTACGCTGTCCTTCTATGTGGTCATTGCCGCCATGATTCCCCAGAACGGGCGGGTTGTTCAGTCCGGTGTACTGCGGGGCGCGGGGGATGTCCGTTTCGTTGCCGTCTGTGCTTTGCTCAGTGTTTCCATTCTGCGCCCTTTCCTGACCTGGCTGTTCTGCTATCCGCTGGCAAATACCTGGCCCGGGATTCCGCTTTCGGTGCTGTCTCCGTGGATTGCCTTCCTGATTGATGCCATTGTCAGGGATCGGCTGCTGCATCACAGAATCCGGCAGGGGAAATGGCTGGATATCGAGCTTGCCTGACGGCCTGCTCACAGGCGGCGAGGAGCAGGAGACGGGGCAAATCGCTCTGTTTTCTGAAAAAACAAAAGAGGAGGATCAAGACAGATGAAACTGGTACAGAACACACTTAGCCGTTTTGTGGAATCCGGCGAGATCGCGGGATGCGCCGTGCGCATCATGCGGAATGACGAGGTAGCCTTCGAGGGCAGCTTCGGATACGCGGATATCGGGAAGAAAGTGAAGATGTCTTCCGAAGACACGATCTTCGCCATCGCTTCCATGTCCAAGGTGGTCACCGTGGCCGGAATCATGCGATTGTACGAGCAGGGCCTGTTTCAGATGTGGGATCCGGTAAGCCGGTTCCTTCCGGGGTTTAAAAACCCGAAGGTCGCGAAGGAAAAGCCGGACGGAAGCTATGAGATCGTGGACGCGAAGGGTGAGGTCACCATGCGCCAGCTGTTCACGATGACCAGCGGCGTGCCCTACGGCTGGGGAGATACGGCTGCCGGCCGGATCCGCGCTGAGAAGGAAAAAGAATACGCGGAGCAGAACCCGGACAGGATGCCGGGAAATGTGGAATACAGTAATCTTGTCGGTCAGCTTCCGCTCGCCTTCGAGCCCGGGGAAAGATGGATGTACGGCTTTTCCATCGATGTGCTGGGCGCCGTGATCGAGGTTCTGAGCGGGAAGACGCTGGGCGAATACCTGCAGGAGAACATATTCGATCCGCTGGGAATGCGGGACACCGGGTTCTTCGTGCCGGAAGGAAAGCAGAACCGGATCGCGACCCTGTACCATATCCAGGAAGGCCTGAAACCGGAAGAACGCCGGTTCCCCGCATCGAAGCCTGATTTTGAAAGCGGCGGGGGCGGCCTGTTCTCGACCGTGCGGGATTATTCCCGCTTCGCCCAGATGCTGCTCCACGGGGGAACGCTGGACGGCGTCAGGATTCTCGGCCGGAAGACCGTGGAACTGATCTCCACGGATCACCTGACGCCGGAACAGCGCAAGGGCGACAGCTGGGACACGCAGCGCGGCTACGGCTACGGCCTGGGCGTCCGCGTAATGACCCATCCGGAACTGGCGGGAATCAACGGATCCGCCGGTGAATGGGGCTGGGACGGCGCCTTTGGCAACTGGTTCTGCGTGGATCCGAAAGAAAACCTGACCTGCGTCTACCTGACGACCAACCTGCCCGGAGATCACTACCGCTTCGTTCCGAAGCTGATGGCCTCCATGTACGCTTCCATCGACTGAGGCCGGCCGGAGGAAGCCGCGGCGCAAAAAAGATCAGCTCACGGATTTGCGCAGATAATCCCCCGGCTCCGCCTGAAAGGGGACCGGGATCCAGACCCGATGACCGGCGACCGTTACACAGGGAACGGATTCTCCGGTATCCTCCCGGAAGATGGATTCCACCGTGAAAACCCGCGCGCCGGCGGGCGTGAGCAGCTCCAGCTGTTCGCCCGCCGAGAAGCGGTTTTTGACTTCGGCCAGCATCCGGCCGTCCCGGACTTCGAGAACGTGGCCGGCATAGGTCATGGTCCAGGTGGTTTTATCCGCTCCGGAGGCCGGGCGCGGGGCGCCGAAATAGAACCCCGTATTGCTTTCGCGATGGCCGACCTTGAGCAGCTCCTCCTGCAGCTCCGGCAGCGCCCCGCGGTAAGCCGATTCGCTTTGGGCCAGCAGATCCAGGGCGGCCCGGTAGACCCGGGTGACCGCGGCTACGTAGTATTCGGTTTTCATCCGCCCCTCGATTTTCAGGGAGGCAATGCCGGCATCCCGCATTTCCGGCAGATAGCTCAGCATATTCAGATCATAGGCGGAAAAGATATAGGTTCCCCGTTCGTCCTCCAGGACGGGCATCGGTTCGTCCGGCCGCTTGGCTTCCAGAATCGTGTATTCCCACCGGCAGGGCTGCGTGCAGGCGCCCCGGTTGGCGCTCCGGCCCGTCAGGTAATCGCTGAGCATGCAGCGCCCGGAATGGGACATGCACATGGCGCCGTGCACAAAGGCTTCGAGCTGCACGTTTTCCGGCAGCCGGGAGCGGATGCGCGCGATCTGCTTCAGCGAAAGCTCACGGGAGAGCACGATCCGCTCCGCTCCCATGCCCGCATAGAGCCGGGCGGCGGCCGAGTTCATTACATTGGCCTGAGTGCTGATATGCAGGGGCAGATCGGGAACGCGGCTGCGCAGCAGGGAAAACACCCCCGGATCGCTGACGATCGCTCCGTCGACGCCCAGCTCCCGGGCGCGGCCGGCGTCCGCGGCCAGGGCTTCCATCTCCTCATCATAGGGGAGAATGTTCATCGTCAGATAAAACCGTTTTCCGGACGCGTGAACCAGCCGCAGGGCTTCATCCAGCTCCTCCCAGTCAAAATTATCCGCCGCGGCCCGCAGGCCAAACTGCTTCAGGCCTCCGTAAACGGCATCAGCGCCGAACCGCAGCGCGGCCCGCAGCTGCGCCGGACCTCCGGCGGGGGACAGCAGTTCCATCATCTCTTCCTTCACTCCCGAACGATTCATAATGAGCCCGGTATCTCCGCGGATAATCAGAGTATACCACGGAATCCGGGAGAGCAAAAGTCACTTTCAGAGGCGAGACCGTGATGAAGATCACCTATGGAAATTCAAGCGCCAGTGTTTCCCTTGTCCAGATGGTGGATGACCATGATCTGGAAGGAATAGAAAATGAAGTGGCGGAAATCAGAAGACGGACGAAAATGGATTTCTGCCTGACAGCGATTCCGGTTCAGGACTGGAACGCGGATTTGTCTCCCTGGCCGGCTCCGGCTGTGTTTGGGAAAGAAGGCTTTGGCAGCGGCGCTGCCGACACGCTGGCGGAAGTATTGCAATGCTGCGCGGATCGGGAAAAGATCCATATCATCGGCGGATACTCGTTATCAGGATTGTTTGCCCTGTGGGCGGCGCATCAGACAGATGTGTTTCAAGGCGTGGCCGCGGCTTCACCGTCTGTCTGGTTTCCGGGCTTTCTGGATTATATGCGTGAGAACCGCATTCATGCGGATTCAGTCTATCTGAGCCTGGGGGACAGGGAAGAAAAGACAAGGAATCCCGTAATGGCCGCGGTGGGGGAGCGGATCAGGGAAGCGAATGAGCTGCTCGTGAACCGGGGGATCCACACAATCCTTGAATGGAATCAGGGAAATCATTTTCAGAACGCGGATATCAGGACGGCGAAGGCTTTTGCCTGGATCATGGAGCAACAGAAGACTGATCTTTGCGGAAAGGAAGACGGGATATGCAGTTTGGAATGCCGACGCTGATCGAGAACCGCACGCTGGAGGAGAACGCCGCCCTGTGCGGAGAGCTCGGGCTGCGCTTTATCGAGCTGAATATGAATTTTCCGGAATACCAGGTGGACGGACTGGGACAGACGGACGAGCTGATCCGGATCGCGGAACGGTACCGCCTGTACTATACCATCCATCTGGACGAGAATCTGAACATCGCGGATTTTAATCCGCTGGTGACGGAGGCCTATCTGGAAACCGTCCGGCGGACGATCCTGGCCGCGAAAGCCCTGCTGCCCCTGCGGGACCGGTACGGCGATCCCGGCCGGCCGCTGACCCTGAATATGCACATGCACCATGGCATTTTCATTACGCTGCCGGACCGGAAGGTTCAGATGTATGAGCGGGACTTTGAAACGTACATGAAATCATTCGCCGCTTTCCGCTCCCTGTGCGAGGAGTGGATCGGTGACAGCGGCATCATGATGGCCGTTGAAAATACGGACGGCTTCCGGGATTATGAGAAGAAAGCGGTTGAGTATCTCCTTCAGAGCCCGAAGTTCGGTCTGACCTGGGATATCGGGCACTCCAAAGCCGTTGGGGAGAAGGATGTGCCGTTTCTGATGGAGCATCGGGAAAGGCTGATTCATTTCCATATTCATGACGGGACGGAAACACCTCCGGGAAACCATCTCGCCCTGGGCGACGGAGAAATCGATCTGAAGGACCGGCTCCGGATAGCGGAAAGCAGGCAGGCCCGGTGCGTGCTGGAAACCAAGACCGTTCAGGCGCTGAAACAGTCGGTTCAGTGGCTGCGGAACAACCTGGGCGTTCCCGCCGTTCCCGGCTGAGCCGCCCCCGGCGTCCTCCGGATCTTTACAAAACGGCATCCACATCCACAAAGCCCGTGTCTTCATTCATCCGGTCCACATAGACCGGAACCGTCCGGCCGACCACCTCACCGTCCGGGGCAGAATAAAGATACCGGCTCTGGTAAAGATGCTCTTTTCCGTAAGCGTCGGTCCAGGCGCATTCGATCACGAAGGGATGCCGGCCGTTCACCCGGACGTTCGTGACTTCCCGGATCGCGAGGATCTTCGCGTCTACATAATTTCCGCCGTAAAAGGCCTGGCGCAGGCGATGCCTCCGCAGGAGATCGGAAAACAGAAATCCCAGGCCGAGGAGCAGGAACAGGGATCCCATTCCGATAAAAACCGTCCTGAACAGGTCCGGATCGCCGGAAAAACGGAACGAACCGGCGTTCGCGGCGAACAGTCCGATAAGCAGAAAAGTCAGTCCGATGGGAGAAAAAATCATTCCGATGATTCCCCATACGGTCCAGCCAAACTTCTTCATAGATTCTCCTTCCCGGAGACCGGGTTCAGTCCGGGCCTCCCTGTGCGTCTTCCCGCAGAAAGTCTTCCACATCCTGGACCGTATACCCAGCATCTCGGGCCAGCGCGGCGAAAACCCCCTGCCCGGGAATCAGCCTTCCGCTGAAGGTACCGTCATAGATTTCCTTTACACCGCAGCTGGGGCTGCGGGACTGCAGAATGATCAGATCGGGTTTCTCCCGCTTCGCGAGCTCGAGCACCGCGGCGGCGCCGGATCTGAACGCCGTATCTACATTCCGGCCTTCGCGGTTGATCACCGTTCCGTCCACAATCTCCGCGGAAACCCGCGGCGTTGGCAAACCGCCGGCGGCCTCCGGGCAGACGGGAAGAATCTCATGACCGGAGAGCCTGCGCAGCAAAGCCTCATTCCGGTTGTTTCCGCCGTTGTACTTGCAGTTCATCCCCAGCAGGCAGGCACTGACCATTATCTTCATGCATCCGATCCCGTCCGATCCACGCAGCGTCGTTTCTCCCCGCGGGGGAGAACAGGAATATTATACCACCGAAAAACGAATTGGTCTTCCTTCAGAGGGAAAAATCAGGAGTGAAGGAATTAAGGATTGGCGAAAAATTGACCATGCTTTCTTCTATCCCTTGGTTTTTTGCTTCAATCACATTATATAAGATGAACTGATGCTTCAAGTTTATTTGCACAAGATAAAGCGGCATTTTATATGGCAGAGAAGAAGAGATTCCAAGGGCGAACTGCTCCTGACGATCATGTCCAGCCTGGCGCAGGAAGAAAGCCGGAGCATTTCCGAGAACGTGCGCTGGGGGCAACGGAAGAAGGCCGCTGACGGAATATACACGCTTCCATATGAGCGGTTCCTGGGGTATGACAAAGGCCCGGACGGCGTTCCGGTGATCAACGAAGAACAGGCCGTTATTGTTCGGCGGATCTACGGGCTTTACCTGCAGGGATACTCCTCGCTTAGGATTGCCAAGATCCTGACGGCGGATGGAATTCCAACGCCAGCCGGATTAAAAAATGAAGCGACCAGACGGTTCGCGGCATTCTGACCAATGAAATGTACATGGGCGATAAAATCCTCCAGAAGACCTACTCCCTGGACTTCCTGCATAAAGAGCGAATCAGGAACAAGGGCGAGGTTCCAATGGCGTTTAGATAGGGACAATAGCGGAAGCAATCGGATGAATAAAGATGCATGAGTCAAGCGATAACAGGGTAGAAAAGCATAAAGACGGCCTCCAATGAAAAGAAGGGTACAACAAATACAGCCATCGGATTCAGATGGAATTATAGAGAAAAGAGTTAGAATGCGGGAATGGGTATATTCAGATTATTCAGGGAATTTGAAATTACAGAACAATAGTTTACATTCTAATGCCCTAATGCACCCCCCGGGGTGCATTTTTATATTACTTCTCTCGTCGGGATCATCAAAGATTACTATGAATCTGGAGCTTGCCATACGCCAGATCACCCAAACCGTCGTCCTCCCCTTCCGGCAGCGGGGCTTCATCCGTCTCCTCCTGGCCGAAACTCAGTCCCAATTGGAATTGTTAAATTAAATTCATAAAAACGTAATGGTTTTATGACGGGGTTCCTGTTATATTAATCTTTGATATGAACATAGAAAAAATGCTTCTGGGATATACGATCAACGGAGCCATTCAGCTTGGCATCGAGAACCAAAAGGGTTCCATCAAGGCCGGCAAGGACGCGGACTTCCTGGTGTTTGACAACGATCTGCTCACGGCGGAGCAGGAGGGCTTCAGCTACAACTCGCCGAAGGATGTTTATTTCCGCGGAAAGAAAGTGAAATAACGTATATTGTCTGACAAGTAGTTCAATCTGATTATTTAACAGGAGGAATCATTTATGAATAATATTTTCGAAAAGCTGAACCAGGCCGGTTTCCAGTTTGATGTGAAGGACCAGTCCGCCGAGAGGGTCATATACGGTAATTTTTACACGGTGGACAAGGAGCAGCCCAGAGCCGAGGCTGTGGCGATCTTCGGCGGGCACTTCGTCTATGTAGGAGACGCGGCGGGCGTCCAGGAGCTCATCGGAAAGAACACCAAGGTCGAGCGCTATGAGGGCGGCCTCATCATCCCCGGTATGTCCGATGGTCATTGTCACTGCTCCGTCGGCGGCGCGGTGGAGCTTTTCGAGGCAAATCTGCTGAAGGTCTTCGATGTTGACGAATTTATAGGTCGGATCAAGACACTCATTGAGAAGCATCCGGAATATGAGGTCTACCAGGGCTTCGGCTTCCTCCCTGTGAAGGAAGTATTCGGCCCCTTCGGCCCCACCGCGGATATGCTGGACGGTCTGTCGGACAAGCCCATTATCCTCGCGGACATGGGCCTTCACTCCTACCTGGTGAACCATGCCGCCATGAAGCGCCTCGGCATCAGCAAGGATACGCCCGATGTCAGCGACGGCATCGTTGTCCGATATGAGGACGGCACCCCCACCGGCTGGTTCCGCGAGGGCGCCATGGCCTATATCAAGCCGCTCGTCGGCTTCACGGTGGAACAGTACAAGGAAGGCTTCCTGCGTTATCAGGAGGAGTATCTCGCCCATGGCATGACTATTTTCATGGACGCGATCATCAACTGGGACTACACCGACAACGAGGTGCTGGCGCTGCACGAGCTCGACAAAGAGGGCAAGCTCAAGATGCACGCCTACGGCGCCTACCAGGTGTTCCAGGCGGAGGGTCACGACACCATCGCCGAGGTCGAGCACGCCGCAGCCCTCAGAGAGCGCACGAAGGGCCCCAAGTTCGATCTGATCAACACCAAGATCCAGCTGGACGGCACGATCTCGCCCACCCTCGGGACCGCCTATATGAAGCAGGCCTACTGCGATCCCGAGTCGCAGAAGATCAACAACCACGGACAGCTCCGTATGGACATGGACACTCTCACCGCGGTGTACAGAAGATCCCACGAGCTCGGCATGGCGGTGCACCTGCACGCCATCGGCGACGGGGCGCTGGCCATGGCACTGGACGCCATTGAAAAAGCCAATGCGCAGACCGGGCCCTGTGATCTCCGGGACGCAGTCGCGCACCTGGAGGTCGTGGACCATGCGGACATCCCCCGCATGGCAAAGCTGGGCGTTGTGGCTTCCACCGACCCGTTCTGGATCCCCCTGCCGCCTGAGCTCGAGCCCATCCAGAGCTACGGCCTGGGCAAGGAGCGCACGGCGGCCATGCATCCGATAAAGTCCTTCTTCGATGAGGGCGTTGTCGTGTCCTCTGCCAGTGATTACCCCATCACCTACCCAGCCTATGCGCTGGAAGGTATTCAAATGGGCGTGACCCGTTATCAGCCGGGCCGTCCGGACTCCCTGCATTGCCCCTCCGAGTGCGCTACGGTTGATCAGATGATCCAGGCCTGCACCCTGAACGCGGCTCGCCAGTTCCAGTCCGAGGACCGGTACGGCAGCATCAGCGTTGGCAAGGAGGCGGACATGGTTGTGCTGGAGCAGGATATCACCGCCTGCGATCCCGCAAAGATCGTGGATACCTCCGTTCTGCGTACCATGGTGGGAGGAGAATGGGTATATACCCGCTGATGTCCTTTATCTTTTGCAGAAGCTCTTGAATAAGCTGATACACCGGCGTAAAATAATCAGGGTGGTCAGGCAGGAAAGAACAGAAAGATGAAAATGATACAATCAGGTAAGAACTCTGGTTACGGCATTATGGAGATCGAACAGGATCCGGTCGATCAGTCTGGACGTATCCACCTGCTTGGTTTCGGCGGGCGCCTCGGTGGTTGTTTCGGCCATCGCGGGGAGCATGCTCACCAACATGCACAGGGACACGATCAGGGCAATTAGTTTTTTCATGGGGTTGGTTTTCCTCCTTTTATTATTTCTCCTGAGGTCCGGCGCTTCGGGATGAATATTGTTACATCTATTTTCTATGCGCCTTCATCGGTGTAACATACAAAGCGCACCTAAAGCGTAACAAATCAAAAAGTCCCCGAACTTTCGGAGGCTTTTTGATGGAAATCTGTTTTTCGGTTTACTTGTTCAGCGCGGCGATAATGTCCGGCAGTTTCTCGTCCACCTCGTCGTTCTCCAGCTGGCAGGTGCCGGCGTTCTTGTGGCCGCCTCCGCCGTACTTCAGGCAGAGCTCGCCGATATCCGCGTCGGAAGCCTTGTTCACAATGGATTTTCCGATCATCACAGCCGTATTCTGCTTCCGGAAACCCCAGGCGACATGGATGGAAATCTGCGCTTCGGGATAGAGGGCGTAGATCATGAACCGGTTGCCCGCGTGGATGATTTCCTCTTCCCGCAGGTCCAGCACGACCACCTTGCCGTGCAGCTTCGCGATCCGCTTCAGCTGTTCCGTGAAAAGCTCCGCCTGCTCAAAATACAGGACAACCCGCTCCTTGACGTCCGGCAGCTCCAGGATCTCGTCAATCGTGTGATTCATGCAGAAGTCAATCAGCTGCATCATCAGGTCATAGTTGGAAATGCGGAAATTCCGGAAACGGCCCAGACCGGTCCTCGGATCCATCAGGTAATGCAGCAGCACCCATCCCTCCGGATGAAGGATCTCCTCCATGGTAAAATCCGCGCTGTCGCCCTTGTCCACCGCGGCCATCAGCTCCTCGCTGACGCGGGGAAAGGTATCCTTGCCGCCGTAGTAATCATAAACCACCCTCGCTGCGCTGCGGGCGTGAGGATCGATAATCAGTTTGCCGCCGGTCTCCAGCGCCTTCAGGCGGTCCACTTCCGACTCGTGGTGGTCGAAGGCCAGAGCCACCCGGGGATCGTAGGGCAGATTGGTGGTGATATCGCGCTTGCTCAGCTCCACCTTTCCGTCCTGCACGTCCTTGGGATGGACAAACTTGATCTCGTCGATCATATCCATATCCTTGAGCATCATGGCGCAGGCCAGGCCGTCGAAATCACTGCGGGTAACGAGTCTCATTTTCTGTTCCATGAAAAAGCCCCCTTGTTCAGCAGAATTCTTGTATCTTCCGCCAGTATAGCATATTTTTTCCGTTTTCACCATACCCGGGAAAGGATCCCGCCTGACAAAGAAATCAACGCTTTCAGGTCATTTCATGGTATAATGGGATCATAACGGGAAAGGACGAGGAATGATGAAAAGACTGTTTGTGCTGTTGTTTGTGCTGGTTTTGCTGGCGGGGACGGCCTCTGCGGAGCGTACGGTTGTTACGGCCCTCGCCGCGGAGGTGAATCCGGATCATCTGGTATCGGTCGCCGCGGACGCGAAGGTGCTGTCCTATGCCGACGGAAAGTTTACGATCGCCATCCTTGTACCGGAACGGTATGATCCGGAGGAAATTAACGCTTTGAAACCCGGCGACGCGATCTACACGGAAGGCCGGGAAGTTGAAATCCGCGCCATCACGGAACAGGATGGATATATCGTCCTGAATCCGGATATGGAGGACGAAGTCCGGCTCTTTGAATCGGTCGACATGAATTACTGGATTATGGATGTCAATGACAATACCTGGCTTGAACTGGCGACCGTTACGGTTCCGGCTTCCGGGCGTCTGCTCTTTCTGGACGGGATTAATCCGGAAACAGGGGAGGCTCTGCTTCATCCGGCCGTGCACGACAGGGAGAATCTCCTGAACCTCATGAACGCGGCGGATGATCCCGGTTTCGCGATCCGGAACGTGGAGGTTGTGTTTGATGAGCAGGGAGAACTGGCGCTGATCAGGCGCTTCTATGTGCCCTGGCAGTAAATATCGTACCCCGCGGAAGGGAGAGGCCGCGCGCGGCCTATTTCCCGGGCGCGGCGGACAGGCCGGAGTTGAGGTACATATCCGTGGTGTCTCCGCTGCCGAAGGAGCCCGGATCGGTGCCGATGGACGTCAGGGAAATGCAGTTTCAGCGCCTGATAGATGTGCATGGCGGTCATGTCGCCGCCGTCGCGCCGGTAGCCGATAAATACGTCGCAGTTCATCATCTCTTGCACCTCACGGCTCTTTTTGTTTCCTGTCCATCGCCGGTTCGATTATATCAAAAACAGCCTTCCCGGGCAAATTGAAAAAAACTCGGGGGGACGCCGCACCCATGAACGCCATAAAGCGCCGTCATGGCTTCGATTTCCCGGCAGTCGTCGATTCGCACAGTATTCCAGGCATGGATGATCCTGCTGTCCCCTGTTCATTTTTGCCTTTTACCCCCGTAGGATTCCGCGGTATAATGCTTAAGACTGTTTTTCGTTTTTTTCATTTTTTCTGTAACGAAACCGGCTTTTGTCCGTCTAACCCATGAACTGACCGGGAGAGGAGGTGATGATGTGTGGACAATGAAACCTGTGAACGCCTTTACAACATGTATTACATGCGGGTCTTCTCCTACGTGATGACGCTGGCCGGCGACCGCCACATTTCCGAGGAGATTACCCAGGAGGCGTTCTTTCGCGCTTTCTCCAAATCCGCCGGGTTCCGGAATGAATCGGATGCTGTGACCTGGCTGTGCGCGATCGCGAAAAACTGCTTTGTGGACGAAACCCGGCGCCTGAAAAAAACTGGCCCGATTCCGGAAGAGCTCCCAGCCTCCGGGAAGACCGTTGAGCAGCTGGTCACGGACAAGGATTCCTCCTTTCGGATTCACACGGTACTCCACACCATGGAGGAACCGTACCGGGAAGTCTTTGAACTGCGCATCTTCGGAGAGCTGCCCTTCAGCCAGATCGGTACCATCTTCGGCAGGACAGAGAACTGGGCACGGGTCACATATCATCGGGCAAGATTAAAGTTACAGGAAAGGATGGACAGACAATGAACAAGCATTGTGAAGTGATTCGCGATCTGCTTCCGCTGTATGCGGACGATGTCTGCAGCGAAACAAGCCGTGAGCTGATTGAAAAACACATTCAGGAATGTCCGGAATGCTCCGCCATGCTGGAAAAGCTCCGGAGCCATGAAATTGAAACGGATCTCCGGGAGGAACGGGAACAGGTGATGGAGTATCAGGCCAAACGCTTCAGGCGCCGCAGTGCCGCAGTCGGCTCCGTGGTGTCCGGCCTGTTTATGATTCCGGTGCTGGTATGCCTGATTGTCAATCTCGCGTCCGGTTCGCCCCTGGGCTGGTTTTTTATCGTTCTCGCCGGGCTGGCGGTAGCTGCCTCCCTGGTCATCGTCCCGCTGATGATGCCGGAGAACAAACTCTTCTGGACCTTCTGTGCCTTCACGGTGTCTCTGCTGCTTCTGCTGGCGGTCACCTGCTTCTACAGCCACGGCAACTGGTTCTTCCTGGCCGGATCCGCGGTGCTCTTCGGACTGTCGGTTCTCTTTCTCCCCTTCGTGGTTCGGGCCAAACCCGTGCGCGGGATGATCGGGAACTTCAGCCGGCCCCTGCTGATCATCGCTGTGGACGTGATTCTGTTTGCCAACATGATGAACATGATCAGCCTGCATTCCAAGAGCTTCCTGACCACCGGCCTGGTGCTGGCGGGATGTATTGCCGGCGGCTGGCTGCTGTACAGTGCAATCCGTGAGAAGAAAGAAGGAGAAACAAAATGAATCGATTCACCGGGAAAACCATTGCTCTGATTGTTGTTCTGATCGCTCTGGGGGTCTCCGCCTGGTTCCTGTTCGGCAACACCGTCGGTGGTATTGAATACGCTAACGCGGACCGGTATACCGCCGGGGATGCCACCGTCACAGACCGGGTGGAAAACCTGTTTGTGGACTGGACCGCCGGCGAGGTCAGCATTGCTTACCACAGCGGCAGCGGCATTATCATCTCCGAAACGGCAAACAAGGCCCTGGACGATGGCGACAAACTCCGCTGGTGGCTGGACGGCACCACTCTGCGGATTCGCTATGCCAAAGCCGGCCTGCGGTTCTCCTTTGGCCTGGAGAAAAAGCTGACAGTTTCCCTTCCCGAGGGCATGGTGCTGAAGAGCGCCGACATCAGTTCCACCTCCGGAAACCTGAAGATTCCCGCCCTGGCCGCGGAAGAGATCCGGCTGGGCTCCACCTCCGGCGGTATCTCCGCTGTTACCTCAGCCGCGAAAAAGCTGTCCGCCTCTTCCACCTCCGGCGGCATCGCCCTCCGGCAGGATGATGACGCCGACACCGTTGAGCTGCATTCCACCTCCGGCGGCATCGCCTGCACCCTGAACAATGTGAAGACCGTCACGGGAAATGCCACTTCCGGCGGCATCGCGCTGAGTATAGACGGCAAAGCCGGAACGGTGAAACTGGGCTCCACCTCCGGCGCCATTGCCCTGGCGATCGCCTCCGCGGACACCGTGGAAACCGCTGCCACCAGCGGGAACGTAACGGGCAGCGTGGCTTCCTTCACCGGGCTGAAGGCCGGCTCTACCTCCGGCAGCATCACCCTGCAGCTGCCTGCTGAGCCCGGTTTTACCTGCAAGGCAGAGACCACCAGCGGCGACTTCAGCAGCGGCCTTCCTCTGACAAAGAACGGGGACACCTATACCTGCGGCGACGGCAGCGCCGTATGCAGCATCGGCACCACCTCCGGAAACATCCGGATCGATCCGCTGCCCCATGAACAATAATGCTGTTTGCTTTTGAAATATCGTGTAACGGCACAAATCGGAATCCGGGAGGAAATGCGCAATGAGTTTAAAGCTGATAAAGCTCTCGAAAAGTTATGAGAATCAATTGGGAGAAATGATCGACGAATGGAGAATGGATCAGGAACTCAATCATACAAACCACTCTCCCTGGTCGATCTTCAAAAATGATTACCATGATTTCGACTATTATCTTGAGAACCTTGAAGTGAAAGAAGAAACGGACGGAAAAGTACCGGACTCCGTATTCTTCCTTCTGGATACGGAACGGAACAGGCTTCTTGGAGCAGTCAATATCCGCCATTATCTGAATGAGTACCTGCTGAGGGAAGGGGGGCATATTGGGGACGGGATCAGACCAATATCGGCTCATCAAAATCCATCATCAAGAATGGCGGGATCCTTGAAAACGAATTCATTAATTCAGACGGTGAAACGGATCAGCGTTATTGGATCACGATCTGTGCGGATGCTGATATGAAAGCCCCGGGTGCGTGGGCGTAAGTGAGGTGTTTGAAATGCTGCTTTTTGCGATTGCTGCAATGATTCATGGAACGATGCTGTTCTGCGGAAAGGCCCTGCTCGAATGCGCGAATGAAATGATCGAGCCAGGAAACAAAACCGTACAGGCGACAGTGGACGGAAAACCTGTTCATTCGTATGTGGTAGAGGACAACCATGAAAGATAAACCGCTGCAGCGCATTGGACCGGCACCGGGGGCAGGCGGGATTGCCGGAAGACTGGATTGGCCGCGGTAAATGCTGATTATTCTCCCGGAAGAAGAATCGGTTACCCATCATAGTCAGGAGCCGCCTGCGCATGTTTTCGCAGGCGGCCTTTTTTACGGCCGTCATGGAGAAACTTCTCTTGTATTTCTTTTCCTCCCGTGGCAAAATAACAGAAGGAAACATAAAATCCACACGAAACGGGAGGAGACCTATGAAAAAGACGATTTCCCTTTTCCTGATCCTGACGCTCCTGACGGGCGCCCTTGCTGTTTCCGCCCTGGCGGACGGAAAAACCTTCGGCACGCTGTCCTACCTGAATATGACAGAAGAAGACAGCACGCTTTACGCGTCCGTACGGATGCCCATGCTTAAGTTCCTTATCCTTCATGGCGTACTGACTTCGGCAGATGATAAGCCCTCCGGCGATGTTCCTTCCGTCTACCGCTACTATGACTCTCTGGATGCTCTGCTGATGGCCCTTCAGGCCGGCGAGCTCGGCGCTATCCGGGTTCCGTCTTATACGGCCAGGTATCTTTGTTCCATGGACGCTGGGTTAAAGATGCTGCACGAATATCATCCGGAAAACGCGACCGGAGCCGCTGAATTGGCGCTCAACCTGCTCAGCGACGGCTACTCCTTCATGATGCAGGAAAAAAATACCGAACTGCGCGACGCGTTCGATGCCCAGATCACGGCTATGAAAGAAGACGGCACCCTGCAGAAGCTGATTGACGAGCATATCGTCAAGGCATCGGAAGGCGGAGAACCGACCGCCGTCGCTTTCGAAAAATACGAAGGGGATCCGATTAAGGTGGCAGTGACCGGCTCCCTGCCGCCCATGGACTATGTCGCCCCGGACGGAAGCTTCGCCGGATTCAATACCGCCGTGCTGGCCGAAATCGGCAAACGGCTGCAGAAGAACATCGAACTGGTCCAGGTCGACAGCATTGGCCGGGCCCTGGCTCTTTCCGAAGGCACGGTGGATGTGGTCTTCTGGACCCGCGGTCCGTCCGACAGCCTGGCTGGACTCATCCGTGAGAAAGGTGAAATCAGTAACGAAGATCGGGAAGCGCTGAGAGCTGAACGCAGGGAAACGATGACGAGTGAAGAAAAAGCCATTCTCGATGAAGGAAAGACACCGGATCAGGAGACAATCGCCAAACTGAGAGTACGTGATATGCCCGCCGGCACGATTATCACCCAGCCCTACTTTACGGATTTCCAGGTGCAGGTGACCCTGAAATAAACCCGCTGTCCGTTTTACAAAGGACGGTCTCTGAAGCTCTGAAAAGCAAATATGAACAAATAAACGCGCTGTAAAAAAAGAAACTCCGCCGGAGAAGAGGCCATAGACACAGATCCCGATCTGGCCCTGATCAAAAATGGTACCATGGTTCGTGCGGGAACAGCCTTTTTCGGGGAAAGAAATTATTTGTGCGGAGGAATACTAACATGAAGAAAATCCTTACAATTCAGGATATCTCCTGCTTCGGAAAATGCTCGCTGACAGTAGCCCTGCCGCTTCTGTCTTCCATGGGGATTGAAACGGTCATTCTGCCGACGGCAGTACTTAGTACACATACTCTGTTCAAGGGCTTCACCTGCAAAGACCTGTCTGATCAGCTGAAACCGATTACTGATCATTGGAAGCAGGAAGGAATTACCTTCGATGCTGTTTATACCGGATATCTTGGTACAGAAGAAGAAATAGATACCGTCATCCGTATTATTGAAAGCTTCAGGAATGAAAACACCCTCGTTTTTGTGGATCCGGCAATGGGAGACAACGGAAAACTGTATCCGGCCTTCAATGAACATTATGCGAAGAAAAACGCAGATCTTTGCGCGATTGCGGATATTACAGATCCAAATATCACTGAGGGAAGTTTTATGACAGGCATTCCCTATAAAGAAAACTATTCTGAGAATTATGTTAAGGAAATGCTTTTAGCGCTTGCGGAGATTGGTACGAAGACTCCGATTTTGACGGGTGTTTCGCTCAGCGAGGGAAAAACCGGCGCGATGGGGTATGACACGGAGAACAAGGCTTTCTTCAATTACCAGAACGATAAAGTACCGGCCGCTTATCATGGTACGGGCGATATCTTCTCCAGTGTACTGGCCGGAGCCTTTGTCCTGGGTATAGACAGAATCAACGCGCTGAAAATTGCTGCGGATTATACAGCCCATACAATTGCGGAAACGCTGAAGAATCCGAAAAATCCCTGGTATGGCGTTGATTTTGAAGCGACAATTCCGGCGCTGGTCGACTCATTAAAGAAAATCAGGGGAGTTACCGGGGCGGATTTACTGCCGCCAGCCTCCGGCTCTGCGTATCTTCAGGTGTAAGGAGCAAAACAGCTCCGGCCCCCTCTGATCCGGGGCCGCTTTTCTGTTTCATCGACCACAGCTTTTGCAGCATCTGCCTGGGATTTCTGATGCTTGAATTGCAGCTTCATCAATGATCTGGAAACGGTAACCGGCGGAAGTGTCGGATCGACGATCCTGCATGTGGCCGGCGGCCTGGCTGTCATGGCAATCTGAAACCCCGAAAACAAAGGATCCAGGATGAATACATTCTCTTGTAAAATAGATTATCAGCTGAAGTGAAAAGGTTGCTTCCAGTACCAAAGGCGTAGAAAAGGAACTGGAAGTAAGTCGTTCAGTATCAAATGAGATCTGCAAAAATCAGTGACGAAATCAGAAGCTACTGTTACAATTGTGGTG
>SVGS01000009.1 GCA_015056205.1 Clostridiales bacterium | reverse complement strand
ACCTGTGAGGCCCGGATTGCCACGATCAATAATGACAATGCGCTTCGGGAAAAGGTGGCTGCGCTCTGGACGAAACTGAACGGCGTGGAGATCACGCCGGAAATGATCAACTGTGTCGGATGCAGGATCGAAGGGCCGAAAACGCCCTACTGCGAATCGCTGTGCCCAATACGCCAATGCGCAATGGAGAAAAAGGCTGAAACCTGCAGCAGCTGTGCAGAGATGGAAACCTGTGAAAAGCTGGCAACCATTACCGGGAATAACCCGGACGCCGCACAGAACCTGCGGATAAAGATGTCGCCGGTGCAGGATCATGAAGACAAGCCTGACGGTATTCTTTGAAGATCCCTTCTGGGTGGGCGTCTTTGAACGTGTGGATGATGGGAAACTGTCCGTCTGCAAAGTGACCTTTGGCGCGGAACCCAAGGATTATGACGTATGGGGGTTTGTCCTGCGGCATTATGACGAACTGGTCTTCAGTCCCGCTATGGATATGGAAACAAGGAAAACGGCAGACAATCCCAAACGACGGCTCAGAAACGTCCGAAAGCAAACGGAGCGCAGAGGGATCGGCACGAAGTCCCAGCAGGCGCTCCAGTTGCAGCGGGAAGAACTGAAGACGGAACACCGACAGATCAGCCGAGAGCAGAGGGACGCGGAAGCGCAGCGTCGTTTTGAAATGAAGCAGCTGAAGAAGAAGGAAAAGAGGCGCGGACACTGATGCAAGGAAATACAGAACGGCAGTCCAAACTGAAACAAGCGGCATGTGTTTGTATGCTTGCCGCAATGCTTTTCCTGCTGACCGGCTGCGGAACAGGCAGCGCTTTTGACGGATCCAGGGTCTCTGACGCATTCGGGTTCCGGATGGAATACAGCATCCTGAATCGGGAGGAATCGGCTGATCTGAACCTGACAGAGGGTGATCATCTGCAGGTTTCTCTGTCGCATACAGAAGGAACTGTGGATATGACCGTAAGCATGGAAGGGCAAGAGCCGATTTACCGGGGAAACGGGCAGCAGAACACCGAATTTGTTCTGGAAATTGCTGAAACAGGAAACTATCATATTTCCGTTTCGGGTCATCAGGCGAAAGGAAATATTGCTTTCATCAGGATTCTCGGAGGGCAGGAATGATGCAGGAGAAAAGAATAGAGGAACAGCTGATTGTCTGCGGGAAATCCTATCGTATCCTCCGGCTGCTCGGTCACGGGAAGGGCGGGTATTCTTACCTTACGGAATCTGAGGGGCAGCCGGCGGTGATCAAGCAGATCCACCACAAACCCTGTGATTACTACGCCTTTGGCAATAAGATTGAGGCGGAGCAGAGGGATTATGAACGCCTGCGGGCGGCGGGCATCCGCATCCCGCAGATGATGGCCATCGATATGGATGCCGAGCGCGTCGTGAAGGAATACATCGAAGGTCCCACCGTTTTTGACCTGGTCAGGGACGGAGCGTCTGCCGAGCCTTATCTTGCCCAGGTGCGGGACATGGCGGACAAGGCGAAGGCCGCCGGGCTGAACATCGACTGGTTCCCCACCAATTTCGTGGTACGGGACGGGCTGATTTGGTACGTGGATTATGAATGCAACGAATATATGGACGAGTGGAGCTTTAACACCTGGGGCATCCGCTACTGGAGCCGGACGCCGGAGTTTGAAGCGTATTTGAAAGAACATATGCCCGCCATCACGATCCGGGAAGAAAGAATCACAGCGGAGGAATACACCAACTTCCTCAAGCGGACAGACCTTGGCTCCCAGTATCCCAAAGAACGCTTTGAGGAGCGGATCGCCCGCCTGGTGAACACGGTTTCCATCAGCCTGACCGCGCGGAATGAACAAGGCCTGCTGGTGGGTGTGCTGTTCGGATTGACGGATTACGCCTATTGGCTCTACGTCACCGATCTGGGGGTGGACAGGAATTATACCCGCCGGGGCATCGGCAAACGCCTGATAAAAACTGCCCATCAGGTGGCCGGCGGTGAAAAGGACATCGCGGTCTATCTGATCGCCAACGAAAGCGCTGTGCCGTTTTACGAGAAATGCGGCATGAAGAGGGCCGACGATGTGATGAAGTACAATCACATCGAATGGACGGAGTTCACAGTGACGTGATTGCGCAAAAAAACTGTCAGTAAATAAACAGATATGTTATGGGAATGCATATAGGTTCCTATGACGATGAACCTGCTACCGTTCAGATCATGCATGAATATATGGAAGCGCAGGGCTATGATCTGGATATCACGGATCAGCGTTTACATCACGAAATATATCTGAGTGACGCAAGAAAAGTCATCCCGGAAAAGCTGAAAACCGTCATCCGGCATCCGATAAAGGAGCGATGAGAATGAAACTGAAAAACGTACTGATCGTTGTTAAAGATATCGAGAGATCCAAAAAGTTCTATCGGGATCTGTTCGGCCTCGAGATGGTCCTTGACAATGACGGCAATATGATCCTGACGGAAGGATTGGTGTTGCAGGAAGAAAAATACTGGAAAGCGTTCCTCGGGAGAAATATCATCCCGGAGAACAATGCCAGCGAACTTTATTTTGAGGAACCTGATATTGAGGGTTTTATCGACAGGCTCGAAAAGGTTTTTCCTGAAGTGAAATACGTCAACAGACTCATGACACATAGCTGGGGACAGAAAGTCATACGCTTTTATGATCCGAACGGAAATCTGATCGAAGTGGGGACGCCGGTATAACATGGCGAATATCATAACTGGGATCAGAATCGTGCTCAGCGTCGCCTTGCTGTTCTTTCCGGTATTGTCTCCGGCGTTCTTCGTGCTTTACGTTGCCGGCGGCCTCTCCGATATGATCGACGGTGCTGCGGCAAGGAGAACAGGAACCGTCAGCGAGTTTGGCTCAAGGCTGGATACGTTCGCGGATATCGTTTTTGCAGCGGTTTGCCTGATAAAGTTGCTTCCAATCTCCAGTCCGCTTCCGGCAGGCAGCTGCATGGCCTGCTTTTTCAGGCCCTGAAAGAAACTGCCCTGAATACCACGCACGTCGATCTGCTTGAAGGTGCTGATTTTGTCTTCCCACTCCATGTTGATGTCTTCTCAGTCCAAAATGTCGCCATCCCGGGAAATGGTCACCACCTGCCAGGGAATGAATTGGCCGCTGGCCTGCAGCGCGTTCTGTGCTGCCCGCTGCAATCCGCCGCAGCAGGGCACTTCCATACGGACGATGGTGACACTCTTGATCTCGTTATTCCGGATGATGGCCGTCAGCTTGTCCGTATAGTCCACATCGTCCAGCTTGGGGCAGCCGATGATCGTGACCTTGCCACGCATGAATTCTTCATGCATGTTGGCATAGGCATAGGCTGTGCAGTCAGCGGCGATCAGCAGCTTCGCCCCATCAAAGAAGGGGGCCTGGGTCGGCACCAGCTTAATCTGACAGGGCCACTGGGCCAGCCGGGAAACAGGCGTTCCGGCGCTTACGGGCGCGTTCTCCGCCTCGTTCTGCTTGAACTGCATTATTCGGGAACCGGGGCAACCGCCTGTGGGATGTTCATGCTTCATCTCGCTCATTTTCTTGGCCTCCTGTGCTTTTTTGACCGCCTCTTCGTCGTATTCCGGTGCTTCTCTCTCTTCAAAGGTGATGGCTCCTGTGGGGCAGTTCGGCAGGCAGTCGCCGAAGCCGTCGCAGAAGTTTTCCCTGACCAGCTTGGCTTTACCGTCCACCATATCAATGGCTCCTTCGTGGCATGCTGCAGCGCACAGCCCACAGCCATTGCACTTTTCCTCGTCGATGTGAATGATCTTCCTGATCATCGTTCCTTCCTCCTCTCGGGTACGGCCTTATGATACACGATCATAAAGAAAAAATCTGTATCTGGAGATACAGCACAAAAGAAAATTTGATGTATAATAGAGAAGACATCCAGGAAAGGATCACCATGATGGATTATTCTGTACTTGAAAGCAGCGCCCTTTTTCAGCGAATCCCGGCGAAGGATCTACGGGACGATCTGGAAAAGATCCCGCACCATATACAATGCTACGATAAAGGAGAGACAGTTTTCCGACTGATGGAAAGCGCAGAACGGATCGGCATCGTGCTGGAAGGACAGGTGCAGGCGCAGAAAACCTTTCCCAACGGGAGCCAGGTGAACGTATCTGTGCGCGGCCCCGGCGAATTGATCGGCCCTGCAGCTGTATTCTCAACAAGCAAGAAATACCCCTGTGATGTAGTGGCGATTGATCCCGCCACCGTGATGATGTTCCGGCGGGAGGATGTGCTTGCGCTGATGCAAAAGGACATCCGCATCCTGGAGAATCTGATGACAGAGATCGCCTCCGCCACCTATATGCTGCAGCAGCGTTTAGAGCTTTTTTCTTACAGCGGCATTGCGCAGAAGGCAGCTTTCTGGTTACTGACGCGAGCAAGGCAAACCGGAAAGAATCAGATCATGATCCCCGAATCGGTTTCCAAATGGGCGATGATGATGAACGTCTCCCGACCCTCTCTTCACAGAGAATTAAAGATGCTGGAATCGGAAGGCGTCATATCTTATCATCCGCCAGTGATCGAGATTCTTGACAGGGATGGGCTGGAAAAAACTCTGAGCATTTAAAGCAACAGTTTTTTTATATAGAAATCAATCCCAGTATGATGGGGCTTAGCTACGAGAGCGAACCCATCATGGAAAGGCTGAAAGAAGAATATGGCACACAGATCGAATTCCGGTATGTGATGGCATCAGCCATATACATGAAATCAAATCCGTTGCAGAAATCATCGACGCTATCACAAAAAGCAATCTTCCCTCCTTTATTTCAACGGCTCCAACGATCGCTGCAGGTAAAGTGACCTACAGACTGTTAGGATTTCGACGGTCGAGAGACTTATTTGAATTTCATTATATTGTCATAGCGAAGTTAAAATATCTGTTAGATATTTTTTATGAACCTATGCAAAACTAAATAAAATGCAGATGATTATCGAATAGTTTCCTTGACAATGGTCAGAAAACAAGGTAAAATTATACCAACCTATGCAAATTAAATACTTTTGCATAGGTTGGAATGAGGAGATCGATTATGAAATCGCGTTCGGAATGTTTGCAAGAATATGGATCTGATTACTTTGTCCGCCAAAAAATAAGCGCCGGAGAACTGTTTCGGATTGATAAGGGTATCTATTCAGAAACAGAATATGTTCCTGAATTAGCTCTTGTCTGTTATAAATACCCCAACGCGGTCGTCACTTTGAACACGGCGTTTTACCTTTATGGTTTGACGGACGAGATCCCTGACGAGCACTATCTCGCAACCAAGAGAGAAGCAGCGCCTATTTCCGATAAAAGAGTCAAGCAAATTTTTATGCCAAAGGATCTCCTGGCGATCGGAAAAACAACCTTTGAAGAGAAAGGTTTTCCAATTCCTGTTTTTGACCGGGAGCGAATGCTAATTGAACTGATCCGGTATAAAAGCAAGCTGTCGTTTAATTATTACAAAGAAATCATAGGCAACTACAGAAGAATTCTCCCGCAGCTTGATCCGGAAAAAATAAGAGATTATGCAGAAATCATGCCGAAGCGAGATATGATTATCAGAACGTTACAAATGGAGATTTTCTAATGGCAAATCTTGAAAAGCTGGCAGCAAATTACAGATCGGAAGGCTACAGTGCGTTACTTGCGGAAGCAAGAGTATGTCAGGATATTGTTTTAAAAGCAATCTCTGAGAGCTCATTAAGCAGGAATGTGACAATCAAGGGCGGCGTTGTTATGAGAAGCATCACCGGAAATGTCCGCCGCGCTACCAGGGATATTGATTTTGATTTTATCAAATACTCAATAGATGAAGCATCCATACAAAATTTCATTGAAAAGTTGAATTGCCTTGAGGGGCTCACTATAAAGGCAGAAGGACCGATAGAGGAGCTTTCTCAGCAGGAATACCGCGGCAAGAGAGCTTGGATAACCATTTCTGATGATAACGGTAATACCCTAAAAAGCAAGATGGACATAGGCGTTCATAAAAATGTTCAGATTGAACAGGAAGAGTATTGCTTCGATGTTTGCCTCGATGATGAAGGTGCAAGTCTTCTTATGAATTCTTCTGAACAAATATTTGCTGAAAAACTCAGAGCGCTGGTAAGGTTTGGAACTTTTTCCGGACGGGTAAAAGATATCTTTGATCTTTGTTATCTTTCGGATCGCGTTGACAAGACTGACCTTATAAAATGTATTCATACCTATATTCTGGATGATCCTGATATGCGGGAGAATGACATGACAGCTGTCATCAAAAGAGTGGACAGAGTATTTAGCGATAAGGGGTTTAAGCAATCAGTGGAAAACAGTGGTCGGGACAACTGGCTGCAAATGAAAGCTTCTGTTGCCTTTGAAAGGATTCTGGATTTTCTTAAGGTCTTATCATAAGAGCAATTGTTTTTTTTGCCTGGCAATGATTAAAAATGGCCGGGCAATTTTTTTCCGGGTTTGATGTCCCTGCGGATTCTTTTGTAACGTTTTCCAGTTCAGAAGGAACTAACTGTAAAATCTGGTGTCCACTTTATGTGCGAATAGAAAGAAAATACGCACATTTCCGGGGAAGCCTTGTATAACACTCTATTTCGATGAATGAAAATTAGATATCATCGGCTGTCAAAGTGCAAAGAGCTTCTTTGTTGCTTTCTCCTGATTCAAACAACCGTGAAGCCTGATTGGTAATTGACCGTTCATAAAGATTTCGGATTCCACGTGCATTACCAAAGCCCGGATCTTGGCTTCTTGAATCGATCATAATGCGTAGTTTGGTCATGGCGCTTGGAGCAATAACCATCTGATTCTCTTTGCACAGTTTTTGGAAAATCCGGATCATTTCATCTGTAGTATATCGTCAATTTTTCCATGCGAAGACCGGATCATTTTCTCCATGATCTGTGAAACAGTCATTCTGAAACACCGCCCTTTTCACATTATTGCACACCATCCAGATATGCGTTCAAGAATATGCCGGCAAGGATTTTCGGATCGATATTGTTTCGTGCATCATCGAATGAAAACCATTCGCAGGAATCAATTTCATAGTTTGGATTCAATTCATGATCGTCTTTTACAAAGACAGTAAAATTACACATCAGTGTATTAGATGGCTCGAAAAACCGGGTTCGGTTAAATTCGATGCGTTCTGCAGTCATTCCGGTTTCTTCCTTCAGTTCTCGCACTGCCGCGTGTTCCAGAGTTTCTGTCCTGTTTACATATCCTGCTACCAGGCGGAAGTAATCTTTGCCATATTGTTTCACCAGAAGTATTTTCTGATTCTCTTCATTGATGATAATCATGCTGACAGCAACGTTATACATAGGGAAACGGTAATCCTGACAGTTCGGACAGTAAGGGACGATTCCTTCATGTTCGAGTTCTTTATCAATCAAGGCCGTCCCGCATTCATGGCAGTATTTCATGAAAAATTCCCTCCATCTTGTCATTCTATTGCAGTTTCAGAATCATCTGAACATGCGGTATTCCATCTTCCAGGAACTCATCCGAACACACCTGAAAGCCTTCTCGTTCGTAATATCCGGTTGCATAACACTGGGCTTCGATCAGTATTTGTTTGGGATTCTGCTTTATCCGGATCTGCTCAATGCCGGTCCTAAGCAGCTCTCTGCCAAGGCCTTTCCCATGAACCAGTGTAGCCACTCTTCCCATCTGCGCTGTCTCCTGATCCTTCATAAACGATCTGAGACATGCCTGAACTTTTCCGTTCTCCTCGAAGAAGACATGAAGACTCTTATAATCTTTACCGTCAAGATCCTGATAAACACAATCCTGTTCTACAACAAATATCTCAGATCGAATCCGCAAGATTTCATATAGCTCGGCGGTAGTCAGTTCATCAAAAAACTTGGAGACTGTTTTCATGCTCACCCCACAAATCAAATATCACAAATTTCTCCGTTTGGCTGAATCATTAACCTGGGAGTTTGTCCTTTGACACTATGTTTTTCTGCTTTACGTAATTTTGAAAATTCATTGGTATCAGTGTATTCAGGGAGCCACCCTGACTGATAGAAAATCGTCGGTTTTCCACAAATACAACAGTAACGGTCATTTGCTCCGCAGGAATGGGAGCTTTTGCCATCGTAAACACATACATTCTGCAACAGTTGTTTACACTCTGCACAATATCGTCCATCCCGCATGGTTTTACTGCTTCTGCATACCGGGCATTCCAACAATTTGCCTTCGTTCGTCGGTATGATTTCAGGATAATTGGTTCCTATGATTCTGCACCGATCACCGGAGAGTGTCGAAAGCCACATGTTTTCCCTGGGCCCGTGTTTTCTTCCGAAAGCGGTAAGCACTCCGCATGTTCCGCAGTAGATATCTCCAGGCCGACAACGATGTGTGCCGCGAATGATTTCCATCCCGCTGCGAATAAAATCCCCATCTGTTTGAACTGCATTTTCACATTCGTTAACAACGGGGTTTCCGCAAATCGGGCAGAACTTCGCGTTTTCCGGATAATCTTTATTCCCGCAAACCGAGCAAAATTCAAACTGGCCATTATCCCGCAATCCCATGACAGGCCGCGGGAATTTCCCGAAATCCTTAAACTCGTAATGAAGTCCTTTTCCGCAGCCTGGACAGTAAGCTGATGTTGTCCTTCTGCGGGTATGGCATACCCAGCAGAACCAGCCAGCACGAAAAGGCAGGTTTTCCGCAAGCATATATAATTTGGGATCAATCTGTTTCCAAACTTCCAGTTCGGAAGTCAATTCCTTCAGCCTGATGTTTGCCGCTGGTTGCGAAAGACCAAATGCTGTCATGACCAGCACTTCGGGGTTTGGCACGGAACCGAGGTTCCTCAGAAAAGGAGCATGCGGGTCAGTCAGCTGCCAATCTGCCTTTTGTTTTATATATGAGAATCCGTGTTCCTTCAGAATCCGGTACACAGCCGGAGCTGGGGCAAGAAGATTGATACTGAATAAATCCGCCTGCCGATCGGCCGCTTTATACTCCGGTGAATTATCCATTCCTGTAAGAGTGTCAGCATGGAGACGATGATGATGGCTGAGTGTAATATGCCCTAACTCATGCATCAGTGTAAAACGGATTCTCGATTCCCAGGCTGTATCGTTATAATAGATATACCAGATTGAGCCTTCTACATATTCATTCCCGTATTGAAACAGCGCATCCGGAACTCTGGTACAGAATCCATCTTTACTCATCATCTGCGGACTGACCTTGGGCTCAGTCTCAATCTCGGGCTTCGGTTCCGCATTTTTCCTGAGCATCGCATACGGCACAAGATTTATCTGCTTCCCAAATGCGGAGAGCAGTTCATACACATCAAGCGGGAAAAAGGCAGTCCCCATATCCCGCAATATTTCAGCGGATTTTTGGACTGCCTCTTTTCTTTCAAAAGAACGATCAAACGCGTTCATCAAGATATTCTTCCTCAGTATCGTCCAGGTCATCGCTTGCGGTGTTTTTAAACGCTTCCGCAAAAGATCCCCTCAGCATAGCAAGCATCTGTTGGCGTTGCTCCGGACTCATTTTTCCTGCTGCGCGGGCAATGATTCGGATATCTTCATCTTCCACACCTGCGCCGTTAAGAGAAAGCAGGAACAGCCGATCAAGATGAAGCGCTTCCGCAATTGCTGTCAGAATAGCCGGATCAACCATATTGAATTTATCGTCTTCGATTCTCAAAATCGTGACATGGCTGACATTTGCAGCTTTGGCAAGATCGCGGAGACTAATGCCAAGCTGGAGACGTTTTCTCTTAATGACCTGACCCATGGTTTCGTTGTAATCAACAGCCATTTGTCACCGCTCCTTTCCTTGTTCTGTAAGGGAGTATAACACATGCGGTACTTTTAGGCAACATGTTTTTCTGAATCCTATTGACTTCTTTTTCTGACTGTGATATCCTTCGGTACGTAAAGTTACCACATCCGTTACGGATAAGTGAGAAAGGGGGGATGTGAAGTGCGACAAGGGCAAATTTTTTTTACCCATTTGTGGTACTTATACACACCACCTTCGGTATTTTGAGCGGCAGCATGTTCCGATTCGTGAGCAGGAGTACAAGATACATGCTTGCAAATGGATACGCTGATTGGCGTGACAGAGATGAAGACATAGAAATGTAAAATTCTACAAATAGGTTGACAAGTGACCTTTTGCTCGCTACTATTAGTGACCGAAGGGTCACTTTACTCAATGCGGAGGTTACTATGGCTAAAGACACGAAAGAAAGAATCTTGATGGCAGCGCTGGATATGTTCTCAAAAAAAGGATATGAGGGCACCAACATACGGGAATTGGCTGCATCTCTCGAACTGGTCAAGTCCGGCATCTACAAGCACTATGAGAGTAAAGAAGCCATCTGGAATGCCCTGCTGGACAGGATGATCGCCTATTACGGGGAACACTTCGGCTCCGCCGAGCATCTGCCCCCTGTGCCAGATTCCCTGGAAGATTTCGTTTCCATGACCATGCGGATGGTGAATATCACGATCCATGACGAGCAGATCGTGAAGACGAGAAAGGTGCTCACCCTGGAGCAGTACCGGGATGAACGCGCGCGGGATCTGGCGACAAAGCACTTCCTGACCGGTCTTACAGAGATGTTCACGCGCATCTTTTCCGGCATGATGGACAAGGGTCTACTGAAAAAGGATGATCCCGCCATGCTGGCTTTCGCTTATACCGCGCCGATCTCCGCCCTAATTCACCTGTGCGACCGGGAGCCGGAGAAAACAGTGGATGCGATCAGGAAGATCGAAGCGTTTAGCCGGCACTTTATTGCGACCTATGGGGTGAAGTAACAATGTTTGATCTGGATAAATACTTGGCTGATCTGATCATGAACTGCCGGTCGGCTTTCGGAGATTCCGGTTGTGAGTGATATTGTCAGGTTTGCACCGAGTGCCTGCAATTCTCAACCGTGGCTTGTAAAGAACAGCGGTGAGCTTTCGGTTTACAGATACAGGAAGCCCGGTAGAAGAGGGATTATGCGGACGAAGCAACCGACGCATTTTGAAGGAAAGCGGCATGACCGCCCCGGCAGGCGTGGGGTATTGCCTGGCAGTGAGAAAGTGAGGGAGATCAACGTGTGTACGGCACATCCACGAGGTCAAAGAGCCGATCTATCGGGGAAGCAGACAACAAAATGCTGAATTCATTCTGGAGATCACTGAAACAGGCAGCTATCATTTCTCTATCGTGGGACATCAGGCAAAAGGAAACGTTTCTTTTACCCGGATCCCCGGAGGCCAGGAATAAGATAAGGGGAAAGTTATCATGAATTACAAAATCATTGACAAAGAAAACTATTACCGAAAAGGCGTCTATCGTCATTTTACCCAAGACTGCAAGTGCTCCACCTCCATGACAGCCCGGATCGACGTGACAGCCTTGGCAGTGTACAGCAAACAAACGGGCACCAAATTCTATCTCAATTTTCTGTATATTCTGTCGAAGGTCCTCAATTCCCGTGATGATTACCGGATGGCCTATCTGTGGCAGACGGATGAGCTGATTTGCTATGATATGATCCATCCGACACAGTATGTGTTCCACGATGACACGGAAACCTGCACGCCGGTCTATACGGAGTACCGGGAAGATTACGAGAAGTTCTACCGCCATGCTCTGGAGGATGTGGAGCAGGCAAAGCAGACCCGGGAGTATGGTTTGGACGCCGCGAATCACCCCAACTGGTTTGACGCCTCCTATATTTCCTGGCTTTCCTACGATGCCCTGAACATTGAGCTGCCCGACGGCTATCTATACTTTCTGCCCATCATCAACTGGGGAAAATACCGCGAGGAAGGCGGAAAGCTGCTCATGCCTGTCAGCGTCCGGATGAATCATGCCGTTGCGGACGGATACCTGATCGCCAATGTATTCCGCCTTTTAGAAAAGGAAATAGCGGATTTTGTGAGGAGGGATGTGATGTAGTACTCTTCTTGTGGTAGTGTTTATCAATCCATTACTACGACGATTTTTCCGTCCACACCTTTTTCCTGCGCTTTGATGGCCTGCTTAATATCTGAGAACCTAAAGGAGGCACCAATAAAAGGTGAAATATTGTGCTGGCCGATAAAAGCAAAAATGCTGTCTATCGTTTCCTGCGTAGGAAAGTTTGAGAAGAAACCGGTGAGATAGCAACCGTTTGGGATTTCCTTTATCGGATCAAATCCATTCAGATAGTATTCCCCGCCTAAAATGCCGGTATTGCAAACAATTCCTCCATGGAAAAGATGACTGAGTGAATTCCTGATGGTCTTTGGGCCAATCAGTTCCAATATCTTGTTTGCGTAAAAACCATCCGGCAGCTTGTTTTCAGGATCAAAAACAGCATTACAGCCCAGGTCAGTAATCAGATGCATTTTTTCTTTTTTGTGTGTTGTTCCGTACACTTTACACCCGAGAGCCGTTGCGATCTGCATTGCGGCATAACCCAGCGCAGAGGTGGCACCTCTGACAAGAAGCGTATCAGACGACTGCAGGTTCAGGCATTCAAACAAAGACCCCCATGCAGTAAAGAATGTTTCCGGAATGGCCGCCAGATGCGCTGCGTCAAGATTTGAGCAAATGTGAAACAGTTTCTGCACAGGCAAGACAGCATACTCTTCATAGGAACCATTAAAATTTCTTCCGAATCCGCCCATAAGCGAACAGACCAGATCACCTTTTTCAAAACCTTCATCAAGGGACTCTTCGACAATTCCCACGCATTCAATCCCCGGTACGACAGGCTTGTTGATATAGTCCGCGCGTATTTCGTTTACGCGAAGCACCAGTTCCGAGTGGTTCATGCCAAAGGCCAATATCTTTACAAGCACCCACCCTTTTCTGGCTTTCGGCATTTCAATTTCTTCAAGGACAATATCGTCACTGTTGGTAATATCTCTTAAGACTACGGCCTTCATTCTTCAACCTCCATCCAGCACTGCGGATCTGCTTCGTACATATTATGCGTATATCCGTAGGTAACGGACGGACAGCCGCGACAGTATGCTTTCAGTTTGCACTTTCTGCATTTTACGTATTTATCATACTGCCTGTATTCATCAAAATTCGTTGAAGTCCACAGGTCATACAGACTCGTATTCATCACCGATCCCACTTCCGATTCCATTCTTCGGCAGGCATAGACAGCTCCTGTGGGCAGGATCGTCAAATGGTTCCGGCCACAATTGCAGCCATCCAAAATGGTATCGGCAGGGAGATTCTCATCCAGGTTAAACAGCCCTTTTTCGTATTTGTATAAAGTCCACAGATGATCCTTCAGGTGATAAGTCGTTTTAGAGTCCTTGTGGGCAGAATAACGTTCGAAGCACGCATCCATACAGGCTTTGTACTGCTGCGGGGTCATGTGGATATCCGGGTCATATGCCTTTTCAACGCTTGTAGGACAATAGCGTCCAACTGCATAGACGTCAACGCCGAGCTCATCAACCAGATCGATCAAGGCAGGAATCTCTTTGTGATTCGTTTTTGAAACCGTGGACATAACCGCTGCCCACATTCCCGATTCTTTTATGATCTTGATTGCATCAAGCGTAGCCTTGAAACTGCCCGGTTTACGGAACATATCATGCGTTTTTTCCAAACCGTCAAGGGAGACCTGGTATTTGACACAGCCAAGGTCATGCATCCTTTTACAGACATCCCGGGTCAGGTGAAAAGGGTTCCCCATAATACAGAAACGCAGTTCTTTCTCATGAAAGTATTCAAGCAATCTCCAGAAGTCCGGGTGAAGAATTGGATCACCGCCGGTAAGGTAGATATACGGGATTCTGTTGATTCTGTCACAGAAGTTGATGATCTCATTCGTGACATAAACCATATCATCGAAGGGCATCGTAATCAGTGCGGGATGCCCTTCAGAGAAAATATAACAATGCTTACACCGCTGGTCGCAATCATCAGTGATGTGCCATTGAATCGCAAAATAACTCTTCATACAAAATACGCCTCGTTATAAAAACGAAGGCGCCAATTCACCCGGAATTGACGCCTTGCTTTTTTACTTTGCTTCCGGGTCTTTTGCTCCGCAAGCGGGTGCGGGTTCCGGATCTTTCGCTCCGCAGGCAGGCGCGGGCTCAGGATCTTTTGTTCCGCAGGCAGGGGTTGGTTTGGGATCAGCTGTTCCGCAAGCAGAGCTTGCTACTTTTTCGTCAAACATGGTATTTTCCTCCTTTCATAGATTCCATGGATATTTTACAGAGCCGGCAGGAAGAAAGCACTGGTCAAATATAGACTAAGTGTCGGATTTTGTGTTATGATCAGGGCAATTATAGATGAGGAGTCTCTTTCATGAATCAGTATAAGGAAGCCAGAGAACGCACAAAAGCCAAAATTGAAAATGCGTACTGGGATTTAATGATGAATAATGAACGGATCACGGTAAAGAAAATCATCGAAAAAGCCGGTATTCACAAGTCAACCTTCTATTTTTACTATGATTGGGTCGATGATGTTCTGGCAGAGATCAAGACACGCATGATGGATCTGCTGGTTTCCACTGTTGAGAGCGGAAACCGGGACAGGGGCGACTTCCGGCAGATCATGATCGAAATGCGAAAGATGTTTCGGGAGAATCGAAAATATCTCGTTCCGCTGGTTCTGGAACAGCGCGGCGGAGAGTTTGCCGTAAATTATCGGGAATATATCAAGGAGCATTTTGCGGAAGATATTGGGTTGGATTACAAAACCGGTAATGACGTAAAAAATGATGTGGCAAACTGTATCCTTGCCGGGCTGGTAGAAACAATGCTGTATGAGTTGTCCAGCGAGATCATTCCCGATGAGTTCACTTATAAGATCGGTGACGGTATCATCAAAAAAGGCGTAGCCAGGACGCTAAACGAAGATCTGAACATCAAGTTCGGAAAGTAATCAAAGTGAACTACTTGATGATTCGAATCTCTGCCTCCAATGAAACGGAAAACGAAAAATTTGTTTTACATGACGCGAATCAGGATCATATAGCATACAGTTCCCGCAATAATGGACAGATACATGTTTTTACGTACAACCTGAAGGATAACTACCAGCGCACAGGCAGCGAGTTCCGGAATGCCGAACGGTGACTGACTGAAGGAAATATCACGCAAACAGTAGATCACAAGCACCGTCATAATGGCAGGCGGGAGCGCTTTTCCGAGGTACCGGATCACTTTTGGCAAAGGCCTGTTTCCGAACAGCAGAAACGGAAATGCGCGAAGAGCCCAGGTAACAACTGCGATGACTCCGATAACCGCGATGGGATACATTGTATTATTCATCCTTCATGCCCTCCTGCTGTTCAACAGGCTTACGGAGGAATAACAGCGCAGCCAGGCAGGTAACCAGTGTGGGAATCAGGAAATATTCTTTTCCCAACAACAGATAAAACCCTAAAGCACATACTGCAGCGGTCAGAAAAGGGAGCCTTGTACGATACTGATGCCATTGGTTCACTACAACCACAAGGAAAAACGCTGTAGCGGAGAATTCGATCCCACGCATGTCAAAATGTAAAAACCGTCCTGCACATGCTCCGATAAAACTTCCAAAGATCCAGTAAAAATGATTCAGCATGGCGATGAGAAAAGAGGCTTTATCTTCATCAATCCCTTCGTCATACTTCACAGAGCAGAGAACAGAATAGGTCTCATCGGTCAGAGTCAGGATCATATAGGGGTATTTCCAGCCCATTTTACGGAACTTTTCGATAAAGCCGATCCCGTAGAAAACATGCCGTGCATTGATAAAAAACGCCATGATTGCCAGCGAGAGAAGAGAGGCCCCGGATGTCATCATGGGCACCATGATAAGCTGCATCGATCCGGCAAAAATGAAAAAGCTGGAAGCTGTTGTGAGCAACACACTGTATCCCGCGTCACTCATCAAAACGCCAAAGGCGATGCCGATGAACAGATAAGTGAAGAATATCGGAATCGTGTTTATAACTGCAAATCGTAATTCTTTCACGAATAATCACCCGATTCTCAACGTTGATGAAAAAGAAAAACAAAATATATCTTCGAAGTTTTCTTGCCAACAGACATCCCGGCAAACCTGCCCTATCCGGACATTTGCGCCATAAGGCTTTCGTGCATTGAACAGAATCTGAACCGCATTGTCAACTGCACACATCAGAATTTAAGTTCTGTGATATGCTCTCGTTTCTCCGTACATGGAAACCGCCCTTTCCTTGATTTTTCAGTCGTTCACGGAAATCAGTATACCATGTTATTCCTTCAAAAACAAAAGGATTCATGATATAATTGCCATATATACATGTGATCGGCTCATGAGGGAGGAAACATGTCTGAAATTGTTTTGTGTTCTGTGGATCTGTTCAGGGCGTAGGCTTCCGATACCGGGTGCACAAGAATTCTCTTCAAGCGGACCATGAAAGATTGCCGTCGGAACTGCGGCAGTCTTTTTTTGTCGATTATTGACTACAATCAGAAAAAGCTTGCAATCTGCTATTATTGGAATACAATGAATCAAGTAAGTTGTGACTAACCTACGGGATTGGAGGGGAGTAAATGAAAGGATATTTATCAGCAAAGGAAGCGGCCCGCAAATGGAACATCTCTGTGAGATGGGTTAATCAATACATTCAGGACGGACGTGTTCCGGGCGTGGAACGGTTCGGCAAATCCTGGGCTATTCCGGAGGACGTTGTTAAGCCGGAAAAGCAAAAGCCGGGCGTAAAAAGAGCCGCGCAGGCAGCCGAATAATTTTTCTTTATGCAGTGAAGTTAGAAAAATCTAACAAGACAGGAGAGCACCATGAAAAGCTATGCCCCTGAGAAGCTGGTTGCTATCAGCCGATATAAGGAGTTTTTTCCTACCTTGCCTGAAGATATTCAGCGGGATGTTTATCAGCGCATGCGCATCCTGCTGCTGGAAGAACAGCAATACTGTGATAAGGGAAACTATAAGCATATCGCTCAGATTCTGACTTCCATTGCCCTGTATCGTTCCTTACAAGCATTCCTGGTTCCTGCCCGCCATGAAGAAAATCCTTCCCTTTGGATTCCGCCGTGGTTCCGGTGCCGGGTGGAAATACGAGTGGCATCTGGATGAAGATTCGAAAGACCGTTTCCACTTTGAATGTCGGGAATGTGTTTATAACCATATCTTTGAGGAGCAGAACCTGATGAAGTTGGGAGCCATGTTCTGCCACTCGGATATCATCAATTACGGGAATCTTCCGTTTACTGACTTTAAACGCAGTAAAACACTGTGCCAGGGCGGAGATTGCTGCGATTTCGATTTTATCCGGCATCCAACAGATGCGGGCGACGGCTGGGAACGAACAAAAAGTGTGTAAAACGGAAGGAGCTGCAGAAAATGTCCAGAAAAGATACGGAGAATCAACGGAAATCCATGAGCCGGATCTACCGCGGAACTCAGATATTCAAACCATTGAATACCGGCCGCATTGATGATCATGTCAGCTGTGTGCGGGAATGGATCGCAAACATCTTTTTCTATACAAAAAACGGTGTGACCATCATGATTGACGCGGGATATAACTATGAGCGCCTGAAGGAGAAAATGGGCTGGCTGGATATTGATCCTTCCTCCATCAGCCATATTCTGATCACCCATCAGGATACTGATCACGTCGGAGCGCTTGAATCGGACAGCGAACAGCTGTTCAGGGACGCCACCGTCTACCTCAGCGAGATTGAAAACCGCTATATCACAGGGGAAAAGCGGCGGAAGGTGATCCACGGTCTTTACAAGCTGCCCATGGTCCAAATGACCAATGAGCGAAGGCTGCTGAAAGACGGGCAGATTCTGGATATTGAAGGGATCAAGGTGGAATGCCTGTTGGTTCCGGGGCATACCTGGGGCCACATGGTCTACCTGGTGGATGATCAATACCTGTTCACCGGCGATACGATCTGGTTCGGTGCGGACGGCGGATACAGCTTTATCGCCATGCTGGCGGAAAGCAACAAATTATCTGTGCAGAGCCTGGAAAAACTCGAAAAGAATCTGCGGGCCAGAAACCGGAAGATTGCGGTCATTACCGGACATACCGGCTGGTCTGACGATCTGGATTTCGTGTTTGCCCACCGGGACAAACTTTGTTCCAGGCTGCATAAGCGGGTTCCCGATCCGGACGCGCCGTATGACGGATATGATGAATCAGACGATACAGAGGAGAATGCCAGAACCATTCTGCTGGCGAAGAAAAAGTAAAAGGAAGATTCTCCGTGAAACCCGATTATAAAAACCGGATCTCCAATGACAAAAAGGCTCATGAAGATGCCCATCCTTTCTCCGAAGCACTTCCAATCGCAGAATATACCATCCCGTTTTCGCCGCGGTCAGACCGGTAGAGAAACACATCCGATACCGTCATTTCCGCTGCAGGAATTATAATGTCTGAAAAGTCGAATGCCACCGGAACAATCGGTTTCCGTCCCAGTGTAATATGTGGAACAAATGGCTTTGGATCAAACGGAACACCTGCCGCAGAAAGATTATTCCGAACGCATCCGGCCAGTTGGTCCAACGGCTCAGATGCTTCAACACCGGCCCAGATCACTTTTGCTTCCCTGAAAAGGCCAACGTTGGAAAGTGTAAGTGAGAATGGCTGTTTCACTGACGGCAGAATGCCGGCGACATTTTCAGGCCACTCACCGATAAACGCCAGGGTCATGTGCAGATTGGCAGGATTCAGGTACTTTGCAGCTATACCGGCATCCTGAAGCTGGCCTTGCAATTCTGACAATGCCCTCCGGAATGCTTCAGATGGCCGGAGACCAACAAACAGGCGCATACCGATCCTCCGTTTCTTAAAGTTTTCCCAGCAAACCCATCTTTGTCATGATGCCGTCAACAGTAACTCCGGGATGTGTCACATAGAGCCTGACGATAGAATTGCGGAAGTCCGGGCAAGTATCCCCGGGCGCATTCGGCTGTATATGCCTGCTGTAACAGCAAATCCTGAAGCAGCGGCACAAATGAAAAGACAAATGGAAGAAACCGGCGCTGTTCACGAGGTACAGATCAATCCTTCTGTCGGCACTGTACTGTTTCTATACGATGAGCGCCAGGTGGAAGCCGGTGAACCCGGAACCGCTGAAGCATAATTCTCTTCAGGCGGACCATGAAAGTGATCCCGGCACGGCGCTTTTGAAAAACAGAAAAGTGCCTTCTTACCTGATAATATAGGCATTTACAATTCTGCCGATATAAGCAGTATGCGGATCGCGATTGGCCAGAGGATTTGTTCCGTCCACATCCTGAGGATAATTGGTTTCCCGGATATCTTCCGGAATCAGGGCCAGCTCCTGCTTCCGGGTATAAAGCACTTTGCACTCCAGCGTGAGCGGATATTCCGCAACCGCCGGAGTGTTGTTTGTTTCCGGATCAGCAAGCGTCAGCTTTGCTTCTTTCACCTTGTCAATATTGTGCCCGGACAGACTTCCGCACACTTTGCTGATCAGCGGATCGGGTTTATCCAGCGGGATGCTGAGCGTGAATTCCATGGTTTTGTCCAGCTGAGATTTTGTGTAGCGATGCTCCCGCACATAAACGACAAAGGTCGGTTCTCCCCAGATAACACCAAAATGGCCCCAGCTGATGACCATACTGTTAAACTTGTCACCGTTGGTATTCAGCAGGATCCCCCGGCGCAGCGCTTTCATAATCTGTTCAGAATAGTCAAAAACATTGATCTGTTCTTTCATGATCATTTCCCTCCAATTCATTCTCTGCTCTGACCTGAATTCAACTACTTCCGTTTTATTCTCCGAGAATCGGCTGTCCGTATTTGAACAGAGCCGCATTGATCTCGTAAATGTCGTATATGCCATGGGTCACAAAGTACGTGATGACCAGATCGAACTTGTTGCTGGGTGAGAAGGCAATTTCTGCCCTGGACAAGAGATCCAGCATTGTCGGCATGTCCAGCTGCAGGGCGATGGCGAAAGCCACCGCGGTTTTCTTCTTCGGCTTGTAGTCTTCTTTACAACGAATCCGGGAGAATACTTTTCGGTCAATGTTGGCCTTCTTATAGACTGTCACGTCGTCCATCCCACTGGCATCGATCAGCTCAAAAAGTTTTTGCTGGAAAGTATCTCCGGTATGCTGAAGCACGTCGTCAAGCGACTCGTTTTCCACGTCCATGAATGGTTCGCTCGTAGGATCCATGGGAGCCGGAGCACCGTCGAAGAGTTCTTCTTCCTCTTCAGTGTCTGTGCGTTCTGTTCCGCGGCGGAACAGCTTCCCGTCCGCGGGCATACCGGTCCATTCCATCCCGCGGCTTTCCAGGCGATTCATACTGACGCCGTACTCCGTCTCCCGCGCGATCTGAACGCCATGATCATCGATGAATTCATCAATATCGCCGACGAGCAGCCCGGAAAGTTCAAACGCTTTGCGGTCGAAAACAACCAGAATGACTTTCATGTCATGGGTCAGCAGAAACTTTCCAATCTCGGCAAGAGCAATATTCAGAGCTTCATCCCTCGGAAAGCCATACACTCCGGTTGCGATCAGGGGGAAAGCAATGCTGTCAGCCTTCAGCTCCGCTGCTTTGCTCAGGGACTTCTCATAGCACGAGTGAAGGATATCCCGTTCACCGTGATTCCCATCCACCCATACCGGTCCGACCGTATGAATAATAAACCTGGCAGGCAGATTGAATGCCGGTGTTACAGCGGCTTGACCCGGAGCGATATTGCCAATCCGTTTCCGTTCAGCAAGCAGCAGCTGCTCACCGGCTGCGCGATAAACAGCGCTGTCTGTTCCGTTTCCGATGACCGGATATGGATTGGCCGTATTTACAATCACATCCGCCTTAACTGTTGTGATGTCGCTTCTGATAATTTGGAATGGCAGTCTTTACACCCCCTCCGCATATCCGGTTCATTCCCGGATCATTCTACCCAATGAATCCGGGCGGCGTCAAAGCGATCCTGCTGCGGCCGTTCCTCAGCGGGATATCCCAGCGGGATTTTCTTGTCCGGGATATTGTAGCAGACAAAGCGATGTTTGTCTTCTGTTCTGATTGATTTTCTCATCCACGGACAGCCTGCTCCGTACCGCTTCAGGGCCGGATCACCGCGCATACTGTATTGGACAGTTCCTCGTCTCCGGTATAGTTATATGTAAATTCATTGACTGACCGTGTCAGCACCGTGCGGGCCAGATCGTTCTCCCCTGCCGTCGGGTCAAAGCGTTCGCCGCCATAGGCAAAGGTGATCGTTGCCGTTTCCTGATCTTCCGAATACTCCATAGCTGCATGGATCGCCGTCCGGTCCAGTACCGGCAGCAGGATCTGCTGCACCAGTTCCTCGAAAACCAGGTGGATACGGTACTTGATTCGCGGCGGAATATTGCTGCGCAGACAGTACAGATCAATGGCAGTGCCCGCGCCGGCAAAGTCATATTCCCGGCTTTCGATCAGCAGCTCCAGCACCTTCAGTTTACGGACAAACCGCCGGGTCTGCTCATTCAGCGGATGGCTGAAAACCTGTTCCGGTGTTCCGTCCTCAAGGATTATTCCCTGATCCATATAGAAAACCCGGTTGCAGATGGAGCGGGCGAAGTTCATCTCATGGGTCACAATCATCATGGTCTTTCCGGTCCCGGCCAGATCCCGGATGACCGCCTGTACTTCACCAACCATCGTGGGATCCAGAGCGCTTGTCGGTTCATCCAGCAGGATCAGCTCAGGATCCGTTGCCAGCGTCCGCGCGATGGCAACGCGCTGCTTCTGCCCGCCGCTCAGAGATTGATTGACTGAATTTCCCTTTCCGGGCTCTCCTTTTTATGTTCCGAGGCAATCTTTCCCAGTATATAAGCCGCATATTCCCTGGACATTGCCGAATTATAGCCGATTTCTTTTCCGGATTCATATTCGTCCAGGGCGGAACGAATCACCGGATGATACCTCTCCGGCAGGTTCTTCAGTCCCCAGATTCCGCCCTCCTTTTTGGACAGAATCTTTCTCTCCCGCAGGTATCCGAGAACACGGGTCAGGTTCAGAATCATATACATAGGGTTGTCTGTGATTTCATCCTCCGCATCGGATACGTCGCCCAGGATGGAATCCAGATAATATTCTTCCGGTACATCCCCGAACACCTCATGAACCGGCAGGCCATACAGGCGGATCCCCCTGTTTCGGATCACCGTGATGTGGGCTGCCAGATCCTTGTCAGTTCCGTTCATTTTCCGGATATAATCCTCCGGATTTCTCAGGTACCAGTCTGTATGCATCCGGGAATAATGCAGGATGAAGGGCGTCGGATAAGCAAACGGATCGCAGACATCTTTTGTGACGATACTCATCTCGATTCCCTTGCCCGGGCATTCGTGATCCAGTTTAAGCAATCTGTCCATAAACCTGCGTTTCTCCGCATCCGTCAGCGCAGTATTTACTACAACCAGAAAGTCCAGATCACTTTTCTTCGGCTGATAGCACCCCATCACTGCAGATCCATGCAGATATATGCCGGCGAGACGGCCTTTCAGGATCTCCTTCGCCATTTCAGCAAACCGGCCGGTTAGCAAATCCTTCTGATCCTGCGGCTTCAGTTTCAGTATCGCAATGGCCTCATCGCCGTCCCCTTCTCCGGTTTCTTTGAATCCAAATGAGGCGTACAGTGCTTTTGCCGCCGCATTATCCGGTTCATATGACAGCCAGCAGTACTCCGCATGGCCGCACGGCTCACTGGCAATGTAATCCATGATCTGTTTCATGGCGGCTCTGCCATAGCCTTTTCCCTGATACCGTTCATCAATCATGAAGCGCCATAGGTTATAATTGTTTTTTGCAACAGCCGGGGCATCCTCCCATTCATCATCCGTCCCGAATCCGATCATGCAGAACCCTACCGGTGTTTCATCGTCATAAATTCCGAAGGGAAACGCCTTTCCATGATGGGTGATTGCGATATAAGCCTCGATCAGGCTGACGTCATTCGGGGCGACAAAACTTCTCTGCGCGTCGCCGACACGGAGTTTCAGAATGTCCCATACGTTCTTCCCGTTGATTTCTTCCAGTCGGATCATTGTTCCTGTTTCCTCACAATCTGCAGAGCTGATCCGGCTCTCTCCTCAGTGCCGGTTTCAATTCATCCGGTTTTTTTGCCCGGAAAACTCCGGTCATCTTTCATGTCCTGTACCTGCCGGACAGATCCGGAATCGCTCCGACGCACGTCATTCATCTTTTTTCAATCCGATATAAACGACGGAGTTCGGCTTCTCCGGCAGGTAACGAATCCTGATACGCGCGCCAGGCGCCAATCCCTTCCTCTTCGGATTCGATATTGTCGCTTCTGTTGTTCTGCCTTCCTGATCCTGATATCGGACATAATAGTCATCGTAATAAGTCACGCCGTCTGAGTCATGCGTTTCGCGCTCTTCAATACGCGTCACAAAAGCATCTGTCTCGATACCGTTCTTCTTCGTCCGCCAGATGTTATATCCGGCATAAAGAAAGCTTCCGGCAACGACCGCAATGATAACCAGCGAAAATATATCTGTCTGCATCGGCACTCCTCCTCCCACAAAAAGCACTTCCCGGATCAGTCTTATACCCGCTGCTGTTCTTTTGTGTTTTTCCGGGTATATCTGAATATGCCCCCGGCAAGTATATCATAATTCTGAGAATATGGCAGGTGGCTTTCCCTTCAATTTTCTTTTTCCGGCATTCCTGTCATTTGGAGGTGTTTCCGGCGCCGTTATTCTTCCTGAAGAATTTTGGAAAATTAACCATTCATATTTTGCAGAATTGATACTGTAATTCCTGTTCAGTTTATCGTAATATGTACACGTACCGAATAGCCGGTACGAGCAAAACGACTATGTGTTACTCCTGTTCTCGCTTATGTGGACGGGAAACGAGTAAACTCATATGTGAAGGAGGACGAAGAAGATGAGAACGATGATGACAATTGCTGCCGGTGTGGCTATCGGGTATTTTATCTACCAGTATTTCAGCAGCTCTTCCAGGCACACCACGAACGGGCGTATTCATAAGAGCGCAAGGGACAGGAAGATTGCCGGTGTCTGTGGCGGTATCGCGGAGTGGCTGGGCGTTGATCCGACCATCATCCGGATCGCCTGGGCTGTATTGGCCTGTGGCTGGGGAACCGGTGTTCTGCTCTACTTCATTTGCGCGTTTGTGCTTCCGGAAGAATAATAATGGGTTTCGATGCAGAGTAAGGCATCTCCTGTAATCACTTTTTTATACGGCTTTGCCCAGGTGACGGAGCGGCCGCCCCGTCACCTGGGCTTACTCGTTATAGCCTGCGACTGTGTCAGTCGTCAAAGTGCGGATGCCGCACTTGCCTGATATTGTTTTGTTTATAAAAACGGTAGACATCCCATGCATCTCTATGATATAAATATCTTCGTTAGTTTGTTCTAACTGGTTTTCCCGGTTTTATCCCGGTTTTTTTATGGATAGCGGCTTTTATTTTTATCATCCGGTTAGTCTTGGCTAACGTATGAAGAATCCAGGAAGGCTGCCGGCAGGGGGCACTGGATAGGCTGACGGCAATGGCCTGAAACTTGCTGTTCTGGTTCCCGCAAGGGAATGGGATAGACCATGAAAAGAAAGGATGGACTTACGATCATGAGTAAAATGGCGGTGATCTACTGGAGTGGTACCGGAAACACGGAAGCGATGGCTAACGCCGTCGCTGAAGGCGCCAGAGCAGCAGGCGCGGAGGTCGATCTGCTGTCTTGCGCGGATGTAAACAGCGTGGATGGTTACGACGCCGTTGCGCTCGGATGCCCTGCTATGGGCTCGGAGGAGCTGGAGGACGGTGAATTCCAGCCGATGCTGGAGACGATTGAACCCGCCCTCACCGGCAGGAAGGTCGCGCTGTTCGGCAGCTATGACTGGGGTACGGGCGAATGGATGGAGAACTGGGAGGCGCGCTGTGCAGAAAAAGGGATTGCGCTGGCCGCTGAAAGCGTAAAGGCAAACAACGCGCCGGATGATGCCGCGCTGGCTGCCTGCAGAGCTTTGGGCGCGGCAATCGCGTAAATCTGAATACCGGGAAAGGAAGGAATACTGTTATGAAGAAGTTTCGTGTTGTCCTTGCTATGCTGATGGCTCTCTGTCTCGTACTGACAGCTGTCTCTGCGTTTGCGGTTAAGCCGCTGGAAGGTGACGCTAATGTGGATCAGAGGAATTATCCGTCCACGGTGCCCTTTATTCATCCTCCGTTCTATAATGTGAAACTGACGGTTGAAGTGGATGATCACGGCATCATTACTTCCGTGAAAGATAACGGTACCGGGGCCGCCGGTTCTGTACAGGAAGGGAACGAGGAACTTTGGGCAAATAAGAATAAGCCTTTCTTTGAGGCTGCGCTCAGCGGCGGACTCCTCGATCGATTTGTCGGGAAAACGCTGGAAGATGTTAAAGCGATGGATATGACTGCCGGCGGAGCGGACGCGGTCTCCGGCGCTACCATGGTCAGCGCTGCCGCTCAGGAAGCTGTCATCAACGCGTTGGAGGGCAAAAAAGGAAAAGCGTTCCTTCCCAACGACGGGAATGTTCTTCCGCTGGAAAGCATTGAAGGAAATGCGATTACCCTGAAAAACGAATTGCCTGCCGATTTTGATCTCCGGGTTCTTGATATTCGCTGGAGCGTTTATAACGATGAAATCGTTCCGGCCGACAGCTATACGGCCGAACTGAAGGACGGTAAACTCGTTATCACATTCCTCGACATCGCTGCCCTGAAAGCGGGATATTATTATGTGAATGTCGTGGATGATTCAGGAACATACAGGTCTCCCGCTTTTGAGGGAGGACCGGCGGCGGCTCAGGCTCCGTATTTCATTATTGACAGCGGTCTGACGGCAAATGATATTTCCTTCGACGGAAAAGCGGTTGTCCTGAAAAGCGGCAGCATGGCTGACTATCTGAAAAACATCCGGCATGTGCAGATCCTGGCCGACGATGCTGAAAAACCAGTTGAACAGGAAATTGTCGGACACCATGGAACAGTGGGCAGTTTCATTGCGCTGGATGAAAACGGCGTGCTGAATGCGGACGGCGTTGTAAAGGCGCGTAACGGTGAGGAAAGTCCCCTGTTTGAGGATGGAAAGCAGTATACCGTAACCGTCGCATCCTTTGGCTACCCTGAATTGACCTTCCGTTTCTCCAAAGGTGAAAGTGCTGCGTTGCCTGAAGGATCCCCGGAAGCCGCAGAACTGCTGAATAACATCAAGGGCACTTATGAACCGCTGTTCCCGGTGATCACCAGACCCGAGTATGATCAGCTGTGGCTGGATCCCTGCGTCGCAGTGGTGGGTGAAGAAGCAGCTCCGCAGGTGGCGGAAATGCTGAAGGCTGCCTGTAACGGAACGATCTACGGCCAGGAAGCGATTGATGCTTTCGGCGACGGATCTGGCGGAGCACAGTTTGACTGCCTGTTTATCAACGGGGTCTCTGTGATCACCTTTAACGGCTCAACCATCAGCGGCGCGGACGAAAGCGGCAATCAGGTATTCAGCCATGAATATGCCTATATTGGCAAGCTGAGCCTTGGCGGGATGATGGAAGGATATCTTTACGAAACCGCTGATGAGGACGCAGGAGAATTCAAATATTTCTATATGATGCCGGATACCCCTGCCACTACCTATCATCTGGAGTTCCGCTACGGCAGCAATACAGACGATCTTGCCAGGTATAACGAAGGCCCTTATGCCTACTGGCTGGCTGCAGGGTTCCCGGTGGACGCTGATGCGGACACAGTCAAAAATGTGATTGAGCTCTTCTGCATGGAGAACTTGAATCACTACGCCTCAGTGAAGGATTGATGAACCGGCTGAGGATCTGGAGTTCGAAGGAAAACAGGTTGCCGATATGTCACCGTTCGGTGAGGCTTATGCCGATGTTGAACTCTGCATGATCATTGATGAAAACGGCGCGGGCCTGTATGTTGCCTGTGATCATGTGGCAAAAAAACCGGAAGCAGCTCCTTATACCATGGCGGCAAACGATACCAACATCAAAAACCGGTTACCCTGCAAGGGCAGCCGGTTTTTTTGATCGGTACACTTCATATTTGAGAACCTGCGGCGGCCATATCAAACGTCGGTTTTGCATTTCCGCCTGTCTTTTGAATCTTCCTTTTCTCCGCTTGACACGAATGACGAGAATGATCAAAATATGAAGAGCAATATCCTTCATTGCTCTCCGCGGTGACCGCGGGGTTGGATTCGCCCGGTTGAAATGCGGAACGAAGAACTATACCGTGATGGAACAACCAGTCAGAGATTGATGAAAATCAGTGATTGATATGAAATATCAGAATATTGCCGAGGGAATCTTCCTGGATCGTCCAAACCGTTTCATTGCGCATGTTGAGGTTGACGGGCACATCGAAACCGTCCATGTGAAAAACACAGGGCGATGCCGTGAACTGCTGTTGCCGGGGGCTGAAGTATGGCTGACAGCGCCTGGAACAGAAGGAAGAAAGACGAAATATGATCTGATTGCTGTAAGAAAAAGCAACGGCATCCTGATCAACATTGACAGTCAGGCACCGAATGCGGTGGTACATGAATGGCTTAAAAAGCAGCAGTATGATTTGATTCGCCCTGAATACACTTATGGCGATTCAAGAATTGACTTTTATCTGGAACGCGGATCTGAGCGAACACTGATGGAAGTAAAAGGCTGCACGCTGGAGGTTGATGGGACAGGTTATTTTCCGGATGCTCCGACCGCGCGAGGCGTCAAACATCTGCATGAACTGTCGAAGGCTTTAACGGACGGATACCGTGCAGTGCTCGCTTTTGTAATCCAGATGGAAGGAATTACAGAAGTCAGACCGAATATTCAGACACATCCGGAGTTTGGAACTGCTTTTGAAGAAGCGAAGGCTGCCGGAGTCCGGATTCTGTTCCTGCCATGCCATGTGGAACCGGACGGATTATGGGTGAAATAACGCAGGAGGATGAGCAGGATGGCTCTCAGAGATTTGGATCAGAAACAAAAAATACTTCAATATTCCTTTCAGGCAGAACTGGCCAGGGACGCCCTGGTCGCGGGAGTACGCGCCTTGGCGGAGAGTCAGGGCTTCCGGCGTGTGGTCGTCGGCATATCCGGCGGAAAGGATTCGACCGTGACCGCCGCGGTCTGCGCCCGGGCCCTCGGGCCGGAAAACGTCTACGGCGTAATGATGCCGGACGGAGAGCAGGCGGACATTGAGGACAGCCGTCGCGTCTGCGCCGCCCTGGGGATCCATGCGCGCACCGTGAACATCGGGAAGATTCACACAGCCCTTCGGGAGGCAACCGACCAGCTCGGTCCCGCCGCGCAGGAGGGTGAGTTCAGCATTCCGTCCCACCGGGAAAGCGACATCAATGTCGGCCCCCGCCTGCGGATGGTCGTCCTGCGCTACATTGCCCAGGCCCTCGGCGCACGCCTGGCGGGCACCGGCAACCTGTCGGAGGCCACGGTGGGCTACTGCACCAAGGACGGGGATACCTCCTGCGACTTTGCCACGCTCGGCGCGCTGACCAGCGTGGAGGTGGTCGCCGTCGGGCTCACCATGCCGGAAATCCCGCGGGATCTGGTGGAAAAGACGCCCACGGACGGCCTTTCCGGCTACAGCGACGAGGAGCGCCTCGGTCTGCGCTACGCGGATATCCACCGCAATATCCGGGAGGGCACCTGCGGAGACCCGGAGACGGACGAAAAGATCCGCAGGAAGGAGCAGGCCAACCTGCACAAGCGCCGCATGCCGGTGATTCTCGACCCCTTCGGCGAAGGAGCGGGAAGATGAAGAATGTTCTCGCCTTCTTCGGCGCCTTCAACCCGCCGACACGCGCTCACCTGGAGCTGGCGGATTTTGCCCGCCGGGAAACCGGCCGGGACGGAGTCATCTTCGTTCCCTCCCGCACGGACTACATCCGGAACGACCAACAAAAGGACGCCGCCTTCAGCGGGGAGATGCGGCTGGCCATACTGTGCAGGCTCGCGGAAACCCGGCCCTGGATGCGCGTAACCGATATGGAGCTGCGCCAGCCGTCCCAGCCCCGCACCTACGTGACCCTGTGCGCGCTTCGGAGAGAAGGGTTCACGCCGTCGCTGCTGCTGGGGACCGACAAGCTGCCGGAGCTGTCCGGCTGGCGCTACATGCCGGACCTGATCCTGGAATTCGGCATCGTCTGCATAGCCCGGGGAAATGCCTCCTGCCGGCGGATCATCGAAGAAGACCCGTTCCTGCGGGATCTGAAGGATCATATCCGCCTGCTGGAAACCCCGGACGAGCTGAGAAACGTCTCCTCCTCCGCGGTGCGCGAGGCGCTGAGGGAAGGCCGGCAGGACAGTCTGGCTCAGATGGTGCCCGAAGAGATCCTCAGCATGCTCGACCCGTCATTTCTCCCCGCCGGGCCCCGGCCGGCAGCCTGCCCGCCCTGAAACCACCAAACCACCAAGGAGGCTCCCATGAAACTGAATCCCATCATCCTTTCCCTGCTGGATACCGATCTGTACAAATTCAACATGGACCAGGTGATCTTCCACAAGCATACGGATCTGAGCGGCGAATACTATTTCCGCTGCCGGAACGAGGGAATCGTCTTCACCCGGGAGATGTTTGAGGAGATCAACGCGCAGATCGACCACCTCTGCACCCTGACGTTCCGGAAGGAGGAGCTGGACTATCTGCGCTCCATCCGCTTCATCAAGGACGACTATGTGGAGTTTCTCCGCCTCTGGCGCCCGATCCGGGACTATGTTACGACCGGGCTGACGGAGAACGGGCAGCTGATCATCGTTGTCCGCGGCCCGTTGTTTTCCGCCATGCAGTTTGAAATCTATCTCCTGGAAATCGTGAATGAGGTCTATTTCCGCATGCGGTACGATTACGCCGCGCTTCGCAGGTCCGCGGAGGAGCGGCTGGATGAGAAGATCCGCGCCTTCCAGACCGGAACATACAACTTCAAATTCGCCGAATTCGGCTGCCGCCGCCGGCTCAGCCGGGAGTGGCAGGACGTTGTCGTCCGCCGCCTGGCGGAGGAAACCGGCTGCTGCGTCGGCACCTCGAACGTCTACCTCGCCATGAAGTATCACCTGATCCCCATCGGCACCTACGCCCACGAGTTCGTGCAGATGTACCAGGGGATCGACTCGATCCCCCTGGCCTATACCAACCATTACGCCATGGAGGACTGGTACGACGAGTACCGCGGGGACAACGGAACCGCCCTTACCGATACCGTGACCACGGACCTTTTCCTGCTGGACTTTAACCGAGCGATGGTCAACAACTTCTCCGGCGTACGCCACGACAGCGGCGACCCATACGAATGGGGCGAGAAGATGATCGCCCATTACGAAAAATACGGCGCGTACCTGAAATCCAAGACACTGCTCTTCTCCGACAGCCTGGATTTCGACCGCGCCCAGAAGCTCTATGATCATTTCAAAGACCGGATCCGGGTAACCTTCGGCATCGGCACCTACTGCTCGAACGACACCTGCGTGGAACCCCTGAACATCGTCATCAAGCTTCAGACAGTCAACGGCCGCGCCGTAGCCAAGCTTTCCGACTCGCCCGGCAAGGCAATGTGCCGGGATGAAGAATACCTGAAATATCTGAGGCGCTCGGTGGCCTTCCGCCTGGACCGGGAAAAGAACGTCGGCGTAAACTGAGTGATTTCTGATTTGGTTTTATGCCTCACGCCGTCAGCCACTTGTACTTTTCCACGCTGTACAGCGGAATAAACGGTACCAGGATGGGAACGGTCTTCACGTATTTCCGGTATTCGGGATCACTGCCGTAGTTTTTGTTCTGCCGGATCTCCAGCCGCCGCGCTCCGCTGAACATGACAAAGATGATTGCGACATAGCCGAGCAGGCATGGCACCCACTGCCAGCCCTGCACAGAACCGATACCGGTCAGGACCACGCCGGTCCAGAACAGCATTTCGCCCAGATAGTTCGGACAGCGGACCAGGCGGTAGAGGCCTGTATCCACAAAACGCTTTGGATTGGCTTTCTTGGCTTTGCTCTTCTGGAGATCCGCGGCGGTCTCCAGGATAAGTCCGCCCAGCATGACGGCGGCGCCGATATAGGTCCACGTTCCGGAACCGCTGCCGTTCTCCAGCCGGTAGAACACGGGCAGAACTTCCAGCACATACAGCAGCGCGCAGGTGATCCAGATGGCCGCCTTCACGCCCGTGGAAACATCCTCCTTAATCTCTCCGGTCATGTTCCTGTTGTAGGACGCGCTCTTCACTTCCCGGTAGGCCAGGTATCCGCTCAGCCTGAAGCCGTACAGTGTCAGCAGCAGGCAGCAGATGAGCGTGCCGGGAGTAAACTTCCGGCCGACGCCGTAAAGAATCAGCATCAGGATTCCTTCCCCCGCGATGGAAAAACCATAGCCCAGGGAAATAAACCACACGTATCGTTTGAAGCCGATTGCGCTGATCGCAAGCGCCACCGCAAACAGCAGCCAGATATTCAGAGGAAATACCATCCCGTTCATCTCCTTTTCTGTTTCCGCCTTTCGTTTACCGGATCAGCGGATCCCGTACATATGCCGGAGGATCAGCCTTTCGGCGGTTTCGCGTCCAAAGAGTTTGGTCACCTGATCGACAGCCGGCCCGCCGCTTGCCAGCAGCGATTCAGCGAAGCTCCTGGACTTGGCCTGCTTTTCCGCCGGGTTGCAGTCGGGCGCGGAAGCAAGCAGGGAAAGATACTTCCCGGCGCAGTCGCGCGCTGCTCCTGCCAGCCGGTCGGAAATGCCTTTTCCGGTTTTGTGGTAGGAGCAGGGATACAGGATATCGTCATACCAGTGGGCTCCCGCGGAGGTATAGTCGGTCAGGTCCGCATCCCGGTCCCGGATCTTCTGCATTGCCTCCTGAAGTTCTTTCGCTTCATAAGCAATCTGCGTATTGTACAGTTCCACAATCTGGGTTTCTTTCCCGGCCACCTTTACATAGTCCAGGTTAATCAGCGGCACATCCTTATGCGTGACGGACAGGATGACGGTCTCCATCCGCATCAGACCGAGCATGGCTTTCATCCGCATGATGCAGAGATGTCCGAGCTCCGCGGCCTCATAGGATTCCGTCTCAAATGTAAAGCCCTTTTTGGCCAGACGGGCGTCCGTGCCCAGGTCCAGCTGCTTCAGTGAATATGATTTTGAAAGCTGCTCCCGTACCCAGCTTCCGATGCTCTGTTCTGTCTTCATAAGCGCAAGGATCTCCTTTTCAAAGTCATTTATTCCGCCTTTATGTGGTTCATTTCCGCTTTCATTCTGCCACAGAAAAGGGAGAAAAACAAGTCCCATCATGGATGCCGTTTCTTGCTCGCCTTTTTCTTTGGCTCATGTTATCATAATAGCGGCCGCCTATGTCCGCAGGAAACAGGCGCCGCGGACCTGCCGCCGCGAATTGGTTTCGCCGGGAATGATCACATTGTTTCAGGAGGACGGGATGAGAGTTATAGAAAGCTGTGCAGAGTGCCTGTATGACAAACAGCGCCATTTGTCGAATGATCCCGCTTTTCTTTCCGAAATACAGGAAATCATCAGAAACAGAGCCGAAGACGATTCAGCTCCGTATCTGGTTTACCTGTTCGGCCAGGTTTATGAGAAGCATTTCGGCCCGCGGAAGCCTTACGCGGAAATCAAGCGGAAATACAACGATCTTGTTCTCACAAGAGAAGAAACCATTCGCCGAAAGATTGAAGATTCAGAGCATCCTCTGCAGACGGCTCTGGGATATGCAAGAGCCGGAAATTATATAGATTTTGGCGCGATGAACGTGGTAAAAGACGAAGAATTTCTGAAGCTGCTGGAACAGGCCGGTCTGGAAGACCGCGATCAGGCGGTCATGGAGTCGTTTCTCCGGCAATGCGCAAAAGCAAAACGGTTCCTTCTGATTGCGGACAACTGCGGGGAGATTGTTCTGGATAAACTGTTTATAGAACAGATCAGAAAGAAGTTCCCGCGGCTGGAAGTGACCGTGATGGTCCGGGGCGGTGAAGTCCTGAATGACGCGACAGAAGAAGACGCAGGTTATTCCGGGATTGATCAGGTCGCTCAGATTGTATCAAACGGCAGTACGGTAGCCGGTACGGTTTACGGTATGTTGTCAGCGGAAGCCCGGACGGCAATTGATTCGGCAGACGTCATTCTGGCAAAAGGGCAGGGAAACTATGAAACGCTGAACGGACAGGGAAGGCATATTTTCTACGCCTTCCTTTGCAAATGCGAATTATTTACCGGCCGCTTCAACGTTCCCAGGCTGACCGGAATACTTGTTGAAGAATGATCAGTTGCAAAGCAGAGGTGCTTTTAGGGCCCTGCACCGTGCCGATGGCGATGAAAAAGCATCACAATGCGCACAGCGAACGAGGAGGCAAACGATGAAAAAGGGTATAATGAAGAATACGAGTTCCGTGTGGAAGTGACAGGCTTCCTGCACGGTGATCATACAGAACGGTATTGCCGCAACGGAGAAGAGATCGGGGATCAGTACGTCTGCACTTACGGATGTCCTGTCAACCAGAATGGGTGCGGAATCTGCTCAAAGACAATGATAATGCTTTATCCGCTGATGGAGGCTGTGCGAAGCGGAGGGGATCTCGAAAACCTGGGCGGTGACGGTAAATATACAAAAACGATCGTATGTCCGGATGGATGCGTGATCTTCAGGCTCACCGCCAGGCCTCTGGGAAATGAGAATTTCCACAAAGGGCATTTTTACGATTATCCCGATCAGACATAACGAACACGAACGGACGCATTGGTTAAATCAGTTGCCAGCAGGGACACAATCATCAATAGTCTGCAGAATAATCATTTCAAGACTCTTCAACCTTTCCGGAATTGGTTGTCCTTTCTGATCACAGTATGTCCGCTTGTGGAATTCCAGCATGATTGCCACCAGATCGGTTTCAGACTTGCCGGACAACACAGAATTCGGAATGTAACATCCTGAGTAAGGATAGTTCAAATCTGTGGTGAATCCGGCCTCAGCAAAACGTTTCCGGACGATCTCTGTCAATTCCGGAGGTGTAAAATGATCATCTGTACCAATACAGAGGTCAGGTGTTGGACGACCTTCCTGCAGAAAATTCGCGGGGATAATCTTGTCTGAATAGCTATGCAAATCAAACAGCAGAATCCTGGGATGGCGGCTGCAAACTTGATCCATCCGTTCATGGTGTTCCGAATAATACGATAATGTTTTTTCCTTCAATTCCCTGCTTACATGTTTGATGATCGTCCCATCATAGGCTTTTTCGTAGCAAAAGCCCATGCCATACTGTTCCATGACTTCTTCCGGTCCAATGAAGCGTTCGACATCGCAGAGCAGGCGGCTGATCGAAAAAATATGAGTCATATTTCCTCTGCGACAGGCATCGGGAATAACCCGGTCAATGTCTGTGTCCCGCATCTCTTCATGATACTTTAGGAACAGTTCCCGCGGAATACAAACAGACTTCATGAGTTCCTCAGGAAAATTCCATCCATTATGCGGAACATGAAAGACAGGATAACGGGGTAGAATTTTGAAGTCATTTTTCATTTACGATTCCTCCTCGATTGCCTACGAAGAGTGATCGCGAAAAAGCAATCCCATCGTCCCGACAGGATTGCTTGCGAATCTGCTATTACATCCTATCGGTCAAGCTTTGGCACCTTACCTTCAGGCAGGTTGTCGTGCGGTCAACGAGCTTGTCTCTCGCGCACTCTTCATAGGCTTTTTTAGTTGCGGATTGATTATACAGACAGATTCCTTTCATGAGCGGTTTGAACAGCCTTTTCTGCAAGTTCCATAATATCAAGCATGTTTCGGCCCTCCTCAGTATATTTCGACATCAATAATTGCATATTGTTTTTGGGGATCCATGATATATGCGAGGCTTTCCGGAATCAGATATTGGCAGTCAGCTTCTTCGTTGTACTTCCGGATCTGTTCCGGTGTAACCTTGTAGGCCCATCCGCCCCAATCCACTCGAATGCAATCAGAGAAGCACTCATAGGCTGCTTGCATATCCAGTCGATATCCAATTTCCCGGCTGTTTTCGATGACATCAAAAACATCTGGTTGTTTCTGGCCGGGACTGACTGTATGCGGCTCCCATTGTTTCTGATACGATTTTGAAATCTCTCCAAAGTAACATGCCCACATTGCTGATCAGCCTCCTTCTTTTCTGCGATTGCCGACTTTTCACCCGCTGTTATCCCCAGCACCTCCTTTTTTCAGGTTGAGCATAGCAAAAAATTGAAAACTCTCCCAGCATTCTGCGGTTGAGTTTTCAAAAGCAGATTCAAGACACACTTGAATCAGTTCTCGTATTGTCTGGTTGCTTCATGATATCGGAAGAAGATTCAGAATTGCGGATAAACCGACGCATGTTTTGAATATCATGGCTGGTTGACTTCCGTTTCCATCATGTATTGAAAGTGTGCTGCTTCTCCATTTCATTTTCGCCATTAAGCGAATCCAATTGTCCGCTTCTTCTCAACAGTTTTCTTCAGATCAATTCCTTCGTCAGTCAGATAATCTTCTACATCATCAATGATACAGGCAGAGCTTCTTTTGTCTTCCGTTCGTAATTCATCCTGTTATTCCTTCCACTCACAGTATTTGAAGCGGCATCCATTTCAGATAATCCCCGGAGACCAGCCGGTACAGGATGCCGTGGTGGTGCCCCTCAAGGCTGTCGTGAAAACGGTTTTCTCCGTGGCAATGCGCGTAGATGACCTGCTCCGCCTTGTATTCTTCGGCAATCGCCGTAAAGCCGCTGTTGCGTTCCATGACATTGGTGGGCGGGTAATGCAGGAACATGATAAAGCGGCTGTAGCCGTCTTTCCGGGCGCTTTCAAAGGACACGCGCAGCCGTTCCGTCTCGCGTTCGATCAGGTGTTTGGCCGTCTGTTCCGCTTCCTCGTCCCACCCTGTGATCTTATTTCTTCGGACATAAAACGGCCCTTCAAAAGTGTAGCCTTTTGTGCCGACAATCGCGTAATCCTGATAGGAAGCATAGTTGTTCTGCAGAAAGAACAGCTTTCCGGCATATTGTTTATTCAACGCTTCCGTTTTCTTTGCGTCCCAGAACATATCATGATTCCCGCGAAGCAGGATTTTCTTTCCGGGCAATCCGCAGATGTATTCCAGATCCTTTTCGCACTCAGGGAGTTTTCTTCCCCAGCTGTGATCCCCAGCCAGCACCAGCGTGTCATCCGGTTTGATGAATTTTTCGCAGTTCTGCCTGAGCTTCACATCATGATTTTTCCACACCGGATCGTGAAGCTGGTTGGGTGCTTTCAGTTCTGACTGAAAATGCAGATGCAGATCGCCAATCGCAAATAAGCCCATACCGTTCCTCCGGTTTCTCAGAGTTTCCCAAGCAGTCCCATTTTGGTCATGATGCCGTCTGTTGTCACTCCGGGATGCGTCACATAAAGCCTGACAATCTGTTCCACCCAATCCCTGTCGAGCCCGTGCTTTTTCGCAATGGCATCAACAGACAGGCCCTTTTCCGTATCATGCACCACGACTTCAATCTGCCGGTAAACATTCCCGCTGTCCATCTTCGGCGTTTTTTCTTTTGCTGCGTGCGGAATCTGAATTTGTGTTATATCCCATCCGTCCTGATCAATTGTCAGGATTGCCATCGTGATCGGCTGGATAAACCGGCGCGGCCCGCAGCTTCCGGGATTGAACAGCAGGGTCCGGGTTTTGCCGGCGTTTTCCTGCCAGACAGACGCATACTGATGAGAATGGCCGTAAATGACAAGATCATAGGGAGTCAGATCTTTGGGCAAATCCTTTTTCTTATGGGTCATGTAAATCCGGAGTCCGCCCAGCTCGAAATCCAGGAATAAGGGCAGTTGTTCCGCCCATTCCCTGTCATTATTGCCGCGAACCGCTTTCACGGGAGCGATTTGCTCCAGTTGATCCAGAATGCGCCGGCTGCTGATATCCCCGCCGTGGAGAATAAAGTCGCAGCCCCGGAGCGCGTCCGTCACTTCCGGACGGAGCAGATCGTGGGTATCAGAGAGAATGCCGATTTTCATACTCATTTCAATGCCTCGCTCAGCTTTTGCGGAACTCCCCCGGGACCGCGTACCGCAAAGATCCCGTATTCATTCTTCAGTACTTCAAAGGTAAAGCAATCCGGGGTGTATCTTTTCAGGAAACGAGAAGACCCCGAATATCGGAATAAGAGCCGGAATTATGGATATCATTATACCAGACGATACCCCCGATGGAAAGATTTCTCTCTCTCGCGCTGATTGACCGCGGCGGGGTTTCGGGTTACAATCCGAATGAAGCTCCTGAGAATAATCCGGCGTGGGGAACCGAAGGCCCCCTTCCGCCGTCTGACCGGATGAAAAGAAAAAGGAGGTATCCGCTATGAAAGCCATGAAGCCCGTTCGCATTCTGATTGCTGTCCTGACGGCTCTGCTGGCCCTGGCCGCCACCGCGTGCGCGTCCGCCGCAGAGATCCGCCCCATTCCGCTTGACCATGATACGCTCGACCTGGCTAACGGGGTGTTCAGTTTCTTTATCCGGGGTGGAGACCAGGTGGAAAAAACCGGCCGTTTCACGGCCGTCCTGTACAAGAAGGACCATTACGACGGAGAACAGATCCGCAAGCTGGCTCCAGGGGATACCGTCTATGCAAACGACCGGAAATGGACCGTGAAAAGTGTGCAGATCCATTCCGCCAGGGAAACGCCGGACGTGCCGGATTCTTATGAGGTTTTCACGGAGGAAGACCTGGGCGAAGAGGAATACCTGGCGTTCACGCCGTGCGAAGACGGAACGTTTATCGCGGTGATGGGCGACTGGAATCCGATAACGCTGGCCGGATCGGTTCCGGTGATGCTTCCGCTGCCGGATGCTTTTGTATATTCCGGGACGGAGGAGCTGACCGCGGCGGACTTTATCGATGCCCTTCCGCTGTTTACCAATCCTTATACCTCCGAATGTGAATTTCGGGACGGCCTGCTGATCCGGGTTTCCGGCTATGACTATCCCACCGGTCCGAAGGAGCCGGAAGACGGATCCTTCCGGCCCGTTCCGGTCTGGAAATTCTGTCACGGCTTCCGGGACGGCCTGGACACAGCTGTGATTACCGCAAGCATGACCGACTGCGAAGCAGGGCCCTCCGCGGTGGAGATTTCCCCGGAAGAAGCCGAAAAGATCCGCCGGCTGGCCATGAACGGGACGGTAACCGGCAAAGCCAGCAATGAGATGGTGACCGGCGGCACCTGGGTTTATACCTTTGAGACGCCGCGCGGGACGCATCTCCTCTCCATCGAGCTGTACAAAGGCCTGATCGTGAGCTCCGACGGGATGTACAGAGTTGAAGGACAGGAATGATCCGGGAGGGGATGAAATGAAGCACGGGGGCGGCGTATGGCATACCGGGAATCCATACGACTGGATCGATTTTTCCGCAAACCTCCGCCCGGACGGCCCGTCTTCATGGATCCGGGAAGCGGTCCATGACGCTCAAAAGAATATCCGTTTTTATCCGGATGCTGACATGCGGCGTGCCGGAAAAGGCCTCGCACAATTCCTGGATCTTCCGGAAGCATGCGTATTGCCTGTCGCCGGAGGCATTGCGGCCATTGACCTGGTTCTCGGTTCGTCAGCCGGCTGTGTGTATATTCAGCCGCCGACCTTCGGGGAGTATGCCGGGCGCGCGGCGGTTTACGGCCGTCCCTGTGAAGCCTGGTCCGGAAAGTGCCGGAAAGGCGATACCCTGGTCCTCTGCAACCCCAACAATCCGACCGGAGAAATCCGGACGCAGCCGGAGCTGCTCAGCCTGTGGGAAATCGTGGCCGCGGACGGCGGGGAGCTGATGATCGATGAGGCCTTTATCGAGTACTGCCCCGAACACAGTATGCGCCGGCTGATCCGCCCGGGGCTCCTGATCGCGGGTTCTTTATCCAAGATTCTGGGAATCCCGGGGATCCGGCTCGGATATGTCTGCGCGGATCCTGAAACCATTCCGCTTCTGCGCCGCAGACTTTTTTCCTGGCCTCTGGACGCTTTCGCAACGGAAATCGCCGCACAGCTTCCGGATCACCGGGAAGAGATCCGCAGGGACGCGGAACAGAACGCCGCGCGCCGGTCCGCCTTTGCAAAGCAGCTGGCGAAGCTCGGCGCGGAAGTCTTCCCTTCGGAAAGCAATTTTCTGCTGGTTGATTTTCATCGGGACATGAAGGCTGCCGGGGAACGGCTGCGGTCCCGCGGCATCCTTGTCCGCTCCTGCGCTTCCTTCGGCCTTCCGGACAGTTTCTGGCGCCTGGCGGTGCGAACGGAAGCGGAGAATACGCGTCTGATCCATGAACTGGAGGAAATACTGCATGTACGGTAAATGCCTGATGATCCAGGGGACCGCCTCCTCTGTCGGGAAAAGCGTCCTGTGCAGCGCTTTTCTCCGCATCATGAAGCAGGACGGGCTGAAAGCCGCTCCGTTCAAAGCGCAGAATATGTCTTTGAATTCTTTTGTAACACGGGACGGGCTGGAAATGGGGCGCGCCCAGGTTACCCAGGCCCAGGCTGCCGGCCTGGAACCGGAAGCCTGTATGAATCCGGTGCTGCTGAAGCCGACCGGCGACCGCCGCAGCCAGGTGATCGTGGAAGGGAAAGCCATCGGGAACATGACCGCCATGGAATACCATCAGTATAAGCCGGCCCTGCGCAAACGGATCCGGGAAATCTATGAAACGCTGGAATCCAAAGTGGACTGCGTTGTGATTGAAGGGGCCGGAAGCCCCGCGGAGATCAATCTCCGGGACGGGGATATTGTCAATATGAGCATGGCGCAGGCCGCTGACGCTCCTGTCCTTCTTGTGGGGGATATCGATCTGGGCGGCGTTTTTGCCTCGCTGCTGGGCACGGTCATGCTGCTGACGGAAGAAGAACGGAAGCGGGTCAAAGGGATCCTCATCAACAAGTTCCGGGGCGATGTGAAGATTCTTGAACCGGGGCTGCGGATGCTGGAAGACAGGATCCATATCCCCGTTCTCGGCGTCGTGCCGTGGATGGATGTGGAGCTGGAGGACGAGGACAGCGCCACGGAACGCTTCCGGCGCCAAAGCGGGTCCGGGGATATCGAAGTGGCCGTTGTGAAGCTCCGCCATATCTCCAATTTTACCGATTTTCAGTCCCTGGCGCTTCAGCCCGGCTGCAGGCTGCGTTACGCGGAAAAGGCCGGGGACCTGGAACACGCCGACCTGATTGTGATCCCCGGAACAAAAAACACGATTGAGGACCTGATGGACCTGCGGAAACGGGGACTGGACCAGGCGATTATCCGGCACGCGCGGAGCGGAAAGATGGTCTTCGGCATCTGCGGAGGATACCAGATGCTCGGAAACCGGCTGCGGGATCCGGACCACACGGAATCCGGTATTCCGGAAACGCCGGGGCTGGGACTGCTGGACATGGATGTGGTGTTTGAAAAAGAAAAGCGGACCGTGCAGGCTTCCGGCAGGATCGCCTGTTCATCCGGATGGCCTGCGCAGCATAACGGGCTGGCCCTTGACGGATATGAAATCCATGCGGGCCGGAATACAACCGGGCCGGAAGCGGTCCCGTGGCTGCAGATTCAGGGCCGGACCGACGGAATCATGAATCCGCGGGGAAATGTGATGGGTACCTATCTGCACGGCCTGTTTGATGACGGGCAGTGGTTCGCGGCGGTCGCCTCCCAAATCCGCGCGCTGCGCGGAGATTCCGCACAGCCTTCCGCGCCGCTCAGTTTCGAGGCGTTTCGCGAAAAGGAATTCGACCGGATTGCGGCGATTGTCCGGAGCAGCGTGGATATGGATGCCATATACCGGATTATACGCGGGGAGGCGGTGCCATGCGCTTCGGAATTGCCGCGCTGATTGCCGGCTTTCTGCTGGATCTGCTTCTGGGAGATCCGGAATGGCTGTATCATCCGGTCCGGCTGATCGGAAAATATATCTCCTTTGCGGAGAAGCGGCTCCGTTCCCACGGCGGCAGCCTGCGGAAAAAAGCGGTCCTCCTGACCGGATCCACCGTCTTTCTGGCCATGGCATCCGCCGCGCTGATTCTGTGGCTGCTGCATCTGGCAGGCCGGATTCCGCTCTTCATCGGGATGGCGCTGATGAACTGGATGGGAATTGCCGTCCGGTGTATGGCGAAGGAAGCCATGGGGGTTGAAAGATCCCTGGACCGGGGAATCGTCGCGGCCCGAAAACAGGTGGCGCGGATTGTCGGCCGTGATACCGGCCGCCTCAGCGAGGAAGAAATCATCAAGGCCACCGTGGAAACGGTCGCGGAAAACACCACGGACGGCGTGGTCTCCCCGCTTTTCTGGGCGCTGCTCGGCGGACCGGTTCTGCTTTGGGGGTTCAAGGCCGCCAGCACGCTGGATTCCATGGTCGGCTATATGGATGAAAAGTACCGGGATATCGGCTGGAGCAGCGCGAAACTGGATGACGCGCTGAATTATATTCCTGCCCGGCTGACCGCACTGCTGATGACCGGCGCAGCTTTTCTGGTGAAGCTGGACGGCAGGAACGCGTTCCGCATTATGTGCCGGGACCACGCAAACCATCGAAGTCCAAACTGCGCCTGGAGTGAAGCCGCGGCGGCCGGAGCGCTTCATATCCAGCTGGGAGGAACCCATGAATACTTTGGAAAACCGGTAGTGAAGCCAACCATCGGGGACGCGGACCGTCCGGCGGAAAGAAGAGACATTCGCCGGTCGGTTTCCCTGCTATACGGAACGGCTATACTGATGATGGCGATCATTACAGCCGTCGGATTATTCACATAGGAGACAGCAGAGATGGACGCAGAAAAATACAGCAGCCGTTTTTTCCAGAACAGGGACTGCGAACACTTTCCGTGCCATGAAGGCATCGCCGAAGAGGACTTTAACTGCCTGTTCTGTTATTGTCCGCTGTATATGCTCGGAAAGCAGTGCGGCGGCCGGTTTTTCTACACGGAGAAGGGCGTTAAAAGCTGCAAAAACTGTACCTTTCCCCATCATAAGGAAAACTTCGGGCAGATCACGGGCCGTTTTCAGGAGATCCGGGCCATCATCAGGAAGACAGACGGAGAAGAAGCATGAACATTCAGCTGCAGGCACGGAAAAAGTGGGACAGGATTGCCAAGCCGCTGCATTCTCTTGGGTTGCTGGAAGACCTGGTCGTCCGGATCGCCGCAATCCAGGGAACCGCGGATGTGTGCATTGACCGGCGCTGCGCGCTTGTATTCTGCGGCGATCACGGCGTCGTCCGGAAAGGCGTCAGCCAGTCGGACAGTTCGGTGACAGCCCTTGTGGCAAAATCCATTGCGGAAGGAACCGGCAACATCAATCTGATGGCATCCGCCGCGAATACGGATGTCATCGCCGTGGATCTGGGAATGCTCGCACCGGTTCCGGGCACGGTGGACCGGCATGTGGGAAGGGGCACATCCGACATCACGGAAGGCCCCGCCATGAGCCGCCAACAGGCGGAAGACGCGATTGCGGCGGGAATCGAACAGATGCGGGTCCTGCATGAACAGGGGTACCGGATCGCTGTGATCGGTGAAATGGGGATTGGCAATACAACGGCAGCCAGCGCGGTCACCTCCGTCCTGCTCCGGCTGTCCCCGGAAGAAGTGACCGGCCGCGGCGCGGGCCTTTCGGATGCGGGACTGCAAAGAAAAATCGCTGCCATTCATCAGGCCATCCGGGTCAACAGGCCGGATCCCGGGGATCCTGTCGATGTCCTGGCCAAGGTTGGCGGTTTTGAACTGGCCGGGATGGCCGGGGCCTGTCTCGGCGGGCTGAAGTATCATATTCCCGTCATCCCGGACGGCATGATCCCCATGGCCTCCGCCCTGGCCGCAGTCCGGATGGAGCCCGAGGTACTGGGCGCGGTTTTACCCGGACCGGTGAGCAAAGAACCCGCGGACCGGCTGATCCTGGATTCGCTGGGCCTGACCCCTGTCATCCACGCGCAGACAGCCCTGGGCGAAGGGACAGGCGGCATCCTGCTGCTGCCGCTGCTGGACATGGCCCTGAATGTCTATGACGGGCCCCATACCTTTGACGCGCTGAAAATGGAGGCCTATACGCCCCAGGAGGAATCGGAATGATCTGGCTGGTAACAGGGGGCAGCGGCTGCGGAAAATCCACCTGGGCGGAGAAGCTGGTGCGGAGCCTGCCTGCCGAAAAACGGATCTATCTCGCGACGATGCAGGTCTATGACCCGGAATCGGAGAAACGGGTCCGGCGGCATCGCGCCCAGCGCGCCCATCTTGGATTCCGGACCGTTGAATGTGAAAAAAACCTGTCCGCCGCGCAGATTGAGGCAGACAGCGTTGTCCTGCTGGAGGACCTGGTCAATCTGGCCGCCAATGAGATGTTTGACGGCGGGGATCCGAACCGGATCCTCCCGGATCTGCAAAAGCTTTCCAAGCGCTGCAGCCATCTGATTATGGTAACCAACGACCTGTTCTCAGACGGCGAAACCTATTCATCCTCGGTTCAGGAATACCTGCGGTGCCTGGCGGAGATTAACCGGCAGGCCGCCGGGCTGGCCGACCATGTGATTGAAGTGGTTTATTCCATCCCCGTCGCGCTGAAAGGAGAGCTTCCATGCCTGTGATCCGTTCCCTGCTGACCGCCTTTTCGACCTACTCCCGGATTCCGGTTCCGCAGGTGGAGTGGAACGAGGAGAACCGCCGGTACAGCCTGTGCTTTTTCCCGCTTGTCGGCCTGGTCATCGGCCTGCTCCTCTGGGGCTGGATGGCGTTATGCGCCCGTTTGAAGATCAGCATGTTCCTGCAGGGCGCGTTTGCCGCGCTGCTTCCCCTGCTGATTACGGGAGGCATCCATATGGATGGGTATATGGACACCCTGGACGCGCTGGCTTCCTGGCAGCCCAGGGAAAAGCGCCTGGAGATTCTGAAGGACAGCCATACCGGCGCGTTTGCCGTCATGGGCTGTGCGGGTTATCTGCTGCTGTCGGCGGCGATTTACGCCGAAGCGGATACGGCGGCAGGCGTCCGGCTCATCGGGGTTTTTGTGCTTTCCCGGGCCCTCAGCGCCCTGGCGCTGGTCCGGATGAAAAGCGCCAGGCAAAACGGCATGCTGAAGGATCTTTCCAAAGCCGCCGAAAAGCGGACGGTACCGCTCAGCGGTTGTGTGTACGCGGCATTCTGCCTGGTCCTGTGGGCTGTCTCCGGCGGCTGGCCGGCTCCGGCCTGCGCTTTGGCGTCCGTGCTTTGCTATTTTTATTATCAGCATATGGCCTATAAGCATTTCGGCGGAGTCACCGGTGATCTGGCAGGCTGGTTTCTGCAGATCACCGAGCTGGTTTTATCCGCCGTCATCGTCATCGGGGGAAAATGGATATGAAGCTGTATATCGGCGGGGCTTATCAGGGGCAGGCGGAAATGGCGCAGGCGGAAAATCCCGGGATGCCGCTTTATCGTGATTTTCACGAAACCATCCGGAAGGCTGTCCTGGCTGAGGGCCGGGATCCTCTTGCGTTTGCGGCGGCATTCTGCCGGGATCATCCGGACGCTGTTGTCATCGCGAATGAAGTCGGCGCGGGTGTGGTTCCGATGGCTGCGGAAGACCGGGCTTTCAGGGAAGCGGTCGGACGGGTGCTGTGTGTCCTGGCCCGAAACGCGGAGCAGGTCACACGCTGCATATGCGGAATCGGGGTGCGGATCAAATGAGCTGGATTCTGATTCGCCACGGGCTGACGGAAGGAAACCTGCAAAAGCGGTATGTCGGATGCCGGACGGATGAGCCGCTCTGCCCGGAAGGGATCCGGCAGCTAAAGCAGCATCCGTACCCGGCGGTTCAGCGTGTCTATACCAGTCCTATGCGAAGATGCCTGGAAACAGCGGCTGTCCTTTATCCGGGTCTTTCCCCGCAGATCATCCCGGATTTCAGGGAATGTGACTTCGGTGCTTTTGAATATCGGAATTACGCGGAACTGAACGGCCGGGAAGACTATCAGGCCTGGATCGATTCCGGAGGGGAACTGCCCTTCCCCGGCGGCGAAAGCCGCAAAGCGTTTTCGGCCCGGAGCCTGAAGGCGTTTTATTCTCTTCCGGCCTGTTCCGAAAACGAAAACTGCGCTTTGATCGTTCACGGCGGAACCATCATGGCCATTATGGAAGCGATGGCCCTTCCGCGCGGGAATTATTATGATTTCCAGATCGGGAACGGTGATGGCTATATTCTGAACAGCGACGGTTCATACGAAAGAATCCGGCCTTCCCTTCTCTGGCCCGGCGGCCGGATTCCCTGAGAGGAAAACGGCCTTTTTTTCTTCGGAGAAATAACCGGCTGTATTTTTCGGAAGTGAGCCTGTAATTTCCGCTTCCGTTATCGTAATCTGTAGGCGTACCGGATGACCGGTACGCGTGCTGACTCATCTGTGAAGGAGGACTGAGAACATGAAGACAACTACCGGGAGGTCGCCAAAACCCGTTTTGTTTCCGAAGCCACGATCAAAAGCCAGATCAACAGCATTCTGAAAAAAATCCGGCATGAAAGCGGACATCATTTTCCCCGTCAGGGAGCCGGATGCTCCTGAGCGCCGAAGAATGTCGGTTCCGTCATGCGCACCGGATCCAGAATCCGTTCAACCTCTTCCGGTTCCAGCACCTTTTCTTCCAGAATAATTTCCCGTACGGGCCGGTTCTCCTTCAGGGCTTTCTTGGCGATATCCGCCGCCCGCTGATAGCCGATCACAGGCGCCAGTGTCGTCACGATGCCCACGCTGTTTTCCACCAGGTCGCGGCATCTCTTCTCATTGGCCGTAATACCGGAAATGCAGTTATCCACAAAGGTTTCCGTCGCGAATCCAAGAGTGTCGATGGACTGGAAAAGATTGTAGAGAATCATGTTCCGTCCGGTATCCCCCGTCGCCGGATTGTATCGCCGTGGGAACGGTATTCATTCCCGCCAGCAAGCCAACGGTGCTTCTCAGTGTTTCTTTAATCAAGGAAATTCCTCTTTCTGTTTTAATTGTTCCTTTTTTCGCCAGAATCGTCCCCCTGACTCATCCGGACAACGATGATCATCGGATTGAATCCCCGGGCGCGGATCAGCTCCGGATCCATCTCCATGATCAGCTGCCCCTGCTTCACGTGCTCCCCTTCGCTGACATGAACCCTGAAGCCTTCCCCCTTCAGCCGGACCGTGTCCAGTCCTGCGTGGACCAGGATCTCCTCCCCATTTCCCCTGAGGGAGACCGCGTGCCCGGTAGCGGCCACCGTCGTCACGGTTCCGCTGACAGGCGCATAGATCTTTCCGTTTGCCGGAATCACGCCGACGCATTCTCCCATCACGCCGCCTGAAAAAACGGGATCCGGGATTTCTGCCATCGGGACCAGCTCTCCCTCCGCGGGAGACCGGATTCCCTCGTTCCTGTCTTTCCCGGTTTCCTGTGCCATGCTGTCCTCGATTTCCGCCGCCCGGTTGCGAACCGCCGCAAGCTTTGCGGGGGATACGGACAGTTCGTCCACGCCGATCCGGATCAGCTGTTCCGCCCCTTCGGGATTTCCGGCCAGTTCGCCGCATACGGCAACCGGGATATGTTTTGCGTGCGCCGCTTCCGTCGCCAGGGCGATCATGCGCAGGACGGCCTCATGCATCGGGTTGCTGTACCGTTCCATGCCGCGCGCCTCACGGTCCACCGCCAGCGTATATTGCGTCAGATCGTTTGTTCCGATACTGAAAAACCGTGCCTTCTCCGCCAGCGCCGGGGCAATCATCACCGCTGCCGGCGTCTCTATCATTACGCCGGTTTCTGGAATTCTGAATTTTTCTCCCCGCCGTTCCAGTTCCTCCGAGGCGGTCTGTATTTCCTTCAGTACTTCATCGAGTTCCCATTCCGAGGCCACCATCGGGATCATGATCCGGACGTTGCCGTATGCCGCAGCACGGAGCATCGCCCGCAGCTGCGATCTGAACAATTCCCGGTACTCCAGGGATACGCGCAGTCCCCGGAGTCCCAGCGCCGGGTTGATCTCCTCCGGTATCTTCAGCCATGCCGCATGTTTATCCGATCCGATGTCCATCGTTCGGATCACGGTTTCCCGGCCGGCCATCGCTTCCGCCGCGTGCCGGTACGCCCCGAACTGTTCCTCTTCAGACGGCGCCTCCGCTCCGTTCAGAAACAGCAGTTCCGACCGGAACAGCCCGATCCCGTCCGCTCCCTTCTCCGGGAGTCCGTCCGCTTCCTCCGCCCGGGAAATATTGGCGCAGATCCTCGTCCGTGTGACTTTCCCAGTCGCCTGCTTTTGCTGTTTTTCCCGGGCTTCCCGAATCTCTTCCTGGCGTGCTTCCGCCTCCCGGATTTTTTCCTCCGGCGGGTTCACCCAGACGCCGTCCCCATCCGGGTCAAGAATCAGGTAGTCCTGCTGCCGCACCTTTTCCGTCAGGTTTTCCAGCCCGTACAGATAGGGAATGCCATAGTTGCCCGCCAGTACGGATACGTGGGAGGTGGGCGATCCGATTTCCGTCAGGATTCCCCGGATCATTTCCGGGCCGATCATGGTAATCTGCCCCGGACTCAGTTCGCTTCCTGCCAGGATACAGGGCTCCGAGGGGACCTCCAGTCCGCCCGCAATCAGCGCGGTCAGGCCCGCGGCGAATCCGCGGACATCCTCGCACCGCTGACGGATATAGTCCTGTCCGCTTTCCATGAGTTTTTCGCACAGTTTCTCCGCCGCCTGTTTCACCGCATCCGGCGCGCCCAGCCGTTCCTCCCGGATCGCCCGGCGGGCTGAACCGAGGAAATTCTCATCGTCCAGAATCAAAATTTCCGCGTCGATGACTGCCGCTCCCGCCGGATCGGCATCTTTCTTTCCCGCCGTCAGCCTGCGCTTCATTTCCGTCGCCGCGGTTTCCAGCCGGGCTGCCTCCTCCACGGGATCTCCCGGCCGGTATTCTCCGGTCCGGTCCGGACGGATCACAAAAGCCTTCCCCGCGGCGAATCCTTTCTGGGCCGTTCTGCATTCATATCGGGGCATCAGAGTTTCTCCTTCACATATTGATAGAGCGCCGCAAGCGCCTGGGGGCCATCCGGACCGGATGCCCGGAACGTAATCCGGGTGCCTTCCGCCGCGCCCAGGGACATCAGTTCGATCACGCTGTCCGCGGCGACGGTTTTCCCTCCGGCTTCCGCAGTTACTTTACAGTCATACTGTTTGACTATTTTGACGATTTCGCCCGCCGGCCGGGCATGAATCCCGGTTTGTTCCGTGATGACATAGTCAAAGCTGTCTCCGTCCGGAAATACGGCCGGCAGGCCGAAGATCAGATCCTGCGGGGTGACCCTTCGGTATGTTCCGGAAGCCGGTGCCGGAACAGCCTGCTTCGGTCCATCGTTTGTTTTTTCTCCGCCGTTTTGCCCGGGCGCCGGGACCGCAGCCTGCGGCCCGCACAGCTGCTTCAGCTCATCTGCCACAAACTGTACCGTGGTGCCGATTACGATCTGCAGGGCGTTTTTGCCGGGGCGGATCACGCCGGCCGCGCCGGACGAGCGGATCACGCTTTCGTCCACTCTGCTCATATCCCTGATTTCCAGCCGCAGCCGGGTAATGCAGTTGTCGATGGACAGTATATTTTCCGGGCCTCCCAGCCCCCGGAGAATGATCCTCGCCATATCGGCATATTTACCATCCGGATTTCCGGTCACCGCCGCGCCCGTTTCCGCCGGCGCAGCATCCTCACGCCCCGGTGTTTTCATATTCCATTTCACGATCATGAAACGGAATATACCGTAGAAAAGGGCGAAGGACAGAAGCCCCAGCGGTATGATCAGCCAGGTTTTCGCGGCCGCCGGCAGCGTCGAGGAGAAAAACAGATCCGTTACGCCGGCGGAAAAGCTGAAGCCGCCCCGGAACCCGGAAACCACCGTGACAAAGGAAATGATACCGTACAGCAGGGCATACACCGCGTAAAGGGCCGGCGCAAGGAACATGAAGGCAAACTCAAAAGGTTCCGTTACTCCGCATACAAAAGCGCACAGCGCGCTGGACAGCAGAATGCCGGCAGCGGCTTTCTTCCGTTCCGGTTTTGCGCTCCGGAGCATTGCCAGCGCCGCGCCCGGAACGCCGAACATCATGCAGGGGAAGAATCCGGACATGTACATTCCCAGGGACCATGTCACATCCGCGCTGGTCTCCCCTGCCCAGAAATGCGTCAGATCCCCCAGGCCGATTGTATCGAACCAGAACACGTTGTTGAGTGCGTGATGCAGGCCGAAGGGGATCAGCAGACGGTTCAGGAACGCGTAAAGCCCTGCGCCCGCCGGTCCAAGCTGTTCAATACCGCGTCCGAGGGCAGTCAGGCCGGAGAAAAGCAGCGGCCAGATCAGCAGGAGCGCAAAAGCGATGACGACGGACGCAAGCCCCGCGACAATCGCCACCGCCCGCTTTCCGCTGAAAAATGACAGCCAGTCCGGCAGCTTTGTCCCGTGGAAGCGGTTATAACATACAGAACCGATGATCCCCGAAAGAATGCCGATGAACGGGTTTTCAATCCTGGTGAACGCCAGAATCCGGCTGCTGTCCTCTGCCGCGGAAGGGATCAGGGTTTTCACCGTTTCCACATTCAGCAGCGTAATGATCATCAGCCAGGAAACCAGCGCCGCGATTGCGCCCGTTCCGTCATTGTTTTCAGACATACCGATCCCGACCCCGATGGCGAACAGCCAGGCGATGTGATCAATCAGCGCGCCTCCGGCCCGGATCAGAAAATAACCGATTTCCGCCCAGATCCCGGCGATCTCCCCGCCCTGCATCGCCGCCGGGCACAGGCAGTATCCCAGTCCCATCAGCAGCCCGCAGATCGGCATGACCGACACCGGCAGCATCAACGCCTTTCCCAGCTTTTGAAGATATTTCATTTTCCCGACCTTCCTCATCCGTTATTCAGCCGTTTGTCCACGCCGCCCAGCGGGCTGAGCCCATGCCGGCGGCCGATGCCTGATATGATCCGAATGATCGTTTTCGCATGAAACCGACTCTTCCCGCTCCCGGGATGTTCCTTATACCGGTTCGATAGCTTTTCCCTGGTTATCGATTCTATACCGGTATTATATCATAGTTCCGTGCTGAAATGAATAGCGGATTTGTGTGTGATCCGGAGGAAAACAGCCGTTGACTCCCGGACCGTTCACGTCAGGGGTTCCTTTCTCAATCCGAAACAGAAACTGAGTTTTGTTTGCAGTGTTTCATTCAAAGTGAGCCCGGCCGGGCGGCGGGAGGTTGAACCGGTTCAGCAGCAGGAAAGAAATGACATCGGAGCTGAGAAGGCTGAATCAGGTTCTTCGGCACAAGGGGGGTTGTGTCCTTCCCCTGCGCTGGGGCGACGACCGGGCGCTGGTCTATTTCTACCGTCCGAAAATGCTGGAACAGGATCTCCGGAATGATCTTGCTTTAAAGCTTCTGACCGAATGCGGATATGCATGCGGAAATCCGAACAGCTGCATCGCCCAGCTGATCGTGCGGCTTCGCGATGGACAGGATTTCCCGCATGAAGTCGGATTGTTCCTTGGTTATCCGCCGGCAGACGTGGACGGATTTATCCATCGGAAGCATGCATGCAAGCTTTCCGGGATCTGGAAAGTATATTGCGACGTGGAAGGCGCTTCCCGGCAGTTCGCGCGCTGCAAACGCTGTACGGAAGTGTATATGCAGCGCTATCAGCAGGGATACTCCCTGGATAAGCTGACCGTGACTGACTGAATTTGCTGTTCTCCGTTCCGGGCATTACCGCGGAAGCCGGCAGACTGTCAGATGCTCCATTCCGCGCTTGCGGTTGGCAAGACCGGTCAGATCCGCATCGTCAGCACATTCATCCCCAGCAGGTTCTGATAGCTGACATCCTTTGCGATACGGTATACCAGTTTGATACCGACATTCTTTCCCGCATCCTCTTCATCCGTCGCCTTCGCGTACAGGATGGCGGGATCGAATCCCTTGCAGTTATCCCGGATCCGAAGGATAATTTCATTTCCTTTCAGAACCACACGGATATCCGCGGAATGGGCCTTATCATCGCTTTTAAACCCGTGTTCCACCACATTGCCGGCCATCTCCTCCATGCAGAGGCCTGCGAAATAGCCCCTGCGGGAATCCACGCCGTGCTCTTTGCAGAAGGCTGTGATCTGCCGGGAAACAGCCATAACCTCTTCAATTTTCGTTACGCTGATGTCAATCCGGTCTTCCTCGCCCACGCCGATATCGTCCGGAATGTCCAGACATTCTTCAAATGTGTTCGGAAACTCTTTCCGGTGAATCCAGGCGCTGATCACAATCACGGCCAGACAGATCACGCCGTTCAGAATATTGGCAAGATAAAGGGCACTCATTCTCTTCATCGACGGAATCAGGATCAGGCTGCACAGCGTCACGCCGACCATTCCGTCCACCACCGGCAGCACCGTAGACAGGACTTTCTTCTCCGCTGTCTGGGCATAGGCTGCGAAATCAAGGCTGATAACAGCCAGCGGCATGCACAGAGGCAGCATCCGGAATCCCATCACCGTCATCCGGTAAACCGGATCAGAAGGATCCTGATAGAACATCTGGGTCAGCGGTTCCGCCAGGAAGATCAGTGCCGCGACGATCAGCGCCATCATGGCCATGCCTCTGGTCAGCACGATTCTGAAAACAGTCACCAGAGACCGGCGGTCTTCCTCGCCGATACTGATACTGAACAGCATTCTGGAAACGGCAACCATGCCGAACGGAACCGCCCAGATCACCGCCAGCACCGAATTGGATGCGGCAAAGGAGGACATACCGTCACTCCCGATGTACGCCAGCACCAGCGCGTTTACGATCAGGCAGCGGAACATTTCCACAAACCGGGAAAGCGCGCCGGGATATCCCAGTGTGACAATCTTCCCGGCATCCACCCATCGGCATCCGCGCAGGGAAAGCTTCCATTCGGATTTTCCCCTGATATAGAAGGAGGCCTGAATTCCGAGAAACACCAGGAAAGAGATGGAGGTACTGAGTCCCAGGCCGAAAGTCCCCATCCGGAAAACGACGATGAAGAGATGGTCAAACAGCGTGTTGACCGCCAGGCAGGCAATGCTGGCCACCATGGTCAGCTTTCTCTGGTTTTCGAGCGAAAGGAAGGAGAAGAGCTGCTGCCCCAGCACCAGAGCCGGAATGCCGATCGCCTGCCCGAAGATATAGTCATTCAGCATCTGCAGATCCGGATCCTTACTGATGAAAACTCTCGTCGCCCCGGTCATTGCGGCGACCACCATCAGCAGGGCGGAAAGCACCGCCAGCCCGCCGGAAACCACCAGGTTGACGCTGAGCAGACCGTTGATATTCTGCCGGTCCTTCGCGAGATAGCGGCCGTAAAGCATCTGCGTCCCGCTGACAAACAGCATACTCGCCGCATACAGAAAATGATTGAACGGGCTGAACAGACCGATCGCGGTCATGGCGCTCTTCCCGATCACATTGCTGGCGTATACACTGTCCACGATTCCGTTGATGGCGGAAATCGCGAGCAGCAAAACATGGTATGGCAGAAGTTTGAAGAAAAGTCCGGACAACAGGCGGTACTCAGAAGATCCTTTGTTCGCTTGCATGAACCCCACTCCGTCTTTCAATCTATAAGTAACTATATCACAGCCTTGCATATTTTTCCATATCGCTTTTTTGCATTCCGCGAAAAGATCGGGCCATCGCTCTTCCGTGACTTTCTTTGAATGGATCGGGGCGGACGGCTTCCGCACCCGCATGATAACGGCCGGCCTGTCATCGGCTGCCCTGAAAACCATAAAATATCCCGGAGGCCGCGAAGAGGGGGCAGGATTTTATTCCGCCTGTGTCAAAAAAATTATGAACAGCCCTTAATCCCCATAGGGAGCACTGGGAAGCCACGGGTCTTAACAGGAGGAATGGGATGCCTGTTCGCCATATTCAAATTTCAGCTATATGCCGTATAAAAGCTAATCCCGCTCCGATTGGAACGGGATTTCTTCTGTGCTGATCCCTAACTTAACGTATTTGGGGACCATTCTCGGACAATTAAGAAAGCGGAGCCGAAACTCCGCTTATCTTAATGACATTGTCCTGCGGGATCTTTTTTTCTTTCTGATTTTATTGTAACAACCGGTCTCTTTTCCGTCAATGAAAAGGAAGCAGAAACCCGGCCAAAGATTCCCTGAACAGAACCGTACCATGCCCGGTACGTAAAAAAAGCCCGGCATAGCCGGGATGCTGCGGAAGGAAACACTCCTGTCAATAATGTCCGGCGGTTTTTTCAGGATCATTTTTCCGGATCAGCTGCTTTTCCGCGCGGAATCCGTCATGAACCGTAATCTCAATTTCGCTGTCTCCCGGCATCTCTTCCGACAGTTCAATACAGTATGCATGCCCGTCCTCCCCCGCCATCGGGATCAGGGTCAGCGGAGTGCTCCGCTCTCCCTTTTTCAGTTCCGCAGCGACAGACAGGGAAACCGGCTGCGGCGGAACAAACGCGTCCTGCCGGATGATTTCACCGGAATCGGAATCCACATCCTGCGTCTGCCGGTCCCCCGCGGGATCTCTGACCCGGAGCCGGAGTTTTCCGGCCTCCTCCCATTCCCAGATCACATACGGCCGGTATACGCAGCGGGGAAGCGGAACCTGCTCCGTCTTTTCAGCATAACGGTATCCGTTCTCCGGAACCGGCGCCGTCGGCCAGGGATACAGGGAATCCGGAGGCGTTCCCGGGGCCGGCGCGGGAAGCGTGATCTCACGGATCCGCACCGTCCCGTCTGTTTTCAGGCCTTCCACCCTCTCCTCGTGGCAGGGATAGTCCGGCACCATCTCCAGGCCGGAGGGTCTGCGCCACGCGCTGCGGACCGTTGTCACATTCCCGCCGTCCCGGAAGCCGGTCAGCTCCGCACCCCGGATATCGTCCAGCACAACGGCATCCCGTTCATCGGGCGCCTGCGTCGAGAGGTTCACGTTCTTCATCCGCAGGCCTTCCGCGTGCCGGGCATATACTCCGTAGGCAGGAAGGATCCCGTAGTTCGACGGTTCCGGATATACCTCCGCCAGTTCCGGCACATTGTAGGGATCCGGAACCCACTGCCGGCTCTCCGGATCCCAGTCCGCCCGCGGAAGCAGTCCCTCATCTTTGGTAAAAAAAGTATTAACCAGCCATGGAAGAATCTGCCGGTCTCTCGGCGCCCCGAACTGGGAAAAATTCCAGACGGTATTCAGCTGACGCTGCTCCTCCGCCATTTTCCGGGTGATTCCGCCCCGGTATTCCACATCAATGTTTTCAAGTGTGACATTCCGGACAGGGCTGTCCGTCAGGCCCTGGATCAGAATCGGATATCGGGGATCCGCGTCCCGCACCTTCAGGTTTCGGATCGTGATATTCCAGGCCCTTGCCGAGGTGTTTCCGGGAGCCGCCCCGAAAGCGTTGGCATACAGGGACAGTTCCCTTTCCGGAATGAGATGATGCGCATCCCGGACGTAGGCTCCCTTCTCCGGATCCCATTTTTTCGCATAGTACAGCGTCTTCCCGTCTTCAACGGCCGTATCATAGTTGGCGGGATTGATCTCGCAGGGATCTTTCTCCCGGGGGATTGTAAATTCGCTGACGCCGTCCACGCTGACCGTCCGGTCCCTCCGGACAGAGGGCAAATACCCCGCGGCCGGATACGCAGGCCATTCTTTTCCGCTGGGAAGAATCCATTCCCGGTGATCCAGCCGGACCTGCGTTTCCTCCGCCGGCCTTTCCTCCCCGATGTTCACAGGATCGCTCCGAACCGTTCCCAGAGTATCCTCTCCGCTGTTTCCCGTAACGGGAAACCGGTTTCTGATCCCCAGCCGGATAAAGACCGGAGAGGAACTGACCTCCGTCATCCGGCAGTCTTCAATCAGGATGTCATGCATATCCGCGGTATCGCAGGATTCCAGACAGATCCCCCGGGAGCGGATGAATTCCACCCTTCTCACGGTAACATGATCGCAGCCGCAGCTGGCTTCCGTGCCGAATTTCACCCGCCCGCAGGGCTTGCAGCGGTCCGTGGCGGCCAGCTTGTCCCGGGTATACTGTCCGGCATAAACGCTGCCCGCGTCAAAGCCCGTCACCTTGCAGTCCTCCACCAGGATGTTTCTCACGGGCATGAACTTCCTCGCCCCGAAGGATGCCTTCAGACAGATGGCGTCATCGTTCAGGGAATTGAAAACCGAGTGCCTCAGCGTAACATCCTGGCTTCCGTCCAGATCCAGTGCATCCCGCGCCGTATCCACCAGCAGCCGGTCCATCCAGATATCCCTGCAGCCGCTCAGGATCAGCGCGAAATGGCCGCCGATCAGGAAGGTGAAGCCGGTCAGCACAATGCCTTCACAGCTATCCAGCGCAATGCCTTTATTGCCGAACCAGGTCCCCGTATGTCCCTTCTCCGATCTTTTTTCCGGAAAAGCCGGATCCCACCGGTTCAGAATGTATTCGAGCGGTTCACCGGGTTTCCGGGTATGATAATTGCTGCCATCCAGTACCCCGCTGCCCGTAATCGCGATCCTGCGCAGCTCCCTTCCGTAGATGAGGCTGTTGGCCAGATAGCTGTGCCCGTGATCCTGAATGCCTGCAAAGAGGTTAACCTCCGGTTCATCATAGTTTCCCCCTTCCGCTCCCGGCCTGGCAGCGCGAAGCACGGCGCCCGTTTCCATATGCAGTGTCACATCGTTTCTCATTCGAAGGGTATATATCCCATATATTCCTTTCGGAATCAGGACGGTTCCGCCCCCGCTTTCGGAAGCCCGGGCAATCAGTTCATTGATGATTCGTGTATTTTCCACAGGACTGGTTGTGCCGGTCACCCCATAGTCCGTCACGGTAAAGATTCTTTTTCCGTGATCCGCCAGATCGTCCGGCCGGATTTTTGCTCCTCCGCCTGCTGCCATTTCATCATCTCCTCCGGTATACATGCCGTCTTCCACCCTTGTCTGATTCAGTTTCTGACAGCTTATTGTATCATGGATCCGTTGTCCCCGCATCAAAAAACGCCCCGAAAAGAAAATGAATCTTTTCAGGGCGTCCTCCGGAGTTTTCGCGTTTCCCCCTCCGCCGCTTCCTCCTCCGTTTCCGGGACGTCCGCGGGGTAACGCAGCACGTCATCGATGCGCTCGATCTGTCCGATCAGGTTCCCCACAATCGTCTCGTTCGCGGACTGCCGCTGCTGCGGATCTCCCACGTAGCGCTGGGAATAAAAGCCGTATCCGGCCGGTCCTCCCGTTTTCAAAAGAAAGCCGGCGCATGAGCCGTTCAGGAACAAAAGCCGAAAAATCCCCGCATAACGCAATATTTCCTTGACACGAAGCCTTTCTGCAGGCAAAATAAAATGGATGATCCGAAAAAAGGAATCTTTGCCATGCGCTTCAGGGAACACAGCTTCCAGCTCAGCCCGGGCGGCAGTCTGTTCGTCTGTAAGGGCGGCGTGGCTGAAGCCGCCGGCGCCAATGCCGATAATGATTTACAGCAGGTTATAAAGGAGGAAAAATAACTATGAAAAGCACAGCCCCGCATTTTACGCCCGGGGAGTGGAATGCCTGCGGCGCAACCCAGTTTTACGGAAAGAAAAAACGCAGCTACATCGTGGAAATAACCCTGTCGGAGCCGATCCGCGGCGAATTCCTGCAGCAGGCCGTGGACAAGGCCCTCGTCCGCCTGCCCTATTACCGGTCGGCGTTTGTCCGAAAAAAGGGCCTCTATTACTATGCCGACAACGACCTGCCCCTTCTTGTGGCTGAGAGCGAACAGCCCCGCGTGATCGGAGGAAAAATCACCAACTACCACATGGTGGACATCACTTACTGGAAGGATAAAATTTCGTTCGCCATGTTTCACGGTCTGTGTGACGGGCTGGGGTTCAACCGCTTCATTGAGGCTGTTCTTTACCATTATGTCTGTTTCAAGGACGGCCGGGTTTACAATGATGAGGGAATCTACACCGATAAGATCCCGTATGATCCGGCAGAGACTGCCGATATCCACAGCATACGCCGGAAAGCCGATATCAAAAAGGTGAAAGCGGCGATGGGAACCGAGACACGGATCCGGCTTCCGGAGCTGGAGGGAACCGAGGTGGAGAAGATGTATTCCCTGCCTCTGCGCGTGAAGACGGGGGACTTCCTGGGCTGGTGTAAGGCAAACAACGCTTCCCCCGCTGCCGGAGCCGCCGCGATCATGACCCAGGCCATTGTCCGGGAAATCGGAATCCGGGAGGGCGTAATCATGAGCGTGATCCCCATCTCCCTGCGGAAAGCGCTCCAGGCCGAGAAAACCTTTAAGAATGCCTATGCCGCCATCTTCGTTCCTACCACGCCGGAAGATGCCCGGCGTCTTTCCACAGGCGAACTGGCGGCCCGGATCCGGGTCGCCATGAAGGAGAAGCTGACCGGTGAATTCCCGAAGCTGGTCAGCGCCGGGATGAACACGATCATCCATCTGGGTTCCAGAATGCCCACCTACTATCTCAAAAACAAAGTCATGGCCATGAGCGAAAACAATCCTCAGAATACCTTCTTTGTGGATTATGTCGGCGGCCTGCGCACCAATGACTATGCCGGTCAGATCAGGCATGTGCGTTATCTGAACGCACCCCCGGCCAACGGAGCCACCTTCCTTCTGATGAGTGAGACCGCCGGGTATTTCCATATCAATTTCACCCAGACGATTCCGTCAGACCGTTATTATCTGGCCTTTGGGGACATTCTGGACGAACTGGGCATTCCTTATGAAAGGCTCCCGTTCGATTCCTATCTGAATCCGGAAGTAGAACTGCCCGAAGAGCAGAAATGACGGCCCGGCGGAATCTCATAAGTCACGGCTTTCAGCGGAGCAAGCTTTTCTGCTTCGCTGTTTTCGTTTTTTGCCGGGCAGCAGCATCGCGTTTTCCCGTCAGTGTCATACACGGCAGGCGATAACGCGTGTATTGAATTGTAATAATTTGGCATTTTTCTCTTTTTATGATATACTGAAGAAAAAGAAGCCTCCCGGATCGGAAGGCCCGCAATGAGTAAGGATGAGATCGCGATGAAATCATGGAAAAAAGCTTTGCAGATCCTGCCGGTGATCGTGCTGGTTTACAGCCTCCTGATGCTCCCGCTTCCGGAATGCGCCGCAGCGGAAGAGGAATGGCAGTTCAGATTCTTCGGCGTATCTGTCGGCGGGGATCGTAACAGACTCCTCTCCGGCGGCCCCGGGACAGACAGTCCGGTATCTTTAAGCTCCGCCCTGTTCAAGGAGGACGGTACCGTCAGCAAAAAAGGCGGAAAGTTTGTTGCCGACGCGCCCGCGGACGGCGGCAGTTATTACTATACCGTGATTGACCCCACCACGACCAATTTCCGGCTGCAGGCGGATGTCACCGTGGATGAACTGAATCCGGCGCCGGACGGTCAGGAGGGGTTTGCGCTGATGGCCCGGGATTCCTTCGGAGAAGAAGGCGTATCCGGCAGCTGGATGTCAAATCTGGTATCCGTCTGCGCCACGAAGCTTCCCTGCGGCGGAATGAACAAATCTCCGAACGTCCCCTGCACAATAGGGCTCCGGGCATACAGGGGAATCGTATCCCCGGAAGCTTCCGATCTGAACGAAATTGAGCCATTTCGATACAGCTGGGGCGGCGGCACGGATGAAAGCAGAATCGAGCAGGGAAAAACCTACCGGGTCTGTCTTGAGAAAACAGACAATGCTTACATTGCCTCCCAGTCCGATCCGGAGACCGGGGAAGAGATCGGCAGGTCGGTCTGGTACATTCCGGCCAGGGACAGCATGGCAGCCGCGGTGACCGCTTACAGCGAACTGGATGATCCGCTTTCCTGCCAGGAAGAGCATGCGGCGTATATTGCACTGGTTGTCGCCCGGGGGCTGAACGCCACCTTCAGCAACATTCAGTTTACAACCAGCGAGTGGAATGCGGCGGGATGGACTCCGCAGGAAACCGAATATACGGATCTGGAAGCGGCGGTGACCAGCCCCGCCACCGCGTCCGGCGATGTTTATCAGCTGGTTTTCCGGACCAATGCGGACGGGACGGCCCGGGTGTTAAGAGACGGAACAGCCGTCACCGGAACGCTCCGGATCAGGGCGGATGAATATTGTGAAATGCCGGTGGAACTGACCGGGAACGAAACAGAGCTGGCGGTGGAATTCACACCGGACCCCGATTTTGCATTCAGCGCTTTCAGGCGTCTTTCCAGCTATGACCCCTGTGTCTTCACGCAGACCGTCACCCGCAGAGCATTGGGAAAGGACGGCGTGATCCGGGTTTCCAAAAACGGAAAGGCGGAAAACGGCGGCACTTCCCCGGAAGACGCCGTGGATCTTCAGACAGCGCTGGATTATGCGGCGCCCGGACAGACGGTTCTGTTATCGGCAGGCGTCTATGATCTGTCAGGCAGGACGCTGACGGTAGCCAGAGGGCGCGATGGCACCGAAGAAGAGCCGATCGCCGTCAAGCCCGCGGAAAACGCTTTTGTGACGCTGGACTTTGGCGGTACCGGCTCAGGCATGGTTGTTGCCGGAGACTACTGGCATTTTTCACGGATCAACATTACCGGAACAAAGGACCGGCAGCCGGGTCTCAGCCTGGCGGGCCATCACTGTGTTCTGGAACGGATGAATTTCTACGGCAACGGGGGCACCGGCCTGCAGATCTCCGGTTCATCCCGGGATAAGAGAGACCTTTGGCCTTCGCACAACCTGGTCAGAAGCTGCGCGTCCATGAATAACGCCGACAAAGCCCTGGAGGATGCGGACGGATTTGCCGCGAAGCTGACAGCCGGTGAAGGAAATACGTTTGACAGCTGTATTGCCGCCTGGAACGCGGACGACGGCTGGGATTTGTTCGCCAAGATTTCCACCGGTCCAATCGGTTCGGTAACCATCCGGAACTGCGTTTCCTTCAGGAACGGCCAGATACGCGTGGTGCCCGGCGGAAACGCCAAAGGATTTGAAAAGGCAGCCGCTGTCTGCGACGGGCAGGGAAATCTGTCGTTCGCGGAGTCGGAAGAAATGGAAGCCGGAAACGGAAACGGGTTTAAGCTGGGCGGATCCAACCTGCCCGGCGGGCATATCCTGCTTCATTCCATTGCCTATGAAAACCGGAACAAAGGCATTGATACCAACGGCTGTCCGGACGTGAAGATTTACAACTGTACTTCCTACGGCAACGGCAGCGGCAATGTATATCTGTACTGCGGGAATCGGGACACTGTCACGGACTTTGAAGCCCGCGGGATTCTGAGCTTCCGCACGAAGACGGAAGAAGAAACACCGCCGGACCGGCTGGATCCGCAGGGACAGGCGGCTGATTCCGTGACCGGGAAGGATTGCTTCTACTGGGATCCGGAGAAAAAAGCCAGTCTGAACAGCGAGGGGGAAGCGGTCCAGGAAGACTGGTTCGCCAGTCTGGATACATCCGTCGTTCCGGAATGGAATCCGGACGGTTCCATCCTCCTGCACGGATTGTTAACGCTCACCGATGAAGCCCGGTCCCATGGATCCGGTGCTTTCCCGCTTCAGGATTCTCCCTGACATCCGTTACAGAAACATCTCCATGTATCTCCGGTACGTGGAGAAACCGGCCGATTCATAGAACGCCAGGGCGCCCTGATTAAACTCCCACATATTCAGTTCCAGCCGTTTATACCCCTGTTCCTTCGCCCAGCCGCGGATAAAGGCAACCATTGCGCTTGCCACGCCGCGCCGGCGGCAGGCCGTGTCCACGGCAAATTCATCGATGTCCAGGAAGTCCCGCTCGTACATGAACGGGTTTTCCGGCTTCACGATATGGTTCAGCACGGCGAATCCGCAGATTTTTCCCTCCAGCTCCGCAACCACGATCTCCTTGTTCGGATCCGACCGGATCACGTGGATATAGTCGCGCAGCTCATCGCAGAAACCGGGTTTGAACACATCCGGTTTTCCTTTTACATGCAGATCATTCACCACCCGGCGCAGCTCGTTCACCCGCTCCAGGTCCTCTTCCCGCGCGAAGCGGACCTCCGGTACGGATTTCTCCGGGCGGTTTTCTTTCGTCTGAGTTCCGTTATCGCTCATCGTTCTCGCCTCCTCCCCTGTTTATAGCAGAGAACCGGTGTGAATTCAATATCGTTTTCACCCACAGCCCAGCCTGCGCCGGAGGATCCGAACCGCCCCGAAAAAACAAAGAGCCCAAAAAATCAGAAAAAAACAAAAATTTTTGAATTTTTTGTTACGTTTGATGGCGTTTTATAGTATAACGCGTAATAAAGTCCGGGAAGGAAGGAGGGAACGGCGTATCCGGAATCCGGTTCACGCGGAATCTGTATGCTCCCGGACCTGTGGTTTCACCAAAACGTTTTCAATGGGCTGCAAAGCACCCATTGAATTTTGATTCAGGAGGATATGAAGTGGAGTTTGACCTGCTCAACGTCGACGGAACGGAACTGACCCAGGAGCAGATCGATACCTGCGTCAAATTCCTGAGCGACCTGGACTTCGTATTCACCGAAAAGAAATAAGCCGGCTCAGCCATGTAAAAGGATCCCGGGATCATCCCGGGATCCTTTTGCGTGGGCGGCTTTTTTCACGGCTCCTTTTTGATTCCGAGGAGCATCCGGTCATTGTCCAGGGTCCTGCCGCTGAGCTGCCGGAAGCGGTCCGTCAGATCTTCGATGGTCAGGCGGCTTCTTACTTCTCCGGTCACGTCGTAAATCACGCGCCCCCGGTCCATCATCAGCGTCCGGTTGCCCAGATCCAGGGCGCTCTGCATATTATGGGTAATCATCAGGCAGGTGAGATGGTGATCCCTCACGATCTTTTCCGTCAGCGCCAGCACCTTTTCCGCCGTGCCGGGGTCCAGTGCCGCGGTATGCTCGTCCAGCAGCAGCACATTCGGCACCTGGTACGTCGCCATCAGCAGGGTCAGCGCCTGGCGCTGGCCGCCGGAAAGCAGCCCCACCGGCTGCCTCATCCGATCCTCCAGGCCCATGCCCAGCAGGCTGAGCCGTTCCCGGAAGGATTTCCGGTCCGCCGCCGAGACCCGGCTCAGCCATCCGCCCTTTCCGGCCGCCAGCGCCAGGTTTTCCTCGATGCTCATGTCCGGAGCGCTGCCGCGCATGGGATCCTGAAACAGGCGGCCGATTTGCTTTGCCCGCCGGTGTTCGGGCATCCAGGTCACATTCCGGCCGTCCAGCCAGACGGATCCGGAATCCAGCGGAAAGCTTCCGCAGATGGCGTTGAACAGCGTCGATTTTCCGGCGCCGTTGGCGCCGATGATGCTCACGAAGTCCCCGTCCGGAATCTTCAGGGACAGATCCGACAGGGCCTTTTTTTCATCCGGGGTGCCCGCGTGAAAGGTTTTGCAGACGTTTCGGAGCTCAAGCATGAGGATTCCTCCCCTCCCGGATCATCCGCCAGCGGCGGATGATCAGCGGCAGCTGCCGCCTCAGGTAAGGTCCGGAAATCGCGATCACCACGATGACGGAGGAAACCAGCTTCAGCATGAAAGCCGGCATATCCAGGCGCAGAGCCAGGCCGTAAACCAGCCGGAAAATGAAGGCTCCCAGCACCGCTCCGACGGTGCGGAGCGGAATCGGCCGGTGCTTCGCGAAAAACACGCCGCCGATCAGCAGGCTGGCCAGGGCCACCGTAACCATGCCGGAGCCCATATTGATCTCAAAGTTTTTCTGCTGCTGAGCCATCAGACACCCGCTCAGCGCGGTGAAGGAGTTGGAAATACAAAGCCCGACTGTGGTCGTGAAGGTTGGATTGATGGAGGAGGAACGCACCATGTCCGCGTTGCTGCCGGTTGCCCGGATCGCCAGACCCAGTCTGGTCTTCAGGAACCAGCACAGGAAAGCCACCACCAGCGTCACCGCCGCCAGCGTCACCAGCAGGGTGCTCTGTCCCGCCAGCGGGGTGCCCCGGAGCAGGTCCTTCGCCATGGAAAAGACCGTCGGAACCTTGTTCATACTCAGGGTTGCCTTGTTGCCGGTCAGCGCCATATTCACGGAGTACAGCCCGGTGTTCACCACAATTCCGGCCAGCAGGCTCTGAACGCCCATGCGGGTCTGCAGGGTGGCGGTAACAAAGCCGGAAACCGCCCCGGCCAGCATGGCGGCCGGCAGAGAAAGCCAGGCGGACCCGGCAATCGCCGTCAGCGCGCCCACAGCCGCGCCCAGAGTAAAGCATCCGTCTGTGGACAGGTCACAGACATTCAGCATCGAATAGCTCAGAAACAGGCTCAGTACCGTGAGGGAATTGACCAGCCCCAGTTCCATTGCCGTCTGGCTCAGGGCCAAAAACTTATCCATGGTCATAAACGATCTTCTTTCCGTTGCGTGAATTCAGGCCGGGCCGGAAGGAACGGCGGTTACTCAAACGCCTCGGCGGTTTTAATCTCCTTCACCTGGGTGCAGAAGGGAGCAAAGGCTTCCCGGATCGTTTCGAAGTCGAAGCCGATCGCCGCGCAGATTTCGGTGTTCACCGTGGCGGTGCCGTTATCGAAGGTTTTGACGGCGGTTTCCGCCGGATTGGCCCCGTTCACCAGAATGTCCGCGATCATATCCGCGGTTTCCCGTCCCAGGTTCGCGTAGTCCACGCCGTAGCCCAGGAAAGCACCGTTCAGAGCGAAGGAGTCCGCGCCGGTGTAGTGCGGAATCTTAGCCTCGGCAAACTTCTCATAGATGGACAGCTCCGCGCTCATGATCGTGTTGTCGGTGGGGGTAAACACCGCATCCATGTCGTCGCTGACGATGGCTTCGGCGGCCTGTACCACTTCACTGGCGTTCGTACCCATGTACTCCTTGACTTCTACGCCCTTCGCGCCGAGGATTTCCTTCGCGGCAGCAATGGGTGTGGCGGAAGCGTCTTCGGAGGGGTTGTAGAGCAGAGCGATCTTTTTCGCCTCCGGATTGGCCGCGAAGATCAGGTTCAGCACTGCGGCGGTATCCAGATAATCAGAGGTGCCGGTAATATTGGCGCCGGGAGCCTCCAGGCTCTGTACCAGGCCCGAGCCTACAGGATCGGATACGGCGGCGAAGACAACGGGAATCCGGCTTTCCTCCGTCATGCCCTGCATGGTCATCGCCACGGGGGTCGCAATGCCGACCATCAGATCCACATCGTCCGCCATGAAGTCGGCAATGATCTGCTGCATCACGCTGCCGTCCAGGTTGCAGTTGTCTTCCTTGATTTCAAAGGTGACGCCCTTCTCCTTTTCGATTTCACCCAGCCGCTCCCGGATGTTCTGAATAATCTGGTTCAGGCTCGCGTCGTCCACGAAGTTGCAGATGCCGACCCTGAAAGCGGTTTTTCCTTCCGCGGAAGCCAGGGAAACCATCGAGAATACCAGGATCAGAGAGAGTACCAGCGCCATCGCTTTTTTCATTGTCTTTGTCCTTCCTTTCATTTAATGAATCCATGAAATTCAGGGGGCATTTTTGAGCCGGGAAAGAAAAAGCCTCAGCGCGCAGGATCCTTGCGCGCTGAGGCAGATATTTCCGCGGTGCCACTCAGCTTGACCTTCCGGAGGAAAGCCATCTTTTCATCACGTACCCCTGATACGTGCCGCCCTGATAACGGGTGCGTCCCCCGTCGCTTCCTACTCGAACCCTTTCGGAGCGCCCTCAGGAGCCCATTCACATCCTCCGCACGCGCCGCCGTTCCACTGTCAGCGGCTCCCTGGACCGTGCCGCGGGGAAGCTACTCTTCTCCCTCATAGGTTTGTCATCAGCATAGCGTAGTCCGTCGGGTTTGTCAATTGCCGGATTGTTCTTCGCCTGTATTTCCGGGCGAAGGTTTCGTAACGAACCCTGTCACGGTATCTCAGGTTGCGTCTGCGCCCCAGATCCGGATACGGGATTCCGGCGCGACGTACATATTTGTTAACTTCCGGCGAATTTTCTATCTCGTTGAAGCTTGATAGCAAAAAAAGCAGAATATATTGTGGCTTATACTGCTTTATCAGCGTACATCGCTTTCCTTCTGTATTTTGGTATGAAAACGATATGGTATTTGCAATTATATTTTGTGTGTGCTAAACTCTGATCGTCCATTGTGACACCTTCGCCTTCATAATAGTTTTGGTTGCCAGACCTCTTCTATTATATTGCGAAGGTTCTTTTGGTACTATGGGGAACACTACTGTTTATTCCGTTCGCCCCGCCTACTGGCGGGGGCTTAATGGATTACCAGTCAGATACCCTGTACAGATTCCGCATATGGGCAGCTTCCCGGCTGCCGGGCCCGGATCCGCAATATACAAACCGATCAATATGAGGTGGCGTATGGATTTCGAATTTCGGACAATTCATCAGGACGAAGCAGAAGAGGCCGCTGTGATCGAGAGCATCTGCTTTCCTCCCCATGAAGCCTGCAGCTATGAGCATATGCTCCCCAGAATTGCAGCCGCGCCGGATCTCTTCTGGGTGGCTGTCGATAAAGGCACCGGTCAGATTGCGGGGTTTATCAACGGGCTTGCAACGAATGAAAATGCCTTCAGAGATGAGTTCTTTACGGATGCAGGCCTTCATGATCCGGACGGCAGCACCATCCTGATTTTAGGCCTGGATGTTCTTCCTCAGTATCGCATGCGCGGACTTGCGCGTGAACTGGTACGCTCCTACGCGGAAAAAGAAACCGGAAAAAGGAAGCGGCTGGTGCTGACATGCCTGGAGAACCTTGTCGGAATGTATAAAAAGTTCGGCTTCTCCGATGCGGGTGAATCCACTTCTGTCTGGGGCGGTGAACGCTGGCATGAGATGGTGCTTCTTCTGCCGGAATCTCCGGATGCGGAACGGGAGCGCGGCTTGCTACAGCAGAAACTTGACAGCGCATCGGGCGATCATCATGGCGGATAAAATCCACATCATTTTATCAATTTTCCGGGCTTTCCCGATCAGCACATGAATCGCCACATAGGACAGGATCCCGAACATAATGCCGTCCGAAACGCTGAAGGCGCAGACCATAAAGATGATACAGAGAAATGCGGGGATGGATTCCGTATAATCGGAAAAATCAATCTCCAGGATCGGCTTGATCATCATCATTCCGACAAGGATCAGCGCCGGAGCGGTGGCAGCGCCCGGAATGGAGGCGAAGAGCGGCTTCAGGAAGAGTGCAAGCAGGAACAGGATACCGGTGGTAACGGCTGTGAGGCCGGTTCTTCCGCCCATGGCCACGCCGGAAGCACTTTCCACGAAGGTGGTGACGGTTGAGGTTCCCAGCATCGCGCCGGCGGTGGTACCGACAGCGTCGGACAGCAGAGCCTGCTTGCAGTTGGGAATGGTGCCGTCCTCCCGCACAAGGCCGGAATTGCTTGCGCAGCCGATCAGCGTGCCGATGGTGTCGAACATATCCACAAACAGGAAGGTAAACAGAACGACCAGAAAATCAAAGACGGATTTTCCGCTGGCGAAGACCTCGTCAAAGGCGAAAGGAAAGAAATAGGGTGCGGAAGGAAGATACCGGCCGCCTGCATAACTCGTGATTCCCAAGGGAATGCCGATCAGAGTGGTGGCGATAATGCCGATCAGGATGGCGCCCTTCACTTTTTTGATCAGCAGCACACCGGTCAGGATCAGCCCGATCAGCGCCGCGCCGGATCCGCCCTTGAACCAGTCGCCGTTCAGTTTAACCAGCGTTTCGTTGTCCACAACAACCAGCCCGGCGCTCTGCAGCCCGAGAAAAGCGAGAAAAAGGCCAAGACCCGCACCGATGGCTTTCTTCAGGCTGGCGGGAATATGATTCACGATGGCTTCCCGGATATTAAAGAAAGTCATCAGCAAAAAGATGATGCCCTCCACGAGGATCGCTGTCAGCGCCCAGCGCCAGGAATATCCCATGCCGATGCAGACCGTATAGGAGAAGAACGCGTTCAGCCCCATGCCCGCGGACAGCGCGAAGGGCAGATTGGCATAGAAACCCATCACCAGCGTCGCGATCGCGGAGGCGATGGCTGTAGCCGCGAAAACCCGGTCGAAATCCATTCCGCAGGCGCTCAGAATTCCGGGATTGACCACCAGGATATAGGCCATGGTCATAAAGGTGATCACTCCCGCGGTGATTTCCGTCCTGATGTCTGTCTGATGTTCCGCAAGCCTGAATTTCCTTTCCAGAAGTGCTTTCATTACAAAAGCCTCCTCATGCCGGTCGGTTCATTTTCCCGGTTGACGTCAAATCACGTTCTTCTTTTCTTGCCTTCTCCCGGTTCCGTCTGGCCTTGTTCAGCGCATGCATCGCCTCAAACGGTCCGATAATCGCCGAGAGAATGATCAGGATCCAGTACCAGGGCATGGCTGTCACATCCTTCCTGCAGGCGGCTCGGTCCGTTCGTTCAGGCCGTCCTGTCCTGGTCCGTCAGCAGCTGAAACCTTCCGCCGTATCTTCCCGGAGAAGGAGCCTGCTCAGTGCATTGGATTTCGCCGCGGACTTCCGCTGTTCCGTCCCTGTGAATCACACCCCCCGAAACCACATGGGCCGGATTGGAATCCGAAAGCACCCGTCCCTCTTCCCAGCTGATCACCGCCCCTGTTCCCGGCCTTTTTTTCGGAGAAAAGCCATTCCCGAGGCTTTTCTGAATTTCCTTGTCATGCACCCATCCGGCCGTGTCCGGTCCTTTTTCCGGAAGCGGTAATACACAGGCCTGTTTCAGGAATACCGGCATAGGAGTGTGGTTCTGCCTTCATCCAATCACGGCGCCATCCCCAGGTATTCTTCCATCCTCCGGAATACTTTTTTCGTAAAGGCGACCGCGTCGACAACCGTCCGGGGGCCGGAAACGATATCTCCGGCGGCAAAGACGCCGGGGGTGTCCGTCTCGCCCCATTCGTTCACATCCAGCAGGCCCCGCTGCGTCAGTCTGACCCCGGCGGCTTTCATGTCCGCGCCCGGTCCCTGACCGATGGCGATAATCACGGAATCCGCGGGAACATCGAAGGTACTGCTGTAATCCTCCTCGAAGCTGACGCTGCCGTCTTCTTTCACGGTACGGTTTACCCGCACGCACCTCACAGCGTTTTCCATAATGCGAACCGTCTGCGCATAGTGGATGAATTCAACGCCGTCGAGCTGGGCCATTTCAATCTCGTCCGAATTGGCGGTCATATCGTTTTCGCCCATGAAATGCAGGATGGTGACATGCGCGTGACTGCGCCGGATGGCTGTTCTGGCCGCGTCGATGGCCACGTTGCCCGCTCCGACAATGGCGACCCGTTCTCCCAAATGAAAGGCTTCGGGCGATTTCAGATAGTCCACGGCAAAGTGAACGTGTCCCAGCGTTTCGCCCAGCAGGCCCAGCTTGTTGGGCCTTCCTGTACCGGTTGAAACGAACGCGGCCTTGTAGCCGTCCGGGAAAAGATCCTCGATTTTGATATTGCTGCCGATTCTCGTATTCGGCCTCAGGCGCAGTCCCATGCGCAGCATGATATCCTTGTACATGTCCAGAAGCTCCCTGGAAAGGCGGAACGGAGGGATGCCGTACCGCAGCACGCCGCCGATATTGTCCTGCGCCTCAAACATGGTCACGTCATATCCATGCAGAAGCAGCAGGAGCGACATGGTAATCCCGGCGGGGCCGGAACCCGCGACCGCGATTTTGATCCCGTTCTTCTCAATCTTCGGAATTTTCATCGTTTCAAGATAGAATCTCGAAATATATTCCTCAACGCGGTAGAACTGCACCGGCTCTCCTTTTCTTCCCAGCACGCAGTGGCCGGCGCAGTTTCTTTCATGGGGACAGATGACGGAAGTCACGGCGGAAATGGGGTTGTTCATAAAGAGCATCTCCCCCGCTTCCCGGATCCCTCCGTTCAGAAAAAGCTCCATAACCTTCGGAATGTCCGTCGATACCGGACAGTGCGCGGAGCATTGGGGCTTTTTGCATTTCAGACATCTTTCTGCTTCCTGCTTGATAGAAGACATGGATTGATCCTCCTTCGCTGTATTCGGGAAGTTTCGATGGATAACCGCCTCTGAATCTTTTCAAGCCTGGCAATTTGCAAGTCACTGACAAGTATATTCCCGCCCGTTCTAAAAATCAAGCGGCCGGCTGCGCGATTCTTTTCAGTCTGCGGTAATACCCGATGATCAGAAAGATACCCGCGCCGATCCAGGCGGTGATTTCCGCCAGATATACGCCCCAGTAGCCGATCGCGAGCGGCAGCAGCAGAGCCGAAGCGATGCGAAGCGCCAGCTCCACAAAGCCGGAAAGCATCGGAACCATCGTATCTCCGAGTCCCTGCAGCGTGGTTCTGTAGATAAACAGCAGATAGAGCATCGGCAGTCCCGCGGCCATAATTCTCAGAAAGTCATAGCCGAATGCCAGAACCCGGTCAGAGACGCCCGCCTCTTCACGAATAAACAGGGACAGAAGCGGTTTTCCGAAGCATACCATGATCAGGCCGACCGTGACGGCCAGCAGAAAACCGATCTGAGCTGCCCGCCGCAGGCCGGTTTTGACACGGTCCATCCTTCCCGCTCCGAAGTTCTGTCCCGTAAATGTACCCGCGGCATTTCCCAAAGCGGTGCCCGCGATCTCGATCAGGCCCTGGAACCGGGCAGCGGCGTTATAGCCGGCCATAAAGATGAAGCCGAACGCGTTGACCACGCCCTGCAGAACCAGACCGCCCAGGGAAATAATCAGATTCTGAAAGGCGATCGAAAATCCAAGCCGCACCAGTTTCCGGATGACTTTTCCGTCCGGCCGGAAATCCGCCCTGTCGGGCTTCAGTTCCGGAATCCGCAGCACTTCCGCGAAGCAGATCGCAGCCGACACGGCCTGGGCGATCACGGTTGCAAAGGCGCCGCCGTTTGTTCCCATCCCGAGCGAACCGACAAACCACCAGTCAAGGATGATATTGACAGTTGTGGAGCACGCCAGCGCAATCAGCGGAACTCTGCTGTTCCCCAGCGCATGCAGAAAACCGCTGAACAGATTCAGGCACATGACGATCGGAAGACCGGCATAAATAATCCGGAGATAGTTTTCCGTCATTCCGATCGTTTCGTCAGGGGAATTCATCCATACCAGAACAGGATGCAGCAGTAGCTGACTGGCGGTTTCCAGAAAGAGGATGGCCACGGCGGAGATCAGGTAGCTCTGTGCCACGCTTCTTTTCAGATCGGCAAACCTTCTCCCTCCGTAACACTGAGCCGCGTGAATGGAGTACCCCTGCGCCAGTCCCATGGGAACGGAGAGGACCGCCCAGTCCAGCCAGCCGGAAGCCGAAACGGCAGTCAGCGCGGTTACGCCGAGCATTCGGCCGATGATCAGCGAATCGACCAGGCTGTATAACTGCTGAAGCGTGTTGCCGGCAAGAATCGGAAGCGCAAAAACCAGAATCAGTTTCACCGGATTGCCGGATGTCATATCCTTTGTCCGAATCATCGTCAAGAATTCCTCACTGTTTTCTCCCGGATCAGAACAGATCCAGGGAACTGCTCAGGTAGATTTCCTCCCGCACCCGCAGCTGATACTCCGGCCGGGTCAGATAGTAAAGCAGGAATTCCAGAATCATGGCGCTGCCCAGGCTCCGCCCCTCGATTTTAAAATGGGTAAACCCTTTGGGCAGATACAGATCCTGAATCTCCCGGATTCCGATGAATCCGGGATTGTTCATGGCGTCGGAAAAGCGGTATCCTTCCGCCGCCCGGGGGGATGTGCAGATATGATCCTCACAATCCTCTCCCAGATTCTTCCGGCAGACATTCTCATAGCAGGCCTTCCGGTCCGGGCAGTCGAACCAGCAGTCCTCGTTGCACAGAAATTCTGTTTTTTCTTTCAGCTCCGCCGGAAGGGAATCCAGCTGATCCCAGGCTTTGTTCAGCCGGAAATCCGGTACCACAAAACGAAATTCCGGACGTTCCAGCTCTTCCCTCAGCTGCCGGAACTGCGTCAGCACCTTGGTTGTGGAGGAAACAAAATAAAAGCCCGGGTAATGACTCCGCACGTAATCCAGCAGCAGATCCGAGCAAAGAATGATACCGCTGCCTGCCGGCCCGCTGTTTTCGAACAGCGCGCAAAGGCGGTTGCACCGCCGGTCGGAAAGATCCTCCTCCCGCAGCAGGGAATTGCTGAAGGTCAACCGGGCGGATATTCCGTATTCCCGCATCAGCGCCGCCACATCCGCCGGTGCTTCCTCCCCGAATCCGACCCGGCCGCCGCCCCAGCGGCAGTCCGCCGGAGCGCCGTAGACGGAGCCGATCTCACACCAGTCGTAAAACCATTCCCTGCGCTCCCGGAACAGCGGCAGGAACCTGCTGTACAGTTCATAAAATTCGAACAGTCCGGGAAGATGGTATAAGGCCTGTTTCCCGTTCTTCGCCTTCGCGCTTTGTTCCGTCCGGATTGTCATCGTCATCCTTCCTCAGCCCTTGTCTCCCCGCCCGCCGTCTCTTCATCCGTCCTTAGCTTACCACAGAATAAAAGTCCGGACAACAGAAACTTCGGAAACCGTATGAAGCTAACTTTCCTGAGTAAAAAAAACTTGAAATTCACTTGAATTTCCATCCGGAATTGTATAATATCAAAGTAGCGATGTTTGCGCCAAAACGCATTCCCCTGTCCTGAAGCAGAAAGCTTCTGAAAGAAATATGATGAACCGGAAAATGCAATCCGCTTATTCATCTTTCATTTATTCCCCGCCCCGCACGCATCCTTCCATGCAGGATCAGTCACGAGAGGAGTACGAGCATGAAACAGTACCAGACCGTGTATCACGATAAAGACTCATTCCGGGCCGTTGTGTCTGAATGGCAGTCCCTTCCCGCCTCTGCGCCGGCGCTCATCCATCTGTTCTCGGACGGAGCCGATCCCGCGGATATTTCCGCCGCCTGCGGCATCATTGATGAGCTCATGCCGGACGCGGTTTATGTCGGGGCCTCCGCGTCCGGCTGTCTCTATGACGGCAAGGTGTCCGCGGAAAAGCTTGTGGTCTCCTGCATGCTCTTTGAAAAGCCGGACAGCTTCGCGCAGGTTTGCTTTTTCCCGGTGGACAGCGAGGATGTTTCTTCTTTCCGGCTTTCCGTCCGTGAAACCCTGCAGCGTATCACGAATGTAAAAGCAATCGAGGTGATTGCCACCATCGATACGATTCCGATCCGGGACGTCTGCAAGGTTATTCAGGAAGAGGTGCCGGAAGGAATCCCCGTCTGGGGCGGCGGAGCCTTTGGCGACAATCAGTTCCGGGCGTTTCTTTTCAGGAAGGGATCGGGCTTCCAGTCCGCCGGCATCATGATGACCCTGATCGGCGGATCGGATATTCATGTTCACTACGCCTATGTCAGCGGATGGAAACCGCTGGGCTATCCCCTGAAGGTCACACGGGCGGAAGGATATGTCCTTCATGAACTGGACGGGCAGCCCGCCTATCAGATTTATCAGCATTATCTGCGCATTCCCAACGACGAGCATATTTTCTATAACGCGCTGGAGTTCCCGTTTGCCGTGCAGCACGGAAACAGGACGCTGCTGCGTCACGCCATGTCCTGCGACAGCCAGGGCGCTCTGACCATGAGCACCCGGATTCCGGAGGGCAGCGTGCTGCATGTCACATACGGCGATCCGGAAACCATCATGCAGGACGTCATGCAGTGCGCTCAGTCCATAGCGGAATTCAAGCCGGAGGTGATTTCGGTTTTTGACTGCTTCGGCAGAAAAACCTTCTGGGGCGGTACGGAAGCCACCCGGGAAATCACTCCGTTCCACCAGATCGCCCCTACCTATGGATTCTGTACGGCCGGCGAGCTGATCCGCTGGGAAAACGACATGGATCATCACAACCTGACCCTGATCATTGCCGGAATGCGGGAAGGAGACGCCCCGGAAGGAACCACGGCCGTGGTCCATCAGGAAACCGCGAACAACGAATCCACCATGACTCTGATCAACCGGCTGGTCAACTTCATCAACACCGCCACGGCGGAAGTCATGGAGGCGAACGCCACGCTTTCCCTGATGGCCATCACGGACCAGCTGACAAAGCTGTATAACCGCGGCGAGATTCAGCGGCGGATCACGGAACGGATCGAGGAGAAAAAGACGAGCCCGGACGGAGTCGACGCGACCAGCCTGGTCATGATCGACCTGGACGATTTCAAGCACATCAACGATACCTACGGTCACCAGGAAGGGGATCAGGTGCTGATGCGGATTTCACAGCTGATTCACGAAGCGACCGCGAAGCTCAATATCAACGCGGCAGACGGCCGCTGGGGCGGAGAGGAATTTATGCTCATGCTGCCCGGCGTCACGCAGGAAACCGCGGCCGGATTCGCCGAAGAGGTTCGGCGGGCCATTGAAAAGCTGCAGTTCGAGAAATGCGGCAAGGTTTCCGCCAGCTTCGGCGTGGCGCAGGCCATGCCCGCGGAAGATGCCGATCCCCTGGTAGTCCGGGCGGACACGGCGCTGTATAAAGCCAAAGCATCCGGGAAAAACACCGTCTGCCAGGCCAAAGAGGAGTAATTAAGTCAGGGGTAAGTCAGGGGGACGGTTCTCAGCGACTCATTCGCGAGTCGCTGAGAACCGTCCCCCTGACTTGCTGGATTGATTTCATGAGACTGAAAGCATATAATACCTGCCTGGAAAGACAAAATCCCACCGGAGAAGGAAAGGCAGAGTATGATCGGACTCGGAACTGTCATTAACAGTGCAGCCATCGTCGTGGGCGGGCTGATCGGCCATTTTACGGGAAAACTGTTCCGGCCGGAGCAGCAGGAATCTCTGAACAAAGCCTGCGGCATCAGCGTCCTGTTTATCGCCATCGCCGGAGCCATGCAGGGCATGCTGCAGATTGACGGCAGCACGCTCCTCAGCGGCAAATCCATGCTGGTGGTCCTGTGCCTGGCCATCGGAACGGTGATCGGCGAACTGATCGGAATTGAAAAAGGATTTGAGCAGTTTGGCGAATGGCTGAAGCGGAAAACCGGAAACAGCGGCGACAGGCAGTTTGTCAACGCCTTCGTAACCGCTTCCCTCACCGTCTGCATCGGCGCCATGGCCATTGTCGGAGCCATCCGGGACGGAATTCAGGGAGATTATTCCACCCTGGCAGTAAAGGCAGTGCTGGACTTTATTATCGTCGCCGTGATGACCTCCACGCTGGGAAAAGGCAGCGCCTTCTCCGCAATCCCCGTCTTCCTTTTTGAGGGCGCCGTCACCCTGCTGGCCAGGCTGATCGCTCCCGCCCTGACGGATCTGGCGGTCGCGTATCTCTCGCTGATCGGCTCCGTGCTGATCTTCTGCGTCGGCGTCAACCTGGTATGGGGAAAACAGCTGCGGGTTGCCAATATGCTTCCCGCCGTCCTCCTCGCCATTCTCGCCGCATATCTGCCCTGGTCCTTCTGACGCGGTACAGAATTTGTCAATCGTACTCCCCGAGGGTAATTGCTTCTATACTGACAGCCCTCTCCGCCTGTGCGTATCAAACAGGGGCTGTTTGTATAGCGGCCTGCGGACCACAAAACACTGATGCATATTGAAGGGAGGAATTCTATGAATAACCAGGAATTGTGGGAGATCGTCAACCCCGTTTTCAACACGGCAAAATCCTGCGTCCAGCTCGACGCCGCATCAGGAGATGAGGATTCGAAGCAGCTTCTCGGAGCGCTGGGTTTTGAACCGTTCGGGTCCCAAACCTCAAAAAAGCCTGTTCCGCCTGAGCTGAAGGAACAGGTCAAACGTCTTTTCCCCGCGTATATGATTCTCCTGGAAACCCGGTTTCAGTCCGTAAACCGCCTGGCGGAAAGCCGGCAAACCCGTCAGATCGCCGATCTGCCCTGCGGATATACCGCCCGCGGCATCCGCCTGTCACGCCAGGGGCGGGTTTACTACGGCCTCGACCTTCCCGCCGTGATTGATACCATCCGTCCCGCCGTGGCCGGCATCATCGGCGAAAACAGCAACATCCGCTATTGTGCCGTGGACGCGACCAACTACGATTCCCTGAAAAAGGCATTCCCGGATACCGCGCATGACCTGATGTTCACAACGGAAGGCCTCCTGATGTACTTCAATCAGTCTGAACTGGAAGAGGTTTTTCACAACATCGGCCGTATCCTGCGGCAATACGGGGGCAGCTGGGTTATCACGGATCGGGCCTATTTCCTGCATGATCAGGAAGTAGTGGCGGCTTCGCTGAAAAACGACCCCCGGCTGATCGGCCTGTATTCGGCCATCACAAGCCAGGCAGCGGCCACAACGGCGGATGTCAAGTTCAACGATAATGTTTTCTTTGATCCTGACGATGAAAAAGTCCGGGCATTCATCGGAAACATGGGTTTTGAGCTGACTGAAGTCTGTATGGCGGATTTCCTGCCGGATCAACTGGGATCCCTCCGCGGTGATCCGGAAGCGGATGAGGCGGTCCGGAACGTGTTTAAAAAGATGATGTTCTGGGAGCTTTCTCTCAAAAAGGCCGCAGACAGGAAACCGGCATCCGCCGACCGGAATCTTCCGTTTGCGGCAGAAGGCCGGCTGGAGAACGGCGTGTTCAGTGTGAACATTCAGGGCCGCATGGACACTATCACCGCGCCGGAGCTTCTGAAGCTGTTTCAGGATACGGAAGGGACAATCCAGGCCATTCATGTGGATGTCAGCCGGATGGAATATGTATCCTCCGCCGGACTGCGGGTTCTGCTGATGATGTATAAAAGTCTGGAAGACAAAGAGCGGTTTGAGATGACCGGCGTCAACGACGCGGTTCGGGAAATCCTTGAAACAACCGGTTTTGATCAGTTCTTACTGTAATCTCCCGCCCCGCCTTTCTCCGGTCCTGCCGCCTGTCCTTTTTTTTAGTCACGCCATCAGTTTTCTGAAGGCTGAAAGCGAACGCCGGACCTTTTCCGTATCGGTACAGTAGGCAATTCGGAAATAGCCCGGCAGGCCGAAGGTGTCACAGGGAACCACTACAATCCCGTACGCCAGCGCCCTGCGCGAAAACTGCCCGGCATCCGCTTCGGGCGCCCGGGGCGTCATGTAGAAAGTTCCGCCAGGCCGCACGATGTCAAATCCCAGCTCCGTCAGCCCGTCATACAGCAGATTCATATTGGTCTCATAAACAGAAAGGTCCGCTGTCAGGTCGCAGCATTCGGCCGCGATCAGCTGCATCAGGGCTGTCGGGCAGTTGTGTCCGAGGCCCCTGGATACCTGTCCGCACATGGCCGCCAGTTCATGGCTGACCCCGCTCTCCGGATTAACCGCCACATACCCAATGCGGTCCCCCGGCATGGACAGGGATTTGGAGAAGGAATAGCAGGTGATGGTCCGGGGCCAGAAACGGGCGGGACAGGGCTGCGTCCCGCCGCCGAAGACAATTTCCCGGTACGGCTCATCGGAAATCAGCCAGATCTCATGGCTGTATTCCCGCTCCTTCCGTTCCAGCACCCCGGCAAGCTTTTCCAGGGTCTGCGCGGAATACACAGCGCCGGATGGATTGTTTGGACTGTTGATCAGGACGGCCTGTACGTCTTTCGTAAAAAACTGCTCCAGCCGGTCGAAGTCAATCTGGAAAGCCTTCAGATCCGGCGGAACCACTTCCAGCCGGCAGCCGGCCAGCGTGACATATGGACGGTATTCCGGAAAATGCGGCGCAAAGGTCAGGATGGTATCCCCCGGCACCGTCACCAGGCGGAAAGCATGTGCGAGGGCGCCGCCGGCGCCGCTGGTCGGAAAAATATCCGCCCCCGTATAGGAAAGGCCGAACCGCCTGCTGAGGCTGGCGGCGAGCTTTTCCTTCACCTGGGGAATTCCCAGCGTGGGGCTGTATCCGTGCACCAGGGACGGCTGATCCCGAAGCAGCCGAACGGCGCATTCCGTTACCGCTTCCGGAACGGGAACCGACGGATTTCCCAGGCTGAAATCGAAAATTTCCTCCGGCCCGTTTTTCTCCCCCGCCATCCGGGCAGCCAGCTCGCTGAGCTCCCGGATCACGGATTTCCGGCCCAGCATGGCACGGTATGTTTCATTGATCATCGCCGTTACTCCCCGATTCCGGAAGGATGACAAGATCTTCCTTCCGGACTTTTTTTGATTCCGGCGCGCCTTCGATATGGAAGGCGTTCAGCACCGGATGCTCCGGTTCCGCCAGGGAAAGAATCAGATAGCTGGCTCTGCTGTCATTGGCCAGGCGCTGATCCTCCTCCGAAGGCCGTGAGGGCGTTTCCGGATGGGAATGCCAGTTGCCCAGGGGCTTCAGCCCCTCCGCCCTCATATCCCGGACGGCAGCCAGCTGTTCCCGTGGGTCAATCGTGAAATGCTCGCTGGTATGATCCCGGTTGGTCAGATAATATACCTTCCGGATTTCCCGGCTGCCGTCCGCCTGATCCTCCCCGGCAATCAGTCCGCAGGCCTCCTCCGGGGAAAGCTTTCGCGCGTATCGGGTCATGGCATCAAAATCGGTTTGCCGTATGGTGATCTTCATCGTCGTTTCATCCCTGTCCGCCGCCCGGCTTCAGATCGCAGGCAGCCTGTTCATAATCGATCAGTTCCGTAATGGTGGGCGTGTCCGAGCAGACGGCGCAGCCCTTCCCTCTGGGGGGAAGCTTCACCTTATGGAATTCCATTTTCAGCGCGTCATAGGTCAGCAGGTATCCGACGAGCAGTTCCCCCGCTCCGGTCAGGTATTTAATGGCTTCCATCGCCTGGAGGCAGCCGATGACGCCGGCCATAGCCCCGACTACGCCGGCCTGTTTACAGGTGGGCACGGCATCCTTCGGCGGCGGATTTTTGAAAATGCACCGGTAGCAGGGGCCCTGTCCAGGAATGATCGTGGTCAGCTGTCCTCTGAACCGGATGATTCCGGCATGGGAGAAGGGTTTCCCGGCCATGACGCAGGCATCGTTGATCAGGAACTTGGCCGGAAAATTATCCGTCCCGTCCAGGATGAAATCGTAATCCCGGATCAGGTCCATAATGTTGGCCGCGGAAACGAACTCATGATACGTGTTCACGGTAATGTCCGGGTTGATGGCACGCATGGTTTCCGCGGCCGATTCCACCTTCTTCTTTCCCAGGTCGGGCGTGGTATGAATCACCTGCCGCTGCAGATTGGAAAGATCCACCACGTCCGCGTCCGCGATCCCGATGGTACCGACACCGGCCGCGGCCAGATACATCGCCGCCGGGGCGCCGAGCCCGCCGGCGCCGATGATCAGCACCTTTCCGTTCAGCAGTTTCTTCTGTCCTTTCACGCCGATCTCTTTCAGGATGATATGGCGCGAGTAGCGTTCCAGCTGTTCATTCGTAAAAGCCATTATCTTCCGCCTCCCATGAAGTAGAGGAACTCCACCTCATCGTTTTCCTTCAGTACATGCGTGTCAAAGGAACCGGATTCGATAAACTCCTCGTTGACCGACACCGTGACATACATCGGCATCTCCACCTTCTCCTGTTCAATCAGCTGCGCGACGGTAATTCCCTCCGCCACTTCCTTCTTCTCGCCTGCTACCGTAATGACCATATCCTGTTCCTCCTGTTCTTTCCGTTCTTTCTATTCGTTCTGTTTTCTCTGTCCGGATTGCTTATCCGGATCAGCCGCCCGCCCCGACAGCCCGGCGGAAATCCGCGATCAGATCCTCCGGATCCTCTATCCCCACGCTGACGCGGACCGTATCGTCATATACACCCGCGGCTTCCCGTTCCTGAACCCCGGACCGGATATACAGTGTGGAGGCCGGATGGATCACCAGCGTGCGCACATCGCCGATATTGCTGGCAATGGCCGCGTATTTCAGCGCGTTGATGATCCGGTAAGCCCTCTCCCGCGAGCCCGCCCTGAAGTTCAGAATCCCGCCGAAGCCATTCATCAGGCTTCCGGCCAGCGCATGATCCGGATGCTGCTCCAGCCCCAGATAATTCACCCGAATGCCCGGCATCCCGGCCAGCGCACGCGCCAGCGCGGCCGCGTTGCCGCAGATTCTTTTCATCCTGAGCCCCAGGGTTTCGCAGCCGATATAGCTCAGGAAGGCATTCATCGGCGCCATGCAACCGCCCAGGTTTTCCCACAGATCCGTCCGGAGGCGGACCATGAAGGCGCGCCTGCGGAATTTCCGGAATTCCGCCAGGGCGGTATGCTTTTCGAAATTCCAGTCGAACTTTCCGCCGTCCACAATGATCCCGCCGATGGCATTTCCTCCCCCGTTGATATACTTGGAGGAGGAATGAATCACAGCATCCGCGCCCTTTTCCAGTGGCCGGATCAGCCAGGGAGTTGCCGTCGTGCTGTCCACGAACAGCGGAATACCTGCCTCGTGGGCTGCTGCGGCCACGGAAGGGATATCCAGCACCTGCTGGGCCGGGTTGCTGATCACTTCTCCGAAGACCAGCCGCGTTTTTTCCGTGATCAGCGGTCGAATGCTCTCTCCGGTCATCTTTTCCGCGAAGACCGTACGAATCCCCAGCTGTTCCAGATCATGAAACAGGTCGATCGTGCCGCCGTACAGCCCCCGGCCGGCGATGATTTCGTCCCCGCTTCGGCATACGGCCAGAATCGCCGCGGTCAGCGCCGCCATGCCGCTTGCGCAGGCCACAGCCCCCTGGCCATGTTCCAGCGCGTTGATCCGCTGTTCAAAAGCCGTGACGGTCGGATTGCCGATCCGGGAATAGGCATATCCCGCCTGCCTGTGTTCAAACACCCGTTCCAGATCCTCCATCCGCTCATAACGGAAGGCATTCACCTGGGCCACGGGCGGCAGCGTTCCGCCCTGCGGAAAAGCTTCCCCGCCATGCAGCAGCGCGGTGGTAAAGCCGGTGGTTCCCGTCCCCGGGTTCAGCAGTTCCGTCAGCCTTTCCCGGAGAAAGCGCCGCCGCTCCTCCCGGTCCGCGTATTCCCGCTTCGCCTGTTCCCTGTACTCCCCCATCCGGTCGTTGATCCGGCCGATGCCTTCCGGCCAGCACCCCCTGACCTTTTCCTTTACCAGCTGCGCCACATAGGGGCTCTTTCCCCCGCTGGATATGGAGCAAATCACATCCCCGTCACGGATCACTGCCGGAAAGATGAAACTGCACAGCTCCGGATCGTCCACCACGTTCACGGGAATCCGCCTTTCCCGGGTGCCCTCGCTGATCCGGCGGTTCAGCTCCCGGTTCTCCGTAGCCGCCACCACCAGCTTCCATTCCGCGGCATCCAGATCGGCTGTCTCAAAGCCGCGGCGCGCATACCGGTCCGCTTCCCGGATCGCTTCCTCCCGGGCTTCCGGGGCGATCAGGGTTACCCGCGCGCCGAAATCCTTCAGTACGCGCACTTTCTTCGTGCCTTCCTCTCCGCCGCCGATCACCAGTGTTTCTCCTCCGGAAAGGTCTGTCATCATTGGGAAATATGCCATATTCTCACCTCTTCAGGGCCCAGGGAAACACCAGTTCCGGATCCCCGGTATTCTTCAGGCTGACCCCTAGCGTCCTTTGCATCAGTTCCTCCTGCCGGGCCAGCTCTTCCGGCGTTCCGCAAGCGCACAGGGTATGCTCCGCCATCACGCAGATCCTGTCGCAGAAGGAGAAGGTCTGGGGCAGGTCATGGCAGACCGTTACAATTCCGCGTCCTTCCTCCGCCAGGCTCCGAAGCAGGCGAAAGAACACCTCCTGCATACCGGGATCCATATAGGTCGTCGGCTCATCCAGCAGGATCATCGGCGTATCCTGCGCAATCACCATGGCCAGATATGCCCGCTGGCGTTCGCCGCCGGACAGCCCGGTCAGCATCCGGTGCCTGTACTCCGTCACCCCGGCCCGCTCCATCGCCTTATCCACCTTTTCGCGGTCCCGCTCCGTCAGCCGGCGAAGCGAACCGTGCCAGGGATATCTTCCATGCTCCGCCAGAGTCTGCACGTCCATCCGGGCGCTCCGCAGGAACTGGGGCAGATACGCAGCCTTCCGGGCCCGCTCGGCGGGAGTCAGTTTCCGGCATTCCTCTCCGTCCAGCCGGATGCTGCCCCCGTAGCGCAGCTGGCCCGCCATGGCCCGGAGCAGGGTGGATTTCCCGCTGCCGTTCCGGCCGATGACCGCCGTGATCCGGCCCTTTTCAAACCGGGCTTCGGGAATTGAAAAGCTTTCCCCCTCCGGATATCCGGTCGTCACATTCTTCAGTTCTATCACTGCAATCCCAGCCGCTTTCTTCTCCGAAGGAGAGTCATAATCAGGAACGGTGCGCCCGTCAGGCTCAGGATCAGCCCGCAGGGAAGCTCATACGGAAAGGCGGCGAGCCGCGCCAGCGTGTCGCAAAGCACCAGAAACGCCGCTCCGTACGCCGCGCACAGCAGCAGGCTTCCGCGGCTCCTGCCGTGCCGGATCAGCCGGAGCGTGTTCGGAACCAGCAGGCCCACAAATCCGATCATTCCGCACATGCTCACCGCCGCCGCGGCCAGCAGCGCCGCGCACAGAATGAATCCGCCCCGGACAGCCCGGACAGGCAGCCCCAGACCGCCGGCTGTTTCATCTCCCAGCGCCATCAGATCCATGGCCGGCGCAAAAACGGCCGCCAGCAGAATTCCGGCCAGAATCACCGGCGCCGCCAGGGATACGGAGGATGCGGTCAGGGAGGCGAAGCCGCCCAGCTGAAAGGCCGCCCGGTCCGCCACGGTCTCCGGTTTCAGGGAGATGATAACATCCGATACCGCCGTGCAGAGTGCGGAAACCGCGACGCCGGAAAGAATCACCGACGTCCGGGACAGACCGGATACCGCCGAAAGAGAAACCACCAGCCCCGTCACCAGCAGCGCCCCGGCGAAGGCCATCAGTCCCCGGGCCGCGGCCTGATACGGAAACAGCAGGGCGGCCAGCAATACAAACAGGCCCGCGCCGTGGTTAATGCCCAGGATGCCGGGGGAAGCCAGCGTATTGTCCAGGCTCCCCTGCAGCAGAAAACCGGACACCGAAAGGCCCGCACCCGCGGCGGCGGCGGCCAGCACCCGCGGCAGGCGGACCTGCAGCACAATCAGGCGTTCGGTGGCGCTTCCCCCGCCCAGCAGCACCTGCAGGGTCCGGCCGGCGCTGACCGCGCTGTTCCCGGCCAGCAGCGCCAGCGCGCAGGCAGCCAGCATCACAAGTGCGGGTAAAACCGCTTTCTTCATTCCGTTCCTCCGGCTTCATTCCCCTCCAGAATCGACCTCAGCCGCCGGTAAGCCTCAGCCCACCGGGTATTGGGTTTCAGTCCGAAAAGCTCCTTGGCGAGCACGTGGAAGCGGTTTTCCTTCACGGCCTTCAGCTCCGCCCAGACCGAACCGGAGGTGAACTTTTCCCGGAAGCCTTCCAGGGCTTTCTGATCATTCCCCCGCGGCACCACCAGGATATAATCGGGATCCGCCGCCGCAATGGCTTCCATGGACAGCTCGTTCCACAGCGTTTCATCTCCCGCGATGTTGACCATGCCCAGGCGGTTCAGCATCTCGCAGGTGAAATAATTGTTCTTCTCCGCCTTGCTTTTCGTGGCAGATACATGCAGAAGCAGGTAGCTTTTCCCGGCGAAGCGGCTGCCGGCCCGGGCAATCTCCGCGCTGATCTCCTCTTCCACACGGAGAACGTTCTTCTCATACAGATCCTCCCGGCCGGTGCGCCCGGTCAGATCCTTCATCGTGTCGGCATAATCCCGGAAGCCGTTGATATCCAGGCCGAGCACCTGTATTCCGATGCCTTTGGCCGCCTCCCCCAGAGCCCGCTGGGCTGGTTCGTCCGAAAAGAGAATCAGCAGATCCGGTTCCAGCGCCGCGACGCTTTCCAGGCTGACATGATCCATATCTCCCAGAGAAACCACGTCCGGATTCAGTCCCGGGAGGGTCATGGCATCGTCCGACGTGGCTGTCAGGCTGCCCCCGGCCAGAATCCACAGCTCCGCGTTGGATCTGGACAGGGCAATCACCCGGTTCTCCGCTGTCCCGGCGAAAATCAGGCTCAGGGCCGTCAGCAGCACGGCCAGGAAAAACAGTCCCCGTCTTCTTTTATCCTTCATAAGCGTCTCTGACCGCTGCTTCCAGCTTCTCCTTTCCGACCCGTTCAATCGTAAACCTGAACCGTTCACCGCTCTGCGCGTTCTCCCGGAAAAAGTCCAGGGCCGCGTCGCACACGCGCAGCAGGGTTTCCTGATCTTCTATAAAGGGAATAATGGCTTCCCCTTTGTGGATTTTGTTGCCGAATACGCCGCCGAAGCTGACCATGTATCCCGGCCGGGTATCCCAGGCATCCGTGGGGCAGGAGAAGGCGCAGCGCCCGCAGTAGTTGCACTTTTCCTGATCCACGGCGACCTTTCCGTCCGTCAGGGTGACCGCCTTTTCCCGGCAGACCTTCTCGCACAGCCCGCAGTTGATGCACGCTTCCGGTTTCCAGGCCACCTTCAGGCCGCCCTTAATCCCCACATCGTTCTCTTCCGCCTTCAGGCAGTTGTTCTGGCAGCCCGTGACGCCGAATTTGAACTTATGCGGCAGCTCCCGGCCGAAATACCGGTCGTTCAGCACCCGGGCCAGTCCCTCCGTATCCACGCAGCCGTTCGGACACACTTCCGACCCCTGGCAGGCGGTAATCGTCCGCACCCTCGGCCCGCATACGCCGGGTTTCGCGCCGCCCTCCGCCAGCGCGTCCTTCACCGCGTCAATATCTTCGAGGCGGATGAAGGGAATCTCGATCCCCTGGCGGGAGGTCAGATGGATGTGGCCATGCCCGTATTTTTCCGCCACCCGGGTAATGGCCGCCAGCTGCTGAGCGCTGACCTGGCCGCCCACCACCGACAGCCGGAGGGAAAAATGATCCTTCTGTTTCTGGCGCATGAAGCCGCCTTTTTTCAGTGTCGCGTAATCCGCTGCCATTCTGTCATTCCCCCGCTTTCCGGATAAACAGTTCATAGGTTCCGTCGTCATTGGTATAGAGCTTCAGGATCTGATGCCCCTCCTCCTTGACGCTTCGGGGAACGTTCAGCACGGGTTCCCCATCGTTCATATGCACCTGCAGGATCTGTCCGTCTTCCATTTCCTCCAGGGCTGCCTTGGTCTTCACAAAGGTCACCGGGCAGACCACATCCGTGATATCCACCCTTTCATCCGCCTGGATTTCATATGCCGCCATCACAATCCTCCTCCCGCTTCCTCCGTTTCAACGGAGAGCACGTTTTCCGGGTTCTCCTGAAAATATTTCCTCAGCTCCGCGATGTATTTCACGCCCATTTCACTCAGCAGGCTGTTGCGTTTGATGATATACCCGATCTCCATGATGCTGTTCGGATTCTCCCGGTCCTCCCGGAAGGGGATCACCTTGAATCCGTCGCCATTCAGATCGCTGGAGATCACGCCGGAGCAGAGGGTATAACCGTTCAGTCCCACCATCAGGTTCAGCATGGTGCTCCGGTCGTTCACCTTCACGGTTCTGGAATAGACGTTTTCCGTCAGGATCTCCTCCGCGAAGAGGTCATCCTGCCCTTCCTGTTCAAAGGAAAGGCAGGGATAGGGCTCCAGCTGATCCATGCCCAGGTTCTTTTCCCCGGCCAGGGGATGCCCTTCCCACAGATAGACATAGGCCCGGCAGCGAACCAGCGGTGTGAAGACCAGATCCTGCTCCGCCATCAGCCGCTTCAGCGCGCGCTCGTTCAGGCTGGAGACATACAGTACCCCCACCTCGCTCCGGAGCGATCCGACGTCCGTCAGCACGCTCCGGGTCTGGGTCTCCCGGATGGCAAAGTCGAACTGCTTCATGTCATACTGCCGGGCCATCTCCACAAAGGCTTTCACCGCGAAGGAATAGTGCTGGGCGGAAACCCCGAATTTTCGCTTGTAATCCCCTTCCTCCGCATATTTGTGCCGGATCCCGGTGTAATGCCGGTACAGTTCCCGCAGATCCTTCAGCAACTCGGCGCCCTCCGGCGTCGGAAGGATGCCCCGGTAGGTCCGCAGGAAAATCGTAACCCCCGTTTCCTTCTCCAGTTCCCGGATGGCGCTGGTCAGGGTGGGCTGGACGATAAACAGTTTCTCCGCCGCCTTGTTCATGGAGCCGTATTCCTCGACGGTCAGCGCATACAGGATCTGCTGCAGGGTCATAGCTGCTCCTTTCCGGCCGTTTCCGCAAGGAGCGAATCCAGCTCCTTCAGCACCTTCAGGCTCAGGGGGATTCCGTTCTCCGTCCGTTCCGCGCGGCGCCGGAACTCCTTTTCACCGGCGATGAAGATCTGTTTCTGTCCCTCCGCCGGCCGGGCCGCGTGAATCTCATCCATCAGCCGCTGCGCCGCCCTCCGGATCTCCCCCGCATCGCCGAAAAGCTCCGGACTGACCGCGTAAAAAGCATGGCTGGTATCGCCCTTTTCCTGTTTATGGTACGCCGTCGTCCCGCCGGAAAGAACGCCGGTCATCAGCTCGCAGATCATGCCGAATCCGTAGCCTTTGTATCCGGCCATTTCCTCGCCCGCGCCTCCGGCGGGCAGGATGCCGCCTCCCCGCTTCTCCCGGATGTCCCGCAGCACCTCTCCCGGATCCCGGCTGACTGTTCCCGTATGGCTGACAGCCCAGTCGCTGGGCAGCTCCTTTCCGAGCTTGTCATACAGTTCCAGTTTACCCCGGGTCACCACGGTGGCAGCCGCGTCAAACAGGAAGGGAACCTCCCCCGCGGGAAAAGCAACCGCGATGGGATTGGATCCCAGCAGCGCCTCAGCGGAAAAGGTGGGCACCATGATCGCCTGGGTGTTGGTCATGGCCACGCCGATCAGCCCCTGCTCCGCCGCCTTCAGGGCATAGTAGCCGGCAATGCCAAAGTGGTTCGAATGCCGGACCTGCACCATACCGATACCGGCCTTCCGGGCTTTTTCGATGGCCAGTCCCATGGCTCTTTCGGAAACCAGCTGTCCCATGGCGGACTGCGCGTCCAGCAGAGCGGATACCGGCGTTTCCTTCAGGATCAACGCTTCCGCCTTCCGGTTCACGCTCCCTTCCCGAACCAGCCTCACATATTTCATGATTCTGGAGATGCCGTGGCTTTCCACCCCGAACAGGTCCGCCGCCAGCAGCACACCCGTGATGATCCGGCTCTCCTCCGGGGAAAAACCCAGCCCCCGGAAAACGGCTTCCGTTTTTTTCCGGTAGTCCCGGACGGAAATCACGCCGTATCCGGTCCGCTCCCCGTCTGTCACGCCGCGCACCCCCTTTCTTTTCGTCCGCGTTCCGTTTCCGGTTTCAGATGGAGTATTCCTCCGGCAGTTCCTGTTCGCCGTAGAATTCCCGGAATACGCGGGCCCGCAGCAGCGCGAAATCTCCGCTGGTGCGGCGCCGGGGTTCCGGCAGCTCCACCCGGATCACCTTGCTGATCACGCCCGGCTTGGCGGACATGATGATCACCTTGTTGCCCATATAGATCGCCTCGTCGATATCATGGGTTACCAGCACGGTGGTCATGCGCTCCTGTTTCCGGATCCGGATGATCTCCTCCTGCAGGTTCATCCGGGTAAAAGCGTCCAGAGCGCCGAAGGGCTCGTCCAGCAGAAGCACCCCGGGCCGGTTGATCAGCGTCCGGGCAATCGCCACGCGCTTCTGCATGCCCCCGGAAAGCTGGCTGGGCAGCGCCTTTTCAAAGCCGTCCAGGCCCACCAGGTGCATATACTCCGCCACCAGTTTTTTCTTCTGATCCCGGGGAAACTTTTCCGGCAGACCGAAGGCAATGTTCTTCTCTGTCGTGTCCCAGGGCAGCAGCCGGGATTCCTGGAACAGCACCCCGACATTCACGGAGGGTTTCTCCACTTTTTTCCCGCCGATCCGGACCTCTCCCCCGTCCGGGAAATCCAGCCCGGCGATCAGCCGCAGAAGAGTGGATTTGCCGCACCCGCTGGCGCCGATGATGCTGACGATATCCCCCGCTTCAATGGTCAGGTCGATATCCCCAAGCACCTCCAGCGTCCGCCCTTCGATCCGGAAGCTTTTCTTCGCGTGACGGATGGAGATTTCCCCGCCGGCCTGTTTCGCTTTTTCCGTCATTCTCTTCTTCCCTCTTCCGCGTTCTCATGATTCCCGAAGAGCATTCTTCCGGGCTTTCCGCAGCCGCCCGGAAGCCTCCCGGACAGCTTCCGCGATCTGCGACGCGCTTTCCGCCTGTTTTTTCTCCAGGACTACCGGCCATTCCCGGATGATTCGCTCGGACAATTCCCGGATCATGGTCTCCTCATCCGGCACCTGCCAGTCTCCCGGCACGTCCGTCATGTCATACATCAGCAGCGTATCCATGAAATCCCGCAGCCAGGCTTCATCCTTTCCCGCCAGCAGAAACTGAACCAGCAGGCCGAAGGCGACCTTTTCCCCATGCATCCGGTGCCGGCTCTGAGGGATCCGGGTGGTGGAGAAATACCAGGAATGCGCAAAACCCCGGTAGGCATTTCCCGCGGCAAAGCTGCCGGTAGCACCCGTCAGGTAGAAGATGGCGTCCGTCACGCGCTGCCACTGTTTCGGCGTCCCGCCGCCCCGGTATACCTCCGGTCCTTCCTCCCGAAGCAGATCCAGGGTCAGCCGCGCCGTTGCCACGTCGTGCCGCAGCACCAGATCTCCGGGATCCGCGGCAATCAGCGGTTCAAACTCATACCATTTCGCCATGCTGTCCAGAATGCCGGAAGCCAGAGTGCGCCGCGGCGCCCGGGTCAGGATTTCCGTATCCGCCAGGATCAGCCGGGTGTTTTCCCGGTTCCACTGGATCCGGTCAAAGCTTCCCTCCGCGTCATACAGGATGGATCTCGCCGCCCAGCAGGCACAGGTTGCGGCGATGGTGGGCAGCGCGGCGACCGGGAGCCCGCACAGGTTTCCGGCAGCCTTCGCGGCATCGATCACCCGCCCGCCGCCGATCCCCAGAACCGCGTCCGCCTTCGCGACGTATGCTTCCCAGGCGTACTGCCGCACCGTCTCAACGGTCGGATACCCGGTCATAATCCGCACATCCGGAACACAATGCCATGCCGCCAGGCCGGCGGTCACATCCCTGCCGGTCTCTTCCCATGCAGTCTTTCCCGCGACAATGAAAACGCGGGGGCCGAATTCCGACAGATATTTTCCCGTTTCTTTCCGGATGCCGTATTCATTCAGATACATCTCCGGAGCTTTGACCGTTACCATATCCGTTTCCTCCTTACCGGTTCCGGTACAGAAGCCGCCGCTCCAGGCGGCTGGTCAGCCAGTCAATGGCCAGGCCGATCAGCCCGATCACCGTGACGCCGACAAACATCAGCGGAGGCTGGGACAGTTCCCGGCCGTACTGAATCAGGAAACCCACGCCGGAGCTGGCCGCGATCATCTCCGCCGTCACCACGCAGGACCAGGCCCGGCTGATCGCCTGGCGCGCCCCGGTGAAGATGGAAGGAATGGCGGAGGGCAGCACCAGCCGGAGAATTTTGGTCTTCCGGTCCTTCTCCAGTACATCGCCCAGCTCCAGCAGCTGTTTGTCCACGCTGCGCACGCCATTGATGGTATCCAGCAGCATGGGCCAGAAGCTGCCGATGGAGATTACGGCTACCTTGGATTCCTCGCCGATTCCCATGGCCAGGATCAGGATCGGAATCCACGCGATGGGCAGAATCGGCCGCAGCAGGCTGACAAACAGGCTGGATACCGCCTCAAACCGCGGGCTCAGGCCCATCAGAAGCCCCAGCAGCAGTCCCGTGATGCCGCCGGTCAGGAAGCCCTGCAGCACGCGGCCCAGGCTTGAACCGATATGGTTGAACAGGGATCCGTTGGAAACCATGGATACAAACCGGTCCCAGATTTTGGATGGCATGGAAACGATGGTGGGATTCACCCAGCGGTTCGTGGCGGAAAGCTGCCAGAATGCCAGAAAAGCCGCCAGCAGCACCCAGGAGAGCGCGTACCACAGATAGCGCACGTCCCCTTTTCCCGTTCTTTTTCCCGGAGTTCCGCCGCCGTTTTTTTTCGTTTCCATGTCCGTTTTCTTCCTTTCTTCCGGGAAAGATCGCCGGAAACTGTTCCGTCGCTGCCCGGCCGCCGTCAGAGCGCCGCGTCCTTTTCCAGATACGGCACGGATACGTTCAGCGTATCCGGATACTTGATGCCGGCGCCGGTGTTCAGCAGTACCACCCGGTCCTGCTCCCGGATCCAGCCTTCTTCCCGCAGCGCTTTGGCCGCCGCGTAGATCGCCGCTCCCTCCGGGCAGACAAAGGCGCCTTCCTCCCGGGCCAGCTCTCCCAGGGCGGCCAGGATCTGTTCGTCCGAAACAGCTTTTGCGCAGCCGTCTGTTTCCGCAATGGCCTCCAGCACCAGGAAATCTCCCAGGGCTTTGGGCACATTGATTCCGAAGGCGACCGTCTTCGAGTTTTCAAAGAAAACCGATTCCTTCTTCCCTTCCCGATACGCCCGGACGATCGGCGCGCAGCCTTCCGCCTGTACGGCAACCAGCCGGGGAAGCGCCCCCTCCGCAATTCCGATTTCCTTCAGCTCCTTCAGCGCCTTCCAGATGCCGATCATGCCGACGCCCCCGCCGGTAGGATACAGGATCACGTCCGGCAGCTGCCAGCGGAACTGTTCCGCGATTTCCAGCCCCATGGTTTTCTTGCCCTCGATGCGGTAAGGTTCCTTCAGGGTTGACGCGTCGTACCAGCCGTGGGCCTTTACGCCCGCTCCCACGATTTTTCCGCAGTCGCTGATCAGCCCCCGGACCAGGTAAAGCTTCGCCCCGGCCGCGGCGCACTCGTTCCGGGTAATCTTCGGCGCGTCCTCCGGCATCACGATCGTCACCCCGATGCCGGCTCTGGCGCCGTATACGGACCAGGCGGCCCCCGCGTTGCCGTTGGTGGGCATGGCCAGCTGCCGGATTCCCAGTTCCTTTGCCCGGGAAACACCGACCGCGGCGCCGCGGGCCTTGAAGGTGCCCGTGGGAATAATCCCTTCATCCTTCAGGTACAGGTGCGGAATGCCCGATTTTTTTCCGGCTCTTTCCAGCGGTAAAAGAGGGGTGTAACCCTCTCCCAGCGTCACGATATTCCGGTCATCCTGCACCGGCAGCAGCTCCCGGTATCTCCACAGGCTGGCTCCGCGTCCGTGAAAGCTGTTCCGGTTCAGCGTCTCCTTTGCTTTTTCAAGATCGTATGCTACCAGCAGGGGCGATCCGCATTCGCACAGCTGATGCACTTCTCCGATGGAAAAGGTCTTCCCGCACCGGGGACAGACCAGGGCTTTTGCCAGGCTTCCGGTTGCCGCCATTTTTTCTTCCCTCCCGATCTGCGCGGGGAAATGGCGGAGGTTCCTTTTCTCCGCCATTCCCCGTGCATGCTTGTTTCCTTGTCCTCCCCGCAGGTCACTTCTCGCTGATACCCGCGTTGGTGTAATAGCTGGGATCCAGGATGTCCTCCAGCTTCAGGGAATCGTCGATGGTTCCCTGTCCCTTCAGGAATTCAAGCGTCCGGTTAATCGGAGCCGCGAATTTATCCTCATCGATACTGATGGAGCGGGTCCGGGACTCAAAGCTGGTCTTCGTCACTTCCTTGTCTGTATTGGTCAGCCCGGCAAAGATGTCTACGGTCTTTTCCGGATTCTCATCAATCCAGATCCTGGCCTTCTCCAGCACCTTCAGAACGCCGGTCACCACTTCTGGGTGCGCCGTGATGAAATCCTCCCGGCCGATCAGATAGTTGCCGATCAGGCCGCTCTGGCTGTTGTCCGCCACGATATTGGCGCCGCTGGCATTGGCCGCGTTCAGCTGGTCGCCCTTCAGAATCGCGCCGTCCACATCCCCGGTGATCAGGGAGTTCAGGCTGTCGTCCGCGGACATGTTGACAATTTCCACATCCGTATCTCCCAGGCCGGCTTTTGCCAGCAGGGTCAGCAGCATCTCATGCTCGTTGGAGGAGAACTTGACGGCGATCTTCTTTCCCTTGAATTCCTCCACGGTGGTGATGCCCTTGCCCGCCCCGGCGTAAAGCTTGAAGCCGTCCACCGAAAGGTTCACGCTGGCCAGGGCTTTGAAGCCGCTGCCGTTGGCGTCCGCCGTAACCAGGGGCATGGTTCCGATCACGCCCAGCTGGACGTTGCCCGCGTTCATCGCTTCCACAATGGCGGATCCCTGATTCACAAAGTTGTCCACAACGATTTTGACGCCCGTGCCTTCGAATTCTTCCGTAAAGTAGCCGTTGTAATCCGCGATCTTCAGAATGAAGAAGGACGGCTGGTCTCCGAGATGAACCTCCAGCTCCTCCGCGGCCGCGATGCCGCTCAGAAATACAACTGCCAGTACTGCCGCGATCAGCAGGGAAATCAGTCTGTTTTTCATGATTCTATCCTCCGTACTTTAATTTCGCCAATAAACCTATGGATCCAATAGGTGATTGGTTTATGGGTGCAAAGATACCATCTGCGGAGTGTTCTGTCAATACCCCCGTGGCTTATTAAATCATAGAAAAAAATGAGTATCAGTTCTCAGCAGAATTGATACCCATCCGTGTTGTTCGCCTATTGACTTGAAAGGTAAATGGTTGTACTCTTTTGACCGGCATCAATGAAACCGGGAGGAAAAACGCTATGAAAACCGTCGAAACCGTCAAAGCCCCGGGCGCCATCGGACCCTATTCCCAGGCCATCGTCTCCGGCAGCCTGGTATTTACCTCCGGCCAGATTCCCATCAATCCCGCCTCCGGCGCGATTGAGCAGACGGATATTGCCGGCCAGGCCGAGCAGGTGATGACCAACCTTTCCGCGGTGCTGGAAGCCGCGGGCAGCAGCCTGGACCGTGCGGTCAAAACCACCTGCTACCTGAGCGATCTCCGCCATTTTGCCGCATTTAACGAGGTATACGCAAAGTATTTCACCGGCAAACCCGCCCGCAGCTGCGTGGAAGTTTCCGCTCTGCCCAAAGGCGCCCTGGTGGAAGTGGAGGTCATCGCCGAAAAAAACTGACTTTACCAGCCTCCTGTTGCTCCGCCGTCCCGTCCGCCCTGCTCCTCGGGGGGCAGTTTCTGATTCTGTTTCCTGTTTTTGCTCTTTGGCATTTATTTCATTCCGTTTGTTTCTGTCCCGGGGAATTTTTCTTTCCGCCCTTTCCCTGCAATAAAATCGTAATGATGCCTGTTGTTCAGCCGGCTGCCTGCGGCCGGCTGCTTTTTTTCTGTGAAAATCTTTCAGAACGTCTCCCTCGTCCGGTCATGCTTTAAGTTCAGTTTAGGTCAGACGAATATGATTGGATCCGATGAGATGCGAAGGGAGGCCTGAACCTTGGAAATCCGTTACCGGCACGAATGGAAGCATGAGATCCGATACGCGGATCTGCTGGCGATCCGTCAGCGGCTGCGCGCGGTCGCTGTCCCGGATCCCCATGCGCAGGACGGAAAATACCTGATCCGAAGCCTGTATTTTGATAACCTGAACGATAAGGCCCTGCGGGAAAAGGTGGACGGGGTCAACCTGCGGGAGAAATTCCGCATCCGGTACTATAACGGGGATCCGTCCCTGATCCATCTGGAGAAGAAGAGCAAGGTCGGCGGGCTGGGCACCAAATACAGTGCGATCCTGACTGCCGGGGAAGCCCAGGCGATTGTGGACGGCCGTCTGGACTGGATGCTGAACTCCGGCAGAGACCTGGTACAGGAACTGTATTGCAAAATGCGTTATCAGGGCCTGCGCCCCAGAACCATTGTGGATTATACCCGGGAGCCTTTCATTTACGGTCCGGGAAACGTGCGCGTGACTTTTGATTACAATATCCGCACCGGCCTGAACAGCACCGACTTTCTGAATCCGGACTGCATCACCATTCCCGCGCCTGATTCCGGAATCATTCTGGAAGTAAAATGGGACGCTTTCCTGCCCGCCATCATCCGGGACGCGGTGCAGACTCCAGGACGCAGGGTGACGGCCTTTTCCAAATACGCTCAGTGCCGGATGCTTGACTGAGCGGCATCCGGGGGAGATCCGGCATCCCCGGAAACGGATACACGACGGCCGGAGAAAACATAACGGACTATTGAAAGGAGCTCCAAGCCATGACCTTCAGCGATATTTTCAAATCCAATTTCCTGTCGAACGTAACCTCCGTTACCCTGCCGGATATGTTTCTGGCCCTGGCGCTTTCCTTCGGGATCGGGATGCTGATCTTCCTGATTTACAAAAAAACCTACGCCGGGGTGATGTATTCCTCCAGCTTCGGCGTCACCCTGATCGCCATGACCATGATTTCCACCTTTGTCATTCTGGCCGTCACCAGCAACGTGGTGCTTTCCCTGGGGATGGTCGGCGCCCTGTCCATCGTCCGGTTCCGGACAGCCATCAAGGAACCGATGGACATTGCTTTCCTTTTCTGGGCCATCGCGGCAGGGATTGTGCTGGCCGCGGGCATGATCCCGCTTGCGGTCATCGGCAGCGTGATTATCGGCGTCATGATCCTGGTCTTCGCCAACAGGAAGTCCCACACCCGTCCGTACATCGTGGTGCTCCAGTGTGACAGCCAGGACAGCGAAAACCGGGCGTCTGCCTTCCTGAAAGAGCATACGAACCGGATGAGCGTGAAGAGCAAGAGCGTCCGGAAGGGCGAAATCGAGCTGAACCTGGAAATCCGCCTGAAGGACGCGGCAACGGATTTTATGAATGAACTGGCCGATCTGGAGGGCGTTCGGAACGCGGTGCTGGTCTCCTACAACGGGGATTATATGGGCTGAAGCGGGATAGAATCATCGGAAGAAAGGAGGGAGAGCCAATGTCCACTCATCGATGGATGGATCGGATTTGCGTCGTCGTCATTGTGCTTTCCCTGATTGTGACCATTCTGTTCATGAACGGTGAAAAGCTCGGAATCCAACGGATTGCGGACACGGACGCGGAAGGATACGCCGGCAGTGAATATTTCACGGAGAATGACCTGAACGGAAGCTGGGATCCCTCGGAAGCCGTAAAGATCACCCTTTGCGGAGATTCCGCGAAGATCTCCGGAAACGGAGCCTATTGGCTGGACGGCAGCCTGGTGATTGCCCAGAGCGGACAGTATGTTATTTCCGGTGAGCTGACCGACGGAAACATTGTCGTGGACGCTGCGCGGAATTCCAAAGTCTGGATCATGCTCAGCGGCGTAACCCTGCATTGCAGCGATGACGCATGCATCCGGATCGATCAGGCGGATAAGGTTTTCCTGACCCTCGCGGACGGATCGGAAAACAGCCTGACCGGCGGGGATGCATTCACGGAGAACGCCCCGGCGGACGGAACCGACGCGGTCATCTTTTCCCATGATGATCTGACAATTAACGGAAACGGCAGCCTGAGTATCGTTTCTTCCGCCCTGAACGGAATCACCTCGAAGGATGATCTGATCATCACCGGCGGAACCGTCTCCGTCACAGTTTCCGGCCACGGCCTCCGGGTCAATGATCACTTCCGGATGACATCGGCGAATCTGACGGTTTCCGCCGGGCAGGACGGCATCCATGCGGAAGGAGCCGTCGTTATTCAGGACGGAAACCTGACGATTACGGCGGGAGATGACGCCGTCCATTCCGACGCATCCGTTCTGATCCTGGGCGGAATCATCCTGGTGAATGACTGCTATGAAGGTATCGAGGCCCTGACGATTGAAATCAGCGGCGGCGATACCACGATTCACTCCCGGGACGACAGCCTGAACGCCAACGGCTATACCGGAATCGAATGGGGCGGCATGCCCTCCCCCGGGAAGGATCCGCCCGCCGCGGAAGCAGCCGTTCCGGCGGAAAACTCCGCATCCCCGGAGGCATCCTCAGAAGAAGCTTTCCATCCCGCTTTCCCGGGTGGCGGCCGGTCAGGTGAACCGCCTGCTTTCCCGGACGCGGACCGGACCGGCGAACCCCCGGCCGGGGAGGAGATGGGATCCCCGCCTCCCTTCGGAGAAGGCTCCGGTCCGGAACAGGAAAACCGGAGTGACTCAGCGGAAGAAAAAACGGTTGTCAGCGTGGAGGATACCTGGATTCTGATTTCCGGCGGCCGGCTGACCGTTCTCAATGAAAGCGGAACGGATGCCGACGGAATAGACTCCAACGGAAACATCACCATCACCGGCGGCACCGTCCTGGTCAGCCTTGCGGGAAACAGCGGAAACAGCGCCCTGGACTGCGGCAGCGAAAGCGGCGGGATCGCGGCGATCAGCGGCGGAACGGTGATCGCCTGCGGAGACAGCAGCATGGCGGAAGGTTTCGGACCGGAATCCTCCCAGGCCTCCATCCTGTACTCCCTCCGGGAAGCCGCCGCGGCGGGGAGCACCGTCACGCTGCTGGATGCCGAAGGAAAAGAAATGATCAGCGAAACGATTCCGTACGGGTTTTCATCGGTCGTAATCAGCTGTCCGGATCTGGTGGTCGGGCAGACCTGTACGCTCCGGATCGGCGAAACGGAAGAAGCCATCGAAATCACATCCGTTTCTGTTACCGCGGGAGAAGCATCGCGTGCCGGAACGGCTCCGGGCGGATTCATGCCGGGCAGCCCGTAATGCCCGGCTTTCCGTCTCTCCCCCGGCGCCGGCATGTCCGCGCTGTAAATACCGATTTCCGCAGGATTGTAGCGGCGCCTGTTTTGTGGTACAGTGAACGGGTCAGAGATTTTCGGACAGCCGGAAGGGGGACAGGCAGGGATGAGGAGGAAAACCATACAATGTTTCTGCGGGATTCTGGCGCTTTGCTGCCTGCTGCTTTCTTTCGCCGCTCCGGCGGCCGCGGAATCCCCTTCCGCGATCCGGGTGTTGCTGCGCCGGCTGGCCCTTTCCGACCGGATGGATCTGACGCTGTCCGGCCGCTATCTGGTTCGTTCCGCCTCCGGCTCGGAGCTTTTGCTGCCGGAGGAAGCCAGGGTGACCGTCCTGCTGCGGGACCGGCAGCTTTTTCTCTACTCCGGAGGAATCTCCGCGGGGATGGGCGCTTCCTGCTCCTTCCTGGCCCTGCATTCCGGAGATGCGGATCCCGGAATCTGCTTCAATCTGCAGCCCGGCTTTTATCCCGGCAGTCTTTCCGTTTCCATCGAGGACAACAGGCTGGTTCCGATCCTTTCCCTGCCGCTGGAAACCTATCTGAAGGGCGTCGTCCCCTATGAGATGGGGGACGGTTTCCCGCCGGAAGCCCTGAAGGCGCAGGCCGTCTGCGCCCGCACCTATGCACTGAGCCGCATGCGGCCGTCCGCCGCCTGGGACGTCGTGGATACCACGAACGATCAGGTGTTCCGGGGGCTGAACGATGCGAGTCCGAAATCCATGCAGGCCGTGGAGGATACCGCTGGCCTGGTTCTGACCTGTGACGGAAAACTGATCACCGCCTGGTACAGCGCTTCAAACGGCGGACAGACGGAGCTTCCCGCCAACATCTGGGAGGGAAATGCACCGCGCTGCTTCGCCCTCACCGAGGATCCCTGGGACGCCGCCAATCCGGAATCCGTTGTGCGGACCTGTGTTCTGGCCCGGGACGCTTCCGGGTTGTCCCCGGCCTTCGTGAAACTGATTCACCGGGCGGCGCTCGCCGACCCGCGCCTGCGCGATCTGATTCCGGAGGAGGATTTCCGCCTGTCCCGGCTGAACGCGCTGGCCCTGACGACGCCGCGCTATGCCGCGCCGAGCCGCCTGATGACGCGGCTCGAGGTTACCTTTGAAACCGATTCTTTCCGGAACGCCGGGAAGGCGGCCTCTTCCGGAGAGGAAGAGGAGCTGGACATAGCCGATCTGCTGTCCTCCTATCCCATGACGGTCACGCTGGATCTGTTTCCGGAAACGCTGATCGCGCTCGGTCTGAGCATATCCGGCGCGGACAATGAAATCATCACCCTGCAGGAAGATGACAGCGCCTTCACGCTGACCGCTGGCCGTTTCGGCCACGGCGTCGGGCTCAGCCAGCGCGGAGCACAGCAGATGGCGAACGCCGGCGGAAAGAATTTTCAGGAGATTCTGTCCTTCTATTTCCCCGGCGCGGCGCTGAAGCGCTACGCCGGGGAACCGTCTCCGCTGCCGACCCCGCCGCCGGAGCTGGCGCGGGATCCCGGCCCGGCGCCGACCGCCACGCCGCGCCCCACGCTCATGCCGGTCACACAGGACCTTCCTGAAGGCGCCCGCATGGCCACTGTCACCGGAATCGCTCAGGACAGCTCGCTGAATCTCCGTGCCCAGCCTTCAGCCGGAGCGGAGATTCTCATGCGCCTGTACTACCGCCAGCCGCTGATTGTACTGGAAGAGAGCGACGTTCCCGGCTGGGTTCATGTCCGGACCGATGCCGCGGAAGGGTTTGTCATGGAGTCTTTTCTGGAATATGAGACGGATCCGGATCTTCCGAAAGGGTAATTGTGAAGGAAAAGCCCGCACCGGAATCATCATACCGGTCGCGGGCTTTTCTTTTTCGGCTGTACCGCTTTTTGCTGTCAACGGTCCGGGTAACAGGGCTGAAATCCCACGCAACCCGCCGCTGACGGTTCAGTTCCTTCCGGGCCTTCTTGCTCAGCTTCTCCTTCGGGACAAATCCGGCCATGAACCTCATCTCCCTTCCCATGGCGTAATGGAAGTATACCGCAGGACAGGGTCCCGGTGTTATTCCACCCCCGGTACGGAATAATCCTGCGCTTCCACCGCCGCTTTCAGCGTTTCATCGGCGACCGGCGCGCTCAGGGTGACAACGGCGGTTCCCGCGGTATGATCCGCCACGGCGCTCTCCACGCCGGGCACCGCTTCAAGCGCCTTCTTTACCCTCGCCTCACAGTGCGCGCACATCATCCCTTCCACCTTCAGTGTCTTTGTCATGGTTTTTTCCTCCTTCTTTGTCATCGCGGCAACGGTTTCCGCAAGCGCTTCCGCGGAAACCGGCTTCCCCCCGCGGTCGTGCCCGGCGTCATGGGGATTCATCAGATTCAGCCTCAGGGCGTTCATGCACACAAAGAAGCTGGACAGGGCCATGGCCGCCGCGCCGTACATCGGTTTCATCTCAATTCCATACAGTCCCATCGCCAGCGGAATGCAGATTGCGTTATAGAAAAACGCCCAGAACAGATTCTGATGGATATTCCGGATGGTTGCCCGGCTCAGTCTGATCGCCGCCGTCACGTCCGTCAGCCGGCTCTTCATGACCACGATGTCCGCGGCGTCTATGGCTACATCCGTTCCCGCGCCGATCGCGATTCCGTTGTCCGCCACCGTCAGCGCCGGGGCGTCGTTGATTCCGTCGCCGACCATGGCCACCTTCCCCAGGGGTTTCAGGCCGCGGATTACCTCCGCCTTTTCCTCCGGAAGCACGCCGGCGATCACCCGGTCCACTCCGGCCTGCCGGCTGATCGCTCCGGCCGTCCGTTCATTGTCCCCGGTCAGCATAACAGTCTGAATGCCCATGTTCCGCAGCTCCCGGATCGCCTGCGCCGAATCCTGCCTGATCGGATCCGCCACCGCGATCAGCCCGGCCGCCTTCCCGTCCAGTGCAAACAGCAGCGGGGTTTTCCCTTCTTCGGCCAGCTGCTCGGCACAGCTCCGCCCGGAGGCGGATACCAGTCCTTTCCCGGCAAGGTATTTCAGGCTTCCTCCCACCAGTTCCTTTCCGTTCAGCAGCGCGCGCAGCCCGTTTCCGGGCAGCGCCTCGAAGTCCGTGACCTCCGACAGGGGCAGCCCCTCCGCCGCCGCTGTCACCGCCCGGGCCAGAGGATGCTCGCTGTGCTTTTCCAGCGAGGCGGCCAGGCTCAGCAGCTCCTCACGGCCGGTGCTGTTCAGCGGAATCACATCCGTGACCGCCGGCTGTCCTTCCGTGACGGTTCCGGTTTTGTCCAGGGCGACCATCTGCGTCCTGCCCGTTCCCTCCAGCGCGGCGGCAGTTTTGTACAGGATGCCGTTCTTCGCCCCGACGCCGCTGCCGACCATGATGGCCACAGGCGTCGCGAGCCCCAGCGCGCAGGGGCAGCTGATTACCAGCACGGAAATGGCCCGCGCGACCGCAAAGGAAAAGGAACGTCCCGCAATCAGCCAGCCCGCCAGCGTCAGAACGGCCAGTCCGATCACTGCGGGCACGAAGATTCCGGAAACCCTGTCCGCGATTCTCGCCAGCGGCGCTTTTGTCGCGGCGGCGTCCGCCACGGTCCGGATGATCTGCGCCAGCGTCGTGTCTTCCCCGACGCGGGTCGCCCGGCATTCAATATAGCCCTGCTGATTGATCGTCGCCGCGGAAACCGTGTCGCCCTCCGCCTTGTCCACCGGAATGCTTTCCCCGCTCAGGGCGGATTCGTTCACTGCCGTCACGCCCTTCAGAATGACCCCGTCCACCGGAATCTGTTCTCCCGGGCGGACCGCAAAAATGTCCCCGGTATGCACTTCCTCCACCCCGACCTCCGTCTCGGCGCCGTCCTTCAGCAGAACCGCGGTTTTCGGAGCCAGGCGCATCAGTCCTTTCAGCGCGTCCGTCGTGCGCCCTTTGGACAGGGCTTCCAGCATTTTCCCGATGGTAATCAGGGTGGGAATCATCGCCGCGGATTCGAAATACAGATTCATCCCGTACCGCATGACCGTTTCATGGTCCCCTTCGCCCTGCGCCAGGATCATCAGAAACAGTTCCGCCAGGGAATAAACGAAGGAAGCGCCTGAGCCGAGCGCGACGAGCGTATCCATGTTCGGCGCGCCGTGAAAGAGCGACCGAAAGCCGGAAGTAAAAAACCGTCCGTTAATGATCATGACGCACACTGCCAGGAGCAGCTCAAAAAGTCCGAGAAACACATGATTGTCGAAAGCGGCCGGCGCCGGCCAGCCCCACATCATATGGCCCATGGAGAAATACATCAGGATCAGCAGAATCGGCACCGAAAGCAGCAGCCGTTTTTTCAGTTTCGGCGTTTCACGGTCTTTCAGCGCCTCCGCGTCCATCCAGGAAGGAGCGCTTCCGTCCTTCTGTTTTTCCGCCCCCTTCAGCGATGCGCCGTATCCGGCGGCTTCCACAGCCTGAATAATCCTGTCGGGCGGTGCGGAACCTTCCACCCCCATGGAATTGGTCAGCAGGCTTACGGAGCAGGACGTTACGCCCGGAACTCCCGATACCGCTTTTTCCACACGGGCGGAGCAGGCGGCGCAGCTCATCCCGGTTACCCGATATTGTTTCATCGCAGTTCCCTCCGTCACTTCATCAGCTTCTGCAGTACAGCCATCAGCTCATCCACCGTATCTTCCCGTCCGGCCCGGATATCCTCTGATACGCAGGTACGCAGATGGGCGGTGAGCAGCACCCTGCAGAAGCTGTTCAGCGCCGAATTCACTGCGGACGCCTGCGTCAGGATTTCCGGACAGTAAGCGTTTTCTTCCAGCATCCGCTGAAGCCCCCGCACCTGCCCTTCAATCCTTTTTAACCGGTTCATCAGTTCCCGGCGTTCCTCTTCATCCCGGACCTTTTTTCGCACTGAAGCGTGCGCGCCCGCATGCATCCCCGGCATTTCCATCCGCCTCCTCATATACCCCCCAGGAGTACTTATGACTTGCTGATTATATACCCGTACAGGGTATCTGTCAATCCATTGACAGCCCATCAGGGCCTATGCTATATTGCCATCAGAACATATAATGAAAAGGAGAGTTCCCGTATGCAGTTTTCTTCACAGCCGGATCCGGCCCGGATGAAATCCGCCGGGCGCTGCATCAGTATGATGATGGGACTGATTCTCAGCTTTTTCCAGTCTCTCGCCGGTATGCTGCTTTCCGGGCACTTTACCCTTCCCGGATGGCTGATCTCCCTGGCGCTGAGCGTCTGTGTCAGCTGGATCATCGGCTGGCTCGTCCCCATGGGAAAGGTTTCGCAAAGCGTCTGCCAAAAGCTGAAATGCGAACCCGGTACCCTGAAAGCCAGGCTGGCTGAGACGCTGGTATCCGATCTGATCTTCACCCCTTTCATCACCCTGGCCAACGTGCTGCTGGCCTGGCGGAACGCCGCTGCCGGCGGAGCGAAGATTCCCTTCCTGCCCATGTTCCTTCCCTCTCTGGGCATCAGCCTGCTGATCGGGTTTGTTCTGGTCTTCATTTTCCAGCCCATCTGCAAAAAGGCGGTTCTGAGCCGGGTGATGAAATCCTAGGCCGCGCAACGGTTTTCCTCCAGACGAAACCATAGATTTTTTATATTGTCATGGCTTTCTTTTTATGATACCATTCAATTTGTCAATAGTTTACAACGATCGGAACAGACCCCGTGAAACCATATTATGCTTCAGGAGGTGACACACCTTGAACCATAACGGGAAACCAGGCGGCGGGCTTCGTCCCGCGTTTTCTCCCCTGGGAATCTGGGCCTTCTCCATCGGCACGAGCATCGGATGGGGCTCTTTTATCGTGACCTGCAACACCTATCTGCTGAAATCAGGTCTTCTGGGCACGGTTTTCGGGATGCTCCTGGGGATGGGCGTCATTCTCATCATCACCTGGAACCTGCAGGATATGATCCGGCAGGCGCCCTCGGCCGGCGGGATTTATTCCTTTGAAAGCCGGAACGGAGAGAAGGATCTGGGGTTTCTGGCCTTCTGGTTTATCCTGCTGACTTATCTGGCCATTCTGTGGGCGAATATGACCTCCGTTCCCCTTTTTGCCCGTTTCTTCCTGGGGGATATCTTCCGCTTCGGTTTCCGTTATGAAATATTCGGGTATGAAGTCTGGTTCGGGGAGGCGCTGCTTTCGCTCTGCGCTCTGGGGCTCGTCGCGCTGCTTTGCGTCAGCTTTACCCGCGCGCTGAACCGGATCATGATTGTCTCCGCCCTGCTGTTCGCGGCCGCCTTCACCGTCTGCGCCGTTTTTGCCGTGACCCGGCATGAAATCGGCTTCAGCTATGAGCCGCTGTACATGGAGGGGTCCTCTTCCTTCGGGCAGATCGTCCGGATCGCGGTCATTTCTCCCTGGGCGTTCATCGGTTTCGAGAATATCGCCCATTTTTCGGAGGAATATACTTTTCCGGTCAAAAGAATCCGCAGAATTCTGATCTGGTCCGTAACGGTCACGACGCTTCTGTATCTGTTTGTATCCCTGCTTTCCATTTCCGCCTATCCGCCGGAGTACGACAGCTGGGCTGCCTACCTCGGGGATATGGGAAATCTGAAGGGAATCATGGCGGTCCCGGCGTTCTACGCGGCGCAGCACTACCTGGGGCAGACCGGCGTGATCGTGCTGATGGCGGCGCTTTTCGGCGTGATTCTGACCAGTCTGATCGCCAATATGATGGCAGTCAGCCGCCTGCTGTACGCTGCCGCGCGGGAGGGAACCGCTTCCCGGGTTCTGAAAAAAGTAAACCGGAAAGGGATCCCGAACCGCGCCGTCTGGGCCGTTGCGGCCGTCTGCCTGTTTGTTCCCTGAGTGTACCTAAAAATTGTGGGTAAATGCCGTGTCAGCGGCTTAGTCCTAGCTTCCTGAACAGCAGAGGAACCACGTCGGAATTCCACTTCCCGCTGTCATACTTCATCTTCGCCGACAGGACGTA
>SVGS01000030.1 GCA_015056205.1 Clostridiales bacterium | reverse complement strand
ACGAAAAGGCACCTTGTATTGTTTTTATTGATGAAATTGATACAATCGGGAAAAAACGTGATACCGGAGCCGGCATCGGCGGCAATGATGAGCGTGAACAGACCCTGAATCAGCTGCTGACAGAAATGGATGGCTTTGACGGGAAAAAGGGTGTGGTCATACTGGCAGCAACCAACCGGCCTGAATCCCTGGATCCAGCTCTTCTGCGCCCAGGTCGTTTTGACAGAAGGATTCCGGTTGAACTGCCCGATGTCGGCGGCCGTGAAGCGATTCTGCGTGTGCACAGCAAGGGGATCAGAATGGCCGATAACATTGACCTGAAAGCTGTCGCCAGGGCAACAAGCGGTGCAAGCGGTGCGGAACTGGCCAATATCATCAATGAGGCAGCTCTGCGTGCGGTGCGGCTGGGCCGAGATACTGTAACACAGGACGACCTGATGGAAAGTGTGGAAACGGTTATCGCCGGTTATCAGCGTAAAAATGCAGTCTTGTCTGAGAGTGAAAAAAAGATTGTTTCCTATCACGAAATCGGTCACGCACTGGTGGCATCTCTGCAGACCAATTCAGCACCTGTGACAAAGATCACGATTATCCCCAGAACATCCGGCGCTCTTGGATATACCATGCAGGTGGATGAAGATGAGCATTATCTGATGTCCCGTGAAGAACTGTATAATAAGATTGTTACCCTGACAGGCGGGCAGGCGGCTGAACAACTGGTTTTCCATTCCATCACCACGGGTGCGAGCAACGATATTGAAAAGGCTACCCGGCTGGCACGCGGGATGATTACCCGCTATGGCATGGGTGATTTCGGCATGGTGGCACTGGAAACACTGAACAGTCAGTATCTGGGTCAGGATACCTCCCTGGCGTGTAGTCCTGCTTTTGCGGAAAAGGTTGATGAACAGGTGGTCGCGCTGGTAGAAGAAGCCCGGAAGAAAGCAGATAGTATTCTGCGGGAACACGAAGATAAACTCCATGAACTGGCAGCATACCTTCTAAACAAAGAAACAATTACCGGTGAAGAGTTTATGAGCATCCTGAAGGCTGATGATCAAAAGCCATAAACAGATCGACGGAACTGAACGCTATTGATGAAAATAAAAAACTCCTGAAGTTTGTGCATGACGATGTACGGCAGTGCGCGGCAACCTGAAAGCAAACGGTTAGTCAATTCTGAGGGTTTTTGCAGATCTTGACAATACCATCAGAAAAATCATTATAATGAAAGATGACACAGACTATTCAGCCGGCACGGTTTAAAACTGTAAACTTTGGGACTTTCCGATGATGAAAAGCCTGCAGGAGGACACCATGATTACAGTCAGAAGACTGACTCCGGATCAACTGGAAGACTACCTGGATTTTTTTGACCACAGGGCTTTTTCAGACGGATCGCCATTCTATCCCTGTTATTGCTCCGCTTTCAACATGAGCAGGGAAAGAATTCAGCAGGAGTTCTTCAGACAGGCGGAGATCAATGGTGGCGGAAACGATGGCTGGAAAAAGGCACTTCGGGATTCAGCTGTCCACATGGTAAAGAATGGGGAAATACAGGGTTATCTGGCGTATGAAGACGATCTGGCTGTCGGGTGGTGTAATGCCAACGACAGACTGAACTATTGCCGGGTCGGAGAATTTGATTTGTCCGCTGTCCCTCCGGACGAATCCTGTGACAATTGTCAATGCAGGGGACAGGTGAAGTCAGTCGTATGTTTTGAAATTGCTCCGGAATACCGGGGAAAAGGAATCGCGACCCTGCTGCTGGAAACAGTCTGCCGGGATGCCCTGTCTGAAGGATATATGTATATGGAGGCATATCCCGCGACAGATGAAGGGTTACAGGGACTGGCATTTACCGGTCCGAAACGGCTGTATGAAAAAGCGGGTTTCAAGGTCACCGCTCAAAAAGGCGGAATATTGGTGATGAGAAAGCAGCTGGACAGGATCATCGCAGCATGCGGAAACGATTGTTCCGCCTGCCCGAGATATGTGGTGCATCCGTATGAAAAAACAGACGGGGAATTACGGTATACTGCGGAGCTCTGGATGAAGATCGGGTACAGGGATCATCTTGTGACAAACGAGGAGATATCCTGCACGGGATGCAAACCGGAAAACCGGTGCAGATATCATGTTGTCAGATGCTGCAAAGAAAAAGGGATCAGCAGCTGTGCACAATGCGAACTCTATCCCTGCGACAATATGAAGAAATGCTTTGAGGTAACAAAATCATTCGAACCCGATTGCCGTCGGGCCTGCACAGAGGAAGAATACAATCAGTTGAAAAAAGCTTTCTTTGAAAAGGAGCTGAATCTGAAAAAACTGTAAAAGACGGTTGATATTCCTGAATGTGAATTTCGGCATCGGAAAAATGTTTCCGATGTCTTTCTGCTGTTTTTTGGAGGTTTCGGTTTTCAGCATTTGCCCGCAGTCCCCATGAGAAGGGACTCCCGGGGAATTACCCCATCGAAACAGCCCGGCGTCAGATGATCGGAGAAGTGCCTGATCTCCTTTTTTATTTCTTCCGGACATAGATGAGGGGAAAGTTCAGGATCCGGTCCAGCCCCCGGGACAGGAATTCCCTGTCCCGGATTCCGTACTCATGGCCGGTGCTGAACCAGTCTTTCCAGGCTTCATCACCGCACTCAGCCTCCAGAACAGAAATATCACACTGGTTTCCACATTCTTCTTCCAGCAGTTCTTTCCACCACCTGACCGTTTTGAAGCACAGGGAATCGTCGCCTTCCGCCCAGGTTTCCAAAAGTGTGCGCAGTTCTCCCCGCGGTTCCTCCTTCAGACCAGGAACGGCAATCAGAACGGAGCCTCCCCGGCGGATAAAAGGCAGAATCCTGCTGGCAAATACCTCTTCTTTACATCCGAAATAATGATAGGAATCCACGCTGACGATGGCGTCAAACCAGTCCTGCGCGAAGGGCATATCCAGCGCGTCGCCGTGGATCGGGATAATCCTGTCTTCCAGGGAAAGATCCCGGATCCGCTTCAGGTTATCCGTCGCGCTGACCCAGAGATCGAAGGCGTAAACGGATTTCGCGGGGGTTTCATTCGCCAGGAAAACGGAGGTCAGGGCTCTGCCGCACCCCAGATCCAGTGTACGGTCATAGCACACTTCATAAGGGCTCCTGCAGATCAGTTCGTCCAGCAGGCGGAATGAATTGGGGCCCATCAGATAATCCCTCGTAAAATACTGTTTGTAGCGATCTGCTCTGTTCATGGTATTCATCAATCCTTTCCGTGCTGATCAGGCTGTTTACCTTCTTTCAGAATAATGACTGCATCAGGATCGTATTTCCGGTCCATGGTATGAGCGGCTTTCCGGTTGGCAACGGTATCAAAGACGATGGAGAAATCATAATCCGGCGGATACAGCTCTGCCGCCGGAACAAGAAGCTTCAGGCGGTTATGGCGGACGGTCAGCTTCCGCCCCTGCAGCTGAATGACAACATTGCCGTCTTCATCTGCAGGACGGTAAACGATGGCGTTCTTTTTATCGGGCAGCAGCAGGACGCTGTCCCCCATGGTGAAGCGGTCAAAGCCGCCTTCTTTCCGGAGAACCCGGCGTTGCAGGCGGGTGGGGGGAACGGGCATCGGACGGTGCCGTCCTTCCGGTTTTGCTTCCGGCCCCTGATCTGTTACCTGCCGGGCCCTGGCCAGGAGTCCCTCGTCCATGCCAAGCCGCCTGGCAATTTCGATGGCGCAGCTTTTTCCGCTTTTGCCGAGCTCCAGACGGTAAAGAGGCTGCAGGGTAGCCTGATCAAAGGCCATCCGGGCGGAAACCACGTGTTTATTTTGCTCTGCCCATTGCTTGATTTGCGGGTCATGTGTGGTGACCATAAAGAAACAACTGCGGCGGAGCAGCTCCTCCAGGATGGCAGCGGCCAGGCCGGAACCCTCTGCGGGATCCGTACCGCTGCCGAGTTCGTCGAGCAAAACCAGGCTATCGCGGCTGCATTCATACAGAATACGGATTACATTGGTCATGTGGCCGGAGAAAGTGGACAGATTCTGGCTGATACTCTGGCTGTCGCCGATATCACAGAGTACCCGGTCCATCATTCCGATGACGGTTCCGTCCCCACAGGGAATATGAAGTCCACTCTGGGCCATCAGCGTCAGCAGGCCGACTGTCTTGAGACAGACGGTTTTTCCGCCGGTGTTCGGCCCGGTGACCGCGATGCCGGCATCCGGCAGGGACAGGTCCAGACTGAGCGGTACGCAGGCTTCCGGGTTCAGCAGCGGATGCCGGGCATCCACCAGGCGGATTCGACGTTCTGACGTGATTTCGGCCGGACGGGCATTCATTTCCAGGCTTAGCTTTGCCCGGGCAAAGATTACATCCAGATCTGTCATGACGCGGACTGCGTTATTCAACGGCTGGGCTTCGGCTGCGACCCGGTCGCTGAGCCCCCAGAGGATCCGGCGCTCTTCCGTATCAATATCGATCAGCAGCTGGTCCAGTTCCTGACACATGGACCGGACTGCGGAAGGCTCCATGAATACGGTGGAACCCTTTCCGGATGTATCGATTACCCGGCCCGGGAACTGGCTCTGGAATCTTTTTTGTACGGGAAGGACGAAAACCCCGCCGCGCCGGGTAATATAGCTGTCCGCCAGTTCCTTTTTATGGTGAAGAATAATCTGATTCAGTTTGTTCCGGATTCCCTGCTCTGTAGATTCCCGGAGGCGGCGAAGATTCCTCAGAGCTGGGGATGCATCATCCAGTACGGTATCCTCCCGGACGGAACGGCTGATATCCTCCTCAAGGAGATTCAGCTCCGGTAGCTCTGTATGCCAGGAAGCGATGGCGGCACTGTACAAGGCTGCTCCCTGCAGGTAGCGGCACAGGCGCCGGATGGCAGCGCAGAAGCGCCCGACGGAACAGAGATCCACGGGTGAAAGCATACTGCCCTGCAGCGCGGCGGCCAGACCGGTTTGTGTGTTCTCTGTCTCCGTCAGGGGCGGAGCCCCCGTATTTTCCATTACACGGCGGGCGGCAGTGGTTTCTTCCATCCGGGCGCGGCAAAGGCTCTCGTTCAGGATGGGTTCCGTATTGCCCAGAATCCGGCGGGCGGACAGGGAGACGGCCATCTCCTGCAATTGTATGATGATCTGATCAAAACCGAGTGAAAGCATATCCTGTGTCATAGTGATCCCTCTTGTTCATTTTTGATATGACATGAACAAGAACCGGAGAATGCGGCAGGGAAACACCGGAAAAAGGCAAACAAAAAAGTGCCCGGATGCTGCCTGTACCGCGCCATGGCATCAGCAAACAAGCGGTCATGTCACCGCGTCATTTCATTCGCCATGTTCCCCGTTACAGAACAGTCTCCAAACACACCTCGTAATGCAGGATTGCCTGCTGTCGTCAGGATCACTGCTGAACAGATTATATGCAAGCCAGCCAGTTTTGTCAAATCATTGCGGAATATCGCCGTTCTGCGGATAAATGATACAGCTGTACAGCCGGGGGATATGCTCTGAAACAGGAGGAAAGGCCGGAGCGGATCCGGCTGGTTTTTTCGGTTGCCCGGGAAGGCGGATTATGGTATGCTGAAAAACCGGAAGCAAAAAAGGAGGAGCCTATGCCTATTCCCGAAAAGCATGAATACCTTTCCGAATTGTGTGATACATTATCCCGCCGCTGGCCGGACAACCGGACGGTTAACCTGGTGTGCCACGGGCACAGCGTACCCTCAGGATATGCCTGTACGCCGCTGGTGGATCCGTTCCATGCCTATCCGCACCTGATGTACCGTACGCTGGCTCAGCGTTTTCCCTATGCGGTGATCAATATAATTGTGACGGCCATCGGAGGAGAAAACTCTGTGCTGGGGGCAGCGCGCTTCCGGGAAGATGTCCTGTGTCATCAGCCGGATCTGATCACCATTGATTACGGGCTCAATGACCGGGGCGTGACTCCGGAACAGGCCGAAGCAGCCTGGCGGCAGATGATCGAAGATGCGCTGAACCGCAAAATCCCCGTAATCCTCCTGACACCGAGCTGGGATCAGACATGGTTTGCGCAGTCGGAAGAATGGCATGCGCTGGAGCAGCATACAGAGCAGATCCGCCGGCTTGCCGGGGAGTATCGGGTAGCTCTGGCAGACAGCTTTGCGGCATACGAAAAGGAAGTCAGCGGGCACGGCGATCTCCTGAATCTCCTGAGTCACTGGAACCATCCTTCGCCCCTTGGCCATGAACTGATTGCCCGGGAACTGACGGCATGGTTCCCGGCGAGATAAGAAACATCCGGATGATGCAGCAGACTGCATGTGGAAGGAGCATTCTGTGACATTGACTAAGATTTTATTTATCTGCCACGGCAACACTCCCTAAGCACAATCATGTAGATTTTTAGGGATATGCTACCAATATCTCAAAAACAAAGGTGATTTTAACGATCTTATGTTTCAGGACTACTATAAAGAGCAGGGATTTGCCTTCGTTATGCTAATCGTCGGGCAAATCCATCAGGCAATGATAAAGGCAGTCCAGGGACTGAACGATAATGAGATTTCATGCAATGATATCCTCCTTATGTCCAGGGCAATGAAGCTTGAGCTTCGAGGTCAATTATGGAAACTGGGAAACAAGAGGAAAAGGGATCTTGATCTATTGGCAAAAATGGGATTTAAGCCAGTGCTATCGATTTCAGCATAGGTTGAAGTTCAGGTTCATATCGGTAAAAACCTAAATGACTGTGTTTAGCTTAAATTGTGCAAAATTTCAAAATAACGAGGATTCCTGGATGTATGATCCGCGTTTCCCGTCCCGCGATGAAAGTACAGGCCGATGAGCTGGCGGGCAATGGTTAACCGGTAATTCTTTTCTATAGACTTAAAGCCAGTTCCGTGATAAGATTTCCGCGTTATTTCGTGTGTTGAAATTGGAGGAGAGTGAACAGATGACGATACTCGATCAGGAAAAAGGAGGATGGATCAAATGAAAAGAATGATTTTCCTGATGATGATCATGGCTTTGCTGTGCGGGGCCTTCGCGGCCGGCGACGCGGCTGCCGCTGAAAGCGCGGCAGCGGTGACAGGCACGGTCATTTCTGTTGATGACAGATTCGGCGACGTGACGGTTTCCGTCACACCGGGGGACCTGGAGGCAGCCGGCATCCATGCGGACGATGTTGTGACAGTCTCCATCAACGGCCGGGAGATGGACATGCCGGTGGTTACTTCTCTGGATGGACTTGAATGGGGAAACCTGGCCTGCCAGATATCCGGAAACAATGTTGTTCTGGTATGCTACAGTGCAAGCTTTGCCCTTGCCTCCGGCATTTCAGTCCTGGATGAGCTGGATCAGCAGGTTCTGAACGAGCGTGCTGCGCAGCCGGCCACCGTGACCATCTCCCTGAAGGACCGGAAAGCGTATCAGGGCGGACAGGGATTACGGCTCGGCACGTTGGCGATGCTGAACCTGAATGCGCCCCAGCTGAGGGCCTTTCTGGACACGATGACGATTGCGGCCTTTTATGCGCAGGCGAAGCAAGCCGAAGAAATCAGCGAGGATTTTGTCCGGATCATCTCCCGGAGTATTCAGGATGTCATCTACTATGACTCTACCAGCGAGATGCTTCTGGCGCTGGAAGACGGACTGATTGACGGGATCGCGTTGAACGAGAGCGTGGCCGATTATGTAACCGCGTTCAACGACCGGCTGATCAAGGTCAGGGAGTTTCCGCAAGCGCCGGAAGATCCGGACTCCGCGGAATCCTTCCTATACAATCTCAGCCAGAACGATTTCGCCTTTATGCTGATGGAGGAGAACGCCGGACTCTGCGGGGAAATCAACGCGGTGCTGGCGGATATGCGGGCGGAAGGCACGCTTGCTGAACTGGTTCGGAAGTATATTTCCGAAGCAGACCCGCAGTCTCTGAATCCTGTGGAAATTACCCGGTTTGACGGGGCACAGACCATCCGTGTCGCGGTGACGGGGGACCTGCCTCCCATGGACTATATCCGTGAGGACGGAACGCCTGCAGGTTTCAGCACAGCGGTGCTGGCCGAAATCGGGAAACGGATGGAGCGGAATATTGAGCTCGTTCAGACTGCCAATATCGGCCGCACGATGGCGCTGTCTTCCGGACAGGTGGATGCCGTGTTCTGGACCCGGTGCCGGAACTATCTGAATGAAACGCTCCGGAAGGATCCGTCAGAGGTGAAATTCGAAACGGCGGGCGGCCAGGACACCCGGGTTGTGGAGAGACTCTTCCGGTTTATTCAGGGAAAAGCCAACCAGTTCTCTCCTGAAGGGGTTGCTGAAGGCGACCACCCGGCCGGCACAATCATATCGGACGCGTATTACTCCGATCCGTATGTTTTCCTGATCCGGAGACCGGACGGAGATTCCGATTGACCGGACGCGCCCGGAGGACGGCAAGACGCGGCAGCCCAAAAGCGTTTTACTGCCTTTGGTGAAATTATGGTGAGGAGATAGAGCTGTTCATGCACAGGATTATAGAAATGCCTGCCTGGGAAAGACTGTTCAAGCGGATTGTCTGGGCTCAGATTGGTGACCTCAAAGGGCTTTCCATTCTTGATTTTGGCAGCGGCGAGGGCATCACTGCTGATCGTTATGCAGAAAACAATTCCGTGACAGCTGTTGAACCTTCAGAAGAAATGCTTTCTACTGCATGGAAAGATCATGAGTACAAACAGATTATCGGTGACGTTTTTGTGCTCAGTGAGTATGCTGATCATACATTCGACTTCATTATCTGCCACAATGTATTGGAATACATTGATGATAAACAACGCATAGTAAACGAACTGGCGCGGGTGCTGAAGCAAGGCGGCAGACTTTCAATTGTCAAGCATAATCGCGCGGGGCGTGTGATGCAGATGGCGGTACTGCTTGACGATATTGAAAAGGCGAATGCTCTGCTTGACGGAAAAAACAGTACTGCTTCAAAGTTTGGATCAATTCGATATTACGAAGATCAGGACATTTCAGAATGGGATAAAAGGCTTAAACTGGTCGATTCCTATGGGATCCGTACATTCTGGGATCTCCAGCAGAAGCAGGAGAAGCATGATCAGGAGGAATGGCAGGAGCGCATGATACAGCTTGAGATGCGCGTATCTCAGATGGACGATTATCGAAGGATTGCTTTCTTTCATCACCTGATATTCACAAAAGAGGAAGTGTAAATGCGGAACCGCGGGAATTACATGGATGTTGAAACCGCATAAGTCCCCGGCTATAATGATGTCTGGAGACCAGGAAAGGAGGCGTAAAGGGTGGAAGATTCATGACGGACGGGCCGTATCGCATAGAAGAAACGCCAAAACATCTGGCTGTTCGGGAAGCCATTGCAAACTGTCTTGTGAATGCGGACTATTTCCAGCGCTGGAGCGTTGTCATCGAACGATATCCTGACAGGATTGTTCTTTCCAATCCGGGGACAATCGTCCCGGGCAAGAAACAGATGCTGAGGGGCGGTATCTCTGAACCGAGAAACAGAAATCTGTTCAAAATGTTCAATCTGATTGGTATCGGCGAGCACGCCGGCTCCGGAGTTCCGGACATCTTTGATATATGGAAAAACGAGGGACTAAAGGAGCCATAGGTTAAGGAACAATTTGGAGCAGGCTTGCCTGATAGAACAACGATGATCCTGCCGTTTATGGAAGCTGAGGCTGTCAGGTTCAGCAGTGTTTGTTTTTGAAATGGCCCGGGGAGAAAGGAGCGTTTTTGATGCTGACGTATCGTTTTGTCAAATAGTGGGCCAGTGACGAAGCTCCCGTATCAAATTGAAAAAATCAATGCCCAGAAAGGTGGTTAAGAGGAATGAAGAAAAAGAGGATATCCTGGAGCAACAGATATAAACGGTTTTTTCTGAGTGAACTTACAGCCTTAATTGCAGCATTAGTGAGTGTCCTGCTCATGCCTGTTATCTATTACTTTGGCAAAAGCTCCGGAAGCCTTGATGCCGCAGGGCTATATGATCTGCTGATGCGTCTCTTGCTGATTGGCACGCTGTTTTATGCGCTGAAACGGCATAAGCTTTTTCTTATCCAGGCCGCTACAGTAGGACTGCTGTTCTGCATGCTTTGTACCCAGTCGCAATATGCCCTGGGAAAACTGGCAAATCAGGATTCGGAAGTCTATATCATCATGGGCCTGCAGGGTTTTGTTTTTCTGGCGGTGGAGCGGATGATTTTGTTTATTCAGTCATTTGTTTGCGTCAGCCACTTTATCATTCATGCAGCGAGACGGCAGGAAGCCGTTCGGGTTTCTCTCAATCAGGTATCCATTCTTTTCCTTCTGGCCCTTGTGATTATACAGTTGATTATCGCGCCGATTCTGAGTTTTGAACCGAACTACATCTATTATATCTGGACACAGCATCTGGATGAATTGTTTATTTTTATTCTTGTCGCCTGCGCAGAGCTGATTCTCATGATTGATCAATGGGAGTATACAGGAGTGTGATAGCATGAACGGAAACAAACATAAGGCTGTATGGTATCTGTTTACGACAATGCTGTCTATTTTCAGCATATGCACCATTCGTATATTTGATGGTTACAACTGGCCGTTCTACGCGGTTACAGCGAATGCGATCATATCACTGCTCGGACTGGTCGTCCATGTACATTTTGATGTGCGCAGTCAGAAACATCCGGTTATGCTCGTGGCGCGCATTCTTTTGCTGCTGAATTCCATTTCTGTTTTTATAATGATTGCGTTCAGTCTGTTTATTCTATTGAGCCAGTACCATAATCTTCTAAGTCCGGATGGGAGAGTCGCTTCTCTTTCAGAGATAGAACAACTTTCCTCAGCGTCCGGAAAAGATGTACTTTTACTTGAGACAGACGATCTGTACATCTATTATGCGGACTATGACAATCTCTCTTATGCGACAGACAAAAGACCGTCCAAGGATGACCCGGACAATCTAATGTGTGTGGCAGCCGCGTTCCAAGACACTTATCAGTTGGGTTTCAGCCATGATAATATCGTAGGCTGGCACACTTCTGGAGGCAAGCTCGAGAGGGGGAAACCGCAGGAAAAACTGGGAGCGATTACCTACGTGGATGGAACTGCGCGCATCTGGAATACCGAGGAGGCGGAGGAAGCTGTTAAGTACGCCTCTGAACATGGAGGAATCGGATTTCAGCAATTCATTGTCCTTTATGATGGACAGCGCGGCGGCCACAAAAGCAATGAATTCCGATGCTATCGGGTACTTGCGGTTACGAACGGCAGAGTATGTATCATCGATTCACGTACACAAATGCATTATGATGATTTTATCCAGGCTCTTAATGACGTTGGAGTTCAGGATGCGCTGTACTGCGATATGGGAAGCGGATGGAATTATTCCTGGTATCGCGGCGCAGAAGGGAAGCCTGTCGATATTATCGGTATTCCGTGGCCATTTTCCCACAACTGGCTTGTATTCCGGAAATAACCGCGAATACAATGCTCCTCATCTCAAAGTAAAGTGCCGGCTGGAATTACTCATAATACCGAAATGCACTGGGCGAAGACATCGCCCTTTTCGGTCTTCCGGTGCCCTGGCCGCATAACCGGGGAATCATCATCGGTTTATTCATTCAAGTACTCTGTTGATAACCTGAAGGTAAACGGTTTGCTTGGAAAGGAAGCGTACACGGCCTGACCCTCGCGAACGAGCGGACCAACCGGTATCTGGAGGCAGGACAAGACAGTGATCAGGATTTTATTTATCTGCCACGGGAACAGTGAATAAGGGGTTGGCAGGACGAGCCCGGACACGCACTTATCGCGGCAAAACGTGGCAGGCGAAAAGCAAATTATTACTGATTGTGCAGTTTGTTGATATTGGAGAGGATTATCGGTATTTTTCAGGAGATAAGCGAATGATAAAATGCGTTTTACTACCGTTTTACTACTTTTGGTGAAAATATGGCCTCACAGATGACATCTGTTCATTATTGTAAACAATCAGGGAAGTTTCGAATGGGTTATGTTTGAATGAAAATTATTCAGCAGGGAGATGAGAGAATGTGCCCGATGAATGCGGTCAACAGGATTGCTATTGTCAGCCTGTCAAGCGGAATACTGGGAGAATCATTTGTCCGGTTCGAAGTTGAAATCGGTCTTCGCAGGCTGAAGGAATACGGGCTGAACGTTAAGTTTACGCCGAACGCGCTCAAAGGAATGGAATATGTGAAAGCGCACCCTGAAAAGAGAGCGGAAGATCTCCTGGAGGCATTTCGGGATCCTGAAATTGATATGATTCTGTGCGCCATTGGCGGGGATGATACCTACCGGCTGCTTCCGTATCTGTTTGAGCATAACGAACTGTCGGAAGCAGCAGCAAACAAAATATTTCTTGGCTTCTCCGATACGACCATCAATCATCTGATGCTTCATAAAGTGGGGATACGTACATATTACGGACAGGCTTTTCTTCCGGATCTGTGTGAGCTTGGACCGGAAATGCACCCGTATACCCGGAAATACTTCGAGGAACTGATTACGACCGGAGGGATTCGGGAAATCAGGCCCAGTGACGTCTGGTATGGAGAAAGAGAAATGTTTTCTCCCGACCAGGTCGGCAAGGCGCTCATCCCGCGTCCCAATCAGGGGTTCGAACTGCTACAGGGCCCTGCCCGATTCTCAGGAAAGATCCTGGGCGGATGTATTGATACCCTGTACGATGTATTCTGCGGGGACCGCTATGCCGACATGCCGGAAATGTGCCGGAAGTATCATTTGTTCCCGGAGGCGCATGAGTGGGAAGGGAAAATCCTTCTGCTGGAATCCAGCGAGGAGAAGCCGTCTCCGGAGAAATATCGGAAAGCGCTTGAACAGCTGAAGGGCATCGGCGTTTTTGATGCGGTGAACGGGGTTCTTGCGGGGAAGCCCATGGATGAAACTTATGCGGGGGAATACAAAAAGCTGCTGACGGAAGTGATCAGCCGGCCGGATCTTCCGATCCTGTTCAATCTGAACATCGGACACGCGATGCCCCGCTGTATTATGCCCTTCGGGATTGAAGCCAGCGTGGATGCGGAACAGCAGGTGATACGTTTCGGAGAATAATCATTCAGGACAGTTTACTGTCAATTGTTACGCTGGGAAGTAACTCTATGTTATGAACTCCATGCCCTGCAGATCCATCCGGGGGGACGTGTTGATTATTGCTTCAGCTTGTGCTATATTTCAACAGGAAGAGGGACGGAAAAGGCAGGGCGGAACGGCCTGAATCATGAGGACGGAGAGTTCATCGCATGAAAAAGAAACAGTTGACCGGCGGGAAGACTGTCGGCGTGCCCCGTATCCGGCGAGGCCGCTTTACCCGGGACGACATGGAGCTGTCGCTTCTGTCCCTTCCCGCTGCGCTGTGGTTTCTCGCGTTCTGCTATGTTCCGCTCTTTGGTATTGTCTTTGCTTTCAAAAATTACAAGGTCAAAGCCGGAAAAGGCTTTCTCTACAGTCTGTTTGTGCATTCCAAGTGGGTTGGCTTCCGAAATTTCGAATTTCTGTTCCGATCGCCTGATTTGGCGGTGATTCTCCGCAATACGATTGGATATAACCTTGCGTTTCTGCTGATCGGGGTGACGGTGCCGGTCGCACTGGCCATCATGCTCACCCAGCTGCATTCCAGAAGACTGGCGAAGGTGTGCCAGACAGCGGTTTTTCTGCCTCATTTTCTCAGCTGGGTCGTGATCAGTTACTTTGTCTTTGCTTTTCTGTCCACAGACAAAGGCCTGGCGAACGCACTGCTTCGGCTGTTCGGACAGCCGGAAATCCTGTGGTATCAGGATACGAGGCCATGGCCGGCGCTGCTGATTCTGATCAATACCTGGAAAACCTTCGGCTATTCCATGGTGGTTTATCTGGCCTCCATTGCCGGAATCGATCAGAGCCTTTACGAAAGCGCTGTGATCGACGGGGCGACCAGGTGGCAGCAGGCCCGGTGGATCACCCTGCCCCTGCTGCGGCCGATCATGTCCATCCTGTTCATTCTGAATGTCAGCCATATCCTGTCGACGGACTTTGGCCTGTTCTTTCAGGTGCCCCGGGACTCCAACCAGCTGATCGACGTGACGCAGACACTGGATGTCTACGTATACAAAGCGCTGATGCAGAACAACAACTATAACTTTGCCTCGGCGGCCGGTCTGGTGCAGAGCGTGTCGGGTTGCCTGCTCATGATCGGGGCGAACAGGATCGTACGGAAGATTGATCCGGAAAGCGGACTGTTTTGAGCATACTGATCGAGAAGCACCCTGAGAAGCGGAAAGGGGGAGAAAGATGGCAAGGCGGAAGGAAAGAACGGCGGAGGACGGTCTGGGCCGGTTCAACCGGATCAGTCCTCTGACGAACGCCTTGTTTTCGGGGCTGTTCATCCTGCTGGCGGCGCTGACGGTTCTTCCGGTTGCCTTTGTGTTCATCGTTTCCGTTTCCTCGGAAGCCTCCATCGCGGAGCGCGGATACAGCTTTTTCCCCTCCGAATTCTCCCTGAGCGCCTACGAATACCTATGGAGATCGAGAAACTATATCGGCCGGGCCTTCCTGAATTCCGTCGGCATCACCGCGGCCGGCACGCTTCTGGGCCTGGCTCTTACCTCGACCCTGGGCTACAGCCTGTCCCGGCAAAGTTTCCGCCTGAGGGGGGTCCTGACCACGATGCTGCTGATTCCCATGCTGTTTTCCGGCGGCCTGGTGGCGACCTATATGGTCAACACTCAGGTCTATCACCTGAAAAATACCTATCTGAGCCTGATCCTGCCCGGAGCCTGTTCTCCATTTTACGTCATTGTGATGCGGACCTTCTTCCAAACCACGATTCCGGATGGAATCATCGAGTCCGGGAAAATCGACGGCGCGCGGCAGATCCGGATTTTCGCCCAGCTGGTTCTGCCCCTTTCGCTGCCGGTTATCGCCACCATCGGACTGTTTCTGAGCTTCAGCTACTGGAATGCCTGGTATGGCGCAATGCTCTACCTGGACAGCAATCATCGGGAGATCTATCCGCTGCAGTACGTTCTGATTTCCATTGAGAAAAGCATGGCCTTCCTGGCCCGGAACGAGGAGCATTTCACGGGGGACACCATGCGCAGCATTCCCTCGGAAACCGCCCGGATGGCCATTGTCATGGTGGTGGTGATCCCCATTGCCTGTTCTTACCCTTTCTTTCAGCGCTACTTCACCAGCGGTCTGACGATTGGCGCCGTAAAGGGGTAACAACGAAACACATCCCGCGGAAGGCCAGGAAAAAAGACAGAGAAGGAGAGACGACGGCATGAAAAAAGCACTGATCATGGCACTGATCCTGATGATGGCGTTGACGGTGGGCGTCGGCTACGCAGCTGCGGAGGAGCCCGTACGGAAAATCATCTGGTGGGTTTACGGCGATGCGCCGATCGACACCCGGCTGGTTATGGAGAAGGCGAACGCCTACTCCCGGGAGCGGATCGGCGTAGAGGCTGAACTGATCTTCAAGACCAATGAACAGTTCAATGCTGACATGAGCACGGACACCTACTATGACATGACCTTCACCTGCGACTGGTGCAACAGCTTTGCCGCCAATGCTTTTGACGAACGGTTCTACGATCTGACGGATCTTGTTCCCGCGGAGGCTCCAGCGCTTTATGAATGCATCGACCCGGTCTACTGGGAGATCGCCGGATCCATCGGCGGCCGGATCTATGCTGTGCCCACCATGAAGGATATGGCCAGCGAACAGTATTTCCGCTTCGACAAGGACCGGTATGAAGCAATCGGCTTCACCATTCCGGAAACCATGGAATTCCGCGATCTGGAGCCGATGCTCAAGGCTTATAAGGAAAACTATGACGACGTCTACCCGCTGATGCTGGGCAAGGGCGGCCTGACCGGCATGACCAACTCCTCCCAATGGATCGTGGGTAGTTATCTGTGTTCTCCCTATGCTCTTGCAGGCACGGAGCGTGAAAACACGATCATCCCCTTCTGGGAGGATTCGGAACTGATGGAGCGCTACCGGCTGCTGCACCGGTGGTACACGCTGGGATACATCAATCCGGATGCCGCCACCATCGATTCCATTGGCCCCGAAATCCGGGCTGGCGTGCGATCCGGCTCCGCGTGGAAAGGGTATTACTCCGGCTACTCCAGCTGGGCCGGCATCAATGTGGAAGGGTCCCGCTATGCCGGGCCGAACATGTCCGTGGCGACCATGCGGGGAGCGATGAACGCCGTGAACGCGGCCGCCTCCGAGGAGCAGGCCGTCGCCTGTCTGAAATATCTGGAGCTGTTGAACACGGATCGGGAATTCCGGGATATCCTGCGATTCGGAGTGGAAGGCGTCCATTTCAATTATGTTACAAACGAGCTGGGGATCCGGGTTGCGGAGCGCACGGAGCAGGGGCTGAGCAACTGGTCCATGGACGGCTTTGTGACCGGTTCCGTCAGAAACGCATCCTGCACCAGCGACTCCTATTACGACTGGGACGAGATCTACGAAGGATACAGGGATGCCCGGATGTCCACCCTGGGGGCCTTTACCTTCAACAGGGGAGATGTGGAAGCGGAATGCGCGGCCTGCGGGGCGGTTATGGAAAAATACACCTCCGGGCTGCTGACCGGCACGCTGGATATTGACGCGGTGCTGCCTGAAATTCAGAGGGAACTGCAGATTGCCGGCATTGAGGCTGTACAGGCCGAGGCGCAGCGTCAGCTGGACGCGTATCTGGAGACACAGGAATGAAATGGAAGGGTAAAGCGGACAGCAGGGGCATCAGCAAAGCGGTGAACCTGGCTGAAAAGGAAGCGGAAAGATACGGCGTGGAGGAGGAACAGCGTATCCGTTTCTCTCTCTCCCTGGAGGAAACGCTGCTCATCTGCAGAGACCGGTACGGGGAAATGGCCGGGGTTTCCCTGCGGATGAGGCGGCGGGGCCGGTACCTAACGGCGGAATTGATCCTGCCGGAGAGCCCGGACGGAACGTTCGACGGAGTGGACACGCCCATGGCCGGCCTGTTGAAGGATTGGAAGGGCGAGCGCCGGAGAGGACAGGACCGCCGGATCTATACATTCCGGCTCGAAAATACCAGGGGGGATCTGCTTCGGTTTGTCTGGAAATATACCAGGCCGCATAAGGGATGGTTTTTCCTGGGCGTGCTGATGCAGGCGCTGCTGGTCGGGATTCAGGTGGCTGCGCCCATGATCACCGCGCGGGTCATCGTCGCCCTCACGGAGGGAGCAGCGGAACAGATCCTGCTGGCGGCCCTTTCGCTGCTGGTGATCGAAGCCGTGGCGAATATATTTTCCATTGCATGCAACAGGGCCTACAACGTGGTTTACAACAAGACGCTGACGCTGCTGGAGACGGATCTGGTGCATCAGGCGCTGCGGATCAGCACCCGGTGCCTGGACCGGAAGGGAGCGGGGCTGTTTATCCAGCGGCTTACCCAGGATACCTCTCAGCTGGCGACAGGTTTTAATACGCTGGCGGATTTGCTTTCTCAGTCCATTGAAAAAATCGGCATTCTTACAGCTATGCTGATTCTGAATCGGACGGCGTTAGCCGTGATGATCGGCATTCTGGCGATACAGACCGTGATCGAAAATATCCGCACCCACCGCCTCAAGGCGGACGATCATATCTACCGCAACGCCAATGAGCGGTATACCGGCTTTGTCAATGAGATGATCCGCGGCGCGAAGGATGTGAAGCTGACTCATAGCGAAGATGCTTTTGAGGATGAGCTGGTTCGGAGAATCACGGACGCCAACGGGAAACGAATGCGGATGCAGAATCGCTCCGCGGTATTCAGTCTGGCTCGGATGGAAATCGGCTCCTTCGGCACGTATGCTTACATCGCCATGCTGGTTGCGCTGATCGCCCGGGGAGAGATCATGCCGGCACAAGCGCTGGTGCTGTTTAACTACCGCTCCGGCATCGGGGTATCCGCTATTCAGCTGATCGGGACGCTGATGGAGTTTGCCAAGGGACTGGAGCTCTCCGCGGAACGTGTGATGGCCATCATCAGCAGTCCGGAGTTTCCGAAGGATACGTTCGGCCAGAAGCATCTGACGTGCGCACAGGGAGAAATTCGCTTTGAGAACGTCTTTTTCTCCTATAAACGGCATTTGCCCGGGCTTTCATTCGGATGGGTGCTGAAAGACATGAGCTTCGTGATCCATCCTGGAGAATCTGTGGCCCTGGTCGGCCCCAGCGGCTGCGGGAAGAGCACGGTGTTTAACCTGATCAGCAGGCTCTATGAGGTGAACGAGGGCGTGATCCGGTTTGACGGGGCGGATATCCGCGAACTGGACGCTGAATCCATCCGGGGAAATCTGGCGGTTGTTCCCCAGAACCCTTATCTGTTCCAGCTCACCATCCGGGAGAACCTACGGCTGGTGAAACCGGACATGACGGAGGAGGAGATGCGCACGGCTTGCAGGATGGCCTGCATTGATCAGGACATCGAGGCGATGCCCGGCGGTTATGATTCCCTGATCGACGAAGACGGGGTGAATCTTTCCGGCGGTCAGCGTCAGCGGCTTGCGATTGCACGCGCGCTGCTGAAGGATGCTCGGGTATTGATGCTGGACGAGGCGACCAGCGCGCTGGACAACATTACACAGGCGAAGATCCAGCAGGCTATTTCCAATATCCGGGGAGAGCGGACGGTTATCACGATCGCCCACCGCCTCTCTACGGTCGTGCACGCGGACAGAATCATGGTGATCGGTCGGGGCGGCGTAGTGGATCAGGGATCCCATCAGGAGCTGATAGGACGATGCCCCGAATACCGGGAACTGTATGAAGCGGAGTCGGCGGTGTTGAATTCTGAAAATGGGCCAACAGTGTTCTGAAGGACTATATCTGCAGAGCGACTATTTTACTACTTTTGTGAAATTATGGGGAGAAAATGAATCCCGGCCAGTTCTGAACATAAATCATAGATTAATTCCGCCATCCTTTCGGCTAATACCGCCATTGCCAGATAAAATGGCGGTATTAAATTGATTTTTAGCGGTTTTTATGATACAATACAGCCGAATCATGGATAAATGGCGATGTTGAAATCGAAATGGAGCAATTAAATGAGGACATTGAACTACAAAGAAACCTATCGGGAACTGCTGACACCGGAGATTGTTTCTTATCTGGCGCAGATTCACGAGCAAAAAGGACAGCAGAATTTGTTTATCGAAGCCCATAAAGATGCATTGACTGAATTGCTGGAAATTGCAAAGATCCAAAGTACAGAAGCATCAAACCGGATTGAAGGAATCATTACCACGGATGACCGGCTGAAGAAGATTGTTCGCAACAAGACGGCTCCGCGGAACCGCAACGAAAGAGAGATTGCCGGATATCGCGATGTACTGGCGACGATTCATGAAAATTACGACTTTATCCCGGTACGTCCCAACATGATTCTTCAGCTGCACCGGGATCTGTACAAATTCAATAATCCCGGATTTGGCGGAAACTACAAGAACAGCGACAACATTATTGCTGAAGAATTGCCGGATGGAACCAAACTGGTTCGCTTTCAACCGGTACCGGCATGGGAAACTCCGGAAGCAATCGAAACGCTTTGCAACACATTCAACGATGCCGTCAACGATCCGGATATGGATCCGCTGCTTTTGATGCCCATCTTTATCCTGGACTTCCTTTGCATCCATCCGTTCAACGACGGAAACGGAAGAATGAGCCGGCTGCTGACGCTGCTGATTCTTTACCGGTCCGGATATATTGTTGGAAAGTATATCAGCCTGGAGAAACTGATCGCGGATCATAAAGAAAGCTATTATGATGCCCTGCAGGACAGTGATACCGGGTGGCATGAGGAAGAGAATGATTATCTGCCGTTTGTACGGTATATGCTTGGAGTGATTATTGCTGCTTACAAGGATTTCGCTGACAGGGTGGAGATCCTGATCACGAAAGGCCTTTCCAAACCGGAACGCGTAAGAGAGATTATCCGCAACAGTATCAGGAAACTGACTAAAGCAGAAATCATGGCACAATGTCCTGATATCAGCGGGAGAACGGTGGAGCGGGCTTTGGCAAGCCTGCAGGAAAGCGGAGAGATCATCAAAATCGGCGGGGGCCGCTATACATCCTATATCTGGAACAGAGGTGACTGAATATGATTACCGGCGAACTGAAAAACAGAATCGACAGCATCTGGGAAATCTTCTGGACGGGCGGCCTGACCAATCCGCTGGACGTCATTGAGCAGATGACCTATCTGATGTTCATCCATGACCTGGATTCTGCCGACACCTTGCGGGCAAAGGAAAGCGCCATGCTGGGTCTTCCCTTTGAAAGCATCTTTGCGGAGGAGGTGCAGATCGGAAACCAGATGGTAGACGGTACTCAGCTGAAATGGAGCGTATTCCACGATTTCCCGGCGGCGAAGATGTACAGCGTTATGCAGGAATGGGTCTTCCCGTTCATCAAGAACTTGCACGGGAACAAGGAAAGCGCCTATTCCAGGTATATGGGCGACGCCATCTTCAAAGTGCCTACGCCCCTGATGCTGGATAAGATCGTCACCGCCATGGACGATATGTATGAGCAGATGGCGAAACTCAGCGATACGGACGCCCGCGGCGACGTCTACGAATACCTGCTGTCAAAGCTGTCCACCGCCGGCGTGAATGGCCAGTTCCGTACGCCAAGGCATATCATCCGCATGATGGTGGAGTTGATGCAGCCAAAGCCGGATGACCTGATTTGCGATCCTGCCTGCGGCACTTCCGGTTTCCTGGTGGCCGCCAGCGAATATCTGAAGGAAAACAAGAAGTCAGAAGTTTTCTTCAACAAAGAAAACCGGGAACACT
>SVGS01000045.1 GCA_015056205.1 Clostridiales bacterium | reverse complement strand
AGGTGTCACGGCAGAGACTGCTGCAGGAACCGCTGCGTCATGGGTGAAGGAATAAATCCGGTAGGTGCGGTTGCCCAGGCTGTAACAGGCAACGGTAGCGGCGCGGTTGTAGGAGATAGACCATGTATCCACATAGGGAATGAGCGTTTCGCCGGTAGCGTCAATCAGGCTGCATTCGCCTTCCGCGTTTTTCGCGACGAAAGCACGGGCGTCGCTCATCAGTTCCACATCCGAATAATGCTCCGGAAGTTCTCCTGCCAGACCGCTGAGGACAATAATCGTGCCATCCAGGTTCTTGATGGAAGCCAGGATTCCGCGGTTGGAGACGATATCCTTGGAATAGGTAAAGGGACAGGTGACATTGCCCGCGGCGTCCAGGAAGCCAAACTTCCCGTCCTTTTCAGCGCTGATGACGCCAAAGGTCAGGTACTGATCTTCATAATTTCCGATTTCTTCATATTCCAGGGGGATGACTTCCTGCCCCGCGGCATCGATGAGGCCCTTCATGCGGTTCATGGTGACAACCGCGTAATCGCCATGGAAGCCGGAAAAAGAATCATAGTTCTGGGCCGCCCTGAAAGCTTCCTCTCCCTGAAGGTTCAGGAATTTCCCATTCTCATAGACAATGGACTTTTCAACCTCTGCCGGAGTAAGCGTGCAGCCCGTCTCAAAGGCCGGCATGCCGGTGCCGTTATGGACATAATGCGTGGCACGGTTTTTATACGTGCTGGTATACTCGCCGTAATCACCGTCGACCGGGGATTTTTCCATGGCGGAATTATAGTAGACACGTTTTTTCTCCCGGTTCTGGATGCAGATATAGTCCCCGTAGGCCGTGGGATATCCGTCAAAATCCGAACGGGAAAGGGTTCCCGCCTGTTTGCCGCGGTAATAGAAATCGACCGTGTCGATGCGATAGAAGGTTTTGTCCCCGGTGCTGAAATTGGTGAAGGTGTAGTCCTTGTCGTCTCCGGAGGAAGGCGTCAGCTTAACGCCATAGGCCCAGCGGTCCGAGACTACGGAAACATCCGCATACATCACCGGAACCATCACGTTCCCCTGATCATCAATGAGGCCTTCATCATGAACGCCGTCCTTGCTGTCCGCTTCCACCTTGAAAAAGGGGTAGGAGGAAACAGCGCTGATGGATGTGTAAATCTCATTGGTCAGTTTCGTTCCGTCCGGCTTAATCAGGCAGTAATACTTTGCATTTTCGAAACGGCAGCCAAGGTTCTCCGATACGCGGGAGAGCACGACATCGCGTGCACTCAGATCAATATAGGTGCCCTCTGCGGCCATGGCAGAGCCTGCCATCGCCATCAGCAGCAGGATGGACATCATTACCAGGAATTTCTTCTTCATTTTGCAATCCTCCATCTTATTATTTTTTCCGAAGGGACCTTCGGGAAAAAGCAGACTGAACCGGGTTTCCCGGGATGACCGGCCTTTCCGGATGACAGTGTGATCCAGCCGAAAACGTCTGTAAAGGAGTCATGGTCCGAACGCGGCAATTTCCGAGGCAAGCGCTTCAATATCAGACCGGAGGGAGTCCGCTCTTTCCACCGACTCCTGCAGGGTCAGTCTGGCTTCCTTCAGCGCTTCCTCCGCAACCTTCAGTTCATCCTGCAAAGCTTCCTTTTTTTCAGCAATGGACTCCCAGGAGGCGCGGCTGTCCGCCAGCTGGGCTTCCAGATCGTGCAGGGCCTGCCGATCCCGGAGAAGATCGGAAAACAGGATGCCTGCGAGGATCACCGCCAGAAGCATCGCCAGCATCAGGATCGCTTTCAAAGATCTGCTCATGGCTCCTCCCCTGCCGCGGTTTGTGCCGAAGGATCCGTATTTCCCAAGGATTTCTGTTCCGACTCCAGCTGCTTTTTTTTCGCCCGGAGCGCTTTTCTTTCCTCCTTCAGGAGGCGGACCTGCTCCGCGGCAGCTTCCGCCCGGGGGCGAATCTCCGCCAGCTCTTCCCGGGCTGCCGGTAAGTCCTTCAGAACCTGATCGTACTCCATCTGCTGCTTGCGCTCCCGGCCCCGGCTGGTTTCCAGGCTGAGGGCCGTATCCGCCATGGAAAAATCCAGGGCTGCCCGAAGCGGTACCCAGGCCGCCATCAGGAGGCTGAATGCCAGCATGATCAGCACAAACAATCCCGTCAGTTGTTTCTCGCTCTTCTTCATCCGTTCTTCTTCTCCAGAAGGCGCTGTTTCTCAAGCCAGACAGAGAGAACCGCGACATCCGCCGGGTTTACCCCGGGGATGCGTCCGGCGGCCCCCAGGGAAATCGGTTTCTGGCGAACCAGTTTCTGGCGGGCTTCAATCCGCAGGCCGTCGATCTGTTCATAGGGAATGTCCGGAGAGAGACGCGTTTCCTCCAGGCGGCGGGCCTTCCGGATCAGAAGCTCCTGCTTTTCCAGATAGCCGGCGTATTTGGTAGCAATCTCCGCCTGTTCAGCAGCATCCGGAGGAACCTCATTCAGAGCAGAGTCCATCGTCTTCATTTTTTCAAAGCTGATTGCGGGCCTGCGCAGCAGCTCCTCTCCGGTCAGAGAGCCGGACGGCTCAGGCTCACCGTTCTCCTGCAGGAAAGCATTCAGGGCGGGCCCCGGCACAAAGCGGGTCGTCCGCAGGCGCCGCAGTGTGCTTTCGGTTTCCCGGCGCTTCCGCTCCATGCGTTCCAGCCTTTCAGGAGTCGCCAGCCCTGCGGCGGCGCCGATCCCGGTCAGCCGGAGATCGGCGTTATCCTGCCGGAGGAAAAGCCGGTGTTCGGCACG
>SVGS01000044.1 GCA_015056205.1 Clostridiales bacterium | reverse complement strand
GGGCGTCCATCGCGATGCTGATCAGGCTTACGCCCCGCGCCGGGCAGGGAATCCCCATTCGCCCGATAATATGTGCACTGTGCTGATGCAGCAGCTCGTTCAGCGCCGACACGCTGTCCGGTTCCTCCACCACGATGGCCACCACGGCCAGCCGGGAGTCATTCGTTTCGCTCACTGTCATTCGCCTCCTTCCATGAAAGCCGTTCGCGCTTCAGCCTGGACGTCCGTTTCCTTCTGCACTGTCCGTGCTTTTGAACGCGGAACGGCAGGCAATAAAAAAACGCCGGATTGAATCCGACGGCGCATCAAAACATTTCCCCGGCAGCTTTGTCAGAACCCCGGAAAACGCTTCGCTCTTTCCGCTCAGAAAAACTTTGCGGTCGGATTCGCCAATGATTATATCCTTCTTCCCGGAAAAGTCAAGCCGCTTTCCCTGAGCGGGCGCTGCTTACAGCCCGGCCCGTCAGGAATCCCCCTGCCGGCGGATGAAAGCGGGATCATGTTTCCGGCGGAGAATTTCGGGAATAACATGAAAAAGCCATGGAATAATTGTACGTACAGGAGTAAAATAGATCGAAATTCAACGTGTGGAGGAGTCTGGAAATGGATCATTCCGGTGAATATGCCTGTTTTCTCCTGCGTGACCGTCCCTCGCTTCTGGATACGGCCGCCCTTTGGTTCCATGAGAAATGGGGTGTCCCGAAGGAAGCTTATCTGGAATGCATGTCCGCCTATCTGCGTGGTGAAACAGAGTATGGCTGGTATCTGTGTATGGACGGGGAAAGGATCATCGGCGGCCTGGGCGTCATTGAAAATGATTTCCACGATCGCAGAGATCTGGCCCCCAATGTCTGCGCCGTTTATACGGAAGAAGCCTTTCGCGGTCAGGGGATTGCCGGGCGGCTGCTGAATCTGGTGGTGGAGGATATGAAATCCAAAGGAATTTCACCGCTGTATCTGGTCACCGGTCATACCGGTTTTTATGAGCGCTACGGCTGGGAATTTTACTGTATGACACAGGGCGATGGGGAACCGGAGATGAGCCGGGTATATATTCATCGGTGAGCGCCGGACGGCAGGGGAGAGTGTTTGCAATGGAGTATACGGTAAAGCAGGTTACAATTGATGATTATGACGCCATTTTTGAATTGTGGAACAGCACGGAGCAGAGCCGCCGGGCGCTGAACCCGGTCGACGACAGCCGGGAAGGGATTGAAAGATATCTGAAGCGCAACCCGGAAACATGCTTTGCTGCGGTGATCAATGACCGGATTATCGGCGTAATCCTGACCGGACATGACGGCCGCCGGGGGATCATACACCATATGTGTGTTCACCCGGATTTTCGTCGGATGGGCATAGCGGCGCATCTTGTCTACCTTGCGGAGAAAGCGCTGAAAAAAGAAGGCATTCAGAAGATATTCGGCCTGGTTTTCTCAGACAATGAGCCCGCAAACCGGTTCTGGGAGAAGCAGGGATATTCGCTGCGCACGAATCTGAATTATCGCAATAAAAGCCTGAACGCGCAGATTCCGGCTGGGGACTGAGCCCGCCGTTTTTCAGGTTCGGCGGAATCACTCATTCTTTTCCCTTTTTCCTTCTCATATATTCAATTGTTTTATAAAGCGTTTCACCCTGAAAAAGGCGGTCCAGATTCCTGGCAAAATCCAGGCCGTAACGCACATGCAGTTCTTCCAGTCCGTTGCTGATCTCTTCCTCCCGCTTTTTTGCGGTTTCTGGCATGAGATCTTCAATGCGGATCTGACGGACATGCTCGTCCGTCAGATGATACAGTCCGGTACCGATCAGCCGGACCGGCTGCAGCTGAACCTGCTCCAGCAGCTGAACGGCTTCCCTGTAGATGTCCGCAGCAAAACGGGTTGAGAGCACGCCTCTGGAACGGGTGATATTCTTCATATTGGAAAAAGTCAGTTTCAGGCTGACGCCTTCTCCATACAGCCCGACCCGGGCAGCTCTTCGTTCCACGCTGAGGGAAAGAAGCAGCAGCACATCCTTCAGATATTCAATATCACTGACATCCTCCTGAAAAGTCAGTTCGCGGCTGATGGATTTGGCGTCCTCCGGCCGGTACGCCGTGACCTTCCGGTCATCCTCCCCAAAGGCAACCCGGGTGATCCATTCACCCTGTTTGCCCAGCAGCCGGATCACTTCGGACGGTCGTTCCTGAATATCCCGGACAGTCCGAAAGCCGGCATTGTTCAGCTTCTGCGCCGTTTTTTCCCCCACCGTATAGAGTACGCGCACATCCCGGTCGGTAATCAGATTCATAAACACCTGGGGTGTCGGGATTTCAAAGTACCCGTCCGGTTTCTTTTCCTCGCTGGCTGTCTTGGCGGCGGTTTTGGAATAGGCAACGCCGACAGAACAGGTCAGGCCCAGCTCCTCCCGCGTTCTCTGCCTGATCAGCTTTCCGATTTCACAGGCTCTTTCCCAGCTGCCTGCTTTTCCGGTCACATCCAGATAAGCTTCATCCAGGGCGATGGTTTCAGAAGCGTCTGCATAGGTGTTCCAGATTGCATGCAGCCTCTGGGATACGGCTCTGTACTTGTCGAAGTTGGGGTGCATGTAGATTCCGGAAGGACACAGGCGGTAGGCTTCCTTGATGTTCATGGCGGAATGGATGCCATACCTCCGCGCTTCATAGCTGCAGGTGGCCACCACGCCCCGTTCCCGGGGAAGGGATCCGATAATCAGCGGTTTCCCCCGGAGCGCCGGGTTGTCCCGGACTTCCACGGAAGCATAAAAAGCGTCCATATCCACATGAATGATAATCTGATCCGTGCTCCATGCCTCCTTCCGCCTGATGATCCTCAGAATAAATCGAGGCTGCTGTCCAGATAGATCTCTTC
>SVGS01000043.1 GCA_015056205.1 Clostridiales bacterium | reverse complement strand
AGGGATTCAATCTCCCCCTGGTGGAAACCGGGGAGCTTTACAATTCCTTCGGCTACGAAATCAAATCCAGATAGGGGACAGGGAAGTCTCTGATTAATTCCCACCTCCGATAATGGATCTTTTGCTTCCGTAATTATCCTCCGTAAATATCCTATCCGGTGCCCCGCATCCGGTACTTCCATATCCGGCTTTTCCATTTTCATGAAAGCAAATTTCCCATCCTCCCGACAACATCATATTGAGGTACAGGCACCATGACAGATATCAACTCCATGCTCTTTGATCCGGAGCTGGGCTCTGTTTCCTTTACGGTCGAGCGCACCGTGTACAAGCGGAACAGGGCTGAAACCACACTGATCTCTCAGGCCACAACCACCGCCATCGGCGTCATTCATCCCGCCGCCGTGGAGGAAATCCAGCCGAAGCCCGGCGAGGATATCCATGAGGAATACATCGCCGTCTACACCAATTACACCCTTTCCGCCGGCGAATCCTTCGGCCGTTCCTTCACCGCACCGGACCGGATCCGCTGGAACGGAAACACATACCGCGTCACAAAAGCCCGGAACTGGCCCCAGTTTCACTATTGTCAGGCACTCGCTATCCTGGTTCACGAAACGGAAACTTCCGCTGTCTGATATCGTTCTCTGATTCCCAAATACAATGGATACTGACCTGTCCTTTTGAACCTGATCCGGACAGGTATAACTCTGAATTCTGGCATGAAAGAAGGCCACCCGCCATGATCTCTCTCTCCGCCATCAAAAACGCCATCTTCTACGCGCTGGCCGCCTGCTTTGGCCTCTCCGCGGACAGCGCCGCGGCCTCGGCCCTCATCCATTCCGCCTACACGGAACCGGAAAACGCCCCGCGCCCTGCCCGCAGCCAGAATGTGGTGTATTTCGATCTTCTCGCAGAGGATGATCCGGGAGACCGCGGACAGTCTGAATATAAAAACCGCTTCTCCCTGCGCCTCTGCTACCGGCTCCAGATCATCTGCTACGGCCCGGACGCGGAAGCCCACGCCCGCCGCATCCGCAGCCTGCTCTATCTGGACGGAGCAGGGAAGCCCCGCCAGGTTCTCCGCAAGGCCGGGATTTTCCCCATCCCGGATCCGCCCCAGCCGATCCTGCTCCACGAGCAGGAAGGAACTCTCTGGCGGAACCGCTGCGACCTTACGGTCTCCCTCCGGATCGCGGACACATTAGATACGCCAGTGCATGAGGCAAACCATGTCCCGGCGGTCATCCTGCATACGCATTTGTCCCCCAGCGGTGATCCTTCACAATCATCTTGAAAAGCCTTTTCCGCTATTGTATAATATAATCGGAAAGAGGGGGAGGTGAATACATGAACGAGAGAATCGGAATGAAGGAACAGGTTTTCGAAGGAGAGTTCGATCCTACTCCGGATTATGTATCGCTGATGAACGACCTTCTTTTCCATATGGTGTTTTCGATGAATGAACAGGCACTCAGAAGCCTGCTGAGCAGCCTGCTGAACATGCCGGAGGCTGAGATTCAACGGATTGAGATTCTAAACCCGCTGCAGTACAATGAATCCATTGATACGATGGTGACCGTGCTGGATCTGAAGGTGCATCTGAACGAACAGAAATTCATTCTTGTGGAGATGCAGGTACGCCGGTTTGAATCCTGGACAAACAGAACATTGGTTTATGCGTGCAGAGAAATCGATGCTCAAAGTCGAGGGGAAGAATTCTCATACAGCAAATTGCAGCCTGTGATTCAGATCGCGATCATGAACTATACGCTGTTTCCGGATCACAAGCGGTTCTGTGCCAGATACGATCTGAGGGATCACGAAGGCTATGCTTTTTCGGACAAACTGCAGTTTATTGTACTGGATCTGAAAGCCATCGATCAGGCAACAGAGAACGAGAAACAAAACGGACTGGTTGACTGGGCGAAAGCTTTTACCGCAAAGAACTGGGAAACGTTTAACCAGATTGAGAACCAGGGAGTTATGGAGGCCGGGAAGACGATGGAAGTGATTATGAGCAAACCTAACCAGAGACAGCAGATCTGGAATCGGCGTAAAGCACTGCTGGACTGGAAATCGGAAATGGAAGATTCTATGGAAAGAGGCATTGTCATCGGAGAAGCGAGAGGAGAGAAAAAAGGAAGAGTGTTTGAAGCTGTAGATATTTATCGGAATGATATGAAATTGGACGATCATACAATATTAAACAGAATCATGGAAAAATTTCAATTGACTGAGGAAAAGGCGAAAAAGTATGTTTGGCCCGAAAAAGAAAACACTTAGAGCATACAATGATTCGCAAAGCGTAATCTGCGCATGAACCTCATATGAACCACCCGATCAAATTTACGGGTGGTTTTTTTGTTTCAGGATTCCATCTGCTGCAGACGAGTGAACCCATAAACGAAAGGAGACTTTCCATGCTTTCCACAGACACCATTGCCCGGGTTGTTCTGAACCTGACTTCAGCTTCGGCCGGAGCCGCCGCCTTTGATACGGGCCTGCTGCTGGTGAAGCCCGGCACATTTACCACGGAGAAACGCATGCGGGCCTATTCCTCGGCCACCGAGGCCGCCGCCGGGATGATCGCCGATGGTTTTCCCGTCACCTCGGATGAGTATAAGGCGGGGCTCAAGTATTTCGCCGCGTCCCCCACGCCCGGGAAGCTGCTGGTTTCCGGATCCCCGGCCTCCGAGTCCCTGCCGCAGGCCCTGGCCGCCGTCCTGGAGCGGACCCAGGATTTCTATGGTGTGCTTCCTGTTGTTTCCGGCATGACCACCCAGGACTGGCTGGATCTGGCCGCGGCCATCGAGAGCGCCACACGCCCCCTGATGCTCTTCGCAGCCGTGACCGGCACGCCCGCCGAGGCGACCGCCGCGAACAGCCTGCTGGATAAGCTCTATGCCCGGGGCTCCCGCCGCGTCGTACCCTTTTACTGCTCCGGCGCGCCGGACGCCGCCGCCCTGATGGGCACGGCCATGGGCCTGGAACGGAAGTACAACGCTTCCGGTACCTCCTTCACCCTCTGCTACAAGCAGGTAAACGGCATCGAGCCCTCGGACCTGACCCAGGCCCAGGTGGACGCCATCAAAGAGAAAAACGGCAATGTCTTTGTCGTCCGGGGCTACAGCCATCTGCT